>NZ_SLXT01000004.1 GCF_004341395.1 Heliophilum fasciatum
CGCCGAAGTTCGCATGATCAATGCCGGGATCGTCGAGGGCCATGCCTAATGCATATTTGACTTCGAGATTGACACGGGTCTGCACTTCCATTCCGCGATCGGTTTCATTTAGCATTTGCTGCAATAAACAAGCCATCGTCATCCGTAACGCAGCATGGCTGGGACGCCCATTGTCGAGGCTGTATCGGCCGATAAAGTCATCCGGTTGAATTAAGATCGGCGCGAATTCACGAAACAGGCGAAATACCGAATCGTTGGGAATCAACGTATCCCATAGGCCGTCATGATTATAAAAGCTACCTTGGGGATCATCATCATATCGAAACATGGAGAAAACCTCGCTTTCGAATCGATCTTTTCTTCATTTGATTCGACAAGCGAAGCCAAAATACCTTTAAATGGCACAAAATACCATTGAATACTGAGTTTTATGAATCGACCCTTGGGATGCGGAGGTTTTTAGACAGACTCATGTAAGCCGCGTCAATGATGCCATCGCCATGGGCATTGATGTCGCCCGCGATGGACGTGGTCAAGTGTGGTTGGCGCCCGATGAAATCGTTGTCGGGTCGGTCAGTGAAGATCGCCTGGCCTTACTGGTACAAGAATTGCGCCGTGAGCATATTCTCGGCAAAAACCGTGGGCAGGGACCTTTCCGGTTGCCGGAGATGGCCAATTATCTTTTTCGTGAAGGCACCTACCAGACTTTTGCAGAACTGCTGGAAGCTTGGCAGGGACGGCTCCACGACAGTTTGATCTGGCCGGAAGGCTGGGGCAACGATCAAGGGGACCAAGATCCGGTGGCCCGGGCGCTGGCGCAGATGGCGCAGATTGGATCGTTGCTGACGCAATTTGTGCAGTGGCGCTTTATGGAAGCCTGGAAGCGGGAATGGCCGATTTTTGTGCGCCAGACGGCCGATCCGGAAAAGCCTTTTGAAGAGCACCCGCAATCGGCGCTGTTCTGGGAATGGTTTGTTTTTGACCGGCGCATGCGCGGCGGTGTGACGGCATTGCAAGTGTTTTTGCGGGAAATCGGTAAGCACCTGGCCCTACCGCTGCGTCAGGCCGTGGAAATCTGGCTGCAGAACCGCCCCGGTGTGTACGTGATCGAACGATTGGGCAACGATAGCTTCTGGATCAAGGATTTGTTTACCGATGAAATGTTTGAAATCAAAGATCCCGATTATACAGGCGAGCGCGCGCCCTATGAAGTGGGCTTTGTGCTTTTTTGTCGCATTCTTCCCTGGGAAGGGGTATACCGGTATGGCGGTGTAGCTTATTTTTTTCCGCCCTGGTACCGCATGGCCATCATCAACGGCATGCAACGGATTGGCAAGCTGGAAACCAAGGAGCGTGGCGGGAATTTTCAGGAGCTTTGGGTGCGCAAATCGCGGCAGATCCTCTTTTTCTTTCTGCAGCTGCGCCAAATACCGATTGCACCGCGCTTGTTGACGGTCGAAGGCCATTTGGCCGGCGCATCACGGGCCATCTATCATGTTGATGATTATCGCTCCCTCAAAAAAGCCTTGTTGGACGTTCCCGATCTTTTGCTGGTCGAGAGCAAGCGTAAAAAGGGTGAAGGCGAAGTGCTGACCTTTGAATGGTTGGATCAGGGCATGTCCGGTCAGTTAATGACCGAACTGCGGCGGCACAGCGTGCCTATTCCTGGTGATGCCGTCGCTTTGCAGGATTTGACCAGTCAAATCGACGGTCAAGTCGTCAGCCAACTGGGGACATTAACGATCAACAAGGGGTATGCGGTGATCGATACGGTTTCCCGGGAACGGCTGGAGCAACTGAAAAAAGTCTTATTTAAGTACGGGGGCTTTTTTCTTACCCATCGCGAAGATACCTTTGAGCCGGCGAATGTAACGACGTTGCTTAAACATCAGGAGCATTCGTGATCGGGCGATAGGATGACAAAGTGGGCGTAATTGGCTAGAATATCCTTATCTTGATGATTGATTGAAGAAGGTGAATGATTGTGTCTTTGACCAAAGCTGAAGTAGAGCATGTAGCCATGCTCGCCCGCCTGGCCCTGACCGATGACGAAGTGGCCATGTACACGACGCAGTTGAATGCGATTTTAGATTATGCCCAGCGCTTGGAAGCGCTCGATACATCGGCCGTAGCGCCGACAGCCCATGTGTTTCCGCTCCACAATGTCTTCCGCGATGATGTGGTGAGACCTTCCATGGAGCAAGCCAAGATCGTGGCCAATGCACCGGAAGAGGAAGATGGCTTTTTCCGTGTACCACGCATCGTCTGATCAACAACGCCCTGATCGTACGATGGATATGAAGCGTTGAGGAGGACTATTGTGAAGCTCTTTGCCAAACCGGCCCATGAACTTCATGGGCTGCTCGTTCAAAAAGAAATTACAGCAACGGAACTGGTGGAAGCCCATCTGGGGCGCATCGATACCGTAGAGCCGCAAGTGCAAGCTTATATGACCCGGACCGCGGAGGCCGCTTTGGCCGAAGCCCAACGTGTCGATGCCAAAGTGGCTGCCGGTGAAGCCATTGGACCGCTGGAAGGCATCCCGATGGCGCTGAAAGACAACCTTTGTACCGATGGCATCAAAACGACTTGTTCGTCCAAGATGCTCCATAACTTTGTACCACCCTATGATGCGACGGTCGTCAAGAAGCTAAAAGAGGCCGGTGCGCCGCTGCTGGGCAAGTTAAATATGGATGAGTTCGCCATGGGCTCTTCCACGGAAAACTCGCACTTTTTTCCCACGAAAAACCCTTGGGATCTCAATTGTGTGCCTGGCGGATCGTCCGGTGGCGCTGCTGCTGCCGTTGCCGCCGGCGAAGCCGTCTTTTCCTTAGGTTCTGACACAGGCGGTTCGATTCGCCAACCGGCAGCTTTTTGTGGAGTCGTCGGGATGAAGCCGACTTATGGCGCCGTTTCCCGTTATGGACTGGTGGCGTTTGCTTCTTCTCTCGATCAGATCGGTCCTTTTACCCGTGATGTTCGTGACTGCGCACTGGTGATGAATGCCATTGCCGGTCATGATCCCCTTGATTCCACGTCCGCACCGGTGGCTTATCCCGATTACACGGCGCTTTTAGGCCAGTCGATCAAAGGATGGAAAATCGGTGTACCCAAAGAGTACATGGGCGAAGGTCTGGAACCGGGAGTGGCCGCTGTGATCGACAAGGCGCTGCAAGTGTTCTGCGATCTCGGCGCCGAAGTGCAGGAATGCACGTTGCCCCATACAGAATATGCCTTGCCCGTTTACTACTTAATCGCTCCGGCCGAAGCATCATCCAACTTGGCCCGTTATGACGGGGTGCGCTACGGTTACCGCGCCGAAGGTGCCGATGACATCGTCGAGATGTTCAAAAAGACGCGCGCCGAAGGCTTTGGTGCCGAAGTCAAGCGGCGCATCATGCTGGGCACCTATGCGCTGTCGTCCGGTTACTACGATGCCTACTATCTGAAAGCGCAAAAAGTGCGTACCTTAATCAAACAAGATTTTGATCAGGCTTTTGAGCGTTTTGACCTCATCCTATCGCCCACGTCGCCGACGGTGGCCTTTCCCTTTGGTTCCCGTACGGACAACCCCCTGGCGATGTATCTCTCCGACGTCTGCACCCTGTCGGCGAACCTGGCCGGGATTCCGGGACTGTCGATCAACGGTGGCTTTGCCGGCGGTATGCCCGTAGGGTTGCAGTTGATGGGCAAGGCTTTTGACGAACCGCGCCTCTTGCAAGCGGCCTATGCCTTTGAGCAGGAGACCGGGTACCACCGGCAGATGCCGCAACTGGGGGAGTAAGTGATGCAAGAATTTGAATTTGAAATTGTCATGGGGCTGGAGATTCACTCTGAACTGGCGACCAAGAGCAAGATTTTCTGTGGTTGTACGACCGAGTTCGGCGGTGAGCAAAACACCCATGTTTGTCCTGTCTGTCTGGGACTGCCCGGTGTGTTACCGGTTTTAAACCGGCAAGTGGTCGAGTATGCCATGACAGCCGGCCTGGCACTCAACTGTACGATTGCTGAGTTTTCTAAGTTTGACCGCAAAAACTATTTTTACCCGGACCTGCCCAAGGCTTATCAAACGTCGCAATATGACTTGCCCATTGCCGAAAAGGGCTGGGTGGACATCACCACGTCACAAGGAACGAAACGGATCGGTATTACCCGTGTGCACATGGAAGAAGATGCCGGTAAACTCGTTCATGGTGGCGGAACCTTGGCCGGTGCCGGCTATTCGTTGGCTGACTATAACCGCACGGCTGTGCCCCTCATTGAAATCGTTTCCGAACCCGATATCCGTTCCGTCGAAGAAGCCATCGCTTATATGGAACATGTGAAGGCGATCCTCGAATATACGGGCGTTTCCGACTGTAAGATGGAACAGGGCAGTTTGCGCTGTGATGCCAACATCTCCCTGCGCCCTTGGGGCCAAAAAGAGTTTGGCGTGCGGTCAGAGCTCAAGAATATGAACTCGTTCAAGACGCTGCAAAAAGCGCTAGAGTATGAAATCGAGCGGCAAGCCGAGATCCTCCGCGACGGCGGTGTTGTCGTGCAAGAAACGCGCATGTGGGATGACGCCAAAGGCGTCACCATCTCCTTGCGCAGCAAAGAAGAAGCCCACGACTACCGGTACTTCCCGGAACCCGATCTGGTGCCGATCATCATTTCCCGGGAGTGGGTGGATCGGGTGCGGGCGGCGTTGCCGGAATTGCCGGAAGCCCGTCATGAACGCCTCGTCGCTGCCTATGGGCTGCCTTCCTATGATGCCGGCATCATTACCGATTCCAAAGCCATGGCCGATTATTTTGATGCCGCTTGCCGTCACTACGGCATCGAACCGTCGCCCATTGCCGATGACGACGGCTATCGCCAAGCTGATCAGCAAGGGAAGGATCGAGCCAAACAGATCTCGAACTATATGATGGGTGAACTGACCCGTCTCGTTAAAGAAGACGGCAAGGGCTTTGAAGATTGCCCGATCTCGCCGGAGAACTTGGTCGGTCTTTTGCAACTGCTGGAAGCCGGCACGATCTCCAGCAAAATTGCCAAAACCGTCTTTGAAACGATGTATGCCACCGGTAAGGAAGCCAAAGTGATCGTCGAAGAAAAAGGTCTGGTCCAGATCTCCGATGAAGGGGCCATTGCCAAGATCGTTGCTGAAATTGTCGATAAAAACCCCAATGTTGTTGCTGATTATAAAGCAGGCAAAGAAAAAGCCGTGGGCTTCTTTGTCGGTCAGATCATGAAAGCGACCAAAGGCAAAGCCAATCCCGGCGTTGTCAATCAACTACTGAAAGCAGAACTGGACCGTCGTTAGACGGAACGAAACGAAGTAACGCCCTCCGCTGTGATTACCGCTGCGTGAGGGCGTCTATATTCGTAGCGCGGAAGCAACGCAGCGAAAAACTGCGCGAGAAAGGATCGACCGTTTGATGGGAAACGAACGTAACGAAGGTAAGGGCACAGGGAATCCGGAAGTGCGGGTCTGGGTCAAAGACATCGCTGGCGGCAAATTATTTGAAGGCCAACTGGTGGTGCGCCGCTTTGCTCAAGTGCCCTACCGCGATACCAGTAAAGGCCATTACCTGAGCATGCTCTTGGAGGATCGGACCGGCAAGATTGAAGGGCGTGTCTGGGAAAAAGGCGATCTCGTTCCTCGTATCGCCCAGGTCCTTCAGGAGAACCGGGTGTACCGCGTACGGGGCCTTGCTTCGGAGTATCAAGGCAGTACACAACTGCATCTGCAAATGGTCGAACCTGTCGATCCGCTGACGATCGATTGGGAAGTTTTTTTACCGGTCACTCCTTGTAATCGTCAGGAACTCTGGCGCCGTTGCACTGAAGCGATGGGCGCAGTAGAACAACCGCATTTGCGGGCACTGCTTCAAGGTCTCCTTGACGATCCGGCGGTGCGCCGTGCCTACACGACGGCGCCGGCGGCCATGACGCACCATCAAGCCTATATCGGCGGTTTGTTGGAGCATTCGCTTGGCGTTGTCGACGTGGCGTTGCGTCTGGCCGAGACGGCGCCCATGGCCGATCGTGATTTGCTGATCGCCGGTGCCTTGCTTCATGACATCGGCAAGATTGATGAACTGCAGTATGATACGCTGATCGGCTATACCGATGAAGGTAACTTGCTCGGTCATATTGTCATCGGCATCATGCGCGTCGAACGGGCCATCGAACGAGTTGCCGGGTTTCCTGCTGAACTACGCTTGCAGTTACTGCACATTATCGCCAGTCATCACGGTGAGTATGAATATCAATCACCGAAGCGGCCCAAAACCATGGAAAGCTTGATCTTGCACATGGCCGATCGCTTTGATGCGGAAAAAGATAAAGTGCTCCGTGGTATCGATGAAGCGCGAGACAACTGGACACCGTGGCTAAAAGGCATGGACCGCAAATTTTATGTAGGTACAGGTAAGGAACGATGAGTGTACGCTTGATTCTCGGCCGGGCCGGCAGCGGCAAGACACAGTATTGCTTGCAAGCGATGGCAGAAGCCTTGCATCAAGCGCCTGCCGGCGATCCTTTGCTCTTGATCGTACCGGAACAAATGACTTTTAACGCGGAACGGGCCTTGCTCGCTGCGGTGCCCGGTGGTGTGATGGTGCGGGCGCAAGTGTACAGTTTCCGCCGCCTTGCTCACCGGGTGCTCCAGGAAAAGGGCGGCAGTGCGCGCTTGCCCATTGGCGAGTTGGGCAAGCGCATGATCTTGCGGCACTTGCTGGACAGCAAAAAAGAAGAACTTTGCCTTTTTGACCGTTCCGCGGAGCGCATCGGTTTTACTGATGCCTTGAGCACGATGCTCACAGAACTCAAAGCGTATCGCATCGACCAACCGGTCTTGGAAAATTGCATGGATCAACTGGCCCATGTGCCGGGAACGGGATTGTTGCGTGATAAGCTTCATGATCTGGCTGTCATGGCGGCGGCCATGCAAGAAGCGCTGGCCGGGCGCTATACCGACCCTGACGATTATCTCGATCTCCTGGCGGAACGGCTGCAAGAATGGTCGGTCGGGCAAGTCTGGATCGATGGCTTTACCCGCTTTATGCCCCAAGAGCGGCGGGTCATTGCCGCCCTTTTGCGTAAAGGTTGGGATGTACATATTACCTTGACCATGGACGGTGGTAAACTGCAGGCGGCAGCGGCTGATCCTTTTCATGGCGCTGTTGAGACCTATCATCGCTTGTTGCAGATCGCGGTCGAGACAGGAGCCCAGGTGTTGCCGCCGGTGATTCTCGACAAAAGGGATGGTGCGCCGCGGTTTGCCGGTGCTCCGGAACTGCAGCACTTGGAACGAACTTATTTTGCGCCGTCCCTGACGCCGTGGCCATCAGCGGCACCGGCGGTGGCTGTAGCGATAGCGGCGAACCGGCGCGCCGAGGTGGAAGGGGCGGCGCGGGAGATTGTGCGCCTTTGCCGGGAAGAAGGCTATCGCTGGCAGGAGATGGCGATCTTGACGCGCGATCTCGCACCGTACCTGGACTTGCTTTTGACGGTTTTCGATGATCTGCAGATTCCCTTTTTTCTCGATCACCAGCGGTCGGTCATCCATCATCCGCTGGTGGAACTGCTGCGATCGGCTTGTGAAATCATCGAAAGTGATTGGGCCGATGAGCCGATTTTTCGTTATTTGAAAACGGACTTGATACCGGTAACCCGGGATGCCGCCGATCAGTTGGAAAACTATGTACTGGCTCATGGGTTGCGTGGTTTTCGCTGGCGTGACAGCCATGATTGGGGCTACCGTCGCCGCTTTACCGTCGATGAAACGGCGGAATTAGGCGCCCGAGAATTGCGGGACTTGGCTGCTGTCAACACCACCCGTGATCAAGTGCGGGCACCATTACTGCGTTTTGAACAGGCGATTAAGGGGGCCAGGGACGCCAGGACTTTTTCCGCCGCACTCTATCAACTGTTGTTGGATTTGGACGTGCCCGGTCAGTTAGCCTTATGGAGCGAACAGGCCGAAGCGTCGGGGCAAGTGGAACGGGCGCGGGCGTACCGGCAAATCTGGACGGCTGCCCTTGATGTATTGGACCAACTGGTGGAAGCGCTCGGTGATCAACCGGTGGATCTGGCCATGTACCGGACGGTCTTAGATGCCGGTCTGGAGACACTGCGGCTCCGGCTGATCCCGCCGGAATTAAATCAAGTGTTGATCGGTACGCTCGATCGTTCTCGCAATCCTCAGGCCAAGGTTGTTTTTGTCCTGGGCGTTACCGAGGGAGGATTGCCGGCGCGACTGCGTGAAGATGGTGTTTTTGACGATCGCGAGCGCGAATTGATCAGCCAGGCGGCGCAGATTGAAATGGCACCTGGGCACCGGCGGCGGCTCTTTGATGAACAAACCCATGTGTATATGGCCTTGACCCGGGCATCGGCGCGGCTGATTCTCAGTTATCCCATGGCCGATGAGGAAGGGCGGGCGATGGCACCGTCTTTCGTGATTCATCGTGTGCGTCAGGTGGTGCCGGCGTTGACGTCGTTGGATTGGCCCCTATCACCGCCTGTCGGTGACGAAGCGGCCGGTCGCGCTTTTCTGTGCCCGCCGCCGAAGGTGATCGACTACTTGATCGGGCAACTGCGGGAGGGACGCAACGGCCATGACATCGCGCCCTATTGGTGGCAAGTCTACTCATGGCTTGTCGTACATCCCCAATGGCGTCCCCGGCTGGCGACGATGCTGCCGGGCTTGTGGCATCGCAACCGCGAACATCCTTTGCCGGGGGAGCGAACGCGCCACTTGATCGGTTCGCGCTTGCAAGCCAGTATCTCACGCATCGAAAGTTATCTGGCCTGTCCTTTTCGTCACTTTGCTGCCTATGGTTTGCGCTTGCGGGAGCGTTCCCAGTATCGCTTGCAAGCACCGGAGGTCGGCCAGTTTCATCATGCCGCGCTTAAGCGCTTTGGTGATCAACTGCAAGCGGATCAACTGGACTGGGGCCGTCTCAGTCGAGAGGAGCAGGTGCGCCGTGTGGAGCAGGTGATGGCCCATCTGGCGCCGCAACTGCAAAATGAGATTTTGCTCAGTTCGGCGCGCTATCGCTATTTGCAAGGGCGTTTACGCAAGACCTTGCTGCGCGTCGTCCAGGTCTTAAGTGAACATGGCCGGTCAGGGCGGTTTCAACCGATTGGCCTGGAAATCCCCTTTGGCCTCGGCGACGCTTGGCCGCCTGTCTTGGTTCCCTTGAGCCAGGGGCGGCAGATGGAACTGGTCGGTCGCATTGACCGCCTGGACGCCTTTCGGGCACCATTGAGTGCAGCGTCCCTGCCGCTTGATACGCCGCCGGCGCCGGGCGAACTGGCTACATGGCTGCGGATCATTGATTATAAGTCCAGCAAGACTGCTTTTGATCTGGGCGGTGTTTATCATGGACTGCAACTGCAGCTTTTGACCTATCTCGATGTAGCTCTGCAAAACATGGCCCGCGCCGTTCAAGGCACAGTGCTGCCGGCAGGTATGCTTTATTTTGGCCTCAAACAACCGATCGTGACGGCTGACGGTCCCTTACCGCTCAGTGAAGTGCAGCAGCGCCAGATGAAAAGCATGCGCATGGAAGGCATGGTGCTGCACGATTTGACCATCGCCGGGTGGATGGATGAAGGGCTTCAACCGGGCAACAGTTCGCTGCTGGTTCCCCTCGGTGTCAAAAAAGACGGTGATTTCACGGCTGCCAGCCGCAAGGCTTTGCTGACGCTGGAGCAGTTTGCGCAGTTACGCAATCACAGTTACCGGATTTTCACAGAAGCCGGTGAAGCGATTTTTGCCGGTCACATTGATATCTCGCCGTACCGACGCCAGCAACATGTGGCTTGCACCTTTTGTCCCTATCAACCGGTTTGTCAGTTTGACCCGACGCTGCCGGACAATGACTATCGCTTACTGATCGATCCGCCACCCGATCAGATCTGGCAATGTCTAAAAGACCTGAAGCGCTAGGAGGTTTCCCATGAAAAGAGACAGTCGATGGACCGATGCCCAGTGGCAAGCGATTACGGCGCGCGGCGGTGATCTGCTGGTGGCGGCCGGTGCCGGTGCGGGCAAGACGGCCGTGCTGGTGGAGCGCATTCTGGGCCGGATCCGTGAGGGCGTTGATATTGACCGCATGCTGATCGTTACGTTTACCAATGCGGCAGCGGCGGAGATGCGTGAGCGCATCGGCAAGGCTTTGGAGCACGAAGCCGCTCAGCTTGAGGGAACTGCAGCCGGGCGGATGCGCGAGCAAGTGATTTTGCTGGGGCGGGCGCCGATCACGACGCTTCATTCCTTTTGCTTGGATCTGATGCGTAAAAATTACTATCGCCTGGGGCTGGATCCGGCTTTTCGCGTGGCCGATGATACGGAAACGGAACTGCTACGGGCTGATGTATTGGAGCAGGTGATCGAAAGGGCTCATGAAGCGGACGGTGCAAGTACTGCCGATGTAAGTGGCGCTGGTGCAAATGCCGCCGGTGCAGGAACTGCCGATGAAACGGCCCAGGAAGCGCTGGGGGAAGCCGGTTCTTTTGCTCGTCTTGCCGATGCCTACGGCAGTGACCGCGATGACAGTGGTTTGTTCGCCGTGATCATGCAGATCGATCGACAAGCGATGAGCCAACCCTGGCCGCGCCGGTGGCTGGAAGCGGCCGCCGAAGCCTTTGAGCGTATTGATCAGGATAATTTTGAAGACCATCCTTGGTTTCAAGCGTTGCGCCGCCAGATCTGCGAGGACTTGGCCGATGCCGGTGACGCTTTAGCCCAAGCCTTGCGGATCACCGATGAGCCGGGGGGACCGGCAGCCTATAAGGTTAACTTGCTGCAAGAGCAAGCGATGGTGCAGCAACTGGAGCAAGCAGCCCAGCGTTCCTGGAAGGCCCTTTATGCAGCGCTACCGGAAGCGACGTTTGGCCGGTTAAAAGCAGTGCGCAACGTTGATGAAGAGTTGAAAAAAGCGGCGCAAACGCAGCGGGATAAAGCCAAAAAAGTGCTCAAAGATCTCGTGCAAAAATACGCCAAGCGCCCGCCTGCCGCTTGGGTCGACGATCTGCGCCGCATTGCGCCGGATGTACGTACTCTGGTGAATACGGTGCTGGCTTTTCAAGAAGCCTATCGGCAGGCCAAAGCAGCCAAGCGCATCGTTGATTTTGCTGATCTGGAGCACTTTGCGCTGCGCTTGCTGCTCGATCCGGCATCGACGCCGGACCAGCCCATGCCTTCGGAAGCGGCTTTAGAATTGCGCCGTCACTTCAGCGAAGTGCTGACCGATGAATATCAAGATATCAATGCTGTCCAAGAAATGGTCTTGACGATGGTCGCCCAGCAAAACCGGTTCATGGTTGGCGATGTCAAGCAAAGCATCTACCGCTTTCGCCTGGCCGACCCGGGGTTGTTTTTAACGAGATATCGCTGTTTTGCCGGTGCCGGTGCTACCGAAAACTCGGCAACAGCGCAAGAGACGGCGGGACGGCCGGCGGAACTGTCGCCGGGACGAGCGATTGACCTGGCAAAAAACTTTCGCAGCCGCGCGGAAATCATTGATGCTGTCAATGATCTGTTTCGACTGATCATGCGCCGGGAAGTTGCCGATATGGATTATGACAGCCGGGCCGAACTGGTAAGTGGCGCTCTTTATCCGCCGCTGCCCGGAGGCGGTCCTTTGGTGGAACTTCGTTTGCTAGGCGCCGAGGAACAAAGTGAGACAACCAATGACGTGCTATTCATGGATGCACTCGACGGTCTTCAGAGCGATGAAGGGCAAAACCCAACAGAAAGTGATGCCGAAGCGGAAGGGATTCTTGACGCCGAACGCGATGAGATCGAAGCGCGCACCGTCGTAGAAAGCATCCGGGCGCTTATGGAAGCGGGAACAGAAGTGTACGATCGCGACCTTGGCGGCATGCGGCCCCTGCGCTATCGTGATATCGTGGTGTTGCTGCGCAGCACGAAAAACCGGGCACCGATCTATATGGAAGCTTTCCGTCAGGCCCAATTGCCGGCCTACGCAGAGTTGGGTACAGGCTACTTGGCTACAACGGAGATCACTGTCATGCTATCCTTATTGCAGTTGATCGATAATCCCCAGCAAGACATTCCCCTGGCGGCGGTGTTGCGGTCTCCTTTGTTCGGTTTTGCCGCCGATACATTGGCACGAATCCGTTTGGCTGCGCCGGCCGAAAATTATTACCGGGCCTTGCAGCACTGTCTGGAACCAGGCGTCTTGTCCGACGGTGATCAACTGGTGCCGCAGTTACAGCGATTTTTGACGCAGTTGGAAGCGTGGCGCACGCAAGCGCGCCAAGGCACCGTGACCGATCTGATCTGGCAGATCTATCGGGATACGGGCTACTTCGCTTATGTCAGCGCCATGCCCGGGGGATTACAGCGGCAAGCCAATTTACGGGCGCTCCATGACCGGGCACGCCAGTTTGAAGCGACGAGTTATCGCGGGTTATTTCGCTTTTTACGCTTTATTCGCCGCTTGCAGGAAAAGGGCGATGATCTTGGCGCTGCCCGTGCGCTCGGCGAGACGGAAGACGTCGTGCGCATCATGAGCATCCACAAAAGCAAGGGATTGGAGTTTCCTGTTGTTTTCCTACCGGCCATCGGCAGCCGGTTTAACCGTCAAGATTTACGTCAACCCTTGTTAATTCACCAAGAGCTAGGTCTGGGACCCATGGTCTTTGATACGGAAGCGGGTTTGCGTTATCCAACCGTGGCCAAATGGGCCATTGCCGGGCAAGTGCAGCGTGAAACCTTAGCTGAAGAGATGCGGATTCTCTACGTGGCCCTGACAAGGGCAAAAGAACGGTTGATTCTCTTGGGTACCCTGACCGATCCGGAAAAACAACTGGCTGACTGGCGCGGGATAGAGCCCGATGATGGGCGCTTGCCGGCGCGTCCTTTGCAGCGTGCCAACAGTTTTCTTGACTGGATTAGCCCGGCCGTTGTCGGCTGCCAACCGCCTTCATGGAAGCTTTGCTTGGGCGGTGCTACCGATTCAGCGCCGGAAGTGCCGATACCGGTTCAACAAGATCCACGATGGACCCAAGTACAGGCACTGGAACCGGTCGTTGATGGCAGCGCCATGGCACCGCTGTTGGCCTGGCACGATCCCTGGGCGGACCGACGAGGGATCGCCGCCAAGATCACCGTTACGGAACTCAAGCGTTTGACTAAGCAACATCCAATCAATGAGGAAGCACAACCGCTGCTGGCGCAACGTCGTCCCTGGCGGGAGCGGCCGCGCTTTTTGCAAGCGCAACAGGCGCTGACGGCCAGTGAACGAGGGACGGCCATGCACCTGGCCATGCAGCATGTCGATCACCGGCGCGCCGTAACATCAGGTGATCTGGCTGAGCAGTTGGATCACTTGGTGCACTGTGAATTGATGACCCCGCAGCAGCGCCAAGCGATCGACGTAGCGACGATCGAACAGTTTTACCGGAGCGACCTGGCAGAGCGGATGTTCAAGGCACGTACGGTGATGCGGGAAGTTCCTTTCAGCATGGCCTTGCCGCTGACGACGGTGGCCCCCGGGATCGCCGGCGATGGGCAGCATCGGGAGCATGTAGTGATGCAAGGTGTCATCGATTGTTTGTTTGATGAAGGCGATGGATGGGTCTTGGTCGACTATAAAACCGATCGGCCCCCTGCGCTACCGGCAGACGGGACAAGTAACCCGTGGCTGGAGCAGATCCGTCAGCGCTATGCTGTCCAGATCGAGTGGTACCGGCGAGCGGCCAGTGCCGTGTTCACGACGGGTGTCAAAGAAAGCTATCTTTATTTGTTTGCTGCGGCTCAGGCGATGAAAATGTAAGCACAAGGACAGCTTCCAAACAGGCAGCTACCCGGAAATATTTCCGGGTAGCTGCCTGAATAAAAAAAAAATAGCTGCAAGCAGGAAGTTTCAAAGTTATTGGCGAATACCTATTGTCGTAGATCAACAGAACATTCAGTAAATTCAGCCAATCTTCCCAGCAATTTTTTCGTGATCACTATACTCTGGAGGTAAGCATGATGGCAGATATCCTTGCCGGTCAACCTGCCCCTTTGTTTACGCTACCGGCCAGTGACGGAAGCACTGTTGAACTGGCTCAGTTGTGCGGGCAATACGTCGTTCTTTATTTTTACCCCAAGGACAATACGCCAGGGTGCACATTGGAAACACGCCAATTTGGAGAACTTCACGAGCAGTTTCAAGCTGCCAACGCGGTGATCCTGGGGATCAGTCGAGATTCCATCAAAAGCCATCAGAAGTTTATCGAAAAACTGTGTACTCCTTTTTTGCTACTCAGTGACAGCGACAGCGTTGTTTGCACGCTCTATGATGTTTTGAAAGAAAAAAACATGTATGGGAAGAAATCCATCGGTGTAGAGCGAACAACCGTGCTCATCGATCCCGAAGGAAATGTTGTGCAAGTCTGGCGGAAAGTAAAAGCCGATGGGCATGCCGGCGCTGTTCTGGCGGCACTTCAATCGGTGACGTCCTGAGGTGTAGCCGCTTGTAAAGGATACCGTGAGGTGGAAAAAGAAATGGCCCTACATCGAGCAGGAGTTTACCACCAAATTGAGCAGGCCATTGCTCAAGAGCGCAACGTCATGATTCAGTTTCAAGACGGAAGTAAGCGCTGTTATCAGGTGGAGTCATTGGAACCGCCCTTTGCCCATATTATTCCCTTAGATCTGCCAAGTGCACAAAAACAAGTGATTGCTTTGGATCGGGTTGTATCGGTTACGTTGTTGCCATAAAAGTAAAAACGTAGCAGTGTATACAGCTAAAGTCTAGGGGGTTATTGCTATTTGGCCATCCTATTGTTAAAATAGAGGCACTTTGGGTAAAAATCAAATTAGTGAAAGGTGTGGAAGTCGTGACAAAAAAACATATCACTATCGTTGATACCACGTTACGCGACGGAGAACAAACAGCTGGAGTCGTTTTTGCGAACAAAGAAAAAATCCGGATTGCCCGGATGTTAGATGAAGTCGGTGTTCACCAGATCGAAGCCGGTATTCCGGTCATGGGTGGCGATGAAGAAGAAGCTATCAAAGCCATCTGTAAACTCGGTCTCAAAGCCAGCATCATGGGCTGGAACCGGGCGGTGATCAAAGACATCGAAAAATCCATCGGTTGCGGTGTTGACGCCGTAGCGATTTCTATTTCTACTTCCGATATTCACATTCAACATAAGCTGCGTACCACCCGGGAATGGGTTCTGGAATCGATGATCAAAGCCACGGAATTTGCCAAAAAAGAAGGCATGTACATTTCCGTGAACGCAGAAGATGCTTCCCGCTCGGACATTAACTTCCTGATTCAGTTTGCCACGGAAGCGAAAAAAGCCGGAGCCGACCGCATTCGTTTCTGCGACACCGTAGGTATCCTGGAGCCATTCCTCACCTATGAGCGGATTAAAGCCCTCCGTGATGCTGTCGATATCGACATTGAAATGCATACGCACGATGATTTCGGTATGGCTACGGCCAATGCTTTGGCCGGTGTTCGCGCCGGTGCTACCCACGTGGGTGTTACCGTCAACGGTCTCGGTGAGCGCGCCGGCAACTCGGCTTTGGAAGAAGTCGTTATGGCCCTTAAGTATCTCGATGATACCGACCTCAACTTCAAAACCGACAAATTTGTTGAGCTCTGCGACTATGTCGCCAAGGCTTCGGGCCGCTTCCTGCCCTCCTGGAAAGCCATCGTCGGTACGAACATGTTTGCTCACGAATCGGGCATTCATGCTGACGGCGCGCTGAAAAATCCTCAAACCTATGAAGTGATCACTCCGGAAGAAGTGGGCTTGGCTCGTCAGATCGTCATCGGCAAACACTCCGGTACGGCCTCGATCAAAGCTAAATTCCGCGAGTTTGAAATCGATATAACGGAAGGGCAAGCATCGGAAATTCTGGAGCGCGTTCGTTCCGCTGCGGTTGAACTCAAGCGGACGCTCTTCGACAAGGAAATCATGTACATCTACGAAGAACTTTACGGATATCCTGTCACTCACCACTAATTGCTGCTGTTTCAAGCGGCCTCAAACTGTCTCAAACCAAAAACTGTCCGCAGTATAAACTGCCGGGCAGTTTTTTTGCTTTTTCACAGCCTCCATGGTCGCCTTCGGTCATAGCTTGCCCCGGATCTTCGCATACTAGCAATGGTGGAACCGTTGCCACTTCTATGAAGGAGGTTAAATATGTCGAATCTCAAGTACAGCAATTTCGAGGAAGACAATCGTATCGAAGCGATGGCCAATCACACTTATCCCGGTGGCGTACGTGTTGACCCCATGCCGATTACGGCCGGACAAGACGTGACGATTCTGTACTCCGGTTTGCTCGCCAATAGCGGTGCCGATCAAGTATTTCTTCATCTTGGCTATGGTGATTCCGACAAATGGGAAGATACGCAAGAGCTGCGTATGGAAAAACTCGGTTGGGGCTGGGCCAAAGTGATCAGCGCTGACGATTGGGGCCGCACCATGAACCTTTGTTTTCGCGACTCGGCCTCTAACTGGGACAACAACAGCGGTCATAACTGGAGCTTCCAGATTCATAACGGTTAAACCGCCACAATCAAAGCAGACAGGGGGAAAGACATGCGGATTCTCATGCTTTCCTGGGAATACCCGCCGAAAAGCGTAGGCGGACTGGCACCGCACGTTCACGGCCTCGCCGGGGAATTAGTACGGCAAGGTCATGAAGTTCATGTTGTAACTCAAGGCGATGATCAATTGCCGGCGCTTGACCATGATCGTGGCGTTGTAGTTCATCGCATTCAAGCGAATTCCATTTGGTCCCTTGATTTTATCGGCGGCATTCACCAGTTGAATTTTGTTTTCTTAGAAAAGGCGATGACCTTACCGTCTCAATACGGCCCCTTTGATATCGTCCATGCTCATGATTGGCTTGTCGCCTTTGCCGGACGGGCGTTGAAAAATGCCTGGGAGGTACCGATGATCGCCACGATTCACGCCACCGAGTGGGGACGCCACAACGGACTGCACACCGATTTGCAGCGGTACATCAGCCAAATCGAATGGTGGCTTTGTTATGAATCATGGCGCGTCATTGTCTGTAGTCAAGCGATGCAAGGCGAACTGCAGCGCATCTTCCAAGTTCCGGCGGATAAGTTGAGCGTCATCCCTAACGGTGTGCATGCGGAAGACTTTAGGGCTGATAAAGTGAGCCCTGATTTCAACCGCAATTGGTACGCCAGCGATCACGAACGGATTTTGCTTTATGTGGGCCGCTTAGTTTGGGAAAAAGGCATACAAGTGGCGATTGAAGCGATGCCGGAAATCCTGCATACCCATCCGCAAGTCAAGCTCGTCATTGGTGGCAGCGGTGTACAGCGCGGTTACCTGGAAGCGCTGGCGCGCCAACGCGGTGTGGCCCACAAAGTGCATTTTGCCGGTTATCTGGAGCATGGCCCCAAGGTGGGCTTGCTGCGCGCTGCTGAAGTGGCGCTCTTTCCCAGCTTGTATGAGCCCTTTGGCATTGTCGCCTTAGAAGCGATGGCTTCCAATACGCCGGTGCTCGTATCCGATACGGGCGGTCTGGGCGAGATTATCCAGCATCGGGTCAACGGTGTCAAAGCGCATGTGAACAACCCGGGATCGGTAGCCTACCAAGTCCGACAATTGCTCAGTGACGACCGACTAGCCCATGCAGTGACCAAACAAGCTGCCAAAGATGTAACCCAGAAATACTCCTGGCAGGCGATTGCACGGACGACGGGACAACTGTATGAAACGGTGCTGCAGCAACAGCCCAAAACAACGGTTGCTGCCAACAAAAGTTTCTTGAATTTGTGGCCTTTGGGACGCACGGCTGACCAAGCGGTTTCTCGTCGTCGCAAATAAGTTTAAGGTTAGAATCATTAGAACCGTTAGAACCATTGAAATCACATTTACCTGATAAAAAAACAACCCGCAAATGGGTTGTTTTTTTATCAGTGTTGTTATTTTTTTTATCAGTGTTGCGCTTGTGTTTGATAGATACGATAATCAATCGATGGAAAGACATTGTTACGGTCTTCCATGTCATTCAATTCTTCGAGCCATGCACCGTGCAACCCATTGTCGCAGTTGCGCAACATCTCTTCCAGACGAGTACAATTATTTAAATGGTACAGACTGCGGTTGGTGGCGTATTTGACCGTCGTGCCTGTTTTCATGATAAAAGCCCAGTCACTGCTCTGGGCAAGCAATAACTCCCGCGCCATTTGATTTAAGATGCGGTGCTGCCAACCGTCAGGATGATGATAACGACTGGCCAGATCGACCATGCGATCGGCTGCTTGATGCAAGTGGCGATAAAGCCAGTGGTTCGTTTCGTTGAGCCAGACTTGATGACAACCGTCGGCTCCCCAACTGGATTCACAAGGTTCGGCCGGTTGAATCGGCAACCCGCTTTTTAAGTAATCACCGGGTGTGGCCATCTGCAGTTCCGGTGCGACTCGCGCCCGGCAGCGGAAAACTTGATCAATAAATTGAGGGCCTTCGTACCACCAGTGACCGAACAACTCGGCATCGTAAGGAGAAAGGATCATCGGCGGTCGATCCATCAGTCCATTGAGATAGCGCACTTGTTGTTGACGGTTGAAAATAAAATTTTCCGCGTGCTGCCGCGCTTTACCGGCAGCCCATTCCGGCACATAGGCCTCCTTGTGATGGCCTTCGCGTTCGGTGATGCGATGATATTTAAATCCCGTATGCAAGCGAATCCCTTCCGGATGAATAAAGGGACGAAGATACTCGAAATCTTGATCATAGCCTACATCCCGATAGTATTCACGATAATCGACGTCACCGGGATAGCCTTCGTCTTTACTCCAGACTTGCCGCGATGATTCCATGTCACGACCGAAGGCGGCCGCACCGTGCGGTGTGCGCAGTGGCGCGAAAAGCCCATAACGCGGTTGGGGCGTAGCGTATAAGATGCCATGAGCGTCGGTAATAAAATAACCGATCCCCTTTTCCATGAGCAACTGATCTAAGCCGGGATGATAAGCACACTCCGATAGCCAGATGCCCAGGGGGGCACGATTAAAATATTGCCAATACACATCAACGGCAACTTGCAGTTGCGCCCGTTGTGCCTGAGGATTGTCTTTCATCAAGGGCAAATAGCCATGCGTAGCCGGGCAGGGGATAATTTCCAGAATCCCTTGATCCATGAGGCGACGAAAAGCGCCGATCAAGTCACGGCCGTATTCATGTTCAAAGCGATGCAAGTGATGAGCAAAGCGATCATGATACATGATCGCCAGAGGATGAAACTGATCATCACCGCGCGTGCGCTCGATTTCCAGTTCACCAAGTAACAGCAGTCGTTCCATGTGTTGACGATAACGATCTTGCAAAAGCGGATCAGCAAGCATATTGAGCAAGGGAGGACTCATGGTCAGTGTTAAACGAGCGGGAATCTGATCACGAACCCAGCCTTCAAAGACACTCAGAAGTGGCAAATAACATTCAGTAATGGCTTCAAAAAGCCAGCGTTCTTCCAGATAATCATGCCGATCAGGGTGGCGTATAAAGGGGAGATGGGCATGTAAGACAAAGGCCAACCAACCTGCGGGCATCAGCTGCTTCCTCCTGTTTCGGGATTTGCCCAAGCGCCTTGGGGCGACGAAGGCGCACCGGACCATGGGCCTTGTGGTGACGACCAGGCACCTTGTGGTGATGACCAAGCACCTTGCGGCGAGGAAGGCAGCGCTGACCAGGCGCGTTGTGGCGATGTCGGCACGTCACCGTCCTCCTGTGGTACGAATGCTCCAACAAAACCGGGCATGAGACCGGCAATGGGCGGCCACAGCGGATCGATGATGGATGAAGGTGCGGCCGGTGGCGTTTTGACAATGCCGGAGATTAATAAAGGAATGAACTTATCAGACAAGATCCGGCCCACTAAGACTTGATACTGGGTAGAAGGTACCAAACCATGAAAGAACCAGTGATCGCTTCCCGGCAACAAAGCATGCTCTTGATGCGATGCGACGGTCCAATCCTGGCCGCTCGTCACATCGTATAAGCGCAAGACCATGGGGGCACTGTCCCAGATTTCCCGGGGATAAGCGAGACTGGCTGCCGCTTCCCGTGCCGCCGTCAGTTCCCAATATACATACAGGGAATCGGCCGAACGCACCAATACCGTTAAGCAATCATTACCTAATTGCTGCGGTAACGGTGGCAGTGCGCTGTCAAAGCGATGCCGCAACGGCGGAAATAAGGATAGTTCTTCGGAAAATTCGGTAAGACCAAACTGGCTGCCCCGGGGACCTTGCTTTTCACGGGCAGATCCCATACGCATCCATCGAGGCATCCAAAAGGCAAGGAAAAAAACCAGCGTGAGGAACAAACTAAGCGATAGAAAATTCATAGGGTTGCCACCTCCTGTCTAGCTTGATCTAGTATTTCCCCGTTCGTAGCGCTTAATTTCATGACGGGGCAGGGATTTTTCACCGATATCGCGAAAACCAAAGAGGGAGTGATGGAGGATGTCATCATTACTGCTGAAAAGTGCATTCACTTCCGCTTTGCTTTTCGCGATTGCTTATGTTGGATCGCGTTGGTTCCGGCGCAAGACCGGGGAAAGTACGGATCAGTCGTCTCTGTTGCTTTTGCCCTTTAAAGTACATGCCCGCGCTTTTTACCGCGGCATTGGGCTGGCAGGGGTGCTTCTGAGCGGCGGCATCGTCCTTGGGGCGATCTTGTCTTTGTTGAACCCGCCGCCCCAAGCAGCGGAACAAGTTCTACGCCGGGCAATGGCCGAAGCCGCAACGGGGGGAGCTTTCTTAAGCGTTGTCCTGCTGGCACCATGGAGTGAGGAAGCGTTATTTCGTGGATTTCTTTTGCCCGCCTTGGCCGCACGTTGGGGTGAGCGCAAAGCTTTACATGGTTCAGCACTCCTTTTTGCGGCGCTTCATCTGGATCTGTTTCGTTTGCCGCTCCTTTACTTGGCTGCTTGGCTACTTGGCCGAGAAGCGCTGCGAGAGAGAAATCTCCTCTCGGTGACCGTAGCGCATAGTATCTGGAACGGATGTAATTTTATTCTTTTATGGCTAAGTGCCGGAGGAGGAACGGCATGAGACGACTGATCGTCTTGATTGCGGGACTAATCTTTTTGTTTGCAGGATCGTTCACCGGCGTTTACTTTGGCCTGGGCTGGCTGGCGGAGCAGGGTTTTGCATGGGCGGAGAAGCCGATGAATTACGACTTTGTGCTCAAAAACGGTACGGTGATCGATGGAACAGGAAAACCGCGATATCAAGCGGATGTGGCCATTCAAAGAGGAAAAATTGCTTTTATCGGCTACATTGAGCCACCGGAAGGGATAACTGTGATTGATGCGACGGGCATGTTCATCCTGCCCGGATTTTTCGATCTTTACTCACGAATTGATGGCGTGGAAGACGATGGGACAAAATTGGACATGCTGATTCGCCAGGGCGTCACGACCATGCTCTTCGACCATGGGACCAAGACGGAAGAAACGATTGCTCAGCACCTGCAAAAAGCCGGTCAGGCCAAGCTTTCCCTCAATTATGGAGTGCTTACCGGTCATCAAGATCTGTTTGTTCTGCCGGAAGCGGCAGAGGAAGAAGCGTTGCCGGAAGAAGAATTACCCGAAGAAGAATTACCCGAAGAAGAGTTGCCAGAAGAAGCGTCGCCGGAAGAAGCAGCGAAAAAAGCAGAAGCGGCCAAAAAAGCGGAAACCGCGAAAAAAGCCGCAGCAGCCAAAAAGGCAGAAGCAACCAAACCACGGCCGGCACTGGCCGATCTGGAAAGAGAACTTGATGCCAACTTGGAGCAAGGCGCTTTTGGCTTATCCGTTAATTTTGATGACGAAATCGGCCAGCAGATCACCTATGAAGAAGTCTTAGCCTTGGCGAAAATCCTCAAGGAGCGCGGCGCGTTGCTCGCCATGACGCTTCCGGCAGAAACACCCGATCCGGAAGCGCTCCTGCGCCGCGTCGTTGAATTGCATCGCGTCAGCGGCGCATCGGTCATGCTGGCCCCTTGGCCTTACTGGGAAAGCGGCCCCCCAGCCAAGATCGACAGCATGCTGGCATCGTTAAAAAGTGCCTATGCCGACGGCAATCGCTTTTACGTTTGCCTTTATCCCGGGATGCGTCAAACCGTAGAAGTGCGACAGACCTTGCAGCGTGCGCTTTCGCGGTACCCCCTGGAGCGCATCGAAATTGCTCAGGCCGGTGTAGCTGCCGAAGGCTATATCGGAAAAACCATCACGGAAGTGGCCATGGAGACGCTCCGAACGCCGGCAGAAGTGGTGCGTGCCTTGAGCGCTGATTCGACCGTTCAAGTAACCTTGCGAACGGCCAATCCGGAGCGCTTGCAAGCGATCAGTGCTGCCCCTTATGCGGCCCTGACGGTCGAGCCGGGAACAGGATATACCAATGGTGACAAAGAAGTGATCCGGGATTTTCTTTTGCATACCGTGCAGACACAAGGCCGGATTCTCTGGGAAGAAGTTGCCGTCAAGCTGGCGGCTCGTCCGGCACAGTTGCTGCGCATCGCTGATCGCGGCACCCTGGAAAAAGGCAAATGGGCCGACGTCGTTGTGGTTGATCCCTTGATCCTCAATGGCCAGGCCCGAGACAAAAATCCCATGCGCTATGTCTGGGTCAATGGGAAGCTCATCTATAGCCAAGGTCGCATCTCCGACAAGGATCGAGGACACGGCAAAGTCTTACGCTTTAAGGCGCAGCCCCTCGTACTGGAACCGGTCGTTAAAGCAACCGCAACCGAAAAGGAAAAGGCTAACAAAGTGGATCAGTAATGAGGCAAGCATTAGCGGATCTCAGGCATACGAAGACACCGGCAAGGTACACCCTTTGCCGGTGTTTGTGTATAGTAACGTTCCCCATCCCACCAGAGATCATCCAAGAAAGCGCTCATCCCGGTGAGTAACTCCATGCCCTTTAAGATGCGTAGTTTTTTTTGCTCCACTTGATAAACGATCTGCGACTGAACGGTATTTTCCGGAAAAGGGCGCGAGTGAAACCCACCATCTTCACGGTCAAGGATAAACCGATACTGGATGGGGTGCTTTTCGCCCAGCGCAAAGATCCAGAAAGTGATGGTCAGAGAAGAAATGGTTTCGCTGAGCGCCGGCGCACTGGTACCGGCCAAAGGAATCTCAATATTGCGCTGTAGGGGAACCGGTTTTTTGGTGATCGGATCGGCAGGAAATTGTAGGCGCAATTCCCCCCAAGCCCATAGCGCAAGGCCGGGGGCAGAGAGGATATAAAAAAAGTCATCAAAGGAAAGCTCTTCTTTGAGCCGCAGTTCGCCATCCGGTTGAATCACCAGGGCCAAACGAGCTTGCTGAATCATGGAGCGTACCGACACATTGACATACCGTGACAAGTAGGAAACGGAGCGTAGCTGATCCGGCGGAGGAATAATCGCATTGAAAAGTTCGTTGCCAGTGGGGTTGATGCTGTGCTGAAGCAGGCGGCGAAACAAGAGAAAGTTCCCTGCGATTAAGAAAAGCAAGAGCCCCTGAATTACTAGTTGGTTGCCTAACGGCGGTTGTAGTCCCTGCAAAAGCACAAACATCCAGATACCGCCGATCAGTGCCAGTGTAAAATCAAGATAAAAAAGCAACGTTTGGCTGGGTCCATGGGGAAAAAGGTAATACATCTGATATTTGCGCACCAAGTTGGCCATCGGGCCGGTTAAATTTTTATTTTCAAAATAGGGCAGCTCAAGAAATTCTTCCAGCACATCTTGCAGGCGCTCCACCCGTCGCTGTACAAGCAGCGATACAAAAATACCGGTCGATCCCAGCAAGGCCAAGAGGGCGCCCGAAACCGTCCAGAGAAAGGTCACATAAATCTCTTGATCGAACACACCTCACACCTCCAGGGTAAAACGCAGATTCTTGGCCAGTTGAGCGATCTCCGGTGCATTCCCGGACAAGCAGGCGCTTTCGAGGCGGCGGAGCAGGTGTTGCAGCGGTGCCGTCGGCAAGCCTTCCCGCGCTGCTTGTCGCCCCATGGCCGCCGTTTCCGTTATTAAAACGGCCAAAGCGGACCATTGCCGGTGCTCTGCCAGGGTCAAGCCAACGGAACGCAGGCAATCGCTGAAGTAACCCCACAAGCTGTCACGATAGGGAAAACGAGAGGACTGGCAATACTCAAAGATGAGACTGAGGATATCCATGTACCGCCTTGTCAGTTCATCGGGATCCGGGGCGGGACAGTGCGTTGACTCGCCGGTGTTGCTGTAGCTGGGGGCAGGGCTGTGGGCAAGGCCAGGGAAGGTGCCGGGAGCAGACAGTCCCAGCAAACTGCGAAGGTAATCTTTCAATAGTTCGTTAATCCCTGCGCGTAGCCGTGACCAGCGCTGTTGAACCATCACTTCCAGCAATTGATCCAGTGCCAAGTCCAGGCGGTCACAGCGTGGCTCATCGGCGCTGCATAACTGTTCCACGGTAGGAAGTGTACTTCCTAAATCGAGATAAGCATGATCGGCAAGCAAGGGTACGCTTGGTTCCGGTATCGACGCGTCAGCTTCGGTTTTGCTATCGGCAACGGCTAAGCGATCCGGCAACGGCACTGCCGGCTTGTCGAGCAGACAATAAGGATATAACTGTACTGTTGATGATGCACAGGGTGGAAGGGACTTTTCCTCGCTGGCCGGCATCGCCAGCAGACGGCGAAAATTAAGAATCCATTGACGCAAACAAACAAATTCATTCATACTGCCTAGTATCGGCAAAGGGAAACGGATCAAACCATCCGAACGGTGCTGGTTTTTTTATACATTGGAAAGGAAATGATGCGCGTGCAACTAGGGCAGGAACTGGAGATAATCGGAGAGAATATTAGCTTACAAGGTGACGGCATTGCTCGGCCACAAGGAATCACTTGTTTTGTGCCGGGGCTACTGCCAGGGGAGAAAGCCCGTGTCAAGATTACACAAGTCAAAAAAAATTACCTGCGGGCGCAGGTCATCGAGCGAAAAAGTGCTGCTCCAGAGCGAGTAGAACCGCGTTGCTCTAGTTTTGGTCTTTGCGGCGGTTGCCAATTCCAGATGCTTGATTATGCCAGTCAATTGGCTCTGAAACGGCAAGCTGTTGTTGATGCCTTACAACGGTTGGCCCACCTTCACGATGTAGACGTACAGCCTGTCCAGGGCATGGATCATCCCTGGCGTTATCGCAACCGCGTACAACTGCATTTTCAGGCATCCCAGCAAGGGTGGCGCCTGGGCCATTACCAAGCCGGTTCACGGCAAGTCGTGGAAAATGACGACTGTCCCTTGCTACCGATCCCTTTAACCGAGGTGATTACCGAACTGCGTGGGCAACTGGCCAAACACGATCCGGAGTGTCGCTGGCCCCTGACGCATGCGGTGATCAAGTCCGTGCGTACAAACGCCCGGACCGGAAATGAAGCGGCTGCCGGTGAAAAAAAGGCCGATGCCGGTATCGAGCTCATGCTGATCATCGTAGTGAGCAAGGCCACTGCTGACCTTCGCGAGCGCTGGGCAGCGATAGCCGATGCGATGATAGAGCGTAACCCGCTGCTGACCTCGGTCGTGCTTAACCTCAATCCCCACAGTAACGGTGAAGTGCTGGGACGGCGCTATCTGAACACATGGGGAAAGAAGCGCCTCGTCGAGCATACAGCGGCACGATTGCAGTTGGAAGTGGGAGCAGCCAGTTTTCAACAAGTCAACCCTACACAGGCTGATGTGTTGCTTCAGGTTATCGGCGCAGCTTGCGCCTTGACTGGTAGTGAGACGGTCATCGATGCGTACTGTGGCGTCGGCGCGATCAGTCTTTATCTAGCCCAAAGAGCCAAGGCAGTGGTCGGCATTGAAGAAGTTGCCCCGGCCGTTGATGATGCCCGGCGCAATGCGTTGATCAATGCCTGTACCAATGCAACCTTTCATGTGGCTGCTGTGGAAGAAATGCTGCCTAATTACATTAAAGAAGGCAAGGCTTGCGATGTGCTGGTGCTTGACCCGCCGCGGCGCGGTTGTGATCCACGGGTGATCGATGCGATCGCTGAAGCTGAGATCCAGCGGATTGTCTATGTCTCTTGTGATCCGGCCAGCATGGCCCGGGATGTGGGACGATTGGTTGTAGCGGGGTACCGCGTTGGTTCTGTACAACCGGTGGACATGTTCCCCCAGACGGGACATGTAGAGACGGTAGTGTTGATGTCAAGGGTGGAGAAGTGAATGTGTGGGAAGTCCAGTAATACTGGTTTTTTCGAGGTTTGAGAGTAAAAATTCGATGTGTAAATATCGTGAAAATATTACTTCGTTATAGCAAATAAACAGCGGCCGGGTGAGTTTAAAAAATCATACTTAGGAGTGAGTAGAATGAATCGGACTGTGTTGAAACAAAGTACCAAGCATAGAGCGGATCACCAGGAAACCGCCGGCGCAATGCGTGCCGGAATATTCCGGTGCAAGAAAATTTCCTTGCTTCTGACGCTGATGATCCTCGTGAACCTGGTGCCGCTGGGCGTATTTGCCGCATCTGCCGCATCTGCGACCTTGACGGGAACCGTGACCATTCCGCAAGCTGTTCCGGATGGGCAGAAGGTGATAATCGAATTAAGCGCGAATCACGACATGGGCAGTACGGAGGTTATCCTGAACCCGGGGCAGACGACGGCATCGTATGTTATTACGCTAAACCTCGCCGACCACCAAGATACCTATCTCCGCTACAGTATTACCGATAGTGGCGGCATTGACATGGTGTCGTCTGGCATCTACAAGAACGATGCTGGCCACAGCATCTGCTATAGCGAATCAGAAATCTCCGCGATGTTCGATCCGATTTCCGCTGGGCAGACAATCATCGCGGACTTCGCGGTTCCTTTGGGATACCCGATTCAGGGGACCATTTTTTTGCCCGAGGAAGAAGTGGCCCCTGAGGGAGGCCTTCAGTACCAGATCACCTCAGGATTAGGGGTGACGCTGCCTGCCAAAGTCATGGCACAGGGCAGCTCTTCAGCGACATACCGAATCGTCATGCCGCCGAGCGCCACTAGCACAGTGGGGTGTATTCTGTCCAATCAAGACCGTTACTGCAAAGCGAACTACTATAGTCCTGAGGGAACAGCTCCGCATTACAACGGAGGTAAGGTCCTGAACATTGCCAATCCGCTATCCAATGTCGATATCCAGTTGATTTCGGCATATCTCATTTCGGGGAAGGTTTATCTGCCAAGCGGGATTTCCAACACCGGGGTCACGACGGCAACATCCGCTATCATAGCAACCGGCCCTTCCTACAGCCTGACTGGTGAAGCCTGTTTTCCTCCGGGAGCAGAATTCTCCACATACCAGCTGCTTGTTCCAAGGAATTTCAATGTACAGACCTTGATGGCCAATGCCCCGACCGGAGGAACGATTGCGGGGATGTTCATGCCGTCCTATTACAGCACCGATGCGCTGTCCACAATGTGGCCAGGGGCGACTGGATTCAGCGTGACAGACAATATGACAAAGAACATCGCCATAATTCTGTACCCGGCAACGACCGCTGTAGTACCGGTGACGACTCATACTGTTACCTATGACCGGAACGGTGGGGATACAGATGCGAACCCTGTTTCCCACAGTGTTGTCTCCGGCAGCGCAGTGGGCTCTTTGCCAACGGCGCCGACACGCTCCGGGTATTCCTTTACCGGATGGAATACGGTTTCGAACGGCAGTGGATCCGAATTCACGGCGGGAACCGCGGTTTCACAGAATACGACGGTATATGCCCAGTGGTCGGTGGAGCCGGTGCAGACATATACGGTTACCTATGACCGGAACGGTGGGGATACAGATGCGGACCCTGTTTCCCACAGTGTTATCTCCGGCAGCACAGTGGAATCTTTGCCAACGGCGCCGACACGCTCTGGGTATTCCTTTACCGGATGGAATACGGTTTCGAACGGCAGTGGATCAGTCTTTACTCATGCCACTGTAGTTTTGGCTGACCTTAAAGTTTATGCTCAATGGACGTTCAACCGCAGAGACGGTGGCGGGAAGGCAAGACAGCCTGCCGCTCCCGTCAGCAATATTAATAGCGGTGCAAGCCTCGCCCAAGCCGACATGAAGCAGCTGGCATCCATGGGAAGCACCCTCACGGTGAACAGCCAGGATGGAAGCAGGCTGGTGTTCGACGCCGAGGCCGTAAAGGGTATTGCGAACCAGGCCGGTAGCAGCGTTCAGGCAACGATGCAGAACGTATCCGCCCAGTATCAAACCAGCCACCCCGGCCGGGTGGTGTATTCCCTCACTGTTACCTCGGAAGGGAAGACCATCAGCCAGTTCGGAGGAAGCGTCACAGTGACTCTGCCCTACACCCTGAAACCGGGAGAAGACCCCAGTCGGGTGGCCATCTGGCACTTGGCGGCTGACGGCATCCTTACGGAGATCCCCTGTAGCTACGATGTAGCCACCGGTCGTGTAACCTTCAAGGTGAGCCATTTCGCGCTCTATATGATCGGCCTTAACCAGGCGACGGGCCAACCAGCCGCAGGCACCCGCTCCAAGAGCTTTGCCGATATGAAGGCCGATGAATGGTTCAGTGGGGCCGTGCAGTACATGACCGACAGGGGCCTGATGGAGGGCACCGATGCCAACAGTTTCGGCCCACAGGGAGACGTCACCCGGGCCATGATCGTGACCATCCTTTGGCGTATGGAGGGCAAGCCCGCTCCGGCTTCATCGGCGGCCTTTGCCGATGTGCCCGCAGGGGAATACTACACCCAGGCAGTGGCCTGGGCAGCTAAGGAGGGCATCGTCAAAGGCCACAGCGCCGACCGATTCGCTCCCCAACAGAGCATCACCCGGGAGCAATTGGTCGCCATGCTGTTCCGCTACGCCCAGTATAAGAAGCAGGACACTTCCCAGGGCAGCATGTCCAGTCGGGAGTATGCCGATTACGGCAACATATCGGAATACGCAGCCCCGGCAGTAGCCTGGGCAGTGCACAAAGGCCTGCTGTTGGGCAGCGACAACCAGCTGCTGCCTGGCGGAAACACTACCCGTGCGCAAGTGGCGGCACTGCTTCAGCGCTTCGACGAAAGCCACAGGTTGGAACCCTGAATGTGATAGAATCGCCACAAGGAACCATTCAATAAATATCCAACTATAGTTCAATCCCTCTGACTGGCGTTTAAACACTGGACAGAGGGATTGTTTTCTTATGAGGATAGGGGGCTCATTCTGAGAAGTAGGCCCAGAAATGGCTGAAATCAAAGGCTTCAAGTGAATAAAGTATGAGCTTTTGCACAAAATAAAAAATGAAGTCATAGCTAATAAGGAGATATAAGTATGGATAAACCCGTGGTTGCTGGAAAATCACCTATTCCAGTTGAGATTAAAAAGGGTGCCTGCAAGCAAACTAAGAACCCTCCATACTGTGATGGTTCACACCAAAATCTTTAATAATTGATTATAAGAGTCTATGTATCTTATACATAGGCTTTTTATATATTTCCCTAGAGGTTTTTTAGCGATTATCATAAATATATAATTACAGAAAAGGAAGTGAAAAGATGATTCCTTCGATATTTTTATGCCATGGCGGACCGACACTTGTGGTGGAAAAAAACGAATATACTGATTTTCTTAAAGACTTGGGCAAAAAACTAACACCTAAAGCTGTTGTCATATTTACAGCCCATTGGGAAAGTGAAATTACAACAATCTCATCAATGGATGATACCTACGATATGATCTATGACTTTTCCGGATTCCCAAAAGAATTATATTCAATAAAATATCCTGCCAAGGGTTCTGTAGAAGTAGCTTCAAAGCTCAAATCCATGTTGGGTAATAATGGCATTGAAAGCAAGTTTAACGAAAACAGAGGATTGGATCATGGTGCGTGGGATGTTCTTTACTTAATGTATCCAAATGCAACGATACCTGTTGTTCAAGTATCAGTAAATCCCTATTTGGCGATGGAAAAGCAATATGAGATAGGAAGGGCCATTAAAGAACTGGGAGAAGAGGATATTCTGGTAATAGGAAGCGGTTCGACCGTTCATAACCTTGCTACAGTAGATTGGAATTCTACAAAGGTGGAAGAATGGGCAGTAGAGTTTGACAATTGGCTTATAGAAAAAGTAGAGAATAATGATAAAGAAGTTCTGTTTAATTACAGGGAGACAGCACCATATGCTAAACGTGCCATACCACGTGAGGAGCACATAGTTCCTATGTTTATAGCCATGGGATGCGGTAACAAAGACAAGCCAAAGCTTTTACACCAAAGCTATGTATATGGAACTTTAAGTTATATATGTTTTGAGTTCTAAAATAAATCCAAAAAACTCGTAAACGTCAGCACAGGGACGATCACGCCGGAATAGGTTGATAGCGGGGGGAATGCGCTTATGGAATTCTATAACGTATTGGTATCCACCGCTATCGAAATCACCGCTTTTGTTGTCCTCGTGTTGTCCATCGTGGCCTACAATCAATTCAAGCCGAAGGTAGAAGCTTTTCTGGAAGCAAATTTAACCCAGCAGCAATTGGCGACACTCAAGCAACTCTGTGATTTTGCCGTCGTTGCTGCCCGAGAGAGGTTCAAGACGATGGACGGAAAAGCACAGTATGAAGCGGCTGTCGAATTGGTAGTTGGTGGACTGCAGGCAAAAGGCATCTTTTTGGACGAAGAAGTGGTTAAGTAGGCAGTGGAAAGAGCTTATCAAGAAGCAAAAAGCCAAGGTATTGTTCAGTCACTGGCAACTGAATAAATGAAGAAGCCTCGATCGCAAGCAAGATCGAGGCTTCTTCATTTATTGTTGGTAAGTCACTGTGCACCAAATATTTGTTTTTATCCACTGTTATGAGATAATCAGGTTGTATTTTACAGGTGATCAGACAGCCATGAATATTTCGCTCTAAGAGAGCCATTGTGTCAGCGAACCAGAGCCATGATCACGGAAAAATAGAGCCACCTTCATGGAGCGGCGATCCACCCGTTTGCAGGTAGATAGGAAAGCCGACGTAAGAAATGAATGGATATCGTTCATACTATTGAAGTACAAGAGCGAAGGAGTGTTATGATGAATAAAGTGACCGTAGAGTTTTTCCATGACGTAATATGTAGCTTTTGCTTCCCCATGTCATATCGGATGCGTCAACTCCAAAAAATGATGCCAGAAGTTCAAATCGTGCATCGATCCTATGCGCTGGTCAAATCAGAACGCGATTTTGACGAAATGTTTGGTTCAAGAGCAGCGGCCAAGGCCGAAATTCTGAGCCATTGGGAACAGGCCAATCAAAATGATGATCTGCACCGGTTTAACATCTCGGGAATGTATCAGGCAGATTTTCCCTTCCCGACTTCCCTGAAAGCGCTTACTGCCTGTAAAGCGGCATACTTCACCGCAGGCGACGCTGGCTATTGGGATGTTTTTGACGCTCTGCAACATGCCTTGTTCGTACAAAACCGCAACATTGAAGAACGGGATATCATTAATGACTGCATCAGGCAAAGTGGTATCGACTTTGCAACATGGGAGCAGCATTATAACAGTGATGATACCAAGGAAGCGGTGGAGAAAGATTTAATTCTTGCAAAACAATATGGCGTCCACGCGGTTCCATGCCTGATCATCGAAGGAAAATATCGCATCAGCGGTGCCCAGCCTCTTGCGCAAATTATCCAGGCCATCGGCAGCGCTGTGGAAACACAAGAGCAAACTCCTCCTGCCGGTGCGTCCTGCCGATTGGATGGCAGTAAAATCAAATGCGATTGATTAATTTGCCGATGAATATAGGAGACTCGTGTCCTTTTCAAGCGTTACTAATAAAAACAGTTACAGCCGCCTCAAAAGCACTCTACGGCCAATGTTGTAGAGTGCATTTTTTTATGCCACCTGCGCCAATCGTTAATGAGTAGAGATAATTTACAATTGAAAATTGGATGGATTATGAAGTATGATCAAACTAACGATCATCCCGTGTGCAACTCGTTATTGGAGGAGGGGAATTAATGAAAAACATTTTATCACGCAACAATGTCAACATCCTTGGAAAAGGAAAAAAAACGATCCTATTCGGCCACGGTTTTGGCTGTGATCAAAATATCTGGCGGCTCATGATTCCCTATTTTGAAGACGACTACCGAATTGTCCTCTTTGACTATGTTGGGTCAGGGAAGGCCGATGTTGCCGCTTATGATCCGCAACGTTACAGCACTCTGCATGGGTATGCCCGGGATGTCATCGAGATTTTAGAAGCTCTCGCTGGTGACCCCGTCATCTTCATCGGGCACTCCGTCAGTGGTATGCTCGGTTTGCTGGCGTCGATCCAAAGACCGGGGTTATTTGCAGCGCTGATCATGCTCGGTGCTTCACCGAGGTATATCAATGACCTGCCCGATTATTATGGTGGCTTTACGGATGATGAAGTCAGCCAGTTGCTGGACATGATGGAGCAAAATTTTGTGGGCTGGGCAAGCGTCAATGCCGCTGCCTTGATGAACCAGCCCGAACAGCCTCACCTGACTGAGCAATTAAAAGCGGCCCTTTCTGCGGAGAACGCCTTAGTGATGCATAATTTTGCTAAAGCCATCTTTTTATCGGATCACCGGAAGTACTTGGCCGAGGCTACAGTCCCGACTTTAATTGTGCAATGTTCGGAAGACAGCATCGTGCCAATCGAGGTTGGAACCTATCTGCATAACCATATCAAGAACAGTGTGCTGAAAGTTACAGATACCAAAGGACATTACCCTCATATCAGTCAACCGCAGGAAACGGCAAAAATGATCTTGAACTACATAACTGGCACTAGCGTTTCCGGAGAACCATAAAAGAAAGATGGGATCATGGTGAACTGTCGGATGACCAACGCCCCCTGTGGCTACCTTACCGTAACATCGCAAGGGTTGATCAAGGATGTCAATCAAACCTTATTAACTATGCTGGGATATGAACAAGATGATTTGTTACATCAACACATGGAATCGCTTTTAACATCTGCCAGTAAAATGGTCTTTCACTCCTTGTTTTTTCTTCAATTGCAACTTAAGGGGCAAATTGAAGAGATCTATGTCACTTTGAAAGGTAAAAATCGGGAAGAGATACCGGTTTTAATGCTGGGGAACAAAGTAACTGATGATACTGATGCAATGATCGATTGTATGGTTGTTAAGATGGCCAAACGCAATGAATACGAAAAGGAACTCCGGCAGGTCAAAAAAGAATTAGAGAGAGCGTACAAAAAAGAAAATGAACTGCGCAGCCTCTTTGAAACCACCCTTTTTTCGATCAATGAAGGCATCATTGTTACCGACAAAGAGGGGAAAATCACCCTCATGAATCGAATGGCCGAAATATTTACCGGATGGCCGCAGGCATCGGTGATCGGCCAAGCATTTGCCGACATATTTCTAACTTATCATCGTCAGACAAGAGAAAAAAAACCAGTCATTATCGACGATATGGTCTGTGTGGGATGCCAGGGCAGCATCGATGATGTGATATTAGTTTCCCGCGATGGAACAGAACGCTTTATCATGGGAACGGTAGCCAACATGGTGGCGAAAGATGGCGGAATTACCGGCGTCGTGATTTCGTTCCGCGATATCACCAAAGAATATCTCCAAGCCAAAGAGATCGACGGGTTTTTGAATGTAAATTTAGATATGCTTTGCGTGACTGATTTAGCTGCTAATTTTCATAAGGTCAATAAAAAATTTGAAGAGATTCTGGGTTATAAAACGGAAGAATTGGTAGGGGAAAGTTATCTTTCCTTTATCCATGAAGAAGATATTCCCGGCACGCTCGATGCAATGAAAGCGCTGACCAATCAAAATGCCCTATCGGGCTTTACCAATCGCTATCGATGCAAGGACGGTTCCTATAAATATATCGAATGGCACAGCCAACCGGGTGTCGGAGGATTTATCTATTCCTCGGCTCGGGACGTAACGGAAAAGAAACAAAAAGAAGAGCAATTGCTAAAAATTGCTGTCCGCGATCAATTAACCGGTCTTTATAACCGTCATTACTTTAATATGATTCTCGGTGAAGAAATGGAAAAAGCCGATCGCTATCAGCAACCGCTGACCTTAGCCATCTTAGATTTAGATCATTTCAAATATGTCAATGACACATGGGGTCATCCGATTGGCGATGAACTCCTCAAGCTGACGGCCGCAACTGCCAAAAAGCAGTTGCGCGGCGCTGATTTACTGATCCGATTCGGCGGCGAAGAATTTGTCGTATTGATGCCGCAGACATCCACCCAGGGTGCGATCAAGGCATTGGAAAAAATCCGTCTGGCCATCGAAAACACCGATCACCCCGTTACGGGCAAACGAACGGTCAGCATCGGTGTGGCCGAGCGAGCCACAACCGAAGCGTTTCGTGACTGGTATCAACGTGCTGACGAAGCGTTATATCGCGCCAAACAAAAAGGACGCAACCGTGTTGTCGCATACGAATTGGGAAAATCGAAATGATTCCTGCCAATAAATCCACCGAATGCGAGGAAAAAGGGAGGGCTATTCCCATGAGAGAGGCGTTGACCAAGCGAATCTTAAAGAACGGCAATCGTGTGGAGATGGCTACGATCTAAGTAGGATAGGTCAGTCTGAATCATTGCCGATCGAGAAAGAATCCAAACGTAAGGAGAAAACAGTGTTAGGAACGCTTGTAAATACCCTGGCGATTATCATCGGAGGAACATTAGGGCTTTGGTTTGGCCATGCTGTGCCGGAAAAAATGAAAGAGACGGTGCTCCAAGGATTGGGATTGGCCGTTTTGCTGATTGGCGGCAGCATGGCTTTAAAGACCAACAATGTCCTTGTGGTCATTGGCGCGTTAGTGATCGGCGGAATGATCGGCGAGTTTGTGGACATCGAACAGAAGTTAAAGAACTTCGGCCATTGGGTGGAAAACAAAATCGCCCGTGGTGAAGATGGGCGATTTACCAAAGCTTTTGTCAGCACAAGCCTCATTTATTGTGTGGGGGCGATGGCGATCATGGGCTCCATCGAAAGCGGCGTTAACGGTGATCATCGTATCTTGATGGTGAAATCGCTGTTGGACGGCATATCGTCCATTGTGTTTGCTTCTTCCCTGGGGATCGGCGTGTTGGCTTCGGCGATTCCGGTATTTTTGTATCAAGGGGCCATTACATTGGCTGCCGGTTTGTTACAAACGATTCTTTCTTCGTCCATCATTACGGAAATGAGTGCTACCGGCGGATTGCTCATCGTAGGCATCGGCCTGACGATGTTAGAGATTAAAGAAATCAAAGTGGGTAATCTGTTACCGGCCATATTTGTGGCGATCCCGCTGAGCGCTCTGGTTACCCGCTTGAATATCTAAAAAAGTATTTGACCGCTACTTTCACGATTGGTATCATGGGATCAACATAGGAGAGCCAAAAGGGTATAGAGCGAGATTGCGACAGTCCTGTTTTGTCAACTTTGAGCAAGGCGGGACTGTCGGATTTTTTTGGGCGAAAAAAGGAAGGCGGTGAGCGATTCCATGGCCAATGATCAGCATGTCGATATACTATTGAAAGGTGTAGATGTTTGGAATCGGTGGCGAAAAGAGAACCCGGAGATTGCCCCCGATCTCAGCGGTGCCAAGTTAAGCAACCGGGATTTTTCGAAAGCGAATTTCAATGGAACCAACTTCAGTAATACAGAATTAAGCAAAGCAACTTTCTACAAAAGTAATTTAACAGGTACCATATTCAACGGTTCCAGTATGTGTAACGCCAAAATCATTGAATCCAATTTTTGTTTCGCCAACCTTAAGCAAACCAACATGGAAAGCGTATATGTCGTCAAAAGCAGAATGATGGGTGCTCATTTTAACGGAGCAGTTTTGGTTAAATCGTTGATCGCCGAGACTACCTTCGCACGGTCCAAGTTTCACGCCACAGATCTGGAAAATGCCAATCTAACGATCGTAAACATGGAAAAGACCGATATTGATGAATCTTTTTTTTATCGCGCCAACCTTAACAAAGCATCCTTGCGCTGGTCCCGTTTGCGCAAAAACAATGTAAGTCAGGCCTATCTCATCGATACTGACTTTTCGGGCACCTATATTTACGATAGCAATTTCAGTGAGGCTAACCTCAGCAACGCAAAGTTTTATTATTCTTTCCTTTGTAAAGTGGATTTGAGTGAAACTAACCTTGGTAAAGCTGGTTTTTCGGAAGCGGCTCTTAATGTCATCAATCTTAAAGGTGCATCGCTGGAAAATTCACAGTTATCATCTGTTTTTCTAAGTGGTGTAAATTTGAGGAATGCGAACCTCCAGGCATTACGTTTGGAAAAAGCTGATCTTTATCAATTAGACTTTAACGGGGCAGACCTGCGTGGAGCCAATTTATCCGGTTCTGTTCTTAATCAAGCCAATCTGGGTAATACAAATCTGTCCGGCGTAACCATCCATGATATGGAGTTTAATAACATTAATTTTAATGCTTTTTGATCAAATAACCGCTGATGCCAGAGAAGTTCATAAGGGATGTTTGTTTCAAGCACGTAAAAAGCTCCCGGTTAAGGAGGGTCACTGTTGTTTTTAAAAAAAATTGCGACAACTTTCATCGCTACCGCCTTGCTTACGACACTTTTATCAGGTTGCGGGGACGGCAACACCAACAAGCCCGCTACGACAACCTCGCTTAGTTCAGCCCCCAAAACCTGCGGAGCCAGTGAACCGACGTTGCACAGTACGGAAGGAACCCAAACCCGTCCCGGTGCCAGCTTCATGCTAACCTTGGATTATAAGGAGCAAGTGACCAAAGAACAAATCCAAATCAAGGTCGGCGACAAACCGGCTACCATCAAAAGCTGCACGAATAATCAAGTGTCGGTGATTACACCGGACGGTTTACCCCTGGGCACCCATGCCATCACTGCTACCGTCGACGGCAAGCCATGGAAAGATTGCCAACGCTGTGAAGGGGAGATGGCCATTGAGGTCATCGGCCCTGCTCAAGAAAAATACTGATACGATCAGCCCCACAACTCCGGTTGTGGGGTGTTTTTCGTTGTTCTTGAAATATTTTGATTTACCGCCCCCACGATGGCTTTAGCCGATTTGCCCATAAGGAGAGATTGTCTTGATAACGACGAAATTAAGACATAAGATCATTGCTCAAAAGATTATCGCCATGATATCGATATTGATGGTCAGCTCATTTTTTTCTTTACCGTTGATCGCCAATGCGGTAGAACCGGTGCAACCGGAAGAGCCCGATGCCTATGTAGTATATCAACGTGGTTCATGGAAAGCAGATCATCTGCGCTTCGGTAATGATGATCAAACCCGCTTGGTTATACGTTATCAAGGGAACCGGGAAATAGAAACGGCACCAAACCGGGATGCCAACCAAGAATTCCTTCACTTTGACATCAAGGAAACGACACTGCTGCGGACGATTTGTCTGCCTTTTACCTACCCTGCCGATGATCCTCGGATTCGCAGGGTCAACTTTTATATCCATGATTCCGAGGGTAATATCTATGGCATGGGAAAGACAACGCCGGCCGATCCTGGGATTAAAGATCAACCTTTTGATCAAATTTTTAAGGATCACTTTTTTAGCGCTGAATCGGCGATCGTCCTGCCGCCAGGCACGTATTCCTTACGTACCGATGATGATGCCCAATGGGTCCGTAATCGCGAAACAGACTTCCAAGGCGCAGTTTTGATTACCGGCATCGATTATGCTGCGTGGCAGAAGTATAAGGCCAAGATGCTCCAGCAAGCCGATCTGGCGACCGGTGATCGCCCCCAACCCGCACGCACCCCCATCGACAGTCCGCTCCCGCTTTATCTTGAAGGAAGCAAATCGCTGGCGCGCTGGCGCGAGAACCCGGAAAAATATCAGGCACCGGCGGAGTCATCAGCATCGCCGCAACCAGCCACGATTTCCTTAGCCTCTTCCACTTTTATCAATGAGATTGTTTTTAATACATATAACGATGGCAAAGGGGCAGCGCCGGGGGTTATTTCGATTATCGATGTACAAGACCAATTGGCCGGTCGTTTCCAAGCCTATGGGGCCAGGTTAGGGACCGTCGTCAACGGCATGTGGATTGCCGGTCCCGGTGTGGTGCTGCCGGCCGGGGAATATCGGCTGATCGCCTCCAACATGCCCGTTGTCGCATGCAACGAAAAAGGGGTTCCTGATTTTTATATCACGATGGCCCCCTTGACACCGCAACCCACTGACTTTACCGGACGTTATAAGCTTAATCTGGATAGGCAGTTCGGCGGCGCCGTTACAGGAGAAAGCAGCGAGCCGAGCGGCAACGAGCTGAGCAGTAACGAGCCGAGCAGTAACCGGCCGAGCGACCTTAACCTACGGGATCAAGAAATGGTCATCCTTGATCGGGGTGATACGATTGAATTGGTAGGTAAGTATCAAGATACAACCTATTCACAAGTCTGTGAGGTTACGGAAAGGCAGTCCAACGGCCTCCGGGGGAATGTAAAAATTACGCTGGACCTAATGAATTTGCCCGGACAACCAAAGCTGGAGATCACCGGATACATCCTTTTGCAAAAGCTGCCGGGCCTGCCGGCGCAGATGAATTTGCAGGGGCTGGCCACGTATCGGCAAGAGTCTTCCCCAGGTTCTCAAACAACGGCGGCCAGTTTACGGCAATTCCCAGTCAAAGCTGGCGGGAGCTTGTATACGCAGGATCTGCCTGCTTATGTCCTGGAAGTTCCAGAGGTAAAAACGGTTTTTGATGATCAGCCCAAACGATGGGTTCTGATCACCGGAATGGTACTTTTTACATTTCTTCTCGGAGGGAGTGCCTATCTGCTGAAAAAGCGTATACCCCCCATTGTTCAACAACCGGTGATCGGCGTGGAACCGGTCTCCTCAATGATCAACTCCTCGATTATCAATTCCAGTGAAGTAAAGTCGAATATTGATCAATGGAGCAAGGCGCTAGCCATACAAACGCTTTTCGCGAGCGACGAAATGAGGACCCCGCAAATCCCTGTTTCCAAGGTGATTGCTAACAAAGGCCAAGATCATGTGCCTGGCGGCGTCGGCAGTACTGGCAGTGCCGGCAATACCTGGGCAAGCATAGTCGGGAAGGCTATCTTTATCGGCGCTTTGCCCGGGGGCAAAAAGCATACTTTGACACTGGTGGAAGCGTTTGATGATATGAAAAAAGCGTTACATGCAGAGATTTCTCTTGGTGCCCATGATGATTCCCTTGGTGCCCATGACGATCCGGGAAAGGGTGGTAGGTCCTGGTGAGAATAAAAAAAAGCGGAGATTTCTTGAAAACTACACCGGCATATCAAGTGGATGGCGGTGCTTTGCATTACCTCGTCCGGAATGTATATAAACTACCGTTGAACAGCTTGTCACCGTTGCATTCCTTGCCGGAAGGCAGCCAGTCCTCGACCGATACGATGGCCCTGGCCGAAGAGTCCCGGTGTAAGGCGATGGTAAACGTACTGGCCCAACCGGAGATCAAAATCGAAATCCGGCAGGGTGGACATCCAGGGCCATTGACAGTTTCATCAGTATTGATTAAAAATGACCGTGATGTAGCGCAGATCGTGGAACTACAGAAGGGCCGGAGCAGCCTGACAGCGCGTCTGTTTGAAAGCATTGATCATTATGGAGCATATTTTGCGGCCCAACATACGACACCGGTAAACAGCGCACCGGCCAATTTGCTCAAACTGACGTTGTCGTTAGAAGTGCTTGTGTTTATGTTCAACTTGATTGACTGCTACCGCCGGGCCTACTTGTATGAAATGCTGGATCATTCCACAAACTTGGTGGAAGCGATCTATGAAGATGAATTTGTATCGACACTGCAGCAAGCGCTCAAAAGCAATGATCTGCGCTGGGCGGTGCCTTCCTTGTTACGGCTCGTTCCTGGGCTCAGTAACAGTGTCTTGGAGTTTCAAAGTGAATACCTAAATATTGCTGAACATCTACAACTGTTTGCGCGCACCGTTGCCGGTGAGAGCGGGCGGCGGTTATTTTGCTTGGGTTCGACCGGTAAGTATTTGGGAATGGAATTTGCGCTCTCCTGGAAACAAGCCAGTGGTCTAGAAGTTACCTTATTAAATAACCAGGGGCAAGTGGTGAGCGTCGGTCGCTATTATCTCGCATCGACCGATGAAGCCAACCATTGGATCAGCCTGACGCAACTGCCCAGCAAAACAGAATTTACCCATCTCTCCTTGACGCAGTCAGAGACCGTCGATGAAATCAAGAACATTCTCCGCAAGCATCTGTCCATACTGGGAGAGAAGCAGAAAAAGTCTGATGCTGAAGTTATACATAAGTACTGCATAAAATGTGGCTGCAAGCTCAACGCCGGTGCTTTGTTTTGTTCACAGTGCGGGACAAAGATTAACAGGGATGGGCCATCGCCGGCGATGGATGATTTGTAACGCTCTGATGGTTTGCCTTGTGATCGTCTGCTCGCGGCAGGAAGAATTCCGGCCTATGTCGAAAGAGTAACAAGTTACGAGATAAAGGAAGGTGTTTTTCTTGGCAAGCAAAGTGTATTTTGCCAACTTTCGTGCACGTAAACCAAAGCACAATAAAATCGAAAAGATCCGCCGCCTTTTTGCCATGGCCGGCTTTGATCAGATGATTGGGCAAGATGATCTGACGGCGATAAAGCTCCATTTTGGTGAGCGCGGCAATGATACCCACATTAACCCAGTGCTGGTGCGCCCGGTTGTGGAACAGATCAAAGCAAGAGGCGGCAAGCCTTTTTTGACCGATACCAACACCTTATATTCCGGCAGTCGCCATAACTCCGTTGATCATCTGCTGACAGCGCTGGAACATGGCTTTGGCTTCGAGGTGACCGGTGCGCCCATGATCATCGCTGACGGTTTGCGCAGTGATCATGTCGTTGAAGTGCCGATCGGCCAAAAGCATTTTCAATCGGTCAAAATGGCTCGGGATATCGTGACTGCTGACAGCATGATTGTGCTTTCCCACGTCAAAGGCCATGAAATGGCCGGTTTTGGTGGAGCCATCAAGAACCTGGCCATGGGCTGTGCACCGGCGGCAGGGAAAAAAGCACAGCATGATGCGAAGTTTGTGGTTAACCCTGAACCTTGTACGGGTTGCTCCACTTGCATCAAAGTTTGCCCGGAACAAGCGATCACGCTGACGGACAAAAAAGCTGCGATTGATCCGGCTCGCTGCATCGGTTGCGGCGAATGCATGACTGTTTGTCCTGTCAAAGCGATCGGCATGGACTGGGAAACGGAATTACCGCCTTTTTTGGAGCGTATGACCGAGTATGCCTACGGAGCGATCAAAGGCAAAGAAGGCAAGGTGGGCTTCATCAACTTCTTGACCAATATTACCCCGGACTGTGATTGTTGCTCCTGGAGCGATGCACCGATCGTTCCGGATATTGGTTTTCTCGCTTCGGCTGACCCGGTGGCCATCGATAAGGCCAGCTATGATCTGGTCAACCAGCAGGCGGGGTTGCGCCATTCGCTGCTCCAGTGCAACCATGACCATGGCGAAGACAAATTTCGCGGGGTCTGGGATTATGTAGACGGTACACTGCAATTCCGTTACGGTGCCCAGATCGGTATGGGCAGCCTTGATTATGAACTGATCGAAATCTAACGGGCGATCTTCACCGGGCTTCTTAAAAACCAGGTTCCAATGCGATCGATTCCAACAAAATATTGTAGCAGGGACTGTGGCAAACTTGACAACAAAGATGCCCACATTATTTATTGGACACGGCTCCCCGATGAATGCAATTGAAGAGAATCGCTATACCTTAAATTGGATGAAAGCTGCCGTGAGGATGCCCAAGCCGGAAGCCATCCTAGCCATTTCTGCGCACTGGTATACGATTGGAACCCGTATTATGGACGAAGCTGTTCCCCGGATGATTTATGACATGTATGGCTATCCTGAAAGGGTCTACCGGGTGTCGTATCAGCCCAAAGGTGCGCCGGAGTTTGCTCATTTGACCCAAGATTTGCTCAAGCGGGACGTGAAGATCGATAACAGTTGGGGGCTTGACCACGGTACTTGGTCGGTGCTTTGTCGTATGTACCCGCAGGCCGACATTCCGGTCTACCAGCTTAGTGTGCATGGCAGCGCCAATATTGAAACACACTTTCAAATTGGCCGCGAACTCGGCCCCCTTCGTGAGAAGGGCGTGTTGATCCTCGGCAGCGGCAATGTGGTCCATAATTTTTCTAAAATCAATATTGCCATGAAAGAGCCTTATTCTTGGGCTGTTGATTTTGATAACTATATCAAAGAGAAGATCATGGCCAAGCAATATGATGATGTTCTTCATTATGAAGGAGCAGGGAAGTCGGCGGAACTGGCTTTTTTTACACCGGAACATTTTTATCCGCTGCTCTACATCTTGGGCGCGTCCCGCGACGATGATACGCTGACCGTTTTCAACAATTCTTGCACCATGGGAGCCATGTCCATGACCAGCTACTTATTCGAGTAAAGCAAATTTACGCCGCTCATGAGCCGATCTCGAAGGATAATCAAGTTCAAACCATGCTGATTCGGTGAAATACGCCGTTCAGGATGGTTTGTTTTTTTGCCGAGCGATCGTGGCAGGCAGGAGAACGATCGAGGGGAACGAACCTTCAAAGAGGTAGGCAATCAGAAATTTATCGATTGGGGTGTAAAAATGAAGTATTTGATTCTTATGGGCAGTCCCAGAAAAAACGGCAATACGCAAGCGTTGCTAACGCCGTTGATGGAGGAATTAGCGGAGTCCGGTGCTGAGGTAGATATGATCTGGCTCCATGACAAGCAGATCAATCCCTGTATCGCTTGCCGGAGTTGTCAAAAAGATTGGTCATTTTTTGGCTGTATTCATGGTGACGATATGCAAGAGATTTTTGATCAAACCTTGGCCAGTGACTGCATTATTCTCGCTACGCCCATTTATTCATGGTTTTGTACGCCCCCGATGAAAGCCTTGCTGGATCGCTGGGTCTATGGGATGAATAAGTATTATGGTGACGAAATCGGTCCTTCCCTGTGGGCAGGGAAGCGCTGCGCCATTGTGACGACCTGTGGCTACCGACCGGAAAAAGGTGCCGATCTTTTTGAGGAAGGAATTATCCGCTATTGTAAGCACTCAAAATTAACCTATGTAGGCATGCTGGCGGCGCGGCATGCCAGCTATAAGACGGAGTTTTTGACAGAGGAAAAAATACAACAAGCCCGGGATTTTGGCCGGCAATTGGTAGCGCGTTCAAAGGAAGGGGGGAAAGCGTAGCTCAGGCAGAGCAATTGCGCTAGCGTTGTAGCTGTGCTAAAATTAGGAAAGTTTTTTTCGAGGAGATGAAAGTACTGATGAAGTTGCCCCGCGTTACGGGCAGCGTTTTTGCAGGCACCGCCCTTACTGTGCTGGCGCTCGATCGCTGGAGCAAATATCTCGTCCAATCGCGCATGGCTGAACATGAGTCGATTCCGCTTTGGCCGGATGTTTTCCATCTCACCTATATATTGAATCCCGGCGCCGCTTTTGGCATCTTTGCTCACCAACGCTGGCTGTTTATCGGCATCACTGTACTTGTGCTGCTGGGCATCCTTTTGGCTGCCTGGAAGCTGACGGACGATCACGTTCTCTTGCGCCTGGGCTTGGCCTTGCAAGCCGGCGGGGCCGTGGGCAACTTCATTGACCGTGTGCAAAGCGGCTTGGTCATCGATTTTCTCGATTTCCGGATCTGGCCGATTTTCAACATTGCCGATATTGCCATCACCGTCGGTGTGGCTCTGCTGATCATCGGCATCTTGATGATGCCTGATGAAGAGCGCGACAATCGGCCCAACCAAGAGTGCGGCAACGATGACCCTAAGCGGGAAAATCAACAGGCAATTCAATAGATGGAGGCTAAGGCCCATGAATGAACCTTGGATCGTTACCGAAGCCATGGCCGGTGTGCGCATCGACCAGTGGCTGTTTCAGCAAGAACTTGTTCCCTCGCGGGCTCACGGCCAGCACTGGATCAAAGCCGGTCATGTCACCGTCAACGGGGCACCTTGCAAGGCCAATCACAAACTGCGCCTTGGTGAGCACATTCTTGTGCAGCCGCCGGAACCGGCTCCGACGGAACTGGTCCCCGAAAATATCCCCCTCGATATCGTCTATCAAGATCAAGATGTGGTCGTGATCAACAAGCCGGCCGGTCTCGTCGTTCACCCGGCCGAAGGCCATGGCAGCGGCACCCTTGTCCATGGGTTGCTTTATCACATTACCGATCTTTCCGGCATCAACGGCGAACTGCGCCCCGGCATCGTCCACCGCATTGACAAGGACACATCAGGGTTGCTGGTCGTAGCCAAAAACGACGAAGCCCATATCGCTTTGACGGAGCAAGTCAAAGCTCATGAGGTGCAGCGCGAGTATCTGGCGCTGGCTCATGGTATCGTCCAGGCCGAAACGGGCCGTATTGAAGCGCCCATCGGTCGTGATCCCAAGGACCGGCAGCGCATGGCCGTTGTCGCCGGCGGTAAACCGTCAGTGACTCATTTTCGTGTACGCCAGCGCTTTGGGGCCGAGCCCTTTACGTTGCTCCACTGCACCTTGGAGACGGGACGCACCCACCAGATTCGGGTGCATCTCGCCTACATTGGTCATCCTGTCGCCGGCGATCCCAAGTATGGTCCCCGGAAGATCGCCTTTGGCTTGCCCGGTCAAGCCTTGCATGCTTGGTGCTTACGCTTTACCCATCCCCGTGACGGGCGGGAGATGCGCTTTGAAGCGCCGCTGCCACCGCTGTTTGCGCAAACTCTGGAGCAACTTCAAGCCAAAAAAGAAGCTTCTTTAGGAACATAAACGCCGCCGCATTGACAAAGATCGACAAGCTGTTTTACAATAAACAGAGTGAGTCCCCTCCTTTAATTCGGTCCTGTGAGGCCAGCAAGGTGGGCTATACGGCGGATGTCAACCTCAATGACGGGAATACTATGCCCGTCATGATTTGGAGCGCATTTGACGAGCCTGCTTTTGTCGGTAACGACAGGGGCAGGCTCTTTTATTTTGGTTATTTACCTACAAATGGACAAAGACGTACAAGAGGACGAAGGAAAAGGGGAGCAAAAAGGAAGAAGGGGAAAAGTGATGGAACCGCGAGAAAAAACGCTGCTCATGGATGCCGAAGGTGTACGCCGGGCCGTGACCCGTATCGCCCATGAAATGGTGGAAAAAAACCAGGGTACGGCTGAGCTGGTGCTGGTTGGGATCCGGCGGCGCGGTGTGCCGCTGGCCGAGCGCTTACAGCGCAAGATCAATGAAATCGAAAATGTCGCTGTGCCGCTGGGCGCTTTGGACATTACCCTTTACCGTGATGATTTGACGACCTTGGCTGAGCAACCGGTCATTCTCAAAACGGAAGTACCCTTTTCGATTACCGGTAAAAAAGTGGTGCTCGTCGATGACGTGCTTTATACTGGCCGCACCGTCCGAGCAGCGCTGGACGCCTTGATGGATCTTGGTCGCCCGCAATCGATTCAATTGGCCGTATTGCTCGACCGGGGGCATCGGGAACTGCCGATTCGCGCTGATTATGTCGGAAAAAATGTACCAACCTCGAAAAAAGAAATGGTGTCTGTTTGTGTGCAGGAAATTGACGGACAAGACAGTGTTACCATTCAGGAACGTATGTAAAAGGGGGCGTCCACCATGGTTTGGCGACGCAAGGATCTTCTGGGACTGCGTGGACTGAGCCACCAGGAAATCGGTAAACTGCTCGATACGGCCGTGCCGATGAAAGAAATCATCCAACGGGACATCAAAAAAGTACCGACGTTACGCGGAAAATCGATGGTTTGTCTTTTCTACGAAGCTTCCACGCGTACGCGCACTTCCTTTGAATTAGCCGGCAAGTATATGAGCGCCGATACCGTCAATATTGCTGCTTCGTCTTCATCGGTCGTTAAAGGCGAGTCCTTGATTGACACAGGGCGGACGATTGATGCGATGGGTGCTGACATCATTGTCATGCGCCACAGCGCATCGGGGGCAGCGCAACTTCTCGCCGGCGAAGTCAAAGCGCGGGTGATCAATGCCGGTGACGGTGCCCATGAACACCCGACGCAGGGACTGCTCGACATGTTTACCATTCGTGAGAAAAAAGGCAAGCTTGCCGGATTAACCGTGACGATTCTCGGCGACATTCTCCATTCGCGGGTCGCCCGTTCGAACATCTGGGGCTTGACGACGATGGGCGCCCGGGTGCGGGTGTGCGGACCGTCGACGCTCTTGCCGCCGGAAATCGCTGCCCTCGGTGTGGAAGCGACGACCGATATCGAAGCGGCGCTGCGCGGCGCTGACGTGGTGAACGTGCTGCGCTTGCAGTTAGAACGGCAGCAAAAGGGGCTCTTCCCGACGATTCGTGAATATGGCCGGCTTTTTGGTCTCAATCGCGATCGCCTGCGTCTCTGCAAGCAAGATGTGCTTGTCTTACACCCCGGCCCGATGAATCGCGGTGTAGAGATCGCCGATGATGTGGCTGATGGTGATCAGGCATCCATTGAAGAACAAGTAACCAACGGTGTTGCTGTACGCATGGCGGCGCTGTACTTGATGATGGGAGGCAACAACGATGGCGTTGGTAATTAAAAACGGCCGCGTTCTTGATCCGGCCCAGCGGATCGATCATGTCCTGGACATTCGTGTCGACAAAGGTATCATTGTTGCTTGCGGGCCGAATCTTGCTGACCATGCGGAGGAAAGCGATCAAATCATCGATGCTACCGGTAAGCTCGTAATTCCCGGCTTAATCGATGTTCACTGTCACCTGCGGGAACCGGGCGGTGAGGCCAAGGAAACCTTGGCGACGGGAACACGGGCCGGGGCGCGCGGCGGTTTTACGGCCCTTTGTGCCATGCCCAATACGTCGCCTGTTTGTGACAACCAAACCGGTGTGGAGTTTTTAAAGAGCCGTGCCCAAGCGACCGGTGTGGTGCGAGTCTATCCCATCGGCGCCATCAGCAAAGGCTTGCAAGGGCAGGAACTGGCGGAAATGGGCGACATGGCCGAGTGCGGTGCCGTCGCTTTTTCTGATGACGGTAAATCGGTGTTGCGGGCCGACTTGATGCGCCAGGCCTTGAGTTATGCCACCATGTGCAAGCGGATCATCACGGCGCATTGTGAAGATAAAGATCTGGCAACGGACGGGGCCATGAACGAAGGATACTGGTCCACCCTGCTGGGGCTCCGCGGCTTGCCGGCTGTGGCCGAAGATGTTTTTGTCGCTCGTGATATTTTACTGGCCGAAAGTGTCGGTGCACCGGTGCATATTGCCCACGTTTCGACGATGGGTGCTGTGAATTTAATCCGGCAAGCGCAGGCGCGCGGTGTGGACGTAACGGGAGAAGTTTGTCCCCATCATCTTGCCTTGACCGATGCAGCCGTAGAAGGATATAACACGGCCACCAAAGTGAGCCCGCCGCTGCGTACCGAGCGGGACCGGGTGGCCTTGAAAGACGGTCTGGCTGACGGCACATTAACCATCTTGGCGACGGATCATGCGCCCCATACACCGGAAGAGAAAAAACGGGAGTATGCCTATGCCCCTTTTGGTATTTCCGGTTTAGAGACAGCTTGGCCGGTTTTTTGGCGGGAACTGATTGAATCAGGTATTTTGACGCTTCATCAACTGGTGGCCGCCTTGACGATTCACCCGGCGAAGCGCTTTGGCTTACCTGGCGGTGATTTGACGGTTGGTTCGGCAGCCGATATCACGATCATTGATACAGGACACCGGGAAAAAGTCAGTCTTGACGGATGGCAATCGAAAGGACTAAACACACCCTTCTTAGGTTGGGAACTGACCTCTTGGCCAATCACGACGATTGTTGGGGGTACGGTGGTCATGCGCGATCGGCAGATGTTGATCTAGTTCATGACCTTGAGATAAAGCAGCTTGGAACTTTTGTTGACGACGATAGGAGGGCCTGTTTTTGAAAGGATACTTAATACTTGAAGACGGCACGATCTGGGAAGGGCAAGCCTTTGGGGCTACGGAACAACGCACAGGCGAAGTAGTATTTAATACAGGGATGACCGGTTATCAAGAACTGCTGACCGATCCCTCCTACTGCGCGCAGATTGTGGTCATGACTTATCCCTTGATCGGCAATTACGGCATCAATCCGGAAGATTTTGAGGCTCGTCGTCCTTTTTTGCGGGGCTTTGTCGTCCGTGAGTGGGCCGAAGCACCGTCGAACTGGCGTTGTACGGAAACGCTCGATGCTTATCTCAAACGGGTCGGCGTCATCGGCCTGGCCGGTGTGGACACACGGGCGCTGACACGGCGCTTGCGCAACCACGGCACGATGCGTGGCATCATCAGCTGCACTGAAAACCCGAATTTTGCTGAATTGCAGCAACTGGCCCTGGAAGCGCCGACGCTTTCCGGGCAGCCGCTTATCGATGAAGTGACGACGCCGGAAAGCTACCGCCTGCCCGGTGACGGCCCGAAAGTGGCGCTGCTCGACTTTGGCGCCAAAGATAACATTGCCCGCTCGCTCAACCAACGGGGCTGCGATGTGACGGTTTTACCGGCACGTACTACGGCTGAAGCAATCCTGGCCATGAATCCGGAAGGCGTAATGCTTTCCAACGGCCCTGGCGATCCTCAGGATGTGCCTTATGCTGTGGAAACGGTGCGCCAATTGATCGGCAAACTGCCCATCTTCGGCATTTGCTTAGGCCATCAGATCTTGGGCCTCGCTGCCGGGGTAATTACGGAGAAACTGCCCTTTGGTCATCGCGGATCGAACCATCCCGTCAAAGATTTGAAAACGGGCCGTGTCTACATTACCAGCCAAAACCACGGCTATGTTGTTCGGCCGGACAGCGTTCCTGCCGGCGTTGAAATCTCTCATATCAACCTCAATGATGGTTCCGTCGAAGGGTTACAGTTCACGGAAATCCCTGCTTTTTCGGTGCAATACCATCCGGAAGCCAGCCCGGGCCCCGATGATTCTGACTACTTGTTTGACCGGTTTATGGCCATGATGGCGGAAGCGAAAGGAAGGGCGTAATCATGCCAAAAGATATGACATTAAAAAAAGTAATGGTCATCGGCTCCGGCCCCATCATCATCGGCCAGGCCGCTGAATTTGACTATGCCGGCACCCAAGCCTGTCGATCGCTGAAAGAAGAAGGCATTGAAGTCGTCCTGGTCAACTCCAACCCAGCGACGATCATGACCGATGCCAACATGGCCGATCGGGTCTACATTGAGCCGCTGACACCGGAATTTGTCGCTAAGATCTTACGCCAAGAGCGGCCTGACGGCTTGCTGCCGACACTGGGCGGCCAAGTAGGCCTGAACATAGCCCGCGAACTGGCCAAGAGCGGTATCCTGGAAGAACTGGGTGTGCGTCTCCTGGGCACCCAACTGGACGCCATCGAAAAAGCGGAAGACCGCGAGCTGTTCAAAGCGATGATGGAAGAGATCGGTGAGCCTGTACCGGAATCGACGATTGTGGAAACGGTCGAAGACGCCATGGCTTTTGCCGAGAAAGTAGGCTATCCCTTGATCGTCCGTCCCGCCTATACCTTGGGCGGCACCGGCGGTGGGATCGCGACCAATGATGAAGAACTGCGCGCCACGGCGATTCGCGGTATCAAGCACTCGGTGATCAATCAGATCCTCGTCGAGCGCAGCGTTGCCGGCTGGAAAGAGATCGAGTATGAAGTGATGCGCGACAGCGCCGACAACTGCATCACCATCTGTAATATGGAAAACCTTGACCCCGTCGGTATTCACACCGGTGACTCCATTGTTGTGGCACCGTCGCAAACCTTGGCCGACAAAGAATATCAAATGCTGCGTTCCGCTTCGTTGAAGATCATTCGCGCTCTGGGCATTCAAGGCGGCTGCAACGTTCAGTATGCATTGGATCCCCATTCTTATAAGTACATCGTCATCGAAGTGAACCCGCGCGTCAGCCGTTCGTCGGCGCTGGCTTCCAAAGCGACGGGCTACCCGATCGCTAAAGTGGCTGCCAAGATCGCCATCGGCAAGACCCTCGACGAGATCCAAAACGCCGTGACCGGCAAGACCTATGCTTGCTTTGAACCGGCCCTCGATTATTGTGTCATGAAGATTCCCCGCTGGCCTTTTGATAAATTTGCCGATGCTCGCCGTATCTTAGGCACGCAAATGAAAGCGACCGGCGAAGTCATGGCCATTGACCGTGCTTTTGAACCGGCTCTACTCAAGGCCGTCCGTTCGCTGGAAATGGGTGTTGTCGGCTTATGGCAAAAAGGCATCGATGCGCAGACGGACGAGCAACTGGAAATTGGGCTGGTTGAAGCTGACGATAACCGCCTCTTTGTCCTTGCCGAAGCGCTGCGCCGCGGTTGGACGCTGGAGCGCATCCATAACTTAACGAAGATCGATTACTTTTTCCTCCATAAGATCAACAATATCATTCAAATGGAAGCACGCCTGGCGGAACAAGCCGGTAAAAGTGCCGATGAATTGCCGGAAGCACTGCTCAAAGAAGCGAAAAAGCTTGGTTTTGCTGATGCCGATATTGCCCGTATCTTGCAGATGGACGAACTGGCGCTGCGCGCTTGGCGTAAAGCCCGCCAGATTCGCCCCGTCTATAAGATGGTCGATACTTGCGCCGCTGAGTTTGAAGCGCAGACTCCTTATTTTTACTCTTCCTATGACAAAGAAAATGAAGCGGAGCCGACGGATCGCAAGAAGATTGTTGTTCTTGGTTCGGGACCGATTCGTATCGGACAAGGGATTGAGTTTGACTACTGCTCGGTCCACTCGGTCTGGGGGATTCGCGAAGCCGGGTACGAAGCGATCATCATCAACAACAACCCGGAAACAGTGTCGACGGACTTTGATACATCGGACCGTCTTTATTTCGAACCGCTCTTGCCGGAAGATGTAGTTCATATCTTAGAGCAAGAGCAACCGGAAGGGGTCATCGTGCAGTTTGGCGGTCAGACAGCAATCAACCTGGCCAAGCCTTTGGAAAAAGCCGGTTTCCGCATCCTCGGCACATCGGTTGAGGATATTGACCGCTCGGAAGATCGCGATCGCTTTGACCAAGTGTTGATTGAACTGGGCATTCCCAAACCGCCGGGGCGCACAGCTACATCGGTAGAAGAAGCGTTGACCATTGCCAGTGAGATCGGCTATCCCGTGCTGGTGCGGCCTTCCTATGTGCTGGGCGGCCGGGCCATGGAGATCGTCTACAGTGACGCAGAACTGGTTGGTTATATGTCGAACGCAGTCAAGGTCAACCCCGATCATCCTGTGCTGGTTGACAAGTATCTGACCGGTAAAGAGATCGAAGTCGACGGCATCGCTGACGGCGAACAAGTGTTGATCCCGGGAATCATGGAGCACGTGGAGCGTGCCGGTGTACACTCCGGTGACTCGATTGCTGTCTATCCCGTCAACAACCTCGATCCGGCCATCCGTGATGCCATTGTGGATTACACCACCAAGTTGGGTCTCCATCTCAACATCCGTGGTCTCTTCAACATCCAATATGTTTTGCATGAAAATCAAGTTTATGTGATCGAAGTGAACCCCCGTTCCAGCCGGACAGTGCCCTTCCTGTCCAAAGTGACCGGTGTGCCCATGGTCAACATTGCGACGCGGATCATTCTCGGCGAGTCGCTGGCGGCGCAAGGTTATCAAGGCGGCCTGCGGCCGACACCGCCCTTCATCGCTGTCAAAGCGCCGGTCTTCTCCTTCGGCAAGCTGTTAGAAGTAGAGCCTTCGCTGGGACCGGAAATGAAATCAACTGGTGAAGTTATGGGCGTCGATGCAGATTTCCACAAAGCCTTTTATAAAGCGCTCGTGGCGGCAGGGATGGAAATTCCGACGGCCGGCACGATTCTGGCGACGATCGCCGACAAGGACAAAGAAGAAGCGTTGCCGCTGTTGCAGGAATTTGCTGCTTTGGGCTATCGCTTGATCGCGACAGCCGGTACGGCCGAGAAGCTGCGCCAGGTCGGTGTGGAAGTGGAAACGGTCAATAAGATCGATGAAGGTTCGCCGCATTTGCTCGACGTGGTCCGTGAAGGCAAAGTGCAGATGATCATCAATACGCTGACGCGGGGCAAACAACCGGAACGTGACGGTTTCCGCATCCGCCGGGCAGCGGTGGAGCATGCTATCCCCTGTCTCACGTCGCTCGATACAGCACAGGTGCTCTTGCAGACGCTTCGTTCCATCCGGGGCGGCGAGACGTTCTCCATGGTACCGCTGCAAGAATACTGCATAGAGGGGTAATCCCATGAACGATCAAGCCTGCAAAGTCGAGGCTGCCGTTCTTCGCCACGAAGCGGTGTGCCCGGGTTTTTATTGCTTAGAATTGGATGCACCGCTGATTGCCACGAAAGCGCAGCCAGGCCAATTTGTACAGGTGCGGGTCAGCCGGGGGCTTGATCCGCTCCTCCCGCGGCCGATTAGTTTTTTCGGCATTGATGCTGCCGCCGGTACGGTGCGTTTGTTGTATGCCGCCATTGGCAAAGGCACGCAGTTACTCGCCGAACTAGCTGTAGGTGAAAAGGTGACGCTCTGGGGGCCCCTCGGTCAAGGATGGGCCTTACCAGAGGCGATCACGGCTGCCGGGGAAGTGATGCCGGTCTTTGTCGCCGGCGGGATCGGGATTGCGCCGCTCTTGCCGCTGGCGGCAGCCTGGGCCAAGGCCGGACAACCGGGCATGCTGCTTTACGGCGGCCGCTCGCAAAGCTTAATGCCGGCGATCGGGGATTTTGAAGCACTTGGCGTCAAGGTGGCACTGGCGACGGAAGACGGTTCTGCCGGTCATCAAGGCTATGTGACGGGATTGCTCGATCAAGTCGCCCAAGCGTCGGGTGAACAAACGCCGTTGCTATATGTATGTGGTCCGCACCCGATGCTCAACGCCGTTCAGCAGGCCGCTGCAGCGCGGAACTGGCGATGCCAAGTGTCCATGGAAGAGCGGATGTGCTGCGGTCTTGGCGCTTGTCTTTCTTGTGTTTGTAAGCATCAAGCAGAGGGTGCCCCCTGGACCTATGCCAAAGTTTGTACCGACGGGCCGGTTTTTTGGCGGGAAGAGGTGATCTGGGATGATTGATTTGAGTGTTAAGCTGGGCCCTTTGGCCATGAAAAATCCGATCACCACAGCTTCGGGAACCTTTGGTTTTGGCCTGGAATTTGCATCGATGGTCGATCTGGGACGGTTAGGAGCGATTGTCGTTAAAGGGACAACGCTGGAACCGCGGGAAGGCAATCCCGTGCCTCGTATGGCCGAAACGCCGGGAGGCATGCTGAATTCGATTGGTTTGCAAAACCCCGGTGTCGATGCTTTTATCCGGGACTACCTGCCGCCGTTGCGGGCCATCGATACACCGATCATTGTCAATATCAGCGGGAATACCGTAGAAGAGTATGGTGAGTTGGCGGCCAAGCTCGATCAAGCTGACGGTGTGGCGGCGTTAGAAGTCAACGTGTCTTGCCCCAATGTCAAGCACGGCGGCATTCAGTTTGGTACCATGCCGGAGTCAGCGGCCGAAGTGACGCGGGCGGTGCGGGCAGGAACCAAAAAACCGGTCATCGTCAAGCTGTCACCGAATGTAACCGATATTGTGGTCATGGCCGAAGCGGTTGCTGACGCCGGTGCTGATGCGGTAGCACTGATCAACACGTTGCTGGGCATGGCCATTGATGTGAAAAAGCGCCGGCCTGTGCTGGCCAACTGCTTTGGCGGCCTTTCCGGTCCGGCCGTCAAGCCGGTGGCGTTGCGCATGATTTATCAAGTCCATCGCGCAGTAAAGATACCTATCTTGGGTATGGGCGGTGTGATGAACAGCACCGATGCACTGGAGATGATCATGGCGGGGGCTACGGCCGTTGCTGTCGGGACGGCAAATTTCTGCAATCCCACAGCCACCATGGAGATCATCGACGGTCTGCAAGATTTTTGCCGGCGCGAAGGTGTGCGTTCGATGGAGGAACTGATCGGGGCGGCTCACTGATTTTTCGACATGAGTTTTGGCATTTACGACATTGAGATTTTGGTCTATCATAAGAGATAGCCGATAAGCGGTCGCCGATAAGTGATTGTGGATAAACGATTGCCGATAAGCGATTGCAGATAAGCGATTGCATAAGGATTCCTGGGGAGGTGAAACGCAGTGCGGCGCAAAAAGGTGATCATGTTTATCATTGATTCTTTTCACCCTCAGGTGCTGGACGATGTCACAGCCGATGGATCAGCCCCGGCACTTTCTTTTTTGCGCAAGCAAGGATTTAGCCACAGCGGCGTCGTATCTGCGTTCCCAACGATGACTCCGACGGCCTTGAGTTCGATCGCGACGGGTACCTATGCCGATAAACATAAGGTGCCCGGTTTTATTTGGCTTTCGGAGATCAGCCATTGGCTGGTTAATTATGGAGCCACGCCAGGCTCCATTTTAAAGCTTGGTGTTTTTCAATCGGTCAAGAATTTGCTCTACGGCTTAAACCAGGAACATGTGAGTCCCCTGGTGAAAACCGTACATGAAGCGTTGGAAGAACGAGGCTACTCCTCGGGAAATATTAACTTTTTTATTTACCGGGGACGCAAACGTCGGGAAGCTAAAGTGCCTTGGTTGGTGCGCCTGGCTGCTTGGCTCCGCTTGCAGGGGGGGCCCATCCTCGGTCCCGAGAGCTTGGCACTTGGTGAGTTTTGTCTGTCGCCATCGCTGAAAAATTTTCGCGGTCCTGTGGGCTTGTTCAATAAATTCGGTTTTAATGATCGCTTTTCGTGCTTGGCGGCACGGGAGTTGATCAAGCGTGGCAAGCAACCGGATTTTATGATGGTCTACTTGCCGGACAATGACCGCTTTTCTCACCGTGTTGGCCCGATGAATACTCATCCTTGTATTCGTGAAGCCGATAAGCTGATTCAATATGTGCTGGATGCTTTTCCCTCTTGGGAACATGCGCTGGAGCACAACGCGATTTTGGTAGCGGGCGATCATTCGCAGTGCCAGATCGTCAAAAAACATAATTTGATTCGTCTCGACCGGGCGCTTCAAAAGTTTACCCAAGTTTCGATGCTTTCCGGCCGCGTGCGCAGCCGTGATGATGTGGCGATCTGCCCCAATGAGCGTATGGCGATTATCTATGTGTTAAAGAATCCCGGTGAGATCTTACCGCGTATCGTCGACGCTTTTATCGGCGAGGATCGCATCAGCCAGATCATGTGGAAAGAGCACGACCATTATCGAGTCATCGAAGGTGGCACGGGGCGTTCTTTGACCTTCTGGCGCGGCGATATTCCGACCGATGGAACGTCTGAACATAGGACGGATGAGTTTGCCTTGAGGCCGGTAGTAGTCGTTGACCAATATGGTCAACGGTGGGGTTATGAAGGTGATCTGGCTGTGATTGACGGGCGCCTCGACGGAGAAGTATTACGTTTTGGTGAGTACCCCGATGCGTTGGCCCGCATTGCTTCGGCCCTCGATTGTCAACGGACGCCGCGGGTGCTGCTTTCGGCACGGCCTGGTTATGAATTTTATGGTGAGGAAGCGCCGATTTTTCCGGGCGGCGGCAGCCATGGCTCGCTGCATCAAAGTGATTCTCTGGTGCCGGCCCTGATCGCCGGTTCGGATTATGACTTGGCCAGCCCGCGCATCATTGAATTTTATAATTGGTTGATGAAGCAACTGCCGGAGCGGCGCTGGTAGACGGCATCGGTCCGTAGCGTCGGTAAATGGCGCCGGTAAATAGCGCCGGCCAATACAGAAAAGCCCTTGATCGTTAGAAGCGATCAAGGGCTTTTTTTGATCTTCAGATGCTTTTTCTTGAAGCTTAAAGCGGTGCTTTGCGGCGGTGCCGGATTAGACAGGCTGGCGACGGAGGGAGCGAATCTTCACATCGTGCTCGCCGAGCATGGCTTGCATGGATAGTTGATCTTCGCGAATTTCTTTCAAAGCAGCCAGGGTTTGTTGATGATTTTGTTCCATTTTGCGTTCCGTCGCGTCCATCCGCGACTCCAGCCGTTGGAACTGTCCTTTCATGAACGATACGTCTTCAACGACAGTGACCAACTGGGCTGTGTTTTCTTCGACGCGGTGTTCTAACGCGTTGACCAAAGCAAAAAGTTCTTTTTGACCGGATTGAAGCCCTGCTTGACCTTCTTCCAATTTGGATAAGCGGTGATCCATGGAAGTAACTTTTTGATCGAGGGAGGAAACTTTCTGATCAAGGGAGGAGACTTTTTGGTCGAGGGAGGAGACTTTTTGGTCGAGGGAGGAGACTTTTTGGTCGAGGGAGGAGACTTTTTGGTCGAGGGAGGAGACTTTTTCGAGGATCAGTTTTAAGGTGTTTTCCATGCGCTTTACTCTCCTTTTTTGTTTCTAATAGGCGACGCATCGACTCAAGTTAACTAAGAGTTCTGTCCCTGATGTAAACGTTCTCTGACTTTTCTTGTGATCTTTACGGTCAAGAAAGGGTGGACAAGTTACCTACAGTATAACACAAGCGCGATAAACAATTGAATACTTTTTGGTTTTTTTCATAAAAAATGGTAGGAGAACATAGACAAAGACAAAGCAGTCTTTATTTCAAGTAAGCGATGGCATGAAAGTCGTAAGACTCAATTCATGACGGAGGTGTGGCCTTGGAAAAGAGCAAAACCGGTGGAGTGATTGGTGTAACCCTGGTCGACGTTTGGGCAGAGCCGGTAGAGAAGGAGCGGGTGACGCAAGCTTGGTTGGGCAGTACAGCAAAGATCCTGAACCGTTCCCAGGGATGGTGCCAGATTCTACTTCCGGAGCAAGGTAACTATCCCGGTTGGGTGAGGGAAGCAGTGCTTTGTGAGGATGCAGCAGTACCGGATGAACAAGAGCGCGTCGTTGTGGTAATTCCCAAAGTCTACAGTGATGGACTGCATCTGGTCATGGGTACGGTACTTCCGATGGAGCGGCAACAAAGCGAGCGGGTGATCTTGACACTGCCCGGTGGAAAAAAAGCAACCTTGCCTAAAGCGGTGGTGCAACCTTGGCAAGGTTTGGCTAAAGAAGCTATAGGGAAAGAAGAGCAAGAAAAAATCCCGCTTCAGGCTGTTCGCCACGCCCTGCGCCTCCCCCGCATTCCTTATCTCTGGGGTGGCATGACTGTGGAAGGTATCGATTGTTCCGGCTTGATGTATTTAAGTTACTGGCTTTGCGGTGTGGCGCTGCCCCGTGATGCGGCCGATCAGTTTGCACAACTTCAACCGATAGAAGAAGCGGAAGTGCAGAGAGGTGATCTGCTTTTTTTCGGTTCCCCTGATGATGGTGTGACTCATGTAGGGATGATCAGCAGTCTGGAAGGGCCGGGACACTTTGTCCATGCCTCCAGTCGTCTTGGTGGGGTAGTCCGAACGAACCGAGATGATCCCTTTTATCAAGAACGACTTCTCGGTTATCGGCGCGTGATCGTACCGACTGCGGTATAACGCCGAGCGGCACTTGGCTACAGTTCCTTCGTCAATAGTGCCTCACGACAATTAGCTTCCCCGCAATGCTTCCGGCACCGCTTGCGGTGACGCCCAGATCGTTTGCTGGTGGTCATAAATCACATAGCCCGGCTTGGCGCCGCCGGGCTTACGCACATAGCGCCGCTCCGTGTAATCTACAGGCACTTTAGCAGCATCGCGACCGCGGCTGAAATAAGCAGCACAGTTGGCGGCCAGTTCCAAGAGTTCCGGGGTGATCCCGCCTTTGTCGCGGAGGGGAACCACCACATGAGAACCAGGCATGTCTTTGGCATGAAGCCAGATATCGCCGTCGCGGGCCATCTTCATCGTTAAATAGTCGTTCTGGCGATTGTTTTTGCCGATCCAGATCAGGCCGCCTTCCGCTGTGGTCCAGACAGTTGGCTGCGGCGGCGCTTCTTTGGGTTTTTTGTCTTTACTGCTGCCTGGGGTGCCGCGCTTTTTCTGCGGACGGCTGGGTGACTGGGGCGGGAGGTACCCGGATTGCACCAACTCCTGGCGAATCTCCTCGAGAGCAGCGGCATCATCGGCCTGCTCTAAAGCAACGAGCACTGAATCCAGATAATGCAATTCCTGCACGGTAGCGGCCAGTTGGGCACCGGCCTGGGTGATCGTGGCCGTTGCTTTGTTGTAGCGCGCAAAAAAGCGCTGGGCATTTTCGGCGGCCGTCAATGACGGATCAAGGGGGATACGATGGGTCACCGCCGGATCATAAAAATCCTCCGCATCGACGCTCACGTCGCCAGGCTGTACGCGATAAAGATTGGCTAACAAAAGTTCGCCCCAAGTGCGGCCGATCCGATCCTTCTCGGCGGCGGCAATGTCTGCTTCCTGACCGGCGCGCTTGCGGTTGGCCCGTTCCCATTCCAAGCTGATCCGTTTGGCCAGCGTTTGCCGTTGTGCCGCTAAGCGATCAGCGCGATATTTTTGATCATAAAAGGAAGCGAGGCCATCATTCATCGTTGGCGCCGGTTCTTGGCGTAAACTTGAGAGATGTTCCAACGGCCAAGGGGCAAAGGTTTTTGGCTGACTCCCTTGCCAGAAGATCAGCGGTGTTGTTTTTCCGTCCTGTACGATCTGTACAAGCTCACCCAGCGTCAGTGCCAGCCGCTGTAATTCATAATGGCCGCATTCGCCGACTCGGGCCGTTGGAGCCAGGCCGGCGCGGTGCACAAGCTCACGAGCCGTTTCCGGCGCAATGCCGGCCAGGTTGCGTTGCAGCCCATCGACGATAAGCACATTTTCTGCCGTACTGTAGATCAACTCACCCAGTGACTGATCATCGAGCGGTGCCAAAGGCTTTTTAGTCGAAGCCGGCGGTGCTACATAAGGCCGGCCTGGCAGTACTTCCCGATGACGGCTGACGGCATGACTGTAGCGGCGCAGGCCGTCGAGAATCATGTTATCGCTGTCGACGAGAATCAAGTTCGAATGTTTGCCCATGATCTCCAAGATCAATGTCTTGAGCGCTTTCCCGCCCAACTCGTCCGTCGATTCGATCTCAAAAGCGACGATCCGTTCCCAGGCAGGCTGGATGATCCGGCGGATTCGGCCGTTCTCCAGGTGCTTGCGCAGGACCATGCAAAACATGGGCGGTTGGGTAGGGTTGGGCTTATTTTCTTGGGTGAAATGAAGACGCGCTTGCGCTGGGTTCGCCGAAAGCAGCAGGCGCCAGTTTTTTCCCAGGTGTCGTCCAAGCAAGTGAACCTCATCGGCCAAGGGTTGAACGATGCGATCGATGCGGGCATCGATCAAGCGTGGACGTAATTCATCAACGATCGTAGTTAACGTAATCCCATCGAGAGCCAAAAAGCATCCCCCCTCATTATGGGTGTGATCATAGCATGGGAAGCGCGAGGGGGCAACTTTTCCCACCTTCTGCCGATCAAGAGAGTGTACATGCTGGTATGGACGGGCTGCTTGCTTCATACCTATGAAAAGAGGAAACTATCTTGAAAATAATGGTATGGGAGGAAGGAGAATAGGCGATGGAAAAACAATGGCATCGCTTGCCGGTACAAGCGCTGTGGGACAAACTCGAGACGGAGCCCACAGGCTTGCGCACCAAAGAGGCCCAGCGTCGTTTGGCGCAAGTGGGGCCGAACAGTTTAAGTGAAGAAAAGCCGGTCCCCTTATGGCGTAAGTTTTTGGCGCAGTTTGAAGATGTGATGATTTTGATCTTGGTCGCCGCTACCGTTGTTTCCGCCGCCCTCGGTGAGTGGGTCGACGCGGTGACGATCCTGGTGATCGTGCTGATGAATGCGGTGCTGGGCTTGGTGCAGGAATACCGGGCAGAACAGTCACTGGCAGCGTTAAAAAAGCTGACCGCACCGGAAGCGCGGGTCTGCCGTGACGGCGAAGAACGGCGCATGGCCGCCAGTGAAGTTGTGCCCGGTGATCTGGTCACGATTGAAGCCGGTGATCGCGTACCTGCCGATCTGCGCTTGATCGAAGTGAGTGATCTGGCCTTGGACGAGTCCCCCTTGACCGGCGAATCGTTGCCGGTGACCAAGTGTACCGAAGGCTTGGGTGAAATCGGCATCAGTCTTGGTGATCAACAAAACATGGCCTTTGCCGGGACAAGTGTGACAAGCGGTCGCGGCCGGGGCCTGGTGGTTGCTACGGGCATGCAAACGGAAATGGGACGCATTGCCCAGATGATCGATGCCGTCGAAGAAGAAGACACACCGCTGCAAAAGCGCCTGGCCCAGTTAGGCCGGACGCTTGTGGCACTTTGCTTGGTTGTTTGTGCCCTCGTCGTAGCGATCGGCTTGTGGCAAGGTGAAGCCTTTTACCGCATGGTCTTGACCGGTGTCAGCTTGGCCGTAGCGGCCATTCCTGAAGGCTTGCCGGCCATTGTGACGATTGCCCTGGCCATCGGTGTCCAAAAGATGATTCGCAGCCAAGCGATTGTACGCAAGCTTCCCGCCGTGGAGACCTTAGGTTGTGTGACCGTGATCGGTTCCGATAAAACCGGTACCCTAACCCAAAATGAAATGACCGTACGCCGCCTTTATGTGGGTGGTGAAGAAATCGACGTGGAAGGGCGGGGCTATGAACCGATCGGCGCCTTCCTGCGCGGCTCCCGGGTGATCAAGCCGGCCCAAGAAGGATTGCCACCGAAAGAATGGATGGACGGACATGAAATGATCCAAGCGGCACTGCTTTGCAATAATGCCGAGATTCGCTTGGACGGTGAAGAAAAAGGCAAACGCCGCAAGAGCGCCGACAAGGCAGGCGGACAAGCATGGAAACTCAACGGTGATCCTACGGAAGGTGCCCTGGTTGTTTTAGCTGCCAAAGCAGGAATTACCCGGGAAGATGTCGAAAATGAGTTCACTCGCGTTAAAGAAATACCCTTTGATTCCGATCGTAAGTGCATGACCGTTGTTGTACGTACCGCGGGTGGCGGCTTGCGCGTCTATGTCAAAGGGGCTGTGGAAACGCTGTTGTCGCTCGCTGTTAACGTGCGGCGGCGAGGTTTGGTGGTGCCCCTCGATGATGCTGAAAAAAAGCGTATCATGGCTGCCAACGACGCCATGGCGTCATCGGCATTGCGGGTGTTGGCCGTAGCTTGCCGTGAACTGCCGCCGTCAACGCGGGATCTCGATGGCATCAACTTGGAAGCGAATTTGACTTTCCTTGGGCTGGCTGGGATGATGGACCCGCCGCGGCCCGGCGTGCAGCAGGCAGTGGAACGATGCACCCAGGCCGGGATTCGTACGGTCATGATTACCGGTGACCACCCCGTTACAGCACTGGCTGTCGCTCGGGAACTGACGATCGCTTCCCGGTCGGAAGAAGTGGTTACGGGAGCGCAGTTGGATAGCATGGCGCCAGGGGAAGTGTCCGAGGCCGTCGCTCGGGCCAGCGTGTTTGCCCGCGTTTCACCGGAGCACAAGCTGCGCATCGTTCGAACGCTCCGAGAACGAGGCCATATCGTGGCTATGACCGGTGACGGTGTCAACGATGCGCCGGCCGTGAAAGAAGCCGATATCGGTATCGCCATGGGGCGGACAGGCACCGATGTGACGAAGGAAGCGTCGTCGATGGTCCTGGCTGATGACAACTTTGTCACCATCGTGACGGCCGTTGAGCAGGGACGAGCCATCTATGACAATATCCGCAAGTTTATTCGCTATCTGCTCGCATGCAACACCGGTGAAGTCCTGGTCATGTTTTTGGCCAGCTTGCTGGCCATGCCCCTGCCGCTCTTGCCGGTACAACTGCTCTGGGTGAACCTGGTCACGGACGGGTTGCCGGCTATGGCCCTGGGCGTCGAAAAGCCCGATCCCCAAGGGATGCAGCGACCGCCCCGTTCACCGCGCGAAAGTGTGCTGGCCCGGGGGCTCGGTCGCAGTGTGTTGCTCTGGGGTACCTATTGTGGTATCGTCACCTTGGCCGTCTTTGCCTGGGGATTGATGCTCGGTGATCTGGCGTTGGCGCGGACCATGGCGCTGACGACGTTAACTTTTTTCCAACTGTTTTATGTTTTTGAATGCCGCTCGGAAACTGCGCCGGTCTTTGCGATTGGCCTGACGAGCAATCGCTACTTGCTGGGTGCCGTTGTTCTATCGGCAATGATGCAGTTGGCGGTGATCTATGTACCGATCTTTCAAGCGATTTTTCAAACGGTACCGCTGGAACTTTCGCACTGGCTGGTCATTCTCTTTTTCTCTGGCGGGTGGTTGCTCCTGACCGGTCTTTGGTATTGGATCCGTAAACCGGCCCGAGCAGTGCGCCGTCAACACCTCCTTCATTCTTAATCATCAGAAAGGTGGCCCTTGAAACAGCAATGAATTTTGTAAAGATGCATGGCCTTGGCAACGATTTTGTCCTGATCAACGCAATGAGTGAGCCCAACTGTTCCCGCAATGATTGGGAAGCGGTAGCCCAAAAAATTTGTGACCGTCATTATGGTGTTGGTGCCGACGGCTTGATTTTGATCTTGCCGGCCCTTGAGCCCGGTAACGATATCCGCTGGCGCATCATCAACCCCGATGGATCGGAGCCGGAAATGTGCGGCAACGGGATTCGCTGTTTTGCGCGCTACGTCTATGAACAAGGCATTGTTTCCACAGCATCCATGCGGGTGGAGACCTTGGCCGGGATCATCGTACCGGAAGTGCAAGTTCAAAATGGTGAGATCGTCGGTGTTTGTGTCGACATGGGTGAACCTCGCTTGGAACGCCAGCAGATTCCCATGGCCGGACCAGCTGGCGGCCCGGTTGTCGGCGAAGCGGTGGAAGTCAACGGTCAAATCGTTCATGTGACGGCTGTTTCTATGGGTAACCCTCACTGCTTGATCTATGTCGATGACATCAACAGTGCACCGTTGACCGAACTGGGCCCCTTGATGGAAAAACACCCACTGTTCCCGCAAAAAACCAACGTAGAATTTGTTCAAGTTTGCTCGCCCGATTACGTCGAGATGCGCGTCTGGGAGCGCGGTGCCGGCCCCACCTTAGCCTGCGGTACCGGTGCTTGTGCTACCGTCGTCGGCTCGGTGCTCAACGGCAAAACGTCCCGTCTGGCAACAGTCAATCTGGCCGGCGGCCCCCTAACGATTGAGTGGCGTGAAAGTGACAATCATGTCTACATGACCGGCCCGGCCGTCGAAGTGTTTACCGGTGAGTGGAAAGAATAATTCCAGCAGCGAACGGCAAGGTTACATGTTAACAAAAAGAGGACCGGCGTACCGGTCCTCTTTTCCACATGGACCATCGGCAGTTGCATCCTGTTGTTGTCTGGGAAAGATGAAGGAGAGACAGTTGTGATCAAAAGTATGACCGGTTTTGGTCGTGGTGAAGCGAGTGGTTCCGGCAAACGTGTGACCATCGAAGCCAAAGCGGTGAATCATCGTTATGCCGAAGTGATTGTCCGCTTGCCCCGTATCTACGGCAGCCTGGAAGAAGGGATCAAGAAAATCTTTAGCCAAGCGGTGGCGCGCGGTCGCGTCGATATCGCCGTCAATATCGAAGCGGAGGCGACGATCCCGCAGGTTTCGGTTGACAAAGACTTGGCACACAGGTATTATCATTCGTTGAGAGACTTGGCGGAAAACCTCGATATTCCTTGCGATTTGTCGGTATCCAGCCTTGTTAACCTCCCCGGTGTGATTCAAGTGGTGGAGCCGCAAGAAGATCTGGAAGGGCTGATGGCCGTGGCCGGACAAGCGGCTGAGCAAGCCTTAGCGTTACTCCTCAAGATGCGACAACAAGAAGGGGCTTCCTTACTGGCGGACTTGCAGGGGCGATTAGCGATTGTACGCAATTTATTGCATCAAGTGGAAGAACGGGCGCCGCAGATCCCTTCAGGGTATCAGCAGCGGATCCTTGACCGGTTGCAAGAACTGCTACAAGCGATTCCTGTTGATGAACAGCGCGTAGCGATGGAAGTAGCCTTACTGGCTGATCGCGCCAATGTGACTGAGGAGATCGTGCGGTTACACAGTCACCTGGAGCAGTTTGATCAGACACTGCAAAGTGATGAACCGGTGGGACGGAAGCTTGACTTTTTGCTGCAAGAGATGAACCGGGAAGTCAACACCATCGGCTCCAAAGCCAATGATCTGGAACTCACCCGGTATGTAGTAGCGATGAAAAGTGAAATGGAAAAGATTCGTGAGCAAGTGCAGAATATCGAGTGATCGGCAAGCCGGCACGCGATGGGCTGATCGCCAAATGAATGTAGGGGGAACTGGCCATGGATATCAAATTGATCAACATTGGATTTGGCAACATCGTGTCGGCAAACCGGATTGTTGCCATCGTCAGCCCGGAATCGGCGCCAATCAAGCGCATCATTCAAGAAGCTCGCGACCGCGGCATGCTGATCGATGCGACCTATGGACGACGCACACGGGCCGTGATCATCGCCGACAGCGACCATGTGATCTTATCGGCAGTACAACCGGAAACGGTGGCCCATCGCTTATCAACGAAAGAAGCAGTGCAGCAACATGATGATCCAGCAGAATAAGGGTAACGAGATGCTTGACTCCTGGCTTTCACGGCTGGGCCGCGGCGTTCTGTTTGTTCTTTCCGGTCCTTCCGGTGCCGGTAAGGGAACGCTGTGCCGTAATTTGCTCCAGCAGCAAGCAGGCCTGCAATTGTCTGTTTCGGCGACGACGCGGCAGCCTCGAACCGGTGAACAAGACGGCATACATTATCATTTTTTGCAGCATGAAGACTTTGTTCGGCAGATCGAAGCCCAAGCCTTTCTGGAATATGCTCAAGTCTATGACCACTATTACGGCACACCGCGTACACATGTGGTAGAAGCGTTGCAGGCGGGGCGGGATGTGCTGCTGGAAATTGATATCCAGGGGGCGCTGCAAGTCAAAGCTAGCTACCCGGAAGCGGCATTGATCTTCGTTGCACCGCCATCGTTGGAAGAGTTATCACGGCGCATCTATACCCGGGGTACGGACAGTCCGGAAGTGATTCGTAAACGCTTGGCCTTGGCTTCTTCCGAACTTACTTATATCGACCGCTATGACTATTGCGTTGTCAATGATGATGTGGAAAAAGCCACAGCACGTCTTCAGGCGATTTTACATGCGGAAAAATGCCGAATTCACCGGCAATCCTTTCGATTGTTAAACGAAGAGGAGTGTTCACCATGAACAAACCATCGCTTGATCACCTGATGGAACGGGTCGACAGCAAGTATACCTTAGTTGTTCTTGCCGCAAAACGGGCGCGCGAGCTTATGGATCATGCCCAACCGATGATTACGACGACAAAGTCGATGAAACCGGTCAGCATCGCCCTTCGTGAGATCGAAGAGGGCAAGTTAAACTACGAGCAGCCGCAAGGTGGCCTCAAGTGAGTACTCCTTCAGCTTTTGCACAAAAGACGATTGTCGTGGGCATCAGCGGAGGGATCGCCGCCTATAAAGCGTGCGAATTGGTCAGTCGTTTAACGAAAGCCGGTGCCGACGTTCACGTAGTAATGACGGCATCGGCTGTTCGTTTTGTTACACCGCTGACCTTGCAGACCCTTTCCAATCATCCCGTCATCACCGAGATGTTTGATAAGCCTGCCCACTGGAATGTGGCCCATGTGTCCTTAGCGGAAGCCGCCGATGCCTTTTTGCTCGCTCCGGCGACGGCGAATTTGATTGCGAAGATGCGCACCGGCATTGCCGATGATTTTTTGACGACGACCTTGCTGGCGACGGAGGCACCGATTGTACTGGCGCCGGCGATGAATGTGCACATGTATGGGCATCCTACCGTACAGGAAAATCTTGCGGTCTTGCGTCAGCGCGGCGTACAGATCGTCGAACCCGGTGAAGGTTTCTTGGCCTGCGGCACTTCCGGTAAAGGTCGGCTCGCTGAACCGGATGTGATCATCGATAAACTGGCCCGTGTGCTTCAAGCGAAGCAGGATTTGGCCGGCAAGCAGATCTTGATCACTGCCGGTGGCACCCGCGAAGCGGTCGATCCGGTACGTTTTCTCGGCAACCGCTCTTCCGGCAAAATGGGTTATGCCCTGGCTGCCGTTGCGGCCCGGCGAGGAGCTAAGGTGACCCTCGTCAGCACGGTCTCCTTACCGGTGCCCGCCGGTGTGCAGATCGTTCCAGTAGAAACAGCACTGGAAATGCGCGATGCCGTACTCAGCCGTTTTAACGATGTTGATGTGGTGATCAAAGCGGCCGCTGTAGCTGACTACCGACCGGTAGCGCCGCAAGCGCAAAAGATCAAAAAGCATGATGAGCACTTGACGATTGAACTGGTGAAAAACCCTGATATCCTCAAAGAACTCGGTGAGCGCAAGCGTGGTCAACTGCTTGTCGGTTTTGCCGCCGAGACCCATGAGGTGGAACGCTTTGCCCAGGAAAAGCTGCAAAAGAAAAATGCCGATCTGCTGATTGCCAACGACGTAGCGCAACCGGGTGTTGGCTTTGGTACGGAAACCAACCAAGTGACGATCTTAGATCGAAACGGTGGGCGGGAAGACCTGCCGCTGATGAGCAAAACAGAGGTGGCCGAAGCAATATGCACACGCATCGCCCAGTTTTTGCGTAACTAGATCCTGTTGGCAGAATTGTAAAGGATTTTGATCACTTGATCGGCCCAGGGCAAAAAAAGATGCCCTCTTGTAATTCGACACTTTCCTTGATAATCTTAATGACAGAAGTTATGGTGTTCGTTACATTCATAACTTGTCAGCATAATTCCATGTTTGGTGAAGGAGGACGTAGATTTGAATCGTAAGCGCCTGTTCACGTCGGAATCAGTTACCGAAGGCCATCCTGACAAGGTAGCCGACCAAATTTCCGATGCCGTATTGGATGCCATTTTTACTCATGACCCGAATGCTCGCGTCGCATGTGAGACTTCGGTAACGACCGGGTTGGTCTTGGTTTCCGGCGAGATCACGACCCAGTGTTATGTAGACATTCCTCGTGTCGTTCGTCAGACGATCCGGGAAATTGGATATACGCGGGCCAAATTTGGCTTTGACTGCGAAACTTGCGCAGTGTTGACGTCGATCGATGAACAATCGGCCGATATCGCCATGGGTGTGGATAAAGCGTTGGAAGCTAAAATGGGTGAAATGGAAGAAAGCGCGATTGAAGCGACCGGTGCTGGCGATCAAGGCATGATGTTCGGTTATGCCACGAATGAAACAGAAGAATTTATGCCGATGCCGATCTCCTTGGCGCACAAACTTTCGCGCCGCCTGTCGGAAGTCCGCAAAAACGGCACTTTGGAATATCTCCGTCCTGACGGCAAAACGCAAGTCACTGTCGAGTACGACGGCAACCGTCCGGTCCGTATCGACACCATCGTCATCTCGACGCAGCATTCGCCGGAAGTCTCCTTGGAGACGATCCGCCGGGATATGATTGAAACGGTTGTGAAACCGGTGATTCCCCAAGAATTGCTGGACGAAAATACCCGTTACTTCATCAACCCGACCGGCCGCTTTGTCATCGGTGGTCCTCAAGGCGACGCCGGTTTGACCGGTCGTAAGATCATCGTCGACACTTACGGCGGTATGGCCCGTCATGGCGGCGGCGCATTCTCCGGCAAAGATCCCACAAAAGTGGACCGTTCGGCCGCTTATGCTGCTCGCTATGTGGCGAAGAACGTCGTTGCTGCCGGCCTGGCCGATCGTTGTGAAATTCAACTGGCCTATGCTATCGGTGTGGCTCATCCTGTCTCGGTCCTTGTCGATACCTTTGGCACGGGCAAAGTGGATGAAGCCAAAATCGAAGAAATCGTACAAAAAGTCTTTGACCTGCGTCCTGCCGGCATCATTAAAACGCTGGAACTCCGTCGCCCCATCTATCGTCAGACGGCAGCTTATGGCCATTTCGGTCGTACCGATGTCGATCTGCCTTGGGAGCGTTTGGACAAGGTGGAACAGCTCAAAGAGCTGGCCGGCCTGTAAGCGTCAAGACAACCCGTTATGCTTTTACTGCCCGGGGGTTTACCCCCGGGCTTTTATATCTTTTGGATTCGTTACTGCTCTTTGGTATAATGGATAGGAGACGGGGGGGAAAAGCGATGCCAGAAACGAGCCAAGAGCGGTATGTTCAGGTGTTGATCGATCAACCGCTGCCCGAACTGGACCGGCTTTTTCATTACCGTGTTCCTGATGGCTGGGATGTTCCCCTGGGGCAACAAGTATGGGTACCTTTTAATCGCAAGTTGATCGCCGGCTGGGTCTGGGCACTCGATGATCGCCCGCCGGAGAATGTAAGTACCGTACAGTTCCTCGCTGCCGTTGACAGACATGTTCGTGTCCCTGACGACGTGCGCCAACTCGTCGATTGGATGGCCCATCGGTACCAGTGCACGCGTACCGAAGCGCTCCATCCTTGTTTACCGCCGGGACCACGTCAACGCCCGTCTCGGTGGGTGATGCTGCAAGGAACAATGACAACGGAAGAGCGGGCCAGTTGGGGCGGTATTGATCCGGACGCGGCAGCGATCATCGCGCGATTGAGCCGTGCCGCTCATCGCCAGATGCGTCTCACCACGTTGCTCCAGCCTGATCGGCAAGCCCAGACGGCGGCGATTGAACGGTTGATCCGGGCCGGTTGGGTCAAGCTGGAATGGCAATTGCCGCGCGAACGTCCGCCTATCGAGCACAAGACAGGGCAAAGAGAGCAAACGCCGTCGCCGTGGCCCCCTTTGACGGCGGAACAAGCGCGCATTTGTGAGCACTTGGCAACGGCCTCCGGGCCGGTGTTGCTCCATGGTGTCACCGGTTCCGGTAAAACGGAAGTGTATCTGCACAGCGCCCGTGAAGTATTGGCGCGAGGGCAACGGGTGCTTTACCTTGTGCCGGAAATCGGTTTGACACCGCAAGCCGGAGCCCGTTGGACCGAACGTTTTGCCGATTATTCGGTCTTGTTGTTACACAGCGGCCTCAAAGACCGGGAGCGTCATGGAGCATGGCACCGGATTGCTTCGGGGCAGGTGGATGTGGTCATCGGTGCGCGCTCGGCTTTGTTGGCACCGATCGATCGTCTCGGCTTGATTGTAGTCGATGAAGAGCATGAACCTTCCTATATTCAAGATCAAGATCCCAAATATGACGCTCGGGAAGTGGCACTGTTTCGTGCTCATCAGCAAGGGGCATTGGTGATTATGGGCTCCGCCACCCCTTCGCTGGAGGCTTATTGGCAAGCCGGAATGGGCCGTCTGCAACTGTTGACCATGCGCGAACGGGTTACCGGTGCCGCTTTGCCGCCGGTGACGATGGTGGATATGCGGGCCGAGTTGGCTGCCGGGCGGCGCGGTGTACTTTCCCAGCAACTGCGCGAAGCGATCGATCAGCGGTTACAACGAGGCGAGCAGTCCCTTTTATATCTCAACCGGCGCGGTTTTTCCACCTTTGTGCTTTGTCGTGAATGCGGCGAGGTGTTGACTTGTCCCCATTGTGCTGTTTCGCTGGTCTATCACCGGGCAGCGCAGGTGCTTCGCTGTCATTACTGCCAGCATCGCCAAGCCGTGCCAAAGCAGTGTCCTCATTGTCACAGCGAGGCCATCCGTTATTTCGGTACCGGGACGCAGCGCATCGAGACGGAATTGCTGCAGCACTTTCCGTCGGCCCGCGTGTTGCGTATGGATCGGGATACCGCTGACAGTCATGGGGTGGAACAGGTCTTAAATCAATTTGCCCGGCGCGAGGGCGATATCCTGGTGGGGACTCAGATGATCGCCAAAGGACTGGATTTTCCTGCTGTAACGCTGGTGGGCGTGTTAGCGGCCGACCTCTCACTGCATGTACCTGAGTTTCGTGCTGCTGAGCGAACCATGCAGCTACTGACCCAAGTAGCCGGCCGGGCCGGTCGTTCCAAACAGCCTGGCGAGGTGATCATGCAGACCTACTGTCCGGAACATTATTGCTTGCAAGCGGTAGAAAACCACGACTACGTAGGCTTTTATCGGCGTGAAATTTCTATCCGCCAGCATCTGGGCTACCCGCCCTTCTCCTACCTGGCGCGCGTGCTCTTTACGGGCCTGGTAGAAGCGGAAGTGGCCATGGCTGCGGAAACTTGGGCGGAGCGCCTGCGTGATCAAGCGAAAAGCATCGGACCTTTGGAAGTCTGGGGACCGGCCGTTGATGGCATTGCCAAACTGGAAGATCGCCATCGTCGTGTGCTGACGGTGCGCTGGCAAGGCATTGACGCCGAGCCGCTGCGCGCAGCCTTGCAGGCCACGAATCAAGCTTATCGGCGGTTGCGGGGACGACCGGCAGCCGTTACGGTCAGTGTAGCGATCGACAGCGCTGCCGAACCGAGAGTTTATCCTCCGCTCGATAAGGCATTTCAATCATGATGGCAGGGATGCTTCCTGGTCATAAGATAGACGATAAACATAATGAAAGTGAGGGGCTGAAACGTGGCCGTATTTGAAGTTGTGACGATTGGCGATCCGGTCCTGCGTGAGAAAGCAAAAGTGGTTCAACGGTTTAACGCCAATCTCGGACGGTTGATCGATGATATGTTTGAAACGATGCATGCGGCCCAAGGTGTTGGCCTGGCTGCGCCGCAGATTGGCATCAGCAAACGGGTAGTCGTCATCGATATCGGCAAAGGCCCGATTGAACTGGTCAATCCGGAGATTGTGGAAGCGGAAGGCGTCGAAACCGATGAGGAAGGCTGCTTGTCCGTACCGAAATACCACCACCCGGTAGAACGCTCGTACCGTGTACGCGTCAAAGGGCAAGATCGCCATGGCAATCCCGTAGAGATCGCCGGTGAAGGACTCCTGGCGCGCGCGTTGCAGCATGAAATTGATCACTTGGAAGGTATTTTGTTTGTCGATCGTATTCCGCCGGAAGCAATGGCAGAGGAGTGAAATCTGTGCGCATCGTATTTATGGGCACCCCTGATTTTGCAGTGCCCTCGCTGGAAGCGTTAATTGGCGCCGGCCATGACGTGGCCATGGTCGTTACCCGGCCCGATAAACCGCGTGGCCGCGGGCAAAAACCGTCGCCTTGCGCCGTGAAACAAGCAGCGCTGCGCCATGGCTTGCCCGTAGAACATCCCGTCAAGCTCGATGCCGGTTTTGCCGCTCAGTTAAAAGAGCAAAATATCGAATGTGGCATTATCGTGGCCTATGGACGAATCTTGCCGCCGGTGCTTTTAGAAGCGCTGCCTTATGGCTGGATCAATGTCCATGCCTCACTGTTGCCAGCCTATCGCGGCCCAGCGCCGATCCATCGTGCGGTGATGGCCGGCGAGACCATGACCGGCATTACGACGATGGTGGTGGCCCCCGGTCTTGATGAGGGTGACATGCTGCTGCAACAGGAATTGCCCATTGGTCCCCAAGATACAACCGGCGACATTCATGATCGTCTTGCCGAAATCGGCGGTGTGCTTTTAGCACAGACGGTGGCGCAACTGGCCGAGGGGACGCTGCAGCGGCGACCGCAAGATCATTCCCGGGCGACCTATGCGCCGCTGCTTACCCGTGACGATGAGCGCGTTGACTGGTCCTGGACGACGGAGCAAATTCATAACCGGGTGCGCGGCATGAATCCTTGGCCCGGTGCTTATATGATGGATGAAGACCGGATTGTCAAAATCACTGCCGGTCGTAGCGGTCGAAAAATCCGGCAGGATATGGTGACTCCGGCAGGCGGCACGATTCTCAAGATCGAAGGCGAAGAAGCGGCTGTTACCACCGGTGACGGACTGTATTGGCTTACGGAAGTACAGCCGGCCGGCAGCAAACGCATGTCGGCAGCGGCGTACCTGCGCGGACGACGGATCGGTCAGGGACACCGTTTTACTTGAATTTAGGCGGCTGGAAAGGGGCATACCATGCCGATACGCAAACGCTTATTTATTTCCTTGATGATCATCAGTTTATTCACGGTGATTGGCTTGAGTGTGCTCGGCGGCTATTTGCTGCGGCACCGTGATTATCCGCTCAATCAGATGGTGGTCAGTACGCTGATGGTGCTTTTTATCGGTATCTTGGCGCTGATTGCCTTAGGGGTGGGCGGCATGGTGCTGGCCGTATGGCGGGAGCAGGCCTTTCCGTCGGTCTATCGCTGGACACGCATGGCCGTGAATTTGCTTTTTCCGTTGGCCATCGTTTTGGGGCGTATCTTTGGCATCTCCGATGACCGCTTAAAAAGCAGTTTTATTGAAGTCAGCAATACGCTGGTGCGGGCGCGACTGTTAGAAGGTGTGCCGCCGGAAAAAGTCATGATCATGACACCGCACTGCCTGCAAAAATCCACATGCCCTCATAAAATTACACTGGACATTCGCAATTGCAAGATGTGCGGCGGTTGTCATGTTCATGATCTGCGTCTGCTGGCCGATGCCTATGGCGTATCGCTCGTCGTGGCCACCGGCGGCACGTGGGCGCGCAAGCTGATTATGGAACAGCGACCGCAAGCCATTATCGCCGTGGCTTGTGAGCGTGATCTAACGAGTGGTATTCAGGATGTAGACAAGATCCCGGTGATCGGCATTTTAAATGACCGCCCGGAAGGGCCTTGTTGCAACACGCGGGTTAACCTGCAACGGGTGGAGGAATCGATCCGCTACTTCCTTTATGGTGAAGAGATGAACTGGCCCTCGACGAAGGAATTGATGGCGGCGGCGCACACGTCAAGTTGTCAGGAAACCTGTTACCGCACGGAAAAAGCCAAGCGGCGCATGGAGGTATCATGATGGAGCAGGGGGCCCGTGAACTGGCCTACCAGGTGTTAACGGCCGTTGATGAGCGGTCAGCTTATGCCAACTTGCAGTTAGCGCATAGCTTAACGGCCGATCTGTCGAAAGCCGAGCGCAGTTTAACCACCCAGCTGGTGTTAGGCGTGTTGCAGTGGCGCAATAAATTGGACTTTGCTGTCGATCGCTACTTGGAGCGACCCGGGCAAGTACCGCCGGCAGGAAGGCGACTCTTGCGCTTAGGCGCGTACCAACTGCTGGAGCTTTCCCGCATTCCCCGGCCGATCGCTTGCCATGAGACAGTGGAACTGTCGAAAAAGGTCGGTGAAAAACGGCTGTCCGGGATGATCAACGGTGTGCTTCGCCGTTTGGCCGCCGAAGCTGATCAAGTGGCATGGCCAACCTGGGAAGCTGATCCGGTGCGTTACCTGGAGATCATGACGTCGCACCCGCGCTGGCTGGTGCGACGCTGGTGTAAGCAGTATGGTTCTGCGCAGGCACGAGAACTTTGTACGGTTAATAATCAACCGGCCGGTGTTTCCTTGCGTGTCAATCGCCTGCGTGGCACACGGGATGATCTGCTGAAGCAACTGGAGGCGAGCGGTATTGCTGCCGCGCCGTCGGCCTTGTCAACGGACGGCATTCGCGTCACCGCGGCGTCGGCTGTCACCGCGCTGCCTGGTTTCAACGAAGGGGTTTTTTCCGTTCAAGATGAAAGCTCCATGATCGTGGCACCGGTGGTCGAAGCACAACCGGGAGAAAAAATTCTGGATACTTGTGCGGCGCCGGGCGGCAAGACGACCCATATCGCCGAAAGCACCGGTGATCAAGCGACGATCATGGCCTGGGATATTCATCCTCATAAACTACGGTTGATTCGCCAAAACTGCCATCGCCTGGGCATCAAGAGCATTCGCACTGACCATGTAGACGCCACTCAACCGCTGCCCGATGGGTGGCAAGAGCAAGCTGATCGTGTTCTTGTTGATGCACCTTGTTCTGGTCTTGGCGTATTACGGCGGAAACCGGAATTGCGCTATCGCGTGACCGAAGCCGATATTCAGCGTCTGGCGGCGCTGCAAGGGCAGATTCTCGATCAAGCGGCCCTCGCCGTCAAACCGGGCGGCGTACTTGTCTATTCCACTTGTACGACGGAACCGGAAGAGAATTTTCTGCAAGTGAAAATGTTTTTGCAGCGTCATCCTGATTTTTACGGTGAAGACCTGACCCCTTATTTGCCGGCACTGGATTACAGTGCCGAAGAAAAACGCCAAATTGCCCGGGGATACTGGCAGATATTGCCTCATCGCTGGCCTGGTGACGGCTTTTTTATTGCACGTATGAGGAGGCACTCAAAAGGTGAGTGAAGTAACAACGGATTTACGCGGTTTATTGCCGGAAGAACTGGCAACTGTGCTGCAGAGTTGGGGACAACCGGCCTATCGCGCGAAGCAGTTGTTTGGCTGGATGCAAAAGCAAGCTGTCACCGATCCTGCCCAGATGACCAACCTGCCGGCGGCCTTGCGGGAGTTAGTGCAAGCTTCGGGGCAGTTACCGCCGTTTACACGGGTATCCAAGCGTGTTGCCCGTGATGGCACGGCCAAGTACCTTTGGCAGTTAGCCGACGGTGAGTGCATCGAATCGGTGCTGATGACCTACCGCCGGGCCACGACGCGTGATCGCGCTACGGTGTGTATTTCCACACAAGCAGGCTGCGCCTTGCAATGCCGCTTTTGTGCTACCGGGCAGCAAGGCTTTCGCCGCAATTTATCGGCCGGTGAGATCGTCGGCCAAGTCTTGGCGATTACGGCGGATCAGCAGGAACAGCAGGCTGATTTTGCCGTAACCAACGTAGTCTTGATGGGGATGGGCGAACCCTTTTTGAACTATGATGCCGTACGCCAGGCGATTTTGCTCCTCAATCATCCCCAAGGGCAAGCCTTGGGGCAGCGGCGCATCAGCGTCTCGACGGCCGGTATCGTACCGGGCATCGAGCGTTTTACGGCCGAAGGCTGGGAAGTCAACTTGGCCCTGTCGCTCCATGGTGCTGATGATGAAACACGCAGCAGCCTTATGCCGATCAACCAGCGCTATCCCTTAGTGGAAGTCATGGCCGCTTGCCGCCGCTATTGGTTGACGAGCAAGCGACGGTTGACTGTCGAGTATGCCTTGATGGCCGGGATCAATGATCGTCCCGATGACGCGCGCCGTCTGGGCGCTTGGTTTCGCGACTGGCCGGTTCATTTTAATTTGATTCCGGTAAATCCCGTAGCCGGCAGTGGTACGCAACACCCGGGCAGTGTGGGTGTCAAGCGTTTTGCCGCCGAGTTGGCTCGCTATGGTATCGAAGCGGTCGTGCGAGAAGAACGGGGTACCGATATAGAAGCAGCTTGTGGACAGTTGCGTGGGGTATTGGCGGGACAAGACGAGGGGGAATGATGATGCAGGTCATTGCTCGTACACATGTGGGTAAAGTCCGGCCGATCAATGAAGATGGCTTTTGGTTTGATATTCCCGGCGGTTTGTTTCTTGTTGCTGATGGCATGGGGGGCCATGAAGCCGGTGAAGTAGCCAGTGCCCTGGCCGTTCAAACACTGGCCGATTGCTGGCAAGGTCAACCGGTGGGAGCGGAGCCGGTTAAGACCTTGCTTGACGCTTGCCAAAAGGCGAATCGTGCCATCTTTGAGCAAGCACAAACCCACAGTTCCTGGAGCGGGATGGGGACAACCTTGACCGCCCTTTGGAGTGACGGCAGCCAAGTGGTGATCGCCCATGTCGGTGACAGTCGCGCCTATCGCATCAATGAGCACGGCGTCACTCCGCTGACGCATGATCACTCTCTGGTGGAGGAAATGATCCGTCAAGGTACCCTGACGGAAGCGGAAGCCCAAGGGCATCCGCAGCGCAATGTGATCACGCGGGCGCTTGGCACACGGGATACTGTCAAGATTGATGTCTTCACGGAAGCTCTGGCGCCTCAGGATGTACTTTTGTTGTGCACCGATGGCTTGTCGAACTTAATCACTGATGAGGAAATCGGCAAGGTCCTCAGTACGCATCAACGGCGTTCCTCGCAACAGTGGGAACAAGCAGCCGATCAACTGTTAGCGCTGGCACTGGAACGTGGAGGTTTTGATAATATTACGTTCCTCATTCTGGTTCAAACAGAGAGTGAGGGATGGAACGCATGATCGATCGTGTGTTTGCAGAACGCTATGAAATTCAAGAGCATCTTGGCGGCGGCGGTATGGCCCATGTATACAAGGCATGGGATCGCAAATTGGAGCGAGCCGTTACGGTAAAAATTTTACGGGACAGTCTCACCACCGACGAAGAGTTTGTGCGCCGTTTTCGCCGTGAAGCGCAGGCGATCGCCTGCCTTTCCCACCCCAACATCGTCAATGTGTATGATGTGGGCCGCGAAGGTGAAACTGACTATATCGTCATGGAATATATCCATGGACCGACGCTGAAAGAAGTGATTCGCCGCCGGGCACCGCTGGCCCCGGAAGAAGCGATCGACCTGGCCAAGCAGATCTGCGATGCCTTGGAGCATGCCCATGAGCAAGGGATTGTCCACCGCGATATCAAGCCGCACAATATTTTGCTGACACGCAACGGTCGCGTAAAAGTAACCGACTTTGGCATTGCTCGTTCCATTACCCAATCGACCATGACGATGACTATGGAGCGAACGATTGTCGGTTCGGTCCATTACTTGTCGCCGGAGCAGGCCAAAGGTGTTCCTGTCGATGCCAAATCCGATATTTACGCCCTCGGTGTTGTGCTCTATGAACTGCTCAGCGGTCGCTTGCCCTTTGAAGGGGATACACCGATCGCCGTGGCGTTGCAGCAGATCCAGCAAACACCACCGGCCTTGACGGAAGTAAACCCGCAAGTACCGGCGGCGCTCCAAGAGATTGTGCTCAGAGCGCTGGAAAAAGATCCGGCCCGGCGCTATCGCAATGCCCGAGCCTTTAAGGAAGATCTGGAAAATGTCTTTACCGGCCAGATCATCGGTCGCTTACCGGTGCCTGATGATGACAGCCCCACCATGCGCATCGGTAGCGATTTGGCCAAGTTGTTACAGGCTGCGCCGCTGCCGCAGCAACCGCAGCCGTTGCCGCAATTGCCGCCCCAACCCTTTCGTGAAGAGTTGCAAGCTACATTACCGCCGGGAGGAATGGAGATGCCCGTAATGGCTCCGAACGGTGAAGAACAAAATCAACGGCGCAAAAAAAAGCGGAATATCCTGATTGGCTCGGTGGCAGCGATGGTACTGGTTCTGGTCGGGCTGTTCTGGGCATGGAAAAGCTATATGAATGTGCCCGAAGTCAAGGTGCCTGATGTGGTCGGTCGCCATCACCTCGAGGCAACCAGCATCTTGCAACGGGCTAATTTAACCTTTACGCCGACGACGGCCTATAGCCCAACCGTGGCCAAAGATTATGTGATCAGTCAAGACCCGCCCGGTGGTGATCAACTGGTCAAACAAGGCCGGGAGATCCGCTTAACCATCAGTTTGGGACCAAGAAACGTAAAACTGCCTGATGTGACCAAGAAATTCCAGCAAGAAGCCATGGCGCTTTTACAGGAAGATTTCAAGATTGAAATCGACGAACAAATCCATGCCCAAATCCCGGCCGGCATTGTCATTGCCCAATTCCCGCCCGGCAACACCGAGCAAGCAACGGGATCGACCGTGCGCCTGACCATCAGTAAAGGGGCCGGTGAGAAAAAGCCCTTGCCCAACGTAATCGGCTACAAAGTGCAAGAGGCGCAGGCCAAAATGGAAGAGTTAAAAATCGATGTAAAACTAAAAGCCGATGAAACATCCGATGCGCCCGTCGGTACGATCGTTGCTCAAGATCCGCCGCCGGAAACGCTGGTTAAAATCGGTGATGTGGTGACGTTGACCTACAGCGGGGCCCCGGCCACCCCGGCACCCAAGACGCTCAGCGTGACCATACCCGTACCCAACGATGGCAAGGAGCACCTAGTGCGGCTCGTGCTGCAAGATAAAAACGGCAATCGCCAGGAAGTCTACAGCGGCAAGCATCGCGGCGGCGAAGCAGTGACCAAAGAAATCAGCTATACCGGTGAAACCTTGATCCAGGGGTATGTAGACACGACCAAATTCCTGGAAAAGACCGTTCGTTAACGGATGAGGAGGGAAACTGTGCGAGAGGGCCAAGTGGAAGGGACCATCATCAAAGGGTACAGCGGTTTTTATTATGTGCAAACTGCCGAGACGTTGTATACGTGCTCGCTCCGCGGCAAGTTTCGCCTTCAAGCGAACGACCGGGTTTTTCTCGTCGGTGATCGTGTCCGCCTGACGGTGATCGAAAAGGATCGAGGTGTGATCGATCAAGTCATGCCCCGGCGCAATGAACTGTTGCGCCCGGCGATTGCCAATGTCGATCAAGTGCTCTTGGTCTTTGCCCTGGCTGCGCCGGAACCGGATTTTGGCTTGCTCGATCGCATGCTGCTTTTGGCCTTTCACGAGGGCATCCGGCCGGTAATTTTGTGGAATAAAGCCGATCAAGTCGCACCGGAAGTGCAAGAGCAAGTCCAAGCGATGTACCGGGCTAGCGCTGTGCCCCAGTTCTTGATCGCTGCCCGTGAAGGCCTGGGGATCGATCAGGTACGGCCGCTGCTCACCGGTGCGATCTCCGTGCTGGCCGGTCCTTCCGGAGCCGGCAAATCGACCTTGCTCAATGCGTTGGAACCGGGACTCACCTTGAAGACGGGCGATGTCAGCGCCAAAATTGGCCGCGGTCGTCATACTACGCGCCATGTGGAATTGATGAAGCTCGCTTCCGGCGCGCTGATCGCGGACACACCGGGCTTTTCCACACTTTATTTGCCCGATATTCCCGAAGCGGCGCTGGCCGATCTGATGCCGGAAATAACAGCCCTTGATGCCGGTTGCCGATATACCTCCTGTTTACATGTCAATGAGCCGGATTGTGCCGTGAAAAGGGCATTGGAGGAAGGCCGGATCCACCCACAACGATATCGCCATTACGTTACTTTTTTACAAGAAATGCAGGAACAAAAAAAGCGTGGACCAAAGGGGAAAAAACCATGAAGCAAAAAATTGCACCATCGATCTTATCAGCAGACTTTGCTCGCTTGGCGGCACAAGTGGCGGAAGTGGAAGCGGGCGGTGCCGAGTACTTACACATTGATGTCATGGACGGCCATTTTGTGCCGAATATTACGATCGGACCGCTGGTTGTGGCGGCGCTCCGTCCCCACAGCCAAATGGTTTTTGATACGCACTTGATGATTGAGCATCCCGAACGCTATGTGGCTGACTTTGCCAAAGCCGGATCGGATTTGATTACCGTCCATCAAGAGGCCTGTGTTCATTTGCATCGCACGATTGGCCAGATCAAAGACTTGGGCGTCAAAGCCGGTGTGGCCATCAATCCCGCCACACCTTGGGAAACGCTGCGTTATGTCTTGCCGATGGTCGATCTGGTGCTGGTCATGACCGTCAACCCCGGTTTTGGCGGTCAAAAGTTTATTCCAACCATGATGTCAAAAGTAGAGCAGTTGGCCACCTTGCGCCATGAACAGGGCTGGTCCTATGAAATCCAAGTGGACGGCGGCATTAACCGGACTACGGCGGCGATGGCGGCAGAAGCCGGCGCTGATGTGCTGGTCGCCGGCGCTGCTGTCTTTGGGGCGCCGTCCGTGCGCGAAGAAGTAGGCATCTTACGGCGCTGTGCCCGTGGTGATGGCGACATTTGACAGATAGTGACGAGCTGGTTATAATCAAGAAAAGTCAATAATCGTTTCCTTCGGGGTTGGGTGCAATTCCCTACCGGCGGTAAAGCCCGCGAGCCCGTCAGGGCAGATCCGGTGAGAATCCGGAGCCGACAGTACAGTCTGGATGAGAGAAGGAAAGCAATGAACAGATCGAAAAAAGCACTTCGATTTACCTTGTGTTGCTTTTAAAACCCCGAGGAAGAAATCCTCGGGGTTTTCCGATTTCTTTGAACATAACACCAAACCGTTATACCGTTGAACAATGGAAGGGCAGGTTGAAGCAAAAAATGCCGACGGGTGATGCTGTTTATATGTCCCAAGCGCTGGCACTGGCGTCATTGGCGCAAGGACGAACGCAACCAAACCCTGTGGTTGGTGCCGTCATCGTGAAAAACGGCCGAATCATTGGGAAAGGCTATCACATAAAAGCCGGAACACCTCATGCAGAAGTACATGCGTTGCGTCAGGCCGGCGCTGCGGCGCAAGGGGCCACCATCTATGTGACGTTGGAGCCCTGTTCCCATCATGGACGAACGCCGCCCTGCACCGATGCGATCATCCAAGCCGGCATTGCCCGCGTGGTGATCGCTACCGTTGACCCCAATCCGCGCGTCGCCGGTCAAGGCATTCAAAAGCTGCGCGCTCACGGGATCGATGTCACAATGGGGATCTTAGCCGATGAAGCGATCACCTTGAACCAGCCTTTTTTTACTTGGGTGACCAAGGGACGTCCTTGGGTTCTGGCCAAATGGGCCATGACCCTTGATGGTAAAATTGCTACTTCGACCGGCAGCAGTCGCTGGATTACCGGGTCGGCAGCGCGTCGACAAGTTCATATCTGGCGTAACCAGCTTGATGCCGTCATGGTTGGCATCGGTACGGCCCTGGCCGATGATCCCGAATTGACTGTGCGTCCTGATGAACACCCCGGCCTGGTGAACCGCGATGGGCGCCAGCCCGATCGGATAATTCTGGACAGCCATGCCCGGTTGCCCGTAACGGCCAAGGTCTTGGCGCCCACAGGGAAAGTGTGGGTAGCTGTGACCACATTGGCACCGCCGGAACGCGTTGCCGCATTACGGCAAGCCGGTGCGCAGTTGATCATCACGGAACCGGATGAGCAAGGTCATGTCCGGGTAAGCGAAGTGCTGCAAGCGCTGGCCCAAGCGGGAATTACGTCGATCCTGGCCGAAGGGGGATCGGCAGTACTCGGCACATTGTTCACGGAACAATTGGTCGATAAAGTAGCAGCTTTTGTCGCACCGAAGATCACCGGCGGCCAAGGTGCGCCAACACCTGTAGCCGGGCCGGGTGTTGCCGAGATGGCCCATGCCTGGCAGTTGGCCAAAACGTCCATGTACGTCGTTGGCGATGACTGGTTGATGGAAGGAACACTGCAGGAGGTGAGGCCTTGTTTACCGGAATCGTAGAAGCATTGGGTACCGTACGCCAAATCAAGCGGGGAGCCCAATCAGCGCGCATTCGCATCGATGCCGCCGCGATCATGAATGATGTTCATCTGGGCGATTCGATTGCCGTCAATGGCATTTGTCTGACCGTCGTTGCTTTTGACGGCCGCGGCTTTGAAGCCGATGTGATGGCCGAAACCTTGCGGCGCACTTCGCTGGCCCAAGTTAAGCCGGGTACGGCAGTGAATGTAGAGCGTGCCATGCGCGCCGACGGCCGTTTTGGCGGCCATCTTGTTTCCGGACACATTGACGGTGTCGGTACGATTCGCAAGCAAACGCAAGTGGACATTGCCGTACTTACGGAGATCGCTTGTGAAGCAGAATTGCTCAAATACATGATTCCGCAGGGCTCCGTTGCTATTGACGGTATCAGTTTAACGATTGTCGATGTGCGCAGCGACGGTTTCCAAATCTCACTAATCCCGCATACCGGGCAGATGACCACCCTTGGTTTTAAAAAAGCCGGTGACTTGGTGAACCTGGAAGTGGATGTGCTGGCCAAATATATTGAACGATTGTTGGCAACGGGACGGGGAAACAAGGTGACTCCGGCGGCAACCAGTGAAACCAAAGCAGCGTCGACGTTGACGAGAGCCTTTTTGATGGAAAACGGCTATTAGCAAAAGGCGATTAGGAGGAACAAACCATGACATTTGCCAGCATTGAAACCGTGATTGAAGATATTCGCAATGGCAAGATCGTCATCGTTGTTGATGATGAAGATCGGGAGAATGAAGGCGATCTGCTGATGGCCGCGGAAAAGGCGACGCCGGAAGCGATTAATTTTATGGCGACTTATGGCCGCGGCTTGATTTGCACGCCCATGCTCGGTGAGCGACTGGATGCATTGGAACTGCAGCCGATGGTGCAGGATAATACGGACCGGATGAGCACAGCTTTTACGGTGTCTGTTGACGGGGCAAGCTGTACCACCGGCATTTCCGCTTTTGAACGGGCACAAACGATTCAAGCGCTCCTTGACCAAGAGACGCGCCCGTCCGATTTGCGGCGACCGGGCCATATCTTCCCGCTGCGAGCACGGGACGGCGGTGTGCTGGTGCGGGCCGGTCACACCGAAGCGGCCGTCGATCTGGCGCGGATGGCCGGTCTGCAGCCGGCCGGTGTGATCTGCGAGATCATGGCTGAAGACGGCACGATGGCACGGGTGCCCGAGCTTCTGGCTTTTGCCAAGAAACATAACTTGAACATCGTAACCATTGCTGATTTGATCAAGTATCGCCGGCGCACAGAAAAATTGATTCGTGCCGTTGAATCGATCAAAATGCCGACGAAGTACGGTGATTTTACGGCCGTTGCTTATGAAAGCGTCATGGATAAGGAATGCCACCTGGCCATCGTCAAAGGTGATCTTACATCCAGTGATGAGCCCGTACTGGTACGGGTTCACTCGGAGTGTTTAACCGGCGACGCCTTGGGCTCACGGCGCTGCGACTGTGGTGATCAACTGGCGGACGCCTTGACCAAAATCGAAACAGAAGGCCGCGGTGTCGTGCTGTACATGCGCCAAGAAGGCCGCGGTATTGGCTTGCTCAACAAAATCCGCGCCTATAAGCTGCAGGATCTAGGCGCCGACACGGTGCAAGCCAATGAAATGCTGGGTTTTCCCGCCGATTTGCGCGATTATGGCATGGGGGCACAGATCTTGGCCGATTTGGGCCTGCAAAAGATTCGCTTGATGACCAATAACCCTCGTAAAATCAAGGGGTTAGAAGGATATGGGTTGACCGTCGTCGAACGGGTACCCATCGTCATGGGGTGTAAACCAGAAAACGAGCGCTACTTACAGACCAAAAAAGAAAAATTGGGGCATATGATGGAGGGACAAGCATGAACATTCGTACCTTTGAAGGCAACCTGCTTGGTCAAGGACTGAAAATTGGCATCGTAGTCAGCCGTTTTAATGAATTCATCACCAATAAGCTTTTATCCGGTGCCGTTGACGCGCTGGTGCGCCATGGCGTAGCCGAGCGGGATATCCACGTGGCTTGGGTGCCGGGTGCCTTTGAAATTCCGCTGGTTGCCAAAAAGTTAACGACCAAAGATTACGATGCCGTGATCTGCTTGGGCACAGTGATCCGCGGTGCCACGCCGCACTTTGATTATGTTTGCAGTGAAGTATCCAAAGGCATTGCCCAAGTGAGTATGCAGACGGGCGTGCCGACGATCTTTGGTGTCGTCACGACTGATACGATTGAGCAGGCCATCGAGCGGGCCGGGACCAAAGCCGGCAACAAAGGCTGGGATGCCGGTATGTCGGCCATCGAAATGGCCAACCTGCTCCGGCACATTGAAAGCAAGCCCCATTGTTGATAGGAAGGATTAAACCATGACCATGGATGCTTTAATTTGGGCAACTGCAGCCGAGGGCGGACTGCGCCTGTTGGCTGCCCGTACGACGGACCTTGTTGCTGAAGCTCAGCGGCGGCACGGTACGTACCCGGTACCAACGGCGGCGCTGGGGCGGTCATTAACGGCCGTGGCACTGTTAGCGGCCATGCAAAAAGGCGAAGAGCGCGTAACGCTGCGTGTGCTTGGTGACGGACCGCTCGGTGGGGTGATCGCCCAAGGGGACGGCACAGGCAAAGTGCGCGGCTATGTGCAACATCCCGATTTGGAATTGCCACCGACAGCGGCAGGCAAGCTCGATGTCGGTACGGCTGTAGGCAAAGAAGGGTTTCTTCATGTCACGCGGGATTTGGGATTGCGCGAAGCCTACACCGGTTCGTCGGCATTGATCAGCGGCGAAATTGCCGAGGATTTGACCTATTATTTGAATATTTCCGAGCAGACGCCCAGCGCTTGTGCGCTCGGTGTACTGATCGATAGGGATGGGTCCGTTTTGTCGGCCGGTGGCTTTATTCTACAGCGCATGCCCGGTGCCGATGAAAGCCTGATCGATCAACTGGAGGAACGGATCAAAGCACTGGGACCGATCAGCCGATTTTTTCAAAGTGATCGCGATGTACAGGAATTGGTTACAGCCTTGCTTGGTGATCTCAATGTACAGATCTTGGCCAGAAAAAAACCAATCTTCCAGTGCAACTGCGATCGGGAGCGCTTACGGACACTTTTAAAAAGCATGGGGCCGGAAGAATTGGCGTCGATGCACGCCGAACAGGGCCAAGCGGAAATATGCTGTCATTTTTGCAATGCCCAGTACCTTTTTACCGGTGAAGAATTGTTGGCGCTGGCCGAAGAGGTAAAAACAACGCCATCAGCTGAATAAAGTGATCATGCTGTTGCAGTAGCGAGGCGCCAGCGTCAAAGCGGAGAAAAAGGGGGATGGTCATTTGCAGTGGGGCCTGTTATTTCGTCAACTGATCGAATGGGGCATTGAAGCCGATCCGCGTTCAGCGGAAGCAATCAACGCTTCCTTGCAAAAAAGCCGCCAAGCATGGGAGGCAAGCAAGGACCGGGCTGTGCAAATGGCCCACGATCAGCAGTGGGCAAATCCCTACGGTGATTCGCGGATCCTTTACGGTGATGAAGCGCAGGAGATCCGGCGCGTACTTGTCGGTATCGACATTGATGGTGCCGAATTGCTCTTGGCTGACCGCTGGCGCGCACAAGGCAAAGCGGTGGACGGTGTCATCGCCCATCATCCCGAAGGGCGCGGCCTTGTCCAACTGGCGCAGGTCATGAAAGTGCAAGAGGATTTACTGATCGCTGCCGGTGTGCCTGTCAACGTGGCCGAAGGCTTGCTTCAGGGACGGATGAATGAAGTACGGCGTTCGCTGTTAGGTGCCAACCATCAAAAGGTAGTCGATTTGGCACGCTGCCTGGAGATCCCTTTCTTGTGTGTTCATTCGCCCGCTGATAATCAAGTCTATCGCTTCTTGACCAACTATCTGACGGAAGAACGGCTTGGGCCGGTAGGATCCCGTCAAGTAGAAGATGTGATCAACGCCTTGCTCGATCTGCCGGAATTTCAACTGGCCGCTCAGCATGGCATGGTGCCGCAGGTGACAGCCGGTAAAAACAAGGACCGTGCCGGCAAGCTTTATATCAAGATGAACGGCGGCACATCGGGACCCGATGGTTCGATTGAAGCGCTGGCTCAGGCCGGCGTAGGAACCATCGTCTGTATGCACTTGCCGGAAGCACAACGTAAAAAAGCAGCAGAAATGCATCTTCGGGTGATCATTGCCGGTCACATGGCCTGTGACTCCCTGGGCTTAAATTTGCTGATGGATCGCTTGGAAGAGCAGGGCGTAGAAGTCGTGCCTTGCGGCGGCTTTTTACGCCATCGCCGGGTACCGGTGTAGGATAATCTTAGTTTCTAATCTTAGTTTGGTTGCTCCGATGAGTAGCGTGGTAAAATCGCCGGCATTGATATAGCCGGCGATTTTTTTTGAAATAATACTAATTTTTTTACATAAAAATACGATATAGTGTAGGGTGGCTAAGTATTCCAAAGGAAGTATTCCATCTAAATCAATGGTTTCAAAAGCCCGTAATGGTTATTTATTGAAAAAACAAGTTGTATTTGCAGGAAATTCAATTTGTCTGGCGAAACAACAGTATGTCAAGGATTCTTGATGGAAAGTGAGGGCACTGGCACTATGGGAAGCGAAGCAGAAAGCTTTTTCGCGCTTTCCCCTTATGCCTGTTTGTTGCTCCGCTTTGATTGTCGGATCATGCGGGTTAACGTTGCATACGAAGAACTATTGGGATATGCAGTAGCTGAAGTAGTTGATCACAATTTTTACGAATTTATTCACCCTGATGACCACCGGACCGTCAATAAGCTGGAGCAACGCCTGAGTCAGCGGTCCTGCGTTCAGTACATGGATGTACGAGCACGCGCCAAATCGGGTCATTATATCTGGTTACGGTTTAAGTGCATCTCAAAAGTGGAAGAGAAAAAAATTTTTGCCTACGTCATCAGTCAAGGGATACCTGTAGGCATAGAGAATGAACAGCAGCACGATTCATGGGAAGAACGTTTTGCCATTCTCTCTAACGCAACTTCCTCGCTGATTGCTTTGTGCTCATTACATGATAACCGTTTCCTTGAAGTGAATAACAGATTTCTTCAAGTTACAGGTTATGAGCGCAGCGAAGTGATCGGCAAGAACGGGGAAGAAATAGGACTGCTCAGGGATGGGGAAAAGCTGGCAGATTGTTATGAGGCTATCCAGACGAAAGGGACTTTTCACAATCTGGAAATGGACTTTTACACAAAAAAAAGCGAGAAGAGAATAGGTCTGTTTGCCGGCGAAATCGTTTACCATCAGGATCAGTTTTGCTTATTGATGGTTTGCACCGATATTACCGAACAGCAGTTAATGAAGCAGGAAATGCTACGGTTAGATCGGTTACATTTAGTTGGACAAATGGCGGCCGGCATCGGTCATGAGATACGCAATCCGATGACAACGGTGCGCGGTTATTTGCAGATGCTCAGTGTCCGGCCGGAATATGGGATGCATCAGCGGATCTTCACAACGATGATCGGAGAGCTTGATCGTGCGAATCAGATCCTCTGTGAATTTTTATCCATGGCGCGGCAGCCCGACGGTGCCCATATCGATACGGATCTGCGCGAAGTGATTGATTCGCTTGTGCCCTTAATGCAAGCAACGGCACTGATGCAAAATAAACAGATCGTGACGAAACTGCATGATGTTGCTGCGATTCAGGGCGACCCCAAAGAAGTGCGGCAACTCCTGCTTAATCTCGTCCAAAATGGCCTCGATGCCATGGAGGCCGGCGGTGTTTTGACGATTACCCTCAAGCAAGAGCACAACCAAACGCTCCTTTCCGTGGCCGATCAAGGGCCGGGAATACCTGCCCATATCCTTGAGCGGATCGGTACACCTTTTCTAACCACCAAAGAAAACGGTGTGGGCATTGGCTTGACCATTTGCTACGGCATTGCTGCCCGTCATCAAGCCACGATCGATGTAAGCAGTTCTCCAAGAGGAACAACCTTTCATGTGGCCTTTCCGGTTCATGCCAATGAATCGACAACGGATCACCAAGAGGCCGCTTATCCCTTTTTTCCTCCCTTTTCAGAAAAAAGCACAGATTTTTCCGAGCATTTTTCCTATGCTTCTCACAAACTTACGGAAGTGCTAAAATAAATGTAGTAGTGAAAGGGAGCAAAGTGAGGGGAATGGAATGATTAAAAACATTTTATTGGCTACCGATGGTTCAGAACATGCGCTTAAGGCAGCGAAATATGCTTGCTCTTTCATGGAGCTCAATCCCGCTGTCGAAACGACCTTGCTGTTTGCTTATGATGTAGCCAATCAATATGTAATGGGAGCCGACGGAGCCCTCTTTGTTGAACCAGCCATCTTGGAAGGAAATATGTAAGAAATCGGCCAGCGGGTATTAGATAAGACCGAAGCCGTATTTCAAGCAGCGGGCCTAACGTGTAAGCGGGACTTGACGATGGGTAATCCCGCTTATGCTATCTGTGAATATGCAGAAGAACATAACATGGATCTGATTATCATTGGTTCTCGCGGCATGGGTGAGATCAAAAGTTTGTTACTCGGCAGCATCAGTGATCGTGTGTTGCACCTGGCTAAATGTCCTGTTCTGATTGTTCGGTAACTCCACGCTGATGGTTTTAGATAAAATGGAACAAGCAAAGACCCTGCAACGGCTTGAATGGGAGCTGATTGCAGGGTCTTTTTTTTTAGGGGCTCATAGGTTACGATCAGATGACCGAGGAATAACGCAAAAAAGGCACCGGGAAATCCCGGTACCTTGTAGCAAACACCTGTTTTTAGTAGTTGCGATGAGCTTGGAAGCAGCTGCGGCAATAAACAGGACGATCGCCGGTGGGGCGGAAGGGAACGGTGGTGGTAACACCGCACTCGGCGCACACCGTTTCAAACATCTCCCGTTGCGGGCGGCCATTGTCACCGCCGTTTTCATTCATACGGCGTTTGCGAGCCGCACGGCAGTCAGGGCAACGTGACGGTTCGTTTTGGAAGCCTTTTTCTTCGTAAAAGGCTTGTTCGCGGGCGGAGAAAAGAAACTCAACGCCACACTCTTTGCAGGATAGGGTCTTGTCTTCAAACACTTACTATTCCCGTCCTTTCCATCGGACTTGTTAGATTTACCTTGGCCGGGGTCCTATACCCAATCCTCCAAAACTGAAACCGATAGTTCCCCAGGCATTGCCGATGGTCAAACGGACTGTTTGGGGCAGGTTGACGCACCTAGCCGACGGCTACTTTTATTATACGAGTCAACGTAAAAAAAGGCAAAAACTTTTTTGAACAATCGTTAGTATTGTTTTCTACAGCTTACTACAGCGATGATCAATGCAGAGGAGGAAGTACAATGACGGCTAATCGAGATGTTTTTTTGGATGAAGCCAGGGCTGCAAAAGAACGCTTGCCTTGGGTGGAAGCACTGCTCGCCTGGTACCAAAGAGAAAAGCGCGATCTGCCCTGGCGCCGGACAACCGATCCCTACGCCATCTGGGTTTCCGAAGTGATGCTTCAGCAAACCCGGGTGGAAACAGTGATACCTTACTACCGAAACTTTCTCCGCTTATTTCCCACCGTGCAGGTGCTGGCTGCCGCCGCAGAAGAGCAAGTGCTCAAAGCTTGGGAAGGACTTGGCTACTATCGCCGAGTGCGCCATCTCTACCAGGCGGCACGCCTGGTTGTCGAAGCGCATCAAGGAAAAGTTCCGCCGGAACCGACCGCCTTCCGAGCGCTACCGGGCGTTGGTGACTACATCAGCGGTGCCGTGTTGTCGATTGCCTATGGGCTGCGCGAACCGGCCGTGGACGGCAATGTTTGTCGCGTGCTGGCCCGCCTGCAGTTGTGGACCGAGCCGGTTGGCAGTACCAAACTGCTCAAACAAGCGCAGCAACTCTCGCGGGAGCAATTGCAACGGCTGGCTGACGGTGAAGTTGCCGATTGGACCCAGGCATTGATGGAATTGGGCGCACTGATCTGCCTGCCCAAAAGCCCGCGCTGTACCCATTGCCCGGTGGCCGAACATTGCCAAGCCCGCAGTGCCGGACAAGCGGAAGAATTGCCGCTGAAAAAAAACCGCACAACGAATCGCATCGTCCTGCGGCAGTTGGCTTTAATCGTCGATGAGCGAGGCCGGATTCTACTGGTGCAGCGCCCGGAGGAAGGCTTACTGGCGGGACTTTGGGAACTGCCCGATTGGCCGTCAGCAATGGCCCCGGACGGAAGCGAACTGACGACGGCCGGGGCCGAGAAGGAATCGCCGCACCCTGCGTCCCGCCGTTTTACTCATGTGTTCAGCCACCTTACCTGGGAAGTGGAAGTGAACTTGCTTCACTGGCAGTATCAACGGCTTTTACCGCCATCAGCCGATGTAGAACTACGCATCGCTGAGGAGCAAGCCGGTTACGGGACCATGCCGCGCTGGTGCGATGCGCATGATCTGAGCCGGCTCCCCATGCACCGGCTGACCCAACGTATTCTAGAGAGCTACCGTGCTGAGGGACTGCTGCGATAGCGATAGGTTAATCCTCCACTTGATAACAAGCCCGCAAACTCAACAAGAAAAAGAGCGACGCAAAAAAAGCCAGCGCCGTGAGATTCCACCAGGGCACGCCTTGACCGGAAGCGATGGCCCGCAATCCCGTCGTTGTATGCGTTAATGGCAAGATTTTGAGAAAAAGCGCCAATGGTCCGGGAATACTTTGCAGCGAGAAAAAAGTGCCACAGAGAAAAGACATCGGGTTAATCACAAAGGAGTTAAACTTGGTTACATCGGAGTGCGACTGAATGGTCAAGGCCGCCCAGAAGCCAAAGCCGGCAAAGAGGAGGCAATTCAGAAAAAGCATTAAGAAAAAAAGCGGCGTAATCTTCAGGTGGACGCCAAAAAGCAGCGTCAAGACTAACATCATCGTACCGGAAAAAAGACCGCGCAGCGCGCCGGCAAGAATGCGCCCGGAGGTAATCGCCAGCATCGAAATCGGCGCCGTCAGGTATTCCTCAAAGGTCTTGTCATACATCCGGGCGATGTTGACCGGTGTGGCTACGGCATTGAAGGAACCATTCATCGTCGTCAGCGCCACGATGCCGGGGATGACGAATTCCAGGTAGGACGTACCTTCAAAGCGAATCCCCCGGCCTAAGCCAAAACCAAAAGCGATCAGGTACAGGAGCGGCGTGACCATGGTAGAGGCCATATTGCGCCAAAAGCGCCGTTCAAAGAGCAAATATTCTTGCCAGAGAATCGTCTGCACACCGTTCCATAAAGACAGGGTAGTTGCTTTACTCATGACTTTTGCTTCTCCTCTCGGGTAGCCTGCAGCGAACCAATTGCTGACGGCGGTGCTTCCGTAATATGTATAAAAACATCTTCCAGATGGGTTGCCCGCAAGGAGACCGGATCGGTATGGCCTTCGTGATGTAACTGCTGCATAAAAGCTAATCCTGCTTCCCGCGTCGGAAAAAAGTGTCCGCGCCGTTCGCCGCCTTTGTCGATTTCCACGACAAAGGGGCCGGTGCGGATTTTTAATTCTTCCGGTGTGCCCAGTTCAACCAAACGGCCTTTGTTCATCAACCCCACACGGTTACAAAGCGCTTCCGCTTCCTCCAAATAGTGCGTCGTTAAGAGCACCGTCTGCCCGTTGGTATTGAGCTTGCGGACCAACTCCCAGATTTTACGCCGGGTCATGGGATCGAGGCCGATCGTCGGCTCATCGAGGAGCAGGATGTGGGGCCGGTGCATCAGGGCCCGGGCGATCAACACACGCCGTTTCATTCCGCCGGAAAACTTACGGACAATCTCGTCGGCTCGTCCTTCCAGTTCGACAAAGTGCAGCAATTCTTCAATGCGCTCACGGCGCTCTTTGGTGGGGATACCAAAAAGCCGACCATGGAGATCAAGATTTTCCCGCGGTGTCAGTTCGTTATCGAGATTGATATGTTGCGGCACCAAGCCGATCTCCGCCTTCAAAGCCGGTGCATTGCGCGTCATATCTTGACCGTCGATGATGATTCGCCCTGACGTGGGCCGGGCTAAGGTCATCAGCATCCGGATCGTAGTTGTTTTACCGGCGCCGTTAGGGCCAAGCAAACCGAAAAATTCACCTTTGTGAATATGGAGCGAAAGGTTGTCTACCGACGTAAACTTGTCAAATTTTTTGGTTAAATGCTCAAGTACAATCAACCGATTATGCGCCTCACTTTCACCAATGTTGCTCGCTTACGAACAGGCTTATCTTATCACAAATTGTCGCAACTGATCTGATTTTTTAGGAATGGTTATTACAAAGCAAGCAATGCTCGTTGATCAAAGAGGCAAGAAGAGGCAAAGGGGATTTTCATTGACAATGAGAACCATAATCAATTAAAATAAAGCAAGGAGAAGACGGGAGGGATTGAAATGGCTGCACCAACTTGTCATGGAGCGCCAGTGAAACTGACGCTTGGCCATGATGAAAAGAAACTTGTACTTGCTGGCAATCCCAACGTTGGTAAGTCTGTATTTTTTAATCATTTTTCCGGGATGTATGTAGATGTCTCCAATTATCCGGGCACAACTCTCGATATTGCCCACGGTCATTACGGCGAGTGGGTGATTGTCGATACACCGGGAATCTATGGTCTTTCTTCGTTTAACGATGAAGAACGGATTGCCCGTGATGTGATCATTCAAGCCGATCAAGTGCTCAATGTGGTCAGCGCGTTGCATCTGGAACGAGATCTGTTTTTAACGCAACAGATCATCGATACGGGCGTACCGGTGATCGTGGCGCTGAATATGGTCGACGAAGCGCGCCGTCAAGGGATTGCCATTGATATTGATGGGTTGGCCCGGGAACTGGGCGTGCCCGTCGTTTCGACGATCGCTGTTCGCAAAGAGGGGTTTGCCGAATTGGAAGCAGCCTTGACGCAAGCGTGCCCAGGTCGGACCACACCGGGTATCGAGCCGAAGATCGAACCGTTGCTTAAGGTTACCCCATATCGCGGCGAAGCGCTGCTTGCTTTGGAAGGTGATCCGGGAATTCGCGCAGCCTACCTGATGGAAACACCGGCAGAGCGTGAACAAATCTACCTGTACCGCCGCCAACGGGTCAATCAAATCGTCGAAACGGTGACTACGGAAACGACTGAAGGGGCGGCATGGACAACGAAGCTCGGATACTGGATGGTACGGCCCGTCACCGGCATTCCGATGTTGCTGGCGGTAATGTATTTTATGTATAAGTTAATCGGTGTTTGGGTGGCCGGCGACTTGGTGGAATTGACCGAAGGCGTCATCATGGAAGGTTATTATGTGCCTTGGGTGCACAGTTTGCTCAGTGCTTGGATTGATCCGGCGTCGATCATCGGTGTCGTGCTTTTTGGTCAGTTTGGCCTGTTGACGATGACCTTCACCTATGTCCTAGGCTTACTGTTGCCGATGGTAGTGGCTTTTTATCTCTTCTTAGGCGTCTTGGAGGACTCGGGGTATTTGCCGCGCATCGCCGCGCTGACCGACCGGATGCTTAATTACATCGGTCTTAGCGGTTCCGCCGTGATTCCTTTTATTCTCGGGTTTGGCTGCGTCACCTTGGCTACGATTACGACGCGCGTCCTCGCTTCCGAACGGGAGAAACGCATTGCCGTCTTTTTATTGGGTTTGGTCATTCCCTGTTCCGCCCAGTTAGGTGTGATCACCGGCATCTTGGCGACGATCGACCTGGCTTATGCACTGATGTTTGTGTTGATCATCGCATCGATCCTCGTCAGTGTGGGGATGATCATGGATCGCTTGATTCCGGGGCGCCCTGCCGATCTTTTTTTGGAGTTGCCGCCGGTTCGTGTGCCGATTGTCCGCAATGTCTTGACCAAGACGTGGATGAAGTCCTATGCCTTTACAGTCGAAGCCATTCCGATCTTTGGCTTTGGGGCTTTGTTGATCAGCTTGCTTCAGGTCGGCGGTGCCTTAACGGCGCTGCAAGACCTGCTGGAACCGTTGACCGTTGGTTGGCTCCATTTACCGAAAGAAACATCGACCGTGTTTGTGATGGGGCTGATCCGCCGTGATTTTGGCGCTGCCGGCTTGGCCAACATCAGCTTGGGGTCGGCGGAGGCCGTTGTGGCCTTAGTGACGCTGGCTTTGTTTGTGCCTTGCTTTGCTTCGGTGCTGGTCATGTTCAAAGAACGTTCGAAAAAAGAAGCCCTGGTGATGTGGTTTTCCACTTGGGTGATCGCCTTTGTGACCGGCGGCATTGTAGCGCAGTTTTATGGCTGGTTTGGTTCCGTCATCAGCACCACACTCGCTTGTTTGGCCTTACAGGTGGCGATGGTGGCGATCACCTATGGGCTTACAGTTAAGAAACGAAAAACGCCACTTGCTGCTCCGTGCAAGTCTGACTTGGCCTCCTATGAGCAGGCTCGCTGATAAAAGCGGGTAAGCGAGAAGGCTCGCTGATGAAAGTGAGTAGGCGAGAAAAGGAGATGGACCGATGAGTTGGTGGAGTGCCCGCAAGGTTACCAAAGAAAAGCAACAAGAGTGTCATAGTGAGTTCCGTTGCTCCGCCTGCGGCCTTGACTTGCAGGAGTGGCAGCGTACCGAGAACCCTTTAACTCGCTGCCCCCGTTGCCACCATGCTTTACGTCCGGCCACCGGCTGCGGTAATTGTCATGGTTGCAGCCACTGCGCTAATTAATGTTGCGGCGGCAGGATTTTTCACCAAGCGACGCGAATCATTACTTCCGGAGAAGGGAGAAGGGAAAAAGAAAATGAAACGCAGATATGCTAGAAGCTTATCGACAGGCCTTGCTTCACTGGCAACGTTCATGGGCAGTATAACGATGGCTTGGGCGGAACCAACCGCAGCAGTTGCTACAAGAGAAACAGCCAATCCTTATCCTACGATGGTAGGGGTCATGGCTGTTTGTGGTGTCATCGCGTGGTGGTGGGTTTTCAAGCGCAAACAGTGAGGAAGGTTGAAACAACGTGGATTTTAGTTTTATTATGACTGCGATGGGCTACGTAGCCGTAGGACTCGTTGTTTATCTTGGTGGCGGATTTGCTTATTGGTTTTGGATGCGCATGGATCCTACCGTCGATCGCCAGTGGGATGGCATGACTTCGATCTACAAGACGACCATGGTCGCCGGATGGCCAATCATTGCCATCAGCACCTTTTTCTTTTGGTTAAAAAACCGTAAAAAGAAACAAGCTGCCCTTGCGGCCAAATCGCGCAGCCGTGCCCATGCCCGTACAGCGGTGAACAGTTCCAAGAAGCGTGCTGCACGGCGCTAGGCCCGAATAAACCAAGGAGTGGTCCTGACTTGCGCATCACTATTGCTCAACTCAATCCGATTGTCGGCGATCTGACGGGTAACCTGACCCGAGCCATCGCTGTTTATCGTGAAGCGGCAACGACCGGTTCGCATCTTGTCGTTTTACCGGAACTTTACCTGGTAGGTTATCCGCCTAAGGATTTATTGGAACGAACTTGGATGATCGATCAAGTGGAAGAAGCGCTGCAAGCACTGGCTCGAGAGACCAGTGCTTTTCCCGATACGGCGCTGCTCATCGGCGCTCCGGTGCGCACCGGCAGTGCTCATGGCAAAAGCCTCTATAATGGGGCTGTATTACTGCAGCGGGGTGCTGTTGCCGGCGTTCAAGCCAAGACCTTGTTGCCGACGTACGATGTTTTTGATGAAGCGCGCTATTTCGAACCGGCACCGTCGATCGGGCTTTTTGCATGTGGCGGTGAGCGCCTGGGCATTGCCGTCTGTGAAGATGCCTGGAATGAACCGGATTTCTGGCCGGCAGGGCGCATGTATTCCTTTGATCCTGTGGCTGAATTGGCCCGCCAGGGAGCTACCCTGCTGATCAACCTTTCCGCATCACCCTTTTGCCAGGGAAAAGCGCAATTGCGGCGCAAGTTGATGCAAAATCATGCACGCAAGCATGGGCTTCCGTTGGTCTATGTCAATCAAATCGGTGGCAATGATGAATTGATTTTTGACGGCGGCAGTATGGTAATTAACGGGGGCGGTGCCCTGGTCCATCAAAGTGCTTTTTTTCAGGAAGAAGTGGTGACCATCGACCTGAACGCAGCCGTTCCGTTACCGGAAACAGACCATGATGACGGTGATGACGATATGGCCAGCGTTCACGACGCACTGGTTCTTGGTATCCGTGACTATATGCGTAAAAGCGGTTTTTCCCGGGCTGTTGTCGGTCTTTCCGGCGGTCTTGACTCGGCCGTGGTGCTGGCGCTGGCCGTAGCGGCGCTGGGCAGTGAACAAGTCCTGGGCATTTCCATGCCGTCTATCTATTCTTCTACCGGCAGTGTGGAAGACTCGCGGGAACTGGCGCAGAACCTCAACGTGCCCTTTCAAGTATTGCCGATCAAAGCGATCCAGCAGCAGTATCTCGATGCCTTGGCGACCTCTTTTGCCGGATTGACGCCGGACGCTACCGAGGAAAACTTGCAGGCGCGGATTCGCGGTAATTTGTTGATGGCCTTTTCCAATAAGTTTGGTCATCTGTTGCTTTCCACCGGCAATAAAAGTGAAATGGCCGTGGGCTACTGCACACTCTATGGCGATATGAGCGGCGGCCTGAGCGTACTGGCCGATGTGTTGAAAACCGATGTGTACCGTCTCGCTGCCTACATTAACCGTGAGCAACCGCTGATACCGATGGCCATTATCGCAAAAGCGCCGTCGGCAGAATTGCGGCCCGATCAAAAAGACCAGGACACGTTGCCGCCTTATCCGGTGCTCGATGCCATCTTGCAGCACTATGTGGAAGAAGGACTTTCTCGTGATGCGATCATCAGCAAGGGCTTTGCCGAAGAGACCGTCGCCTGGGTCATTCGGACGGTCGATCGTAACGAATACAAACGCAAGCAAGCAGCACCGGGCTTGAAGGTAACGGCAAAAGCTTTCGGCATCGGCCGGCGCATGCCGCTGGCTGCCCGTCACAGTCACGATTTTACCGTCATGTATGAATCGACCTCCCCGGTGGAACGCTGAGCAAGAAGCAAGCCTGCCGGTAGGCCACCATCGATTGACCAATTGAGGAAAAGCAAGGCAGGAAGATTGTTAATCTTGTCGAATAGGATCCAATGATGTGCCCGTAGGCACAATCAAGGAAAATCGGGAGGGAATTTGGATGTTCAAATGTTCCGTTTGTGGGTACATCCATGATGGTGACGAAGCTCCGGCTCGGTGTCCCAAGTGCGGTGCGGTGCAAGATCGCTTTGAGAAACTTTCGGAAGAAGCAGCTGCGCTGATCGACAAATCCCGCATCACCAATTCGATTCACATGCAATTGATTAATGACCTGGAAAATATCGCCTTGCTGGCCGAAGAAGGCCTGGAAGAAGATCTTGACCCGAACTGCAATAAAATTTTTGAACGCCTCTTGCTTTGCGCCACCGAAAGCATTCAATCGATCAAAGCAGAAATGCAAGGGCACATGAATAAGGGTAAGTGGGGTTAAGCCGTTCCCGCCTTGATATCGGTCATGCATGATTTTCTTTGCCTGTGCAAAAACTACGAAAGGGTAGAAGTACATGCAAAGGAGAGATAAAACGATGGTCGACATGCAAGGATTCAAAGAGCGCTTGGCATCGCGAATTTCGGAAGGCAAACAACATGGGGTCACTGATGACCTCATGGCCGAAGGGATTGTCAACCTCACTGACATCGCTGTCTCCTTCTTTTCGGCTGACAAACCGGAAGAGCGCCTGATGAAGGACCTCTGGGAAATCAGCACGGAAGAAGAAAAAAAGATGATGTCCGGCTTGTTGCTGCGTTACGGCAAACAAGCATTGCACTAACCAAAAAAAGACCATCTGCTCAGCAGATGGTCTTTTTTGAACCTGTTAATGTTGAGGCGGCAGTTCGTCCACAAATTCCACACGGCTCAGCGTATCTTTGACCCGCGCTTTGATGGCTTCCACATACTGGCGGCGCAGTTGATCTTGCTCGGTTTTTTCTTCCGGAGTCAGCCCTTGCTCACGGCTCTGACGGGATAGTTGATTGATCCGCTCAATTAATTCTTTGGTGATCATTATGCAGACGCTCCTTTTCTCGATGTGGGTGGTTATGGTACTATGGGAAGGCAGTGACCGTGCCTGCACGGCACAGTTCCAAGGGAGTTGGCATCTATGACGGTCTCTTTCATTTTATCATCGTTGGCCCGCTTATATCCAGATGCCCAGTGTGCTTTGCTTTTTCGTAATCCTTTCGAGCTTTTGATTGCTACAATCCTGGCGGCGCAAGCGACGGACAAATCGGTCAATAAGATTACGCCGGAGCTTTTTCGCAAGTATCCCACACCGGCTGACTTTTTGCCGCTTAGCCCGGAGGAGCTTGAAGCATCGATTCGCACGATCGGGTTGTACAAAAACAAAGCACGCCACATTTTAGCGACTTGTACATTGCTGGTCAGTCGTTTTGGCGGGGAAGTACCTGCCGATCGGGCTTCCCTCGAATCGCTGCCGGGCGTTGGGCGTAAAACAGCCAATGTTGTACTTAGCAATGCTTTTGGTGTACCGGCGATTGCCGTCGATACCCATGTTTTTCGGGTCGCCAACCGTCTTGGCTTAGCCCAAGCAGCGACAGTGTTGGAGACGGAACGGCAGTTGATGGGTAATATCCCTGAGGAGCAATGGACGATCGCTCATCACTGGCTGATCACCCATGGCCGTCAAGTTTGCCATGCCCGTAAGCCGGCTTGCAGCAGTTGTGACTTACATCCGGTTTGTGCCGATTACCACAAAAAGACGGAGGAATAGCGCGATGAAGATTCTCATGACTACGGCGATCAGCGATTTGTACCGGGAGCGTTTGGAGCGCGCCTACCCCGGTGTACAATGGCGGATCTGTCGTTCGACAAGTGAAGCGATGGAATTTCTTCCCCGTACCGACGTTCTCGTCACGTATGGGCAAGGATTTACGGTAGATCATTTTCGTGCCGCTGAAAAACTGCGCTGGATTCATTCGTTGACCAGCGGGTTGGAAACTTTCCCCTTTGATTTGTTCCGTGAGCGCGAAATCGCCTTGACCAATGTACGGGGCATTCATGGCGTACCGGTGGCGGAGCATGTTTTTGGCATGATGATCAGCTTTATGCGCCAGTTTCCTTTTTTTACGCGCATGCAAGAGCACGGGCGCTGGGAGCAGCACGTCAAGTTTGATGAGCTTTTCGAAAAAACAATTTGTGTGGTGGGACTGGGCGCCATCGGTAAAGAAGTGGTCAAGCGTGCCCAAGCCTTTGGCATGCGTATTGTCGGTGTCAATACGGACGGACGTGATGTGAACGGTGTGCATAAAGTCTATCCGGCGGATCAACTGAAGCGCGCCCTCAGCGAAGCTGATTTTATCGTGGTGTGCGTACCGTTAACGGCGAACACAGAAAACATGATCGGCCCTGCCGAACTTGATGTCATGAAAAAATCAGCCATCCTGGTCAATGTGGCCCGTGGACTGGTGGTCGATGAACGAGCGTTGATCTGGGCACTTGAAGAAGGTCGGATTGGCGGCGCGGCCCTCGACGTGTTTGTGGAGGAACCCTTGTCCAGTGAGAGCCCCTTATGGCGGATGCATAATGTGGTGATTACCCCTCATATCGCCGGGCGGACACCACGCTACATGGAGCGAGCCATGGAGATGTTCGAAGCCAATCTGGCTGCTTTTCTCGACGGCAAACCCTTTCCGTTCCACCAAGTAGACTTGGAAAAAGGATATTAAGCATCAAGCACATAGCAAAGCCCGCCACGATAAACATCGTCATGGCGGGCTTGCTTTTTTCTAGCGGACGTTACGCCGGACGGGCCTTGATCATTTCTACCGCATAAGCAGTGACCGGATCGAGCGTTCCCTGCGCCAGAAGATCGGCTACGGCCGTACCGCTGAGCGAGACAACGTGACCGCCCTTGGCACCGATTTGAGCGACGGCTTGGTCCGATAAAGGTTGATTCAATCGTACAGTAGCTGTGATGCCTGTGGTATAAGCGGCTGTGTTTAAGAAAAGATCATAAAAACGAATCGCTGAGGGCGTCCAGCCATCGGTCAGCGACGCGGCTTGGGCAAACCAGCGTGTCAAATCAAAATGCTTTTGATCGCTGCCCAGCAAATCAATCGCCAGCGGCACATCGGTGCCGGCGATGACGAATTGATCGCCTTGTGCTGAAGGAGCGATCAAGAGAGCCGTCAAGGTTAACCGGTTCAGAAAACAATTATAGCGATTGACTTCATCGATGGTGGCCTGCATCATTTCGTGTCCCTTCAACCGCAGTTCGGCGTAGATCGAGCGAAAGACATCGTTGGTGAAGTCATCGGTTTCATAGATCTGTACTTGCAGGGAATTGCCCGTTTGGCTGCCGGCGGCGGGGAAAGGATTGTAGTGCAAGGCACCAAGGCGCAGTTCGTTAGCGGGGGCCTGACCGGATTCGGCGGCGGCAATCCAAGCGTTAGCTACTTTTTGACGATGGGCATTCATCAGTTCCACCAGATCAATGATTCCCGAGCGCATCGGGATGTCCGAATAGTAACCAAAACCGTCAAAGGAAGTATCCGGGTTGAAGGTCAGCGTAGGGGCAAAGCGCTTGATGACCGCCTTCGATGCTTGCGGAAAATCGACAAAAAGTTTCGTATTGGAATGGGCGACTTTAATGTCGGTCAAGGCATAGTAGGGAAGAGGAGCCGTCAGGGAAGTGATCCCTTTTTTCTGCCAGGAACCTTTGACTTGCTCTAAGGCAGTGGCTGCAGGTGCCGGCGCCGCGGCAGGAACATTTTGCTTTGGCGTATCACTGCCGCCACCAAATAACTTTTGAAAAAAGCCCACAAAAAAACCTCCTTCATTATGTTGCCAACTATCGATTGGTCATGCCAGGAAAGACCAAAGTGCGACGGGGTCGACCCGATGCTTGGCGATGTCAGACAAGGCAAAGGTCGCGACTAAATCTCGGGCATTTATCGGTGCTACATCAGGCAGCAGGCCGGCGCTGGCTGCCAGCCAACCGGTGATTTCCGCAGCCCTCCATCCACGATCACGCAAAGCGGCAATGGCTGTTGCGCCGTGACGCTTGGCCAGACGAGCGCCATCAGGTCCATAAAGCAACGGCACATGAGCATAGCGCGGGATCGGCAGGCCCAAGGCTTGTCCCAACTGAATCTGGCGGGCTGTGGAAGACAATAAATCATCACCGCGCAGCACATCGGTGATGCCCATGGCTGCGTCATCGACAACAACGGCCAACTGATAGGCGATGACATGGTCAGCCCGGTAGACGATGAAATCGCCGACGGTACGGGCTACATCCTGGATGATCGTACCGGCAAGCGCATCCTGCCAGGCGACGATACCGGCCGGCACGTGAAAGCGCAGGGACCAGCGATGATCGCTTTGGCAGAGTGCTTCTTGTTCGCTCCGCCGTCGATGGCGGCAATGGCCGGGATAAGGCGGCGGATCATCGGCGGCACCATGAGGAGCGTGGGCAACAGAGGCCAAGTCTTTGCGGCTACAGGTACAAGGATAGATGAGCTCTTGCTGCCAGAGTTTTTCGAGGGCCTCCGTATAGAATGCCCGGCGTTCACTTTGACAGTAAGGCCCGTGCGGGCCGCCCACATCAGGCCCTTCATCCCAATCCAGGCCAAGCCAGCGCAAATCTTCAATGATCGCTTTGGCCACGGTGGGGGAGGAACGAGCCGGATCCAAGTCTTCCATGCGCAAAATAAACCGGCCACCGGCTTGACGAACTTGCAGCCAAGCAAGCAGCGCGGTACGGGCATTCCCAAGATGTAACTGACCTGTTGGGCTCGGTGCATAGCGGCCGACGATCGGCGGTGAAAGTTCCGCCATGGCTATCCCTCCAGAACCGGTGATTGAAGCACAATCATGATCTTAACTGGTTTCATCGTAACAGGCAAGATCTTACCAAGTGAAAAGGATTTTTTCGGAACATGTCGAAGAGGAAGCGCAGGGGGAGGCGTTAGATGATGCATGAATCAAGGCAAGTAGTGGAACCGTCGATTCAAGAGATCCATTTTGCTTTTTACCGTTTTGGTTTCTATAAAAAGCTTCTTGACGATCCGGCCATGGTGCTGGCACGGCGTCTAATCGGTGCTTTTGCCGAAAGCAGCCGTGCCATGGAGGAATTGATTGCCGATTATATGGAGTTGCTGGCGATAGTAGTCACCTATGGAGAGCAACGCCGTGAGCCCGTTGTCGGCGATGCCTGGCAAAATTATATTCTTGATCAATTGCTGAGTGACGAAAATGGCTTTACCGAAAAAGCCCAATACGGGCAGCAAGCGATGGGTTCTTCTATGCAAGCGGCAGCGGCCCAAGAATTGCGGGCCTGGCAACAGCTTGTGCACTGCTCTGCCGGTTTTTGGCGTCGCCAAGCGGAAGCGATCTACGGCGGACCCCTGCCGGAATGGTCAACTGTGCAGCCGATCCTTGCCGCCGATCGCCAAGGTGCTCATGGCGATGGAACTGCGCAAGATCCGGCGAGCGCCCGGCAAGCCATAAAACAGCAATTATTGGGCAGTATGGATTGGGCCCTCGAACTGCCGGCAGTGATTGCCTATCACCAGCAATACGGTATCGGCCCTTTTGCTCGGTTCTTGGCCTTTCGCTGGGAGGGGAAACTGGTTGGCATTGATTATCCCGATCCAACTCGGTTGGAGCAACTGGTCAGTTATGAGCGACAGCGGCAAGATGTGGTGGAGAATACCGCACGCATGATCCGCGGCTATCGCACGAACAATCTTTTACTTTACGGCGATCGCGGTACCGGTAAATCGTCAACGGTCAAGAGTTTGATTCACCGTTTTGGCACGCAGGGGTTACGGTTGATCGAAGTGCCCAAAAGCCGATTAGGTGATTTTCCGCAGTTGATTGCCATGCTCAAAGACCGCCCGCAAAAATTTATCATCTTTGTGGACGATCTTTCCTTTGAGGAAGGCGAAGACAGCTACAAGGATCTCAAGGCAGTGCTTGACGGTGGTGTGGCTGCCCGGCCGGCGAATGTGGCGATTTATGCGACCTCGAACCGGCGGCATTTGATCAAAGAGACCTTTGCCGATCGTCAACAGATCGTGCAAGACGGAGAAATTCATCCCGGCGACACCTACCAGGAAAAAATGTCCCTCGCTGACCGTTTTGGCATTACGATTACGTTTTTGATGCCCAACCAAGAGACCTATCTGAAGATCGTCGAAATCTTAGCCCGTCAAAGCGGGATTGCCATCGCTCGGGAACAACTCCATCAGTTGGCCTTGCAGTGGGCGATTCGTCACAATGGACGATCGGGACGAACAGCGCGGCAGTTTATCGACCAGTTGATTGCGGAAACCGGTACCGTACGGAGTGAAGGATAAGATCAATTTGACATCATCCCGACCGGAAGGTATTCTTACACGGGACAAAACAAAATTCAGGAGGGAACCCATTGGGTCGCTTATGGGCGTCTGCCTTAACTTTTTTGCCGCAAAAGTGGATCACCGTGCAAGCGGGCCGGTGGGCAGCTTCATCGTTGAGTCAATCGGCCATCCCTTGGTTTATTCGTACCTATGACATTGATGTGGCGCAGGCAGAAAAACCATGGCAGGAATATAAAACCCTCGGCGAGTTTTTTGCGCGCCGTTTGCGTCCCGGTATGCGACCGGTTGCGCAAGAGGCATCGGCGATTGTCAGTCCTGTTGACGGGCTCATCTCGCAGATGGGTACCATTGAGCAAGGACGCATGATTCAAGCCAAAGGTATGGATTATACAGCAGCGGATTTGCTGGCCGATACCGAGCAAGCTGTGCGCTATCATCAAGGGCAATTTATGACGATCTACTTAAGTCCCCGTGATTATCATCGCATTCATACGCCTGTAACCGGGGCGGTGACGGGGACCACTTTTTGTCCAGGACGGCTTTATCCTGTCAATGATCGCGGAGTTACCAGTGTGCCGGGCCTGTTAGCTCGGAATGAGCGCGTGATTACCTATCTGGATTCACCCTTTGGGCAGGTAGCCGTTGTCAAAGTGGGGGCCATGATTGTCGGCAGTGTCCAACTGGCCTATGAACCCGGTGAAGCGCCTGGTACTCGGCTGGAGAAAGGCGATGAATTGGGGCATTTTCAGTTTGGCTCAACGGTGATCTTGTTGTTTGAACCGGGACGCATCACCTGGCGCCCGGGGATCGCCTGCGGGCAACGGGTCATCACCGGTCAAGCGATTGCTGATGGACGAACCTGATCGACGAAGACGAACCTGATAGAAGCAAAAAAAAGCATCTCCCGCCGGGAGGTGCTTTTTTGCTGGTTATTTGGTAAAGATATGTCGCCCAATCTGTTTGATCTGGGGACGACTCCAGATCCAGCGGCTTGTAGCCGTTGCCGGATTAAAATAATAAAGGGCGCCACCGCTTGGGTCCCAGCCAGCCAAAGCGTCGCGGGCTGCTTTCAGTGAAGTCTGGTCAATGTTCAACCAGATCTGCCCATCATCGACAGCAGTAAAGGCACCTGGTTGAAAGATAACGCCGGCCACCGTGTTGGGAAAAGAGCGGTGACGTACACGGTTGAGCACGACACCACCGACAGCCACTTGTCCCACATAAGATTCACCACGAGCTTCACCGGTAATGCAACGGGCCAGCATCCAGACATCATAACTGCGTGGGTAGCCGACACCAAGCGCTTGCCCATGGGCCACATCGGCTTCAAAGATCTTAAGAAACTCTTCGTAAGACAGGGAGCGTTGCGGAGCTCCTGCCGGCCAAGGAAAAAGAAGCAGCGCGAGCAAAAGCGAAATCATTTTGATACGACTTTTGGTTACGATGGTCATTCCCTCACTTTCTGCGCTCAGATGCGGTGCGTTGATAACGGTTCAGATGCGCGATAACGAAGCAAGTTGATTGTAGTATGAGCAGAATAACTGTGATCATGCTAGGAATGGGCAGGAATTTACCGATGCCTATGGAATTTGACTTAGGGGTAAGGTAGCTTTATCATCCCTTTGTTAGTGATTGAAAGAAAGGAAAAACAGGATGGGAAGCGCGTTGACTCGGTGGATGCTCTGTGGCATGCTTTTGATAAGCTTGCTTGTACCGTCAAGATGGGCAGAGGGAACGGTTGATTCGGCAGCTGATTCCCTCAATGCAGGTACAGTAAAGCAGCGCGTGCTCGTGCTTTATCCGTCAACACGGTGGTTTCGCGGGATTACCGATGATCAAGCGGAAGTGCCGGCCGTGATGGTAGGCAACCTTTTAGGTCACTTTGAGACCGATGTGACCATAGAACCTTCCGCAAACTATCAGCAAGGTGATGCCGAACATTTTGATCGGATCATCTATGTCGGTACTTTTCAAGAAAAAGTACCGGTAGCGTTGCTGGATGATCTTGCATCGGGAAGCAAACCGCTTTTCTGGCTTGGCCGTAATATCGAACAACTAGGCGAACGATGGGGCCAGCCTTGGCAGGTACGTCTTGGCCAAGAGCAGGCGGTAACACTCCACTATCGTGGGCAGAGGTTGTCCTTGGATAAGCCGCTGGCCATTGATGCGCTTACTGCATTTCCGCCGGAAGCAACGCTATGGGCAGAAGCGACGACGCAGGAAAAACCGTTGGCCCTCGGACTGCGCTTGAACCGGTTGTGGTATTTCGGCACAGCCGATTTACAAGATAAAGCGTCACTCTTGATTGCCGATCAACTCTATGATTTTCTTGGTCAAGTTCCTCCGGTTGAGAAAAGCGCTGTGATTCGTATTGAAGATGTTCATCCGCTCCGTTCACCGGCTAATTTGCGGGCGCTTACGGACACGATGGCAGCACGACGAATTCCTTTTTTGGTGACGGTGATTCCGAACTATGTCAATCCTGCTACCAATCAGCGCGTTACCATGACGGAACGGCCGGAGTTCATCGAAGCGCTGCGGTATATGGAAGCCCATGGGGGAAGTTTGCTTGTGCACGGTTATACTCACCAGATCGGTGACGGTGAAACCGGGGTAGGTTTTGAATTCTGGGATACGGCACAGGAAGAACCGGTACGCTCCCAGGCCGAACCGGATTGGGCTTGGGCGCGTCTTAACCGCACTGTTGGCCTGTTGCAGCAACAGGGGCTACATCCACGCGGAGTCACCTTACCGCATTATGCGGTGGATCAAAAAACCTATGGGCAGATACGTCAGAATTTCGATCTCGTTGTTGGTGCTCCGCAGGTGACCGAGCGTACGCGACAAACGCAAAAAATCCCCTACCTGATCCGGCAGGATAAGCACGGTTTTCGGGTGATCCCTGAAAACATTGGTTATATTGATATGAATCTGGCTGATCCAATCCCGCCTATGCTGGCAGCAGCGCAGGAGAACAGTTTGGTACGGGGATGCACCGTCAGTGCTTTTTACCATTCTTTCTTAGATGAACAGCGCTTGGGGGCATTGCTGGATGGCTTGCAAGGGCAAGGCTTTCGCTTTACTGATCAGCCTTGGCACGGTTTTTCGGCCCGCTATTTACCTGAATTGGACAGTCGTGTTCGCGTCGATGCCGATCCCTTGCGTGAAGAAGTGATACCGTGGATAGAAGTGTGGAACCGGGGCTGGTATCACCAACAGGCATTAGGAGAAATGATCTTGTCCGGTTTCGCGGTCTGTGGCGTGCTTATACTATGTGGAACCTTTATTCGTCGCCAGGATTTGATCATCAAACGAGGGAAAGGTTGTTGATCATGAAGGTATTGATTGTCGATGATTTGTTAAATAATCGTATTCTCTTGAAGTCACTGCTTAAGGGAATCGAAGATGTAGAGATTGAATTAGCGGACTCAGCGGCAGAGGCCTTCCGACTCATGGGTATAGTTGACGATCACATCAACACCGAAGAACCGCTGGAATCGATCGATCTGATTCTTATGGACATCATGATGCCGGAGATGAACGGCGTGGAAGCTTGCCAGCTCTTAAAGGAATTGCCGGCGACGCGCCATATTCCCATCATCATGGTCACGGCCAAAGCAGAGATGCAAGACTTGGAATCGGCTTTTAACGCCGGGGCCGTTGATTATATTACCAAACCGTTACGGCGCATGGAATTGATGGCACGAGTACGGGCAGCACTTAATTCCAAGCGGGAAGCCGATAAGTTACGCCGTGTGCAAGCGCAACTGCGTCGACAGATTCATCAACTGGAACAAGATCGGCAGGCATCACCGGCTATCGCCGGCGGTGAAGGGGCTTCGGTATCGTCCGTTGCGTCCGGCAATGCAATGACAACCCAAGATATGAATGAAATCCTGTTGCGACTGCTTCGTTTTGGCTTTTGCACGGGTATCGAGGACACGAGCCGTTTTGCTGAGATGATCCGGGCAGAATGGAAAATTGCTGCGAAAAACAAGGCCTTGATGGCTTCTGTTTTGGTGGAGATCGATAACTTTGATGAGTATGAGCAGCAAGGCGGTGAAGGTGCGCAAGCTCTTGTCGATAGCCTTGGGCGAATCATGCTCGAAGTAATTACCGGAGAGGGAGAAAGTCTTTATCCCGGCGGCCCGGGACGAATGGCCATGATCTTGGCGGTGACGGCCACCGATGATGCGTTGAAAAAAGCGCAAATGATTCAAAAACACTGGCGTGCTGCTTGTGAAGAAGGCACGTTGCCGGAAACATCCTTCACCATCAGCATCGGTGTTGCTACGGTGGAGCCGACGGAAAGAAACTTGCCTGCTGATTTACTGGAGATTTGTGAAAAGGCGCTCCAACGTGCCAAAGAAGAAGGCGGCGACCGCATCAAGCGGAACTAAGCTTACTTTTAGTTCAAAGCGCGTCATGAGGTGTATTATACGCCTACATAAATTGTATAATCTGTGATTGACACATTATCGCTCAGCACCTAAAATTGAATATGGACTTCGTTCAGGATGCGGCAGAGATGTCGCTGGTTTGATTAATCAGAAATTTCTCTTTATTTAACCTCGTCATCACGTTGCGGACTGAACAGAACTTGTAATGAGGTGATCGTATGGCCATTCCTGCGGAACAGTTGAAATCCCCAGTAACGGTGAATCTGGCATGGTGCAAGGGATGCGGGATCTGTTATTCCCTTTGCCCAACGAAGGTTTTGATTGGTAATGAACTAAGTAAAGCCGTCGTTGCACACCCGGAACTCTGTACCTCTTGCCGTGTTTGCGAGGCCCATTGCCCCGATTATGCGATAACAGTTGAAGGGGGACCAAAGCGATGAGTGTCACTTCACTGAAAGCGAAATTGATGCAAGGTAACCAAGCCTGTGCGGAAGGAGCCATCTATGCCGGGGCTTCTTTTTATGCCGGTTACCCGATTACCCCTTCAACCGAGATTGCCGAGATTTTGTCCGAACGCTTACCTCAAGTAGGCGGACGTTTTATCCAAATGGAAGATGAAATTGCCAGTATGGCCGCCGTAATCGGCGCTTCCGTGACCGGGGCCAAAGCCATGACAGCCACGTCGGGACCGGGTTTTTCCTTGAAGCAGGAAAATATCGGCCATGCGATGATCACTGAAGTCCCTTGCGTTATCGCGAACGTGATGCGTCTCGGTCCTTCCACCGGTGGTCCCACATCGCCGGCACAAGGTGATGTGATGCAAGCGCGTTGGGGCACTCATGGTGATCATCCCGTCATCACCCTTTGCCCGAATTCGGTGCAAGAGTGCTTTGAATTGACGGTGAAAGCCTTCAATATGGCCGAACGTTTCCGCACCCCCGTGTTTATCATGTTTGATGAAATTATCGGGCACATGCGTGAGCGTGTGGTGCTGCCGGAACCAGGGCAAATTCCCGTGGTCAACCGGAAAAAGCCGGAAGTAGGTCCGGAAAGCTATAAGGCCTATGAGCCTGTTGATGAAACGCTCGTCCCGCCGATGGCCAGCTTTGGTGACGGCTACCGCTACCATGTGACCGGTTTAACTCATGATGAAACTGGATTTGCTACGACCAAGCCGGAGAAGATGGCCGCCCATCTGCAACGTTTGCATGATAAGATTAACAATTTCTTGCCGGAAGTTGTCGATTATGAAGAGCAATCAATTGAAGATGCTGAAGTAGTTTTACTCGCTTACGGTTCGGTGGCACGGGCTGCGTCGCGGGCCGTGAAAGATGCCCGGGCAGCGGGCCTGAAAGTCGGTTTGATCCGCCCGATTACCTTGTGGCCGTTCCCGGGAGAAGCTGTCAAGAAAGCGGCAGCCAAGGCCAAAGCGGTAATTGTGGCAGAGATGAATTTAGGTCAGATCATCAATGAAGTGCGTGTCGCCGTAGAAGGACAAGCTCCGGTCTACGGGGTATTGCGGGCTGACGGCGAGCCGATCTCGCCCACCGAAATCCTCGCTAAGATCAAGGAGGTGCTCTAAATGAATCCGGAAATTGCTCAATATTATCGTGTGAACAAACTTCCCCACATTTGGTGCCCCGGCTGTTCTAACGGCATTGTCGTTCGTTCCATCGTCGAAGCGATTGACAAAGCCGGACTGGATCAAGATAAAACTGTCATCGTTTCGGGTATCGGCTGCTCATCGCGGGCGCCGGGATATATGAATTTTGATACGCTCCACACCACCCACGGGCGGGCGCTTGCTTTTGCTACCGGTGTGAAGTTAGCCAAGCCGGAGCTCAACGTCTTCGTCATCACCGGTGACGGTGACTGCACTGCTATCGGCGGCAACCACTTTATCCATGCTGCCCGCCGGAACATCGACCTCAACGTGATTCTCTTTAACAACAACATCTACGGGATGACGGGCGGACAATATTCGCCGACCAGCCCGACCGGTACCAAAGCGACGACAGCTGTCTATGGTAACATTGAGCGCAGCTTTGACAGTTGCAAGTTGGCGCAAACTGCCGGAGCCAGCTATGTGGCGCGAGGCAACGCCTTTAATACCCGTCAATTGACCGATATCATCCTGAAAGGGATCGAAAACCCCGGCTTCTCCTTTATTGAAGCCCTTTCCTCCTGTCCTGTGTACTACGGACGCCGCAATAAAAAAGGTGGCCCTGCCGATATGCTCAAGTGGCAGCGTGATGTTTGTGTGACTCAAGCCGCCTACGATCGTTTGCCGGAAGAAAAGCGGGCCGGCAAGATCATCACCGGTGTGCTTCATCATGAGCCGCAACCGGAATATACGGCCGAGTATGCCAAGATCATTGAAAAAGCGCAAGGAGGAAATGGCTGATGCGTGATCATTGGGAAATTCGTTTTGGCGGAACCGGTGGCCAAGGCCTGATCACAGCCGGTGTGATTTTGGCGGAAGCAGCGATCATCGACGGAAAAAATGCCGTACAAAGCCAAAGCTATGGACCGGAATCGCGCGGCGGTTCTTCCAAAGCAGAAGTGATGATTGCCAATGACTCGATCGACTACATGAAAGTTCTCGCTGCCGACGTTCTTTTGGTCATGAGTCCGGAAGCAGCGAAAAAATATTGCCCTGAAGTCAAAGACGATGCGGTGGTGATCATCGATTCTACCTACGTCAAAGATGAGCAACCGGTGAAGGGCAACGTCTACCGCGTGAACATCAGCTTGCTGGCGAAGCAAGAAGTGGGCCGCGAAGTGGTGGCGAACATCGTTGCTCTCGGTGTGCTTGTCGGATTGACCAAGGTGGTATCGTGGGATGCCCTGGTGCAAGCCGTGTTGGCACGTGTACCGAAGGGAACGGAAGAGATGAATAAAAAGGCTCTGCAGGTGGGCTTGGATGCGGTCAAAGGACTGATTGACGCCGCCTAAGGGCCGGGTTGACATAGGACCAGCTTGCAGATCTAACATAGAAAAAATTCTTATTAAGACAGATTCCTGATTGTATTTAGCAACTAATCATGGCAAAATAAGAGCAGGAATAATTTTAAGCAAACAGGAGGTGATTCTTGTGGCCAAAACCGGTGAAAAACCCGCAGCAGGTACCTATAAGTGTACCAAATGTCGCTTTAAGATCACTGTTGACGGAGCAACGGAACTGCCCATTTGCCCGCTCTGCAAATTTGATGAGTACGTAAAAGTGGACTAATCCCTTTTCGCGTTTTCGACGCATTAGCCCTGCCGGGGTCAAGCCCAGCAGGGCTTTTTGCCGTCGTGAGAACGGATTTTTTATAGAACAGTGATCGTCTTGAGGGATTATTGCTATAATAAGCAGGGCACCTATCCGATCCTGTAGAAATAACCAATAAACTTGAAGATAGGGGAGAAATAAGATGCCCATGTGTCGCATTCCGTTAACCACAGTGGATAAGCCAGAAGTTCGCCGTTATGCAGGGATGGCGTCGGCGAATGATTTTCCGGAAGTTCTTTTGGCCGAGGCGATCGAAGAAGGATTACTTATGGCCAACGGAAAAGCGACGTGGCAAATCTTTCCCTATGATCCCGAACAGGGAATGATCGTGGCACCGAATTTGTTGACCCTACAGGGCCAAGATATTCGTAAGCACCTGGCCCAATCGACGGAAGTGGCTGTGCTGGCAGCCACGATTGGCGGGGATATTGGCCAAGCGATTGATCGGTGTTTTGCTGATGGCGAATATACCAAAGCGCTTTTGCTTGATGCGGTAGGCACTGCAGCCGTTGAAACGGTTGCTGACGGTGCCAATCGCCTCATCGAGCAGGAGGCTGCCCGGCGCGGACTGGCGGCCACATGGCGATATAGTCCAGGTTATGGCGACTGGGATGTAACGGTACAACCGGAGTTGATTGTGCTGGCAGCCGGTGCGGCCATCGGACTTACGGTGACGAGCCACGCTATGCTCAAACCGCGCAAATCCGTTACGGCGCTGATCGGGTTATCGCCGCGTAAGGCTGCCGTAACAACTCTCGATAATACGATGCTGGGCACTCCGTTACAGTCGATGCCGACAACGGCAAGTACGAAAAAAGGGTGCACCCGTAATCGATGTGATATTTGTGGAAGAAAAGATTGCCTGGCCAGAAAGGGGTCACCTTCATGATTCAGTTATTTGACGGTGCCATGGGCACCATGCTGCAAGCTGCCGGATTGCCGAACGGCAGTGCACCGGAGCAGTTCAACCTTGAGCATCCGGAAGCGGTAACGGCGATTCACCGCCGGTATGTAGAAAGCGGCTCGGCGATCATCGAAACCAACACCTTTGGCGCCAACCCGATTAAGCTGGCTCACTACGGGCTCGCCGATCAAGTGGAAGCCATCTGCCAGGCCGCTGTGCAAGCAGCGCGGGCTGCCGGTAACGCCGATACGCTGATTGCCGGTTCCGTTGGACCTACAGGGAAGCTGATCGCACCGCTGGGCGATCTCGCTTTTGATGACGCATACGCTGCTTTTCGACGGCAGATTGCCGCGCTGACGGCAGCCGGTGTAGATTATATTTTGATCGAGACGATTATTGATATTCAAGAGATGCGCGCCGCTTTGCTGGCTGCCAAAGACGTGACCGATAAGCCGGTGATCTGTCAGCTTACTTTTGAAGCGGACGGACGGACTGTGACCGGCACCGATCCGGCAACAGCCGCGATTTTGCTTGACGCCATGGGCGCTGATGTTATTGGTGCCAACTGTTCCTTGGGGCCGGCGCAACTCCTGCCGATCGTGAAAGCGATGGCGGCGGTGACGCGTAAACCGCTGAGCATTCAGCCTAATGCCGGCATGCCAGTACTTGTCGACGGCAAGACCGTTTTTCCCATGGGGCCGGAAGAATTGGCTACATGGGCACCGAAATTGGCTGCTGCAGGCGCCTCTTATATCGGCGGATGCTGCGGTACTACGCCGGAACATATTCAAGCGGTTCGGGCGGCTTTGACTGCTGCTGGTCATGATGTCGTTACCAGGCGCTATCCCACTGATTTTCCTGTTCGTGATCTGCCGACCGTAACGGCCTTGACGAGCCGCAGCCAAACGCTTTATCTTGGCCCCGCTTTTCCGCCGGTCTTGATCGGGGAGCGAATCAATCCGACGGGACGTAAAGCCTTGGCCGCCGAGATTCGCGATGGCAACTGGCTGACCGTAAAAAAAGAAGCCCTCGGTCAGGTCCGAGCAGGGGCGCAGATCTTGGATGTCAATATGGGTGTACCGGGCATTGACCAACCAGCGGCCATGGCCAATGCGATCACTGAACTGTCCATGCTCGTTGATGTACCCTTGGCGATTGATACGACCGATGCAGCATCCCTGGAAGCCGGGCTGAAGGCGTACCCGGGACGAGCACTGGTCAATTCGATCAGTGCTGAGCCTGACCGCCTGCGCGAGTTTTTACCGTTAGCCAAGAAATATGGCGCCGCTGTGCTTTGCTTGCCTATCGCGCCGGGCGGTGTTCCTGAGACGGCAGAGGAGCGCGCCGAGATAGCCCAGCGCATCGTTGATGCGGCCTTAGCTATCGGCTTGCGTCGGCAAGATTTGCTGCTCGATCCGCTGGTCTTGACGGTGGCCGCCGATGAGCAGGCGGCCAAGGAAACCTTAGGCACGCTGCGCCTGTTCCGGCAGCGCTTTGGTTTTCCCACGGTGATGGGGCTCAGCAACGTCAGTTTCGGTTTGCCACGGCGCAATCTCCTCAATGCTACCTTTTGTGCCTTGGCCCTTGATGCCGGCCTTGATGCGCCGATTATGAATCCTTATGATGAGGTCTTGCAAGATGCTATTGCGGCAGCGCGTACGTTGCTTGGCCATGATCGGCAAGGCCAAGCCTACAGTGTGCGCTACAGCGGTTGGCAAGCGCCGGCGGCCGGAACAGGTACAGCCGCCGCAGCGGCGGGAACAGCCGGGGTAGCAGTCGCCGGTGATGATGAAGGTGCCGATGTTCTTCAGCGGATCAAACGAACGGTGATCCGTGGTGAGAAAGAGAGCATCATTCCGTTGGTTCAGCAGGCATTAAACGAAGGTAAAGCGCCGCTGACGATTACTGATGAAGGTCTCACGGCGGCAATGAACGAGATCGGCGAAGCGTTTGGTGCTGGACGTTGCTATTTGCCGCAAGTGATGCTGGCGGCTGAAACGATGCGCGTCGCTTTTGGCACATTGAAAGCGCTTTTGCCGGCGCAAGCCATCGAAAGCAAAGGACGAGTGCTACTCGCAACGGTGCGTGGTGATATCCATGACCTGGGTAAAAATATTGTTGCTGCGCTGTTGGAAAACAACGGCTACACAGTAATCGATCTTGGTAAAGATGTGGCGCCGGAGACGATTGTGGCAGCCGCGCAAGAACATCAGGTGGATATTGTCGGGTTATGTGCTTTAATGACGACGACGCTGCCCGAAGTGGATGTGGCCATTGCCGCATTGAAAGCTGCTTCGGTGCCGGTTGTGACCATGGTCGGTGGCGCTGTTGTGACGGAAGACTACGCTCAGCAGGCCGGTGCCGACGGCTATGCCGCTGACGGAGTCGCCGCCGTAGCGCTGGCGGCAAAAATGCTCAAAGAGAAAAAGTAATTTACAATAATAAAAAGCCGGAAGTAACAACGAATAGTTACTTCCGGCTTTTACCTTTATATATCAAGAACGCTTACACACCGACATACAAATTCCCATAAGGTCGCTTATTAAAAGGAATCAGCTTGACAAAAGGCGCATCGAGAATTTCTCCAGCATCACCGCCGAAATGCCCAACATAGCGACCCACATACTTACCGAGCACTTCTCGATCCTGCTCATCCAGTTCCACGACCTTGACTTCCTTGCCCAGTTGATGCTCCTCCACATTACCGCGAATATACATGACGCCGCCGTGCATGCCGGTACCGCAGAAATCACCGACGATGGGATGACCTTCGCGGCCCGAGAGCCCAAGCAGAATCAATATGCCGCCGGCCATGTATTCGCCGAAAAAGGAACCGGCTTTGCCGCCGATAACCAAGACAGGAACCTTCTCTTGATACTCCTTCATGTGGATGCCGACACGAAAGCCAACAGAGCCTTCCACATAGACTTCGCCGTCGCGCATGGCATAGCCCAGTGTATCGCCGGTACTGCCATGGATGACGATTGTTCCGGCATTCATCGTATTGGCGATACCATCCTGACCGTTACCGTAAACCGTCACTGTGAGGCCGTTCATATAAGCGCCTAGATCGTTGCCGGCGGTGCCCTCGACGATCAGCGAAGCGTTACCGGACAATCCGGTGCCGATATAGCGCTGACCGTTGACGCTGTGCACCCTTACCGTTGCAGCGCCGGCAGCCAGGGCAGCGCGAATTTTTTCGTTTAACTCTTTGTAGTACAGTCCCTGTGCGTTGATCGCCACAGCACTTGCGTTGGAAATCGTCATAAAAGCACCTCCTTACTCACCGGCGTGCTTAACGCCTAAAATCTCCAGTTCTTTTTCCGAAAGGCCAATGCCGCGTAGCATCAGGCGGTTGCCCCGCAAGCTTTCCAGGGCGTTGATGCCCATACCGCCCAGCATATCTTTAATTTCATGAGCCCAGGCTTTAAGCAGATTCGCTGCCAGACCGGCGCCCACATCAGGATCGAGGCGTTCCGTCAACTCCGGACGCTGCGTCGCAATCCCCCAGTTACACTTACCGGAGTAGCAGTTTTGACAGACGTGACAACCAAGGGCGATCAGCGCTGCTGTACCGATATAGCAAGCATCAGCACCGAGCGCAATCGCTTTGACCACATCAGAGGAACAGCGGATAGTACCGGCAACAACAAGCGAGACTTGATGGCGAATGCTTTCATCACGCAGGCGCTGATCCACGGCCGCCAGAGCCAGTTCAATGGGAATACCAACCGAATCACGGGTACGTAGCGGTGCAGCACCGGTACCACCGCGGAATCCGTCGATGACGATAATGTCTGCTCCGGCCCGGGCCGCGCCGGAGGCAATGGCGGCGATGTTGTGCACAGCGGCAATCTTTACAGCGACGGGCTTCCGATATTCCGTCGCTTCTTTGAGTGAATAGATCAACTGGCGCAGATCTTCAATGGAGTAGATATCATGATGCGGCGCCGGTGAGATAGCATCAGAGCCTTCGGGAATCATCCGCGTCAACGATACGTCCATGCCGACCTTTTCACCGGGCAAATGCCCACCGATACCGGGCTTCGCACCTTGACCGATCTTGATTTCAATCGCCGCGCCCGCTTCGAGATACTCCGGGTGAACGCCAAAGCGACCCGATGCGACTTGGGTGATCGTATGAGCACCGTATTGATAAAGATCGCGGTGGAGGCCACCTTCGCCGGTGCAGAAGTACGTACCCATGCGCTCGGCAGCACGGGCCAGCGACGTCATTGTATTGAGAGAAACCGCGCCAAAGCTCATGGCGCCGAACATAATCGGCAGATCCAGTTCCAACTGCGGCGGCAGCGCTTCGGCCAGCTTACCATCGTTGATCGACAAGGCATCGGGTTTGCGACCGAGGAAGGTTTTTAATTCCATCGGTTCACGCAAGGGATCGATCGAAGGGTTCGTGACCTGACTGGCGTTGAGCAGCAGGTGATCCCAGTAGATGGGATAAGGCTTGTCCGTACCCATGCCGGATAAAAGCACCGAGCCTGTAGCCGCTTGCTTGTAGATCGAATCAATATAGTGGTCTGTCCAGTTGGCATTGGCCCGGTACTCGTTGGGAAACTTACGAATCGTCAGCGCATCGGCCGGGCACGTGAGGACGCAGCGATGGCAGTTCACACACTTGCGATCATCATGAACGACTTTGCGGCCCCGTTCATGCCAGCGGTGCACCTCATTGGCGCACTGGCGAACACAGATCTGGCACTGGGTGCAGCGGCGTTCGTCGCGATCAACGATAAAATCCGGTGTGGTATAGTGAAAACTCATAGTTGATCCACCCCTTTCAACAGGCCGATGACCGGTTCGCCGCCACCGACAGACCAAACTTTATCCGGTGCGGCGCAGACCTCCCGAATCGCCGATTCTTCGCTGGCCACATAGATAAAAGCGCCCTTTTCCGCCGCCACAAGCGAACGGAGCTTCAAGCGGTCATTCAATGCCACAAAACCTTTGCGGCTACCTAAGATAATGGAGAAGGGACCGTTGATCAGCAGGGAACTGTAGACGGTCCGCACCGCTTTGACCAGTGCTTTTTGCTGATCATCCATGCGCGCCAGCGCCGACCAAAAGGGGGCGGCCAGCGCGGTTACTGCCACGTGCAGCGGTAAGCCATGCTTGCGCAGGAGCAAATCAAAAGCGTAAGTGATCGCTTCTGTATCAGTCTGTAAGGAGCAGCGATAACCGAACATCTCCAGATAGCGCCGGTTGGCGTCGTAGGAAGAAATTTCACCGTTATGAACGATGGACCAGTCCAGCAGGGTAAAGGGATGGGCGCCGCCCCACCAGCCTGGTGTATTCGTCGGAAAACGGCCATGAGCCGTCCAGAGGTAGCCTTTATACGTATCGAGCTTATAAAACTCGCCGATCTCTTCAGGATAGCCGACACCTTTGAAGGCGCCCATGTTTTTACCGGAAGAAGCGACAAACGCCCCAGGATATTCGCTGTTGATGCGCATTACGCAGCGAGCCATATATTCATCGGCACCAAGGCCGGACTCCACTAACTTATTTTCCTTGGGCAAGACAAAATAGCGCCAGATCAAGGGAGCGTTCGTGATTTTTACCGTTTTGCGCGTGGGAATCTTACCGCCCACTTCAATATCAAAATGGTTGTTGAAAAAAACTTCTGTTGCTTCCCGGCTTTGATCATCCTCGAAAAACATATGTAGCGCATAGTGTTCGGGATAATCGGGATAAATACCGTAGGCCGCAAAACCACCACCGAGGCCATTCGAGCGATCATGCATCAACGCGATGGAGCGGATGATGTCGTGACCGGAAAAAACTTCGCCGTCACGGTTCATGATCCCGCTGATGGCACAGCCAGAGGGGATGCGGATCTGACCTTCACGTAGCAGCATGGAAGCAGCCTCCTTACGTAAAATAAACACCTATGCGCAACCGGCAGGCGGAACTGCGGAATAAAAAAAAGCGCACTCAATGACAGACAAGATCAGCGAGCATCGAGTGAAGCGATCGATCGTCTGCAACGTGAGAACGCCATTGTTCCACAAAGATAAAATTTTTGTCGGTTGATAAGTGTATGGTATTTATAACACAGAGGTATCAGGCATTCAATGGCATCGCAACAGAAACACTGTATACATTCATCGGGATACAGGCCATGAGATAGCGAAAAAAGGGCATACTATTCGGGTGTCCAGCTTAAGTAAGGAGGAAAAAGATGATGAAAAAAGATCAACACAACAATTCCACCATCGATGCTAACCTTTCAGGAGCCAAGAAAGCACCTGGTGTCTATGAGCCCGATCCCCGCCAAATCGAGCAGCCCAGCGAGATCGCCCAGTGGGCCGCCCAGGAAAACAAAAATCCCGATGATTTTGAGTAACAAAGAAAAAACGCTGAAGAACGGCTTCAGCGTTTTTTTGTGCTTCTGGCTACCCGGTACCATAATCATCGTCCGTTGGATTTGCCGGCAGCGGCGGTTCAGTTGGTTTTTCCTGGGTCAGCCGTCCGGCTTTTTTCAGCGCTTCCCGTAACAGGTATTCCATATGCCCGTTCACGCTACGCATTTCATCTGCTGCCCAGCGCTCGATCAGCACATACAAATGAGGGTCCAAACGTAGAGGGAAGCTTTTCTTCGGCGGCACGGGATTAGTACAAACTGCCAGTATTGATGACCGGTTGGGCCGACCGATCGGATACGATACTGACCAGCAGATTGTTGATCATCGCTACTTTACGCTCATCGTCCAACTCCACCAGACCGTCGCGCTGAATCTTTTCCAGTGCCATTTGGGCCATACCGACAGCACCTTCCACGATCATCTGGCGTGCGGCTAAAATGGCCGATGCTTGCTGGCGCTGGAGCATGGCACTGGCGATTTCGGTGGCATAGGCCAAGTGGGTCAAGCGCGCTTCCAGCACTTCCACACCGGCCACGCTCAGACGAGACTGCAACTCCTGAGCAATTTCAGAAGCGACAACTTCCGTATTGCCGCGCAGGGAGTAGGCCTTGCCAGAAAAATCATCATAGGGATATTTGGTGGCAATATGGCGAAGCGCCGTTTCCGCTTGAATCTCCACAAAGCTTTCGTAATTATCAACATCAAAAACGGCCTTAGCGGAATCAGTAACCCGAAAAACGATGACCGCAGCGATTTCGATAGGGTTTCCTTCTACATCATTGACCTTTAACTTGGCACTGTTAAAGTTACGAACTTTCAGTGATACGGTGCGATAAACCGTGAAAGGAACGCTCAACCAGATCCCGCTTTCACGGAGAGTGCCCACATACTGGCCGAAAAACATCAATGTCTTCGCTTCGTTCGGCGCAACGATTTTGATCCCCGATGCTAAAATCGCCGTCAACAAAAACACCAAGACCGCACTGAAGATAGAACCCGTCACCAGTAAAAGCAACGTGAGAGCCAACAAACCGATAAACAAGAGGAGCGCGTATAACCCATTCACTTGCCAAGCTCTTTGCTCGTTCATGGAAACAACCTCCTTGCCATATCTGATATAATAATGATATCACATTGATATTTTACAAGCAAGACAAGGAGCAGAAAATCGTGGACTACCATGGACGCAGAAGAAACCCGGCCCGAGTAAGTTGCACCGTCAGTTCGTCAATATGCTCATGATCGCGTGTTTCCAGCGCGATGATGACCTCCACTTGACGCAGTGAAAGCGTCGGTGCCAGTCGATCGTGAATGATCGAGATAACATTGGCACCGCCGGCAGCAATTAAAGCCAGCAATTGTTGCAGCGATCCCGGCGCATCAGTCAAGGTCACGCGAAACTCCCAGCGCCGCCCGCTTTGCACCAGACCATGTTCGATCAGTGCAGCAATGGCGGAAATATCCGTATTGCCGCCAGACAGCAAGGCAACCCAACGTTCACCGCTTTTGCCCAACTGTTGCGTCAGCAGGGCGGCCAGTGATACGGCGCCGGCACCTTCCACGACCAGTTTAGCCCGCTCCAGCAGCAAGACAATGGCCTTAGCAATGGCTTCATCATCAACGGTGAGCAGATCATCGACGAGATCTTGCACCAGCGGAAAGGTCAGGCGGCCAGGCAGGGCGACACGGATTCCATCGGCGATCGTACGCTGGCACGAGACAGTCGTGGCACATCCGGCTTGGCGCGAGGCAACCATGGCCGATGCAGCTGTCGACTGAACACCGATGATGCGCACCTGAGGAAAGCGAGATTTCAGCGCCAGTGCCAGGCCGGCAATTAACCCGCCGCCGCCGATCGGCACCGTGATGCCGGTGATGTCCGGGAGCTGATCGGCAATTTCCAGTCCCACGGTCCCTTGACCGGCGATCACCAGAGGATCATCAAAAGCGTGAACATAAAGCAAGCTGCGCTCTTTCTGTAATGCCAGCGCAGCTTGATAAGCTTCGTCATAAGTATCGCCTTCTAAGATCACTTCAGCACCGTAGCCGCGAGTCGCTTCGATCTTGGCCAGTGCAGCCCCCTTCGGCATCACGATGGTCGCCGGTACACCGACCATCGTCGCCGCCAAGGCGACGCCTTGGGCATGGTTGCCGGCAGAAGCGGCGACGACACCGAGCTTTTTTTCGTCTTCCGTCAAGGAAAGCAAGCGATTCAAGGCGCCCCGCAGCTTGAATGAACCGGTGCGTTGCCAGTTTTCACATTTTAAGTACACTTCACAACCGGCAAGGCGGCTGAAGGTGTGCGAATGGGCCAACGGTGTACGGTGAATATAGGGCGCAATGCGCTGGGCCGCCGTTTCAATCATCGCCAGGGACAGGGAAGCTTCCGTTCTCTTCATCACCATTCCCCCTTTCCTGCTAGCCTAATCACTTCCGCCTGCAGGCATACATGATGATGAAAAAAAGCACCGCTCCCCTCGCGAGAAGGGAAGCGGTGCTGTGGGAAGCAGTGTTGTGCGAGCCCATCGATCATCAATAGGGACTGTGATAGATGATACTACCGTCAACACCGATAAGGCGTGTTGGTGTTGGCGTTTCCCAAACTTTTTGTACGGCTTGTTGTTCAAAATCAAAAGAGTACATCTCCCAGGCTGTGCCAGCAGGCGCTGCCACCGTACCTTGGGCTCCGACCGTCGCCGGTGGAGTAACCGTTGCCTTCGCTTCGGTGAGGTAGAGGAGCTTGCCGTCTTTACCCCAGGCAAAGGACAAAGGCGCGTTGGCTGCGAAGGAGTGCAAGCGGACAAAATGCCAGGAGAAGAAATTTAACTCGCGGTTAACGCCGATCAAACTAAAGGCATTTTCTTCGCTACCGTTGGTGGTATAAGGCTCGGTTTTACGCAAGATCACATAACGCTCATTCGGTGAGATGGCATAGTAACGATTAGATTCTTGCCGATCAAAGGGGCTGAGCCAGCGAATACTGCTTTCCGAATGGGGACGTACTTCGCCTACATGATGACGGCCTGTATCGACACCGGAAGCATAATTTTCTGTCTCCATCAAAATCGTCGATGGTGATTTCAGCCATTCTACGGCCCGGGCCGCTTTCCCCATGCTGGTCAGCGGCAACATTTCTTTGGTTTCCATTGTATAGCGGTAGATTTCGGCGCGGTCCGGTGCGGAGTATTGCATAAAGACAAGATAATTGCTGTCCGGTGACCACCGCGGGTGGCGGGCATCTTTGCCGGTGCCGACCGGTGTGGTTTTGCCGGTTTTGCGCTCCATCAATACCAAGGGGTTGTCCAAGGCCACATAACGTCCGTCCGGTGACCAAAGCGGCAAATCCGGTTGGCTAAAGGTCTCATGGATGATTTTATCGGTCAGGTCATCTAATTGGAGCAGGTGAATCCGGTACAAAAGGGTGGCATCGGCACCTTCCGATGTACCGCCGCGTATTTCCGTAAAGGTCAGGTGCGTGTCTTCTGGGTTCCAGGTAATGCCTGTCCCGAAGCGACTGTTGCCATCATCGGGTAACGAAAAGACCCGCGCCGATTGTTTGGTGCGCAAGTTTACCACATACAAGCCGCTTTTGGTTTGAAAAGCGATGCGATCACGCTGATGATTAAGCGTCAAACTGGACCAGGCAATCCCTACATCGGTAGGTTTCTTTTCCATACGCACAGAAGGAGTCGGAACCGGTAAGGGTTGATTGCCTTGGAGTACCGCTTGCTCGCAAATCGGTCCCAAATCGATAAATTGCGGCGTATAGGGGTAGAAAGCCAACATATTCGAAGGGGGCGGCAGAATCTTCGGCTCAAGAATCTGCGTACGATCACCTTGCACATCTTCTCCGTTCGTGGGGAAAAGTGGGGTTTGCTTCGAAGTAACCAGCGTATACGCCGCAAGGAGCACCATTAACAAAGCAGCAATAAAAGGAATACCGGACATCAGGCGTTTCACAAAAGTACCTCCTGGATACAAACTGAAATAGCAGATCCCCACCAATATCCGTGGGGAATAAAACAACACCTTGTATCGTACTCTTTAGAATGGAATAACGCAAGCACCCACAGTACGATTCCGGCACAGAAAAATAAAACAGCCAATTTCCGTGCAGGAAATCGGCTGTTTTACCATTTATAATCCCAACTCTTTGGAGAATGTAGCCAGATGGACAGCACTGGCGTTCAAGGCTATTTGCTCCTCTGCTGTGATCGGCAATTCCAGAATCTGTTTTCGCCCTTCTGACGTCACCAAGCACGGAAGGCTTAAACAAACATCGTGCAATCCATAAGGGCCGTTGACCAAACTGGATACGGTAAGAATGGACCGCTCGTCACGCAACACCGCATCGACGATCCGCCTTACTGCCAGCGCAATGGCGTAATAGGTCGCCCCTTTACGTTCGATGATCCGATAAGCAGCGTTTTTCACATCGGCAAATACCTGCTCGCGATTAAGCGGCGGCCGTCCCAAAGGGTCGACGTGCGACAGATCAGCACCGGCCACATTGGCTAAACTCCAGAGCACCAATTCCGTGTCGCCATGCTCACCGACGACATAGGCATGGACATTACGGGCATCAAAACCAAAGTGCTGGCCGAGATGCATCCGTAACCGTGAACTGTCCAGGACCGTTCCGGAGCCGATTACCTGCTCCGCGGGCAGCCCGCTCCACTTTAAAGCAGCATAAGTCAAAATATCTACGGGGTTAGCGACGAACAAAAAAAGCGCATCAGGACAGGCGGCGATCAATGGCGGCAAGGTCTGACGTAAAATCGCCAAATTTCTGGCCGCCAGATCAAGCCGTGTTTCGCCCGGTTTTTGATTCACACCGGCCGTATAGATGACAATCCGCGAACCACGACAGTCCGCCAGTTCGCCGGCACGCACATCAACGGGCTGCACAAAGGAAACGCCATGGAGCAAATCCATCGCTTCGCCTTCCGCTTTTTGCTTATCAATGTCAACGAGCACAATTTCCGAGGCACTGCCGGCTTGGACTAAGGAAAAAGCCGTCGCTGCCCCAACAAAACCGGTACCGATGATCGAAATACGCACATCCACCAGTCCATCACCTCAGAGGTAGTATACCCACTGCCTGTGATTTCCCTGCAAACGCTCGAACCAAATGGGTAAGCACTTGATTGACCGGTGTGGGTACACCGTTGGCCTGGCCAAAAGCGACGATGGCACCGTTGATCATTTCAATTTCCGTTGGACGCCGGCCTTTGATATCTTGATACATACTGGAAAGATTCGCTCCGGTGCGAAAAGCGATTTCCTTGGTGCGCTCGACGATTTGCGGATCCGTTGTTACACCCGAGGCTAAGGCTACGGCTTGGCCTTCCTGTACAGCTTTCTCCATCAAGGATAGCAGTTCCGGCCGTTCCAGCAGCACACCGTTCGGGACCGCTAGCAACGCCGTTAAGGCATTGATCCCGACATTGACCAACAGCTTGTTCCAGATCGCCTGTTGCACATCGGAGGAGACCAGGCCATGCAGCCCGGCTTGGGTAAAGACCTCCGCAATAGCGGTAACCCGTGGTGTCACCGTTCCGTCCAGTTCGCCGATCAAGGTCGTGCCGCGGCCCGATAAGCGAATATAACCGGGCTCAATCACAGCGGCCCCAAAGGAAGTAGTGCCGACCAGTGTTCGCTTGGCACCAACAGCATTTCGGATCAACTCTTGGTGTCCAATACCGTTTTGGAGCGAAAGTACCACCGTATGATCAGCAAGCAGCGGCGGCAGCGAAGCCAGTGCCCGTTTGGTTGCCGGTGCTTTGACCAGGATGATCACCAGATCGACAGGGCCAACCTCGGCAGCGCAGGTGGTAGCTTGGATTTTCAGCGAGATGGAATCATTGCCTTCCGCGATCATTACCCCGGTTTCCGACAAGCGCGTTGCCAGGGTATCTTTGGTATCAATAACCCAAACATCTTGGCCGGCCAACGTCAGAAACCCAGCATAGAGACTGCCCATGGCACCGGCGCCGATGACGGCGATACGCATAGCGAACCACCTTTCTAGTAGAGGCGACGCGACTCATCACGCTCGCGATGCAGGCCAAACGAGTGGTCAGCATCGGGAAAGCGGCCCGTAGCCACATCCTGGGCGTATTCCGCTAAGGCTTGGCTGATCGTCTGGCCGACTTGCGCATATTGTTTGACGAACTTGGGAACAAAGCGATCATACATACCGATCAGATCATGAATGACCAAGACTTGACCGTCACAATCAGGACCGGCACCGATGCCGATCGTGGGCACTTTGAGCTGCCCGGTAATCTCGGCAGCCAGCGGTGCCGGGACGCATTCCAGAACGATGCTGCAAACGCCGGCCGCTTCCAAGGCCAGCGCGTCTTCGATGAGTTGCCGTGCCGTCGCTTCATCTTTGCCTTGTACCTTAAATCCGCCCAACTGTGTGGCCGTTTGCGGCGTCAAGCCAATATGCCCCATGACCGGAATGCCGGCTTCCACGATGGCCGCCACCGTGCGGGCCATGCGCACCCCGCCTTCCAGTTTGACACCGTCCACGGCGCCTTCTTGCATGAAGCGGTTGGCATTAGTAATCGCCTGTTCAATAGAAACGTTGTACGAACCAAAAGGCAAGTCGGCAAAGACCATCGTATCGGGGGCACCGGCCACAACGGGGCGACAGTGATGCAGCATTTGCTCCATCGTAACAGGAACCGTGCTGGTATAGCCCAGGACGGCCATACCAAGAGAATCACCGACAAGGATGATCTCGATGTCGCTACCATTGACCAGATGGGCAAAAGGATAATCGTACGCTGTGATTACACGGATTTTCTTGCCTTCTTGCTTGTACGTTTGCAGTTGCGGTATGGTTAAACGTTTTTTCATCAAATGAACCGCCTTTCTGAATGGGGGAAGTTTATTGGGTTTCACCACGCCACTCGGTCATGCCGCCGGAAAAATTAAGTACATCGGTGAAACCGTTTTTGTGCAAGGTGCGGGCAGCTAAAGCACTGCGTGCACCGGAAGCACAGATGACAATCACAGTTTTATCTTTATACTTGTCCAATTCAGCGAGACGATTTTTCAGATCGCCTGAGGGAATATTGAGCGCCCCCTTGGCGTGCCTGCCGGCAAACTCCGTCGGCGTGCGTACGTCCAACAGGAGCGTTTTATTTTTTTGCGCCAGCAAGGGCTTGGCTTCCTCATACTTGATCGATTTGATACCGGAATTGAGCACCGTCTTGACCACGAGATAGCCGAGCACGACCGTACCGGCCGTTGCAATGAATGACTGCAATGGATCCATTATAGTAACCCTCCTGGCACGCATAATTATCAGTTTAGAATAGGAGAAAAAACAGAACAATTGTATCGAGATGCAATAAAAGCTATAATTAGTGAAAGCATGGATCGAAAGGGTGTCGCAATTTGTCCGAAGAAACCCGCATTGAGCGGTTAAAAATTGAGATAACGGAAAAAGTAGCGACAGAAGTAGCCAGTTGGCTCGAAAAAACTGACCAAGTTTCGGGCGGACTGCTTCTGGGTAATGTATATTTTCAAGAAAAACGCAGCAAAATTTATGGATTAGCCCGTATTGAAGCGATGCTACCGGCACGTCATGCTGAAATTATAGCAAATCGCGTCTGGTTTACCAGTGCTACTTGGCAAGAATGGGATCGATTGCGCAGTTCCTACGATAATATGTCCGTTTTGGGATGGGTTCATAGCCATCCTGGCAGCGGTGCTCGTTTTACCGAATCGGATCTGACGATTCAACAAACTTACTTTACCAAACCGTGGCACATTGCCTGGATTGTCGATCCCAAAGCGCCGAGCGAAGCCATGTACGGTTGGCAGCAAGAGACGATCGTGGCGATTCCGGAATGGCAAACGATTCAAATGACCAGTGGCAATCTGAATTCGTCGCAACGTAGCCAAAATCCTCCTTCCTGGCAAGAAAAGACAGTTCAGCTTCCGGTGGTGCCGCCGGCGATTCAACCACCGCCGTCCGGCGTGATCTTGCAAAGTGAGCCGGGGCGACCGAACTTTTTTTCGGTCATTGCTGCACCGCGTTTGGAGCAACAAGATCGACTTGAGCAACCGGATCGATTGGAACCAAAGAATCGAGCGGAAACGTCAGGTACCGGTACGAACGCCAAAACATCCGGTGAAACGCCAGACGACGTGCCGCTGATCTGTGACTTTGACGCCAGTCGCTCGTCAAGTATCGCCCGGCTGCGTCCGGCGGCACAGGAAAGTGCCGCTACCGTCGACCGGGGACGAACCACCAAGCCGCCCTTTCCCAAAGCCAATCCAAATGGCAATGCCAAAGCCATCAATGAACGGATGGGCTCTTCCGGTTTTTCCATCGGCAAGATGCTCGCCATCGTCTTTGCACTGATTGTGGCTACTGCGCTGGCTACCTTTGGCATCTACATGATTTTCGGGCCAAAGTAATATCGCCGAAACTGCCAGATTTTGAGCCAGAAAGAAGGATTTTTCTGACTTTGCGCAGAACAAATGGACGGCAACATTGTCGATTGTTGTTGACAACGTCTCAGATCGAAGACAAGGCGGTGGACCCTCATGATCGAACACGTTCCAGCCCTTTTGGCCGGTGACCGTCGCATTGCCGCCAAAATGATCTCCCTGGTGGAGAACAATGGCGACCAGAAGACCGAAATCTTAAAAGCCATTTACCCCCATACAGGCAAGGCCTATATTCTTGGCATTACCGGTTCCCCCGGAGCCGGCAAATCAAGCTTGACCGATCAGATCATCAGCCAGTACCGGCAGCGCGGCCAAAAAGTCGGCGTCATCGCTGTCGACCCGACCAGTCCTTTTACGGGCGGCGCATTGCTTGGCGACCGCATTCGCATGAATGAACACTATACGGACCGCAACGTCTTTATTCGCTCCATGGGCACCCGGGGCAGCCTTGGCGGCCTTTCGCGCTCCACCAAAGAAGCGATCAAAATCCTTGACGCCTTTGGCTGTGACATCATCATCGTCGAGACCGTCGGTGTCGGTCAGTCCGAACTGGAAATTATGACGGCCGCCGATACAACCATCGTCGTCTTGACACCCGGTGCCGGTGATTCGATTCAAGCGATCAAAGCCGGCATCATGGAGATTGCCGACATCTTTGCGATCAACAAAGCTGATTTGCTTGGCGCCGATCGCGTTGTTACCGAAGTGGAAGTGATGCTTGATCTGGCAGCGCACAACCATCCGCAGGGGAGCTTGCCCTGGCGCCCGCCCGTCGTCAAAACGATCACCGTGCGCAATGAAGGCGTCGACAAATTAATAAAAGCGGTCGACAGCCACCATGAATATTTGAACGAATCAGGACGCTTCACAACGGAACGGCAAGAACGATTAAAAGCGGAATTTGCCGAAATCATGGAGCATCACATTCGTGATCTGATCCGCAACCAACTGCAAAAAACCGGCGAGTGGCAAGCGCTGCAGGATCAGGTAATGGGGCGCACTGTCGATCCCCATACGGCTGCGGAAGAGATCTTGACGAAAACCTTCAAAAAAGGGTAAAATCACAACGAAAATGCGAAGATAGGGAGGAGTACATCGCTTTAACCCCGCAGAGAGACGATCCTAGGCTGAAAGATCGTCGGGTGGCGCGATGGAAGTCGCCCTTGAGTGCCGGACAAACCGGCCGGTTGGACCCGTTACCGTCTGCTCAAGCGCCGTGCAGGAACAAGCGATCGCCAGGAGCGATCGGCTTGGAACGACGGAACAAAGGTGGTACCGCGGAGCACTCCGCCCTTTGAGGGGTGGAGTGCTTTTTCTTTTTTTTTTGCGGCCACCAGATGTCAGGAAAAATAAGGTGTCAGGAAAAATAAGGAGGAACCGACGTTGACAACATCCCAAAAGGCCGCAAGCGGCTTGTCGACTACCTACGATCCCGGTCAAGTAGAAAAAAAGTGGTATGATCATTGGCAAGAACAAGGCTATTTTACGGCCGACCCCAACCATCCCGGGCAGCCTTTTTCCGTCGTGATGCCGCCGCCGAATGTCACCGGCAGCTTGCACCTCGGTCACGCTCTCGATAACACCTTACAAGATATTCTTGTTCGCTATAAGCGCATGCAAGGTTTTAACGTGCTTTGGGTGCCCGGAACGGACCATGCCGGCATCGCCACCCAAGCCAAAGTGGAAGAAGCGCTGGCCAAAGAAAACGTGTCTAAATATGATCTGGGCCGGGAAGCGTTCTTAGAGCGCGTCTGGGACTGGAAGCATCAATATGGCAACCGAATCACGACGCAATTGCGGACACTGGGTACCTCCTGCGACTGGAGCCGGGAACGCTTTACCATGGACGAAGGCTGCTCGGAAGCAGTACAAGCCGTGTTCATCCGCCTCTTTGAAAAAGGCTTGATCTATCGCGGTCACCGCATCATCAACTGGTGCCCCAAATGCCAGACGACCATTTCCGACATCGAAGTAGAGCACCAAGAGCGCGGCGGCCATCTTTGGCACATCCGCTATCCCGTCATCGACGGCGAAGGAGAAGTGGTCGTAGCAACGACGCGCCCCGAAACGATGCTTGGTGATACGGCCGTGGCCGTTCATCCCGACGACAGCCGCTATCAGCATTTGATCGGCAAAATGGTGCGCTTGCCGCTGCTGGACCGGGCCATTCCGGTCATCGCCGATGCTTACGTCGATCCGGCTTTTGGCACAGGCGTCGTCAAAATTACACCGGCTCATGATCCCAATGACTTTGAAGTCGGCCTCCGCCATCAATTGCCCCAGATCAACGTAATGACCAAAGAAGCCTACATGAACGAAGCGGCCGGTCCTTATGCCGGGATGGAGCGCTATGCTTGCCGCAAGCAGCTCGTAGCCGATCTGGAAGCCCAAGGCTACCTCGTCAACATCAAGGAACACATCCACGCCGTCGGCCAATGCTACCGCTGCGATACCGTCGTGGAACCCATGGTCTCGCCCCAGTGGTTTGTGCGCATGCAGCCCTTGGCGGAACCGGCCATGGAAGCCGTTCATGACGGCCGCCTCCGCTTTGTGCCGGAGCGTTTCAGCAAGATTTATCTGGGCTGGTTGGAAAATATCCGTGACTGGTGCATTTCGCGCCAACTTTGGTGGGGCCACCGCATTCCCGTTTGGTATTGCGATGATTGCGACTACCTCTACTGCGGCACCGCCGACGGTGTACCGGAAGTTTGTCCCAAGTGCGGTGCTACCCATTTCGAGCAAGATCCCGATGTGCTCGATACATGGTTCTCCTCCGGTCTTTGGCCTTTTTCCACCTTGGGCTGGCCGGAAAAAACGGCCGACCTCGAGCGGTACTATCCCACGTCCGTGCTCGTCACCGGCCGCGACATCATCTTTTTCTGGGTCGCCCGCATGGTCTTTCTCGGCATGGAATTCATGGGCGAAGTGCCCTTTCGTGAAGTATTCATCCACGGCCTGATCTTGGACGCCCAAGGGCGCAAAATGTCCAAATCACTCGGTAACGGCATCGATCCCATCGAAGTGATCGAAAAGTACGGCGCCGATACACTGCGCTTCATGTTGGTTACCGCCAATACACCGGGGAACGATATTCGCTTTCACATGGAACGGCTTGACGCCACCCGCAACTTTGCCAATAAGATCTGGAATGCCGCCCGTTTTGTGCTGATGAATCTGGACGGCTATGAGTCGCACCAACCCCATGGGGAACGGACCTTGGCGGATCGCTGGATTCTCTCCCGGTATGCACACCTCGTCGATGATGTCACCAAAGCCCTCGACAGTTACGATGTCGGTGATGCGGCGTCACGGATCTATGAATTCCTCTGGAGCGAGTTCTGTGATTGGTACATTGAACTGGCCAAACCACGTCTCTTTGGCAAGGACAATTCCGGCGATCCCGAACAAGCGCGCTATGCAGCCCAAAAAGTGTTGATCCATGTGTTGCGCGGCACGATGCAACTGCTCCATCCCTTCATGCCCTTCTTGACCGAAGAAATCTGGCAGCAGCTGCCGCGCCACGGTAAGACGATCATGCGCGCGCCCTGGCCACGGTTAAGCGAAGAAGCGCAGGACAGTGAAGCGGAAGCGCAAATGAGCTTGATCATGGAAGTGATCCGGGCGATCCGCAATCTGCGGGCTGAACTCAACGTGGCTCCCGGTAAAAAAGCGGCCGTGATTTTGCATGTCGCCGATGAAGGGACCCAAAAAGTGATTGAAGCCGGTCTCAGCTACATCCAAAACTTAGGCAGTGCGACGGCCGTCACCGTAGCGATGCTGCCGGCACCGGCACCGTCGGGCGCTGTCACCGCCATCGTCAGCGGCGTCCAGATCTTCTTGCCGCTCAAAGATCTGATCGATATCAACAAAGAAATCGCCCGCTTGAGCAAAGAATTGGCCAATGCGGAGAATGAAATCAAACGCCTCAGCGGTAAACTAAACAATGCCGGTTTTGTCGCGAAAGCACCGGCGGAGGTTATCGCCAAAGAAAAAGAAAAACTGGCCGATGCAGAGCAGAAAAAAGCCGCCCTGCAAGAGCGGCTCGATGCACTGCAAAACCTATGAGTACCGGCAAGCATGATGATGCCGGTGAACAAGAACGGCACACCCCGGCGGCGACGACGCGGTTTGCGTCAGCCCTTCACTACCTGCAGGAATTGACGAAGTTCGGCTTTAACCTTGGCCTGCAACGGATTACCGAGCTGCTCCGGCGGCTTGGTGATCCCCACCGGGCGGAGCAAGGTGCGCCGGCCTTTATGCACATCGGCGGCACCAATGGCAAAGGCTCAACGGCCGTCATGACAGCGGCGGTGCTGCAAGCAGCCGGTTATCGTACCGGTTTGTTTACGTCGCCCCATTTGCATTGTTATACGGAACGTACGCGCATTGACGGCCGGCCCATTGCCCCTGACGATATGGCCGATCTGATCGAAGAAATGGGTCCCCACATCGAGGCCATGGTGGCCGACGGCTTTGAACATCCCACGGAGTTTGAAGTGTGGACGGCGCTGTCCTTGTTGTATTTTCAACGGTGCCATGTGGATATTGCCGTGATCGAAGTGGGCCTCGGCGGTGCCATTGACTCAACGAATGTGATTCGGCCCATCGTCGCGGCCATCACCAATGTATCGATGGATCACATGGAGTACCTAGGCCACGATGTGGAAGCGATCACCAAGGTCAAAGCCGGCATCATCAAAGAGCAGGTTCCGATCGTTACAGCCACCAAAGATCCCCAGGTGCTTGCGGTGATCCGCCAGAAAGCGCAATCGCAAGGGGCGCCGCTCATTCATGTGCAAGAAAAAGCACCGGAAAAAGGCAATCCATTGAACAGCACCGACGGTGACGACGTCGAACCTTCCTGTATGATGAGCGATGTTAGCTGGTCCGTCGCAACGACAGAAGCGGCGATCCTCGTTCGTGGCCGCCTGCACACCTATAAACCGATCGTTCCACCCCTAAGCGGTGCCCATCAGCGTGACAACGTCGCGACGGCCATAGCGCTGTTAGAAGTAGCAGCCGAGCAAGGCTTTACCTGGACGCCGTCGCACCTGGAGCAAGGGTTGGCCGTAGCGAAGTGGCCCGGGCGACAAGAGCGCATTGGCCGCTTTTTTATTGATGGAGCCCACAACGTGGCCGGCGCCGAAACGCTGGCAGCAACGCTGCAACGTCCGCCCTACCGGGACCGGCGCAAGATTTTTGTACTGGGCATGCTCAGTGACAAAGAGCGCAGCGCTGTGGCGGCCATACTGGCACCGCTGGCCGAACAAGTGATCGTTACGCGACCCAACAGTCCCCGTGCCGGTAACTGGACCACACTGGCCGCTGCCGTTAGCCTCTATTGTTCGCAAGTTCACGTGGAAGCAGCGATCGATCAAGCGATCGCCCAGGCCGACCAAGCCGCCCGGGCTGTCGATGGCATTGTCGTCGTTACCGGTTCCTTATACATGATCGCCGAGGCTCGGCACGTGATTTTGCACCGGCAAACAACCCCCGAATTTACCTTTTGTTAACTGAAACTCGCAAAAACTTAACATTGCCATAACATTTACACAAACTTTTGTCGAAATAAGTAGTTTCCCGAATCATCTCCTTGTTGTTATAATTGTGAAGGCGGTAAAGCGAAGGATGGATCACCAGTCCTGGAAAAGGGAAGCAAGGCCGCTTATACGGAAATAAGGGAGTAGGTAGAGAAACTGTGCTGTCTTTGAAACCGCGAGAAAATAAGTTCTTTGACTTACTGGAAGAAAGTTCAATGCTCGTAGCCCAGGGAGCCCGCATTTTTCGTACGCTAATGGATGACTATCACCAGATCAGCGTACGCTCGGCGGAAATCACCGAAGTAGAGCACAAAGGCGATGATGTAACTGCCAAAATTGCCGATCAACTCAATCGCACTTTCATCACCCCCATTGATCGGGAAGATATCTATCTGTTAAGCAATCGCTTAGATGATATTCTCGACGGCGTTCACGGTACGATTGAGCGCATGCACCTCTATCACACGGAAGAACCAACAGAAGACTTTGTTCATCTCGTTGATCAACTGGTGAAATCAACGAGCACCCTCGTCGATGTGATCAAGATGCTCCGGCACATGCCCAAGGAAACCGATAAGATCCTGGCCGGATGTGCGATCATCAAAGGCTGCGAAAGCGAAGGCGATCGCTTGTATCGCCGAGGTATGGCCCGCCTCTTCAACGAATGCGCCGATCCGATCGAATTGATCAAATGGAAAGAAATCTGGGAGCGTGTGGAAGACAGCATCGATGTTTGTGAGCACGTTGGAAAAATTACTAAAGGGGTTACAATGAAATATGCCTAGTGCCGAGTTGGCTATTTTTGTCGTTGTACTTCTGGCACTGCTTTTCGACTACATCAATGGCTTTCATGATACGGCCAATGCCGTAGCCACATCTGTGTCGACGCGGGCCATGACACCGTCTTTTGCCATCGGCCTTGCGGCCGTCATGAATTTTATTGGCGCCCTTTCCGGAACGGCCGTCGCGAAAACCATCGGTTCTGATATCGTGATGCCGGCGGCCGTGACCCAGCACGTGCTGTTTGCAGCCTTGATTGCAGCGATTTTTTGGAACTTGTTAACTTGGTATTACGGCATTCCTTCTTCCAGCTCCCATGCCTTGATCGGCGGTTTGGTCGGTGCAGCCGTAGCCAGCCAAGGCTTTGGCGTCTTGAAAACAGCCGGTGTGATCAAAGTGGTAGCTTTCTTAGTGCTTTCCCCGCTGATCGGCTTGACCGTAGGGTACCTGGTCATGACCGCACTGTGGTGGCTCATGCGCCGGCAAACACCAAGCCACATCAATCGCGTTTTTCTCAAGCTGCAAATCCTGGCATCAACGGCCGGTGCCTTTTCCCATGGCTCGAACGATGCGCAAAAATCGATGGGGATCATCACCATGGCCCTTTTTGGTGCCGGGTTGATACCGAAGTTCGAAGTTCCTTTCTGGGTCACCTTGGCTTGTGCTATCGCCATGGCCTTAGGCACAGCCGTAGGCGGCTGGAAAATCATTCGCACCATGGGCGGACGCATTGTGAAACTAGAGCCGATCAATGGCTTTGCCGCTGACTTAAGCTCGGCCAGCGTAATCTACGGATCCACGTTGCTGGGCATGCCCGTCAGCACAACACACGTCGTTTCCTCCTGCATCATGGGTGTCGGTTCGGCCAAGCGCCTCTTAGCCGTTCGCTGGGCTGTCGCCAAGCAAATCGTCACCGCTTGGGTGTTGACCATTCCTTCGGCAGCGGCAGTGGCAGCGTTGACCTTGTTTTTTGTGAACTTGTTTTAAGATCAACGTGATTCTTATTTTGATGGCGTTATTTTTTAATTACATGATCAGCGAAACACCGTTTTTGTCTTCGGGCAAAAACGGTGTTTTTTTAGTACATGATTCCCGCCAGAGGAGGTGAAACTAACCAAGAAAAGGAGGAGAACATGGTCAAGCCAAAATATAAATTTCAACTCTATAAGCATTTACAAATGAGCATTCCCCAGATCTACGCGGAAGCCCGCAAAGCTGCCGATGATCTTGGCATCCCGGCCCATTTGCGGGGCCGCATTGGTCTTTCCCGCACCTTGGCCGGTTGTCCTTCGCCGCTCCGCAATGACATTGCCGAAGCCATCACCAAGGGCAACAGCCAAGCCATTCCGTTAGCCAAAATTGTGGATGAAATCCGTGAAATGGTGAAGGCAGGCTATGGCGATGACTGGGATGCAGCTCCCGTCAACACCTGTGAAGCCGCCCTCTGGCTCTGTATGGATACGCTCTTTACGCCGCCCCATCTGGGGCGCGGCGACAGCTATCGCGCCTGCTACATTCTTCCCTATGAAAAGCAACTGCACCATCACGGTGCCTACGGCCGGCCCTTTCCGCCCCGGTATAAAGATCTCTTTGCTGACCGCGGCACGACAGCAGGCGAGCAGGGCCTGCAAGGAAAACGACTAACCAATCTGGATATGGTCATCGTCCCCTTGGCCGGTGCCGATTATCCAGTCCATGGGATCAAACAGCATCCGGTCCCCTTTTTAACGGAAGTCGATCCGGAGGAAGCGATTGAGCAAATCGCCTTGGCGGCGGAAGTTCACGGCCCTCATCTCAGCGGTTTTGCTTCGCTGGGCTACGATACGCCCGGATACGGATACAACCTTAAAGATGAACAAGGCGCTGCGGTACTGCAAAAACGCATCGGTGAGGTGGCTGCCGAATACGGTGTGCCCTACCTGATCAACAATACGGCCGGTATGCCCTTTATCGGCACTGATCCTCGTAAAGTCCAGGCCGATCTGATCATCTGTGCGATGGAAGCCGTCGGTGCGATGAACACGGGATTGATCATTGGCCGGGAAAGCACCATGGTCACGATACGGCGCGCCTTAGGCATGCACAGTGATCGCTGGGGAACCACGGCCAGTTTCGGCAAAGCCGGCTATGATTTTGTCTTGCCGAGCAAAGCCGCTTTGCTGGCGCAGGCGCAAGCGTTACGCATGCTTCACGAACGGCCGGAAAGTGTAACGGGGCCGGTGGATCAATTGGAAGCGATTGTGCAGCAAGAATTCGCTAAACTGCCACCGTCATTACGGCAAGACATCGAAATCAGTAAATCCTATAACCGCGGACTGATCGAAATCAACTATGAAAAAACGTGGAAAAAAGCAAGCTGCGGTTTGCCGGTTTTCACTGTCGAAGACATGTATGCCGGTACGAACATCTTGCAAACCGGTTTGGCCCAGATGGGCATTATTCCGGCCAGCGCTTGCGAAGGTAATATTGAAATCGCGCCGGGGCTCGGCACGGTGGACGAGCAAGGACAACTGTTGGAAGAACCGATGCGCTATGGTGTACAGGCACTGGTGCAACTGATCGAGATTATCGCTCGCCACAGTCAACTGTTGCCGCAGTAGCGAAGGTGAAACGGGGAGGTTGATTCGATGGGACTTTGGCATAGTTTAACCAGTTGGCCCTACCCCCTATCGAAGAAGTTGCGCATCGGTGCAGGATTGCGCCAGCAGATGCAGTGGATGGCCATGGAAGAAGCAGAAACAACTTGGCAGGGAGAACCGGGGGAAAGTGAAGCGATCACCAACGGGGTGGATAGAAACTTGTCGAGTTAAGAAGAAATGAACCAAACCGGCAGGATTTTATTGAGAATTGACGAATTCAACTTGAGTTATGAAGGATACTGTAAAGTCAACTTGGTTTGCCCCATGAAATCGAAATTGTTCCAAGGCGGCGGAACTGTCGTCGCCTTCTTTTTCTTCGCCAATCGGCAACAGTGGGAGGTGAAGTGGTGCACCTGATTCTGGCATCGGCGTCGCCGCGACGACGGCAACTGCTCACGGATTTACACTTGTCCTTTACAATCGTCCCCAGTAATTTTGTCGAAGCCGGCGTCGACCACTTACCGCCACGGGAACAAGCGATCGCCTTGGCCGAAGGCAAAGCGAACGAAGTGGCCCGCCGCACCGGTGAGGGGCTGATCCTCGGCGCTGATACGATCGTTGTTCATGAAGGTACCGTGCTGGGCAAGCCCCGTGACGCGGACGACGCCTTCCGTACCTTGCGCCGTCTTTCCGGACAATCTCACCAGGTGATCACCGGTCTGGCTTTGATTGAAGTTCATGACGGACAGCCGGTGGCCACGGTGACCGGCGCGGAAACAACGATGGTGACCTTTCGCCAATTGGATGAAGCCGATATTGCTGCCTATGTAGCCACCGGTGATCCCCTGGACAAAGCCGGTGCCTATGGCATTCAAGGCTTAGCGGCGTTACTCGTGGAACGCATTGACGGTGACTATTTTAATGTAGTTGGTTTGCCCCTTGTCGCCCTCGACCGCTTGATGCGGCGATGGCAGATCTCATTACTACAACAAGGAGCAGCGCGGGAACAATCGCAGCGTGCGACCCTGACTTGATACGGCAATGATCTCCACCAATCCCGCCCTAAGGGAGGGCATTATGGGAGAATATCACTTGACGATCAAATCCTTGCCGGAAGACCAGCGCCCCCGTGAGCGCATGGCCTGTGCCGGACCACAAGCATTGAACAATGCAGAGCTCTTGGCCATTTTGCTGGGAACCGGCGGCCAACGAGAAACGGCTGTTGATATGGCCCAGCGCATACTGCACCGGGGAGGCCTACGCTATCTGGCGGAAAGTGACCTTCAGGATCTGCAGCAGATCAAAGGGCTGGGGCTGGCCAAAGCCAGCCAGATCAAAGCGGCTGTGGAACTGGGGCGGCGCATCGCAACGACGGCACCGGAACAGCGCAGCGCCATCCGTTCGCCCGGCGATGCCAGCCGTCTGGTCATGGAAGAAATGCGTTACCTCGATAAAGAACATTTTCGCGCCATCGCCCTGAACACGAAAAACCAAGTACTGGCCATCGAAACCATTTCCGTAGGCAGCCTGGCTTCTTCGATTGTTCACCCCAGGGAACTGTTTAAAGCTTTAATCCGCCGCAGTTCCGCCGCCGTGATTCTTGTACATAATCACCCCAGCGGCGACCCGACTCCTTCGCGGGAAGACCGAGAAATAACCCAGCGCCTCGCCGAAGGAGGCAAACTGCTCGGCATTGAAGTGCTTGATCACGTGATCATCGGTGACAATCGTTATGCCAGCTTAAAAGAACTGGGATACCTCTAACGTACGATAAAATATAAGGAGAACATGATGTTTACCAAAGACCTGGGTATTGATCTTGGTACGGCAAATACGCTTGTCCATATTAAAAGCAAAGGAATTATCTTGCGTGAACCGTCGGTTGTGGCGATTCAGCGCGATACCGGCGCCGTACTGGCCGTCGGTGAAGAAGCCAAACAAATGATCGGCCGCACGCCGGGCAACATCGTCGCCATCCGGCCCATGAAAGACGGCGTCATTGCTGATTTTGATATTACGATGGCCATGCTTAAGTACTTTATTCGCAAAGCCTTGGCCGGTGCCGGCATCATCTTGCGCGTACGCGTCGTGGTTTGTGTGCCCTGCGGCGTCACCGCCGTGGAAGAGCGCGCCGTCAAACAAGCGGCCATGCAAGCCGGTGCCAAAGAAGCCTACTTGATTGAAGAGCCGATGGCCGCCGCCATCGGTGCCGGGCTGCCGGTCCATGAACCGACGGGCAACATGATCGTCGATATCGGCGGCGGCACCACCGAAGTCGCCGTGATTTCCCTCGGCGGCATCGTGACCTCCAAATCGATCCGCGTGGCCGGTGATGAAATGGATGAAGCCATCACCCAGTACATCAAGCGCCAGTACAACCTGGCCATCGGCGAACGGACGGCCGAAGAGATCAAGATTCAAATCGGTTCGGCCTATCTGGAACGCCGAGAAGATCAATATGCTAAATTTGATGTGCGCGGCCGTGATCTCCTCAGCGGCCTCCCCAAGACCGTGACGATTACTGCCGAAGAGATTCAAAAAGCCTTGGCTGAAACGGTGATGTCGATCATCGACGCCATTCGCGTTTGTTTAGAAAAAACGCCGCCGGAACTGGCTTCGGATTTGATGGAACATGGCATCGTCATGGCCGGTGGCGGCTCTCTGTTGCGCGGTCTTGACCGGCTCGTCAGCATCCAAACGGGCATGCCCGTTTATATTGCGGAGGAACCCCTTTCGGCCGTTGCCCTAGGGACAGGCCGGGTACTGGAAAATATCCCTGCTCTCAGACGCGTCCTTTTGCCCAACAAACGACTTGGTTAATTCGTAGAGGAGAGGGAAGGGAAAGGGGAAAGCCTGTTGTTCCGGATGCACGAAAAAAAACTAGGGATCGCCGTTGTTGTAGGTTTACTGTTGGGACTGGTGCTGCTGCGTACAACCGGCGGTGAGCGGGAAGCTACCGGTATCGAGCGCTATACGCAAGCCCTGCTCGCACCCTTGCAAAAAGGAGCCACCATCGTGACCGACCAAATCGGCGCACTGGGACAGTCGGTCGTCAACTATAAGCAAATCAAAGAAGAAAACGAAGCGTTGCGCCGTGAAAACGGTGAATTACGCCGCTTAAACAGTCAGTTGACGCAGTACCAACTGGAAAACCTGCGCCTCCGTGATTTGCTGGCGTTTAAACAAGAAAAAGAAAAAAACCTGCAGCTTTTAGGGGCACGGGTGATTGCCCGCGATCCCGAATCGTGGTTTAACGCCGTCACCATCGATCGCGGCAGCGAAGACGGTGTAGCTCCCGGCATGGTGTTGATCAACAACGACGGCGTGATCGGTCACGTCACCTCCGTCAATCCCCGCAGCGCTCATGTGCTGTTGATCATTGATAAAGAAGGTCCTGTACCGGGTATGCTGCAGACGACGCGCGAACCGGGTATCGTGGAAGCTCGTAATGATGTCAACAGCCAACTGCAGATGATCCACTTGCGCCGCGACGCCGCGGTGCAGGAAGGGCAGTTGGTGATCACCTCCGGTCTGGGAGCGATTTATCCGCGGGGCCTGCGCATCGGTTATATTACCGGCAGCGAACCGGAGCCCAACGGCTTGACGAAGCGCGCCATGATTCGCCCGGCCGTTGATTTTCAACGTTTGGAAGAGGTCTTTGTCATTCAAAAAGTGATCAGTCAGGAGGGAGAGGGATAAGTGCGGCATCTTATCTGGGCGGTCCTCTTGCTGTTTAACATCGTGCTCCAGACCACAGTCATGCCCCATGTTGAGATTTACGGCACCCATCCTAATCTCATCTTGATGCAAGTGATCTTGACGACCCTCCTCGTCGGTGGGCAGCGGGGTCTCCTTTATGGCGCCGGCGCTGGACTGTTTCTCGATCTGCTGTCCGCCCGGTATATCGGTTTTCACAGCCTCAGTTTTGCCGGTACCAGTTGGCTGATCGGTTTGCTGGCCAGTCGACTGTACAAAGAAAACTTGTTCGTACCGCTGATCAGCATTGCCACCGGAACCGTCATCCATAGCTTGCTGGCCTTTGCCCTTGGCCGGTATGCCGGCATTGAAATCCCTTTGACGACGTTGCTGCTGACGATGATCGCCGAGACCATCTACAATACCGTACTGATGCCGCTGCTGTATAAACCCATCTACCGCGCGGCCAACCGCTGGTGGATCAGGAAGGAAGAGTTGGGCGCATGAAGTTCGCACCATCACCCTTAAATGATGATTACGGTCACGACCTAAGCGCCGACCCGGTAGTTACGAACAAACGCAAAGAATTCGAACATACCTTACGCATCTTTATTCTTATCGCCATCACCGTTTTCAGCTTGCTGCTCCTGCGAGTGTTTTACCTGCAGTTTATCGCCGGCGCGGAATACCAAGCCACGTCCGAAGAAAACCGGGTGAAACTCTTGCCGATTCCGGCCATGCGCGGTGACATTGTCGATCAAAACGGCGTCGTGATGGCCACATCGGTGCCGGTGTACAGCGTCTACTTAACGCACCTGGACATCAAAGATAAAAATACGCAAAACGAAGTCATTGAGAAACTGGCTCAAATTCTCGGCGCCAATGACCCTAAAATCACTCCCGATTACATTCGCGGCCAGATCAAAACGATGCAAACGCGCATGTATGAGCCGGTGTTGATCAAAACCAAACTGACCGAATCGGAAGTGGCGTTGATCGAAGAGCGCCGTGCGGAATTGCCCGGCATCGTAGTGGAAAAAGGCCCCCTGCGCTACTATCCGCCCTACGAAGGCACCCAAATGGCCGGCCACTTGCTTGGCTACGTTCGCGAGATCAGCGCGGATGAACTTAAGCGTAATAACGACGAGAATTACCGGCTTGGCGAAATGATCGGTAAATTCGGTTTGGAAAAGGCCTACGAAAAATACTTGCGCGGCCAGGACGGCTATCAGCAAGTCGAAGTGAACTATCTCAATCGGCCGATTCAGCAGTTTTACAGCCAAGTTCCCGAACCAGGCAACCGCCTGGTCATGACGATTGACGTGAAAGTGCAAAAAGCCATGGAAGACGCCATGGACGAAGTGCTGAAGCGCGTGCAAGCAGAAAACCCCAAAGCCCAGGCCGGTTCCGGTGTATTGATCAATGTCCGTACCGGCGCGATCCTGGCTATGGTTTCGCGGCCGGGGTTGAACCCCAATGACTTTATCGGCAAACTCGATCAAACGACGGCCGACTACTATTTCCGTTCCAGCCCACCGGCCCATATCAATCGCGCCATTCAAGCGACGTACCCGCCAGGCTCGACGTTTAAACCGATAACGGCCATGGCGGCCCTCGATTCCGGCCGCTTGACGCCGGATGAGTACATGACCTGCACCGGCGCCTATTGGGAAAAACCCTATATCCGTTGCTGGTCCGTGCACGGTCCCGTTAACCTGAACTCAGCCATGGCCGGCTCCTGCAACGTCTATATGCAAGAAGCCGGACGGCGCGCCGGTATCGATAACATCAGCCGCGTGGCCCGTGACTTTGGCCTTGGTCAGGAAACGGGCGTACTCTTACCCGGTGAGGAACAGGGATTGCTGCCTGGTAAAGATTGGAAGCGAGCTTGGGGCAGTTCGTACGCCAGCAATCGCTATAAAGCGCGCTTGCTGGAATTGCAAAAACGCACGGAAGAACAACTGCAAGCGGCCGCCACCGAAGAAGAAAAACAAAAAATCCGTAAAAAAGATGCGCAGTTGCGCCGCGTCATTGAGCAAGATTACAACAATGACATGACCTACTGGCCGTACTGGCAAGCTTTTGAAACATACAATACCTCCATCGGTCAGGGCCGCAACCAATTTACGGTGTTACAACTGGCCAACTACATGGCCACCTTGGCGAACGGCGGCAATCGTTACCAACCCTATCTGGTCGATCGCATCGAATCGCAAGATCAAAAAGTGATTCAGAAGTTTGCACCGACCTTGATCAATAAAGTATCCGTTTCACCGGAAACCATGGCGGCAGTTCGTCGGTCCATGCTGGCCGTTACGGAACCACGAGGCACGGCCCACTTTCTCTTTAGCGACTTTCCGTTTAAAGTCGCTGCGAAAACCGGTACGGCCGAAACCGGCCAGGTCGGTGATGATAAAGAGCGAGACTACCAAGGTGTTTTTGTAGCCTTTGCCCCCTACGACAACCCGGAAGTTGCCTTTGCCGGCATCGTTGAATACGGTCGCCATGGCGGCACGTCGGCCGGTCTGGTGGCTCGGTCCGTTTTCGAGCAATATTTTGGTCTGAAGTCATCGAATCATGCCAGCATTATGCCGGCTGGACGGGTCGAAGAATAAGGATGTAAGGCAGAAATATAACTTTTACGATGCTTGTGGGAAGGAAAACTCACAACTATGTAGAATTCAATCGTACAACTGGCAAAGATATGGAAATCTTCGGAGAGGAAGACCGATGAAGAATCCCGATATCATTATTAAAGGCGGCAAAGACGGACTAACCTTCTATCTCGATGGAAATTGCGATTTTGAGGAACTGGCCAGGGCCATTGAACACAAACTGGCCGCTGCCGACAGTTTTCTCGTCGGTGCCAGCGTCAGCGTTGATGTTGGTTGGCGTCAACTAACGGAAGAACAGCACACCATCATTCGACGACTTTTTCCCTCCTATGGCCTTATCTTGCGGAGCATTCATACATGGGAACAACCGGAAAACCAAAGCGAAGATGAAGTGATACCGCAAGACCATCGGGAGCGCATCTACCAGATCGCCAACCAGCTTTATGAATCTAAAGATAAAGGGGAACAATCATCCGTGCTGAGTCCAAGGCGAGCGAGTATTATCGAAACACCGGCTGTTTCCACGGTGCCACCGGCTGTAACGCCTGCACCTCTGCCGGCGGAAGCAGTAGAGCCTGACCCGGCCGAAGATAATGCCATCAACACCCAAGGCGGCGATGAGCAGGCACTGGTGATCCAGCGCACGTTGCGCTCGGGTCAGACCGTTCGTTATCCTGGGCATGTGATCATTTTAGGTGATGTCAATCCCGGTGCCGAAGTGATCGCCGGCGGTAATATCATCGTGATGGGGATTTTTCGCGGCGTAGCCCATGCCGGTGCGATGGGTGACGATCGCGCGATTGTGACAGCGTTGCGCTTACGCCCTGTACAATTGCGTATTGCCAACCACATTACCCGACCGCCTGACGATGACAACGCACTGCCCGATCAGCCGGAAGTTGCGCGTATTCGTGATGGTGTGGTGACGATCGAGCAATACCAGTTTGGCCCCGTAAAATCCATCGGTTGAATACAGAAGGAGGAGCATGCATGGGGGAAGTCATTGTTATTACATCGGGCAAAGGCGGCGTGGGTAAAACCACAACGACGGCCAATCTTGGAACAGGTCTGGCTTCATTAGGTTACAAAGTCGTTCTGATCGATACCGATATTGGACTGCGCAATCTCGATGTAGTTATGGGGCTGGAAAATCGCATCGTTTACGACATTGTCGATGTTACCTCCGGAAAAGTCACCGCCAGCAAAGCGTTGATCAAAGACAAACGTTTTCCCGACGGACGCCTCAGCCTGTTGCCGGCGGCCCAGACCAAAGACAAAACGGCCGTCAATCCAACGCAAATGGTCAAGCTCTGTGAAGAACTGAAACAAGAGTACGACTTTGTGCTGATCGATTGTCCTGCCGGTATTGAACAAGGCTTTAAAAACGCCGTTGCCGGAGCAGAGAAAGCGATTGTAGTGACGACGCCGGAAGTCTCGGCGATCCGCGATGCCGACCGCATCGTCGGCTTGCTGGAAGCATCGGATCTGAAAAACCCGCGGCTGATCATCAACCGCCTCCGACCGACAATGGTGCGCCAGGGCGACATGATGTCCATTGAAGATATGGTAGACATCTTGGCCATCGATGTGATTGGTGTAGTTCCCGAAGATGACACCATCGTCATCTCCACCAATAAAGGTGAGCCGGCGATCCTTGATCCCAAATCCCGCGCAGGGCAAGCCTACCGCAATATCACACAGCGCATCACCGGCCATGATGTCCCCTTGATGAATTTAGATGAACCGCAAGGTCTGGTCGATAAGTTGCGCAAGATTTTTGGCAAAGGGTGAGGAGTAGAGAAAAGGAGAAGGTATCCATGGCAATGATCGACTTCATCAACCGCGTTTTTGGCAAAGAAACCGGCAGTAAATCCATCGCCAAAGAGCGACTGCGCCTGGTACTTGTACATGATCGCTGCAACATTTCTCCCGAAATTTTAGATGATCTAAAAGAAGACTTGATTCGTGTGATCTCCAAATATCTTGAAATCGATGTTCGCTCTCTCGATGTCAGCTTCAGTCAGGAAGATCAGGCCATGGCCCTGGTCGCCAATATTCCCGTCATCGGCGTCAAGCGCCAGAACCAAACATAAGCCAGAACCAAACACAAGCCAGAACTAAACATAAATGAACCAGTGCCTCTCACCCGTTCCGGGCAAGAGAGGCCTTTTCATGGGGATGCTTTTCACCTATACTTATGGATTAAGGACGCCGTACCGATGACGAAGGGAATTAACGATCAATTGCTGGAGGAAGGCCATTGGATCTCAAACGAATAAAAAACATCGATGTTACGTTGCTTGTGAGCGTCTTCTTGCTGTTGACCTTTAGTCTGATCATCTTGAGCAGTGCCTCTTCCAATGTCGGGCGGGAGCCCCTTGACTTTGTACGCAAACAAGCAACCTGGATGCTGATCGGCATTACCTTGGCCGGCAGCTTTCTTTTCGTACAATATCAAACGATGGCCCGTTTTTCCTGGTACATCTATGCGGCGAATCTCTTGCTGCTGATGACAGTCTTTTTTATCGGGATCAATGTGAACGGTGCGGTTCGCTGGGTGAACATCGGCGCCTTTCAGTTTCAGCCGTCGGAGTTCTCGAAATTAATCATGATCGTTACGTTCGCTGATTTCTTGGCACGCCGACAGGGCCAACTGAATACGTTGAAAGAGCTCTTGCCTTGCTTTGCCTATGTGGCCGTACCGATGCTGCTGATCCTCAAGCAACCCGATCTGGGGACATCGCTGGTCTTAATTGCCATTATGATTGGGATGATGTATGCCGCAGGCGCGAATAAGCGCATTCTAACGTCACTGATCACTGGTGGACTTGTTGTGATCGTCTTTTCTTTATATGCCCATTTCCAGTGGGGATTGCCGCTGCCTTTGCAAGAATACCAGATCAACCGGCTGATTATTTTTATCAATCCCGATCTCGATCCGGTACGTACCGGGTATCATATTCGCCAGTCGCTGATCGCCATTGGTTCCGGCGGTCTTTTTGGCAAGGGATTGTTTAACGGCACCCAAGCACAGCTTAACTTTTTGCCGGAGCATCATACGGACTTTATCTTTTCGGTCGTCGGTGAGGAATTGGGCTTTGCTGGTGTTTTCGGTTTGCTATTGCTTTTTTTCATCTTGATCGTCCGTGGATTGCGTATTGCCCGTGATGCCCGCGATATCTATGGCTCCTTACTGGTGATCGGGATCTTATCGATGTTTCTTTTTCATATTATGATCAACGTCGGTATGACGATCGGTATTATGCCGGTGACCGGGATTCCCTTGCCTTTTGTCAGCTATGGCGGGTCAGCGATGATCACCAATATGGCCTGCATTGGTATTCTACTTAACGTAAATCTACGCAGACGCACCATTTTGTTCTAGGGGGCTTTATCGTTGAGTGGGCATCAGTTAAAAATCAATGATCAACTGGAATTCATGGTTTCTGATCGGAATACGTACCGAGGTGCCTATCAAAGCCAGGTCCGAGCGATTACCGATGAAGTGCTGTTTCTTGATGTACCGCGCAACAAAGAGCGGATCATGATCATCAATACCAATGAGCAACTGGAATTTTACCGGGTGACGGAGACGACGATCTGGCGTTACCGCGGCACCGTGATGACCCAAGGGGTATCGTCACGGTTGATGAAGATCAAGCAACCGCTCCATATCGACAAAATCCAGCGGCGTAATTTTTTTCGTGTTCCCGTCAACATTTTAACAAAATTCGCCCGGGCCGATGAAACGAAGCCAATGGGTGAGTGGGAGTGGGAAGAGACGCGGGTGCGTGACTTATCGGGCGGTGGTTTGTGCTTGATCAACAAGACCCCGTTAAAAGCAGGGCTACAACTGGTCATTGATCTACCCTTGAATCAAGAGACCCTGCAATTGTGGGGCGAAGTGAAACGAGTAGGCATGGAATGCGATGACGAGGGCCTCTTTTACGTATCCGGTGTTGAATTCCTCGATATTTTTCCAAGTGACCAGGATTTGGTGGTCCAATATGTTTTTGCGAAACAGCGCAGTCTATTGCGCAAAGGGAATACTCCCGGTGGGGAGGAAGGGACGCTTAATTCTTAACCGGAAGGGGAGACACCATGGACGGCCATCGACCCTATATCGGACTGACCATCATCACCCCGCAAGGGAACGATTATTGCCGCTGGTGGAACCGGCGTACGCCGCTGCAGGTCTTAGCCAATGAACTGCAAGCGCAATACCGGGCGCCGATCGTGGCGTTATCGGTAAATAACCAGTTGGAAGACTTACGGTATACGCCCGATGAAGACTGTACCGTGGAAATGGTCGACATGACCAAGGAAGCGGGACTGCGGGTCTATGCTCGGAGCTTGGCTTTTGTACTGATGCGTACGGCCCGCGAATTGTTCCCGGAGCGGCAGTTGGAGATTCAATTTTCCTTAAATAAAGGTTTCTATAGCGAGCTGCTCGGCGATGAGCCGTTGACTGATGAGATGGTCAATCGCTTACGGGAGCGCATGTGGGATACCATACGCGCCGCTGAACCGATTGAACGGTCTGTGGTCAGCCGGGAAAAAGCGATGGAAATTTTGGTCGGCGCCGGGCGGCAGGAGCAAGCGGAGTTACTGCGCTACCGTACTAGCAAGGAAGTCAATCTTTACCGGTGCGGTGAGTTCATCGATTTTAGTGATGAGATTCTCGTGCCGCACACGGGACTGATCACTTGCTATCAGATGCTCAAACACTACACAGGTATTTTATTACGCCATCCGGACAGCAATGATGCCGGAACGCTTCCTGCCAATGTGGAGCAAAAAAAGCTCAGTTATATTTTTCTCGAGTCCGACAAATGGGCCAAGATTGTCAAAGTGCATAATGTGTTTGAACTAAACAAGTACAGCGAACGAGGGGATGCCGGTGAAGTGATCCGCATCGCTGAGGCGTTGCACGAGAAAAAAATTGCCCAGATTGCCGATCGAATCGCCGATCATCCGGAGCAAGCACGGTTGATTTTAATTGCCGGGCCCTCATCGTCGGGCAAGACGACCTTTGCGCAGCGGCTGAAAATTCAACTGCGCGTCAACGGATTATCGCCGGTGACGATCGCCTTGGATGATTACTTTTTTTCGCGCGATCAAACACCGCGTGACCAAAACGGGGAATATGACTTCGAGCACATTGATGCCATCGATCGCCAACTTTTTAACGAGCATTTGACCAAATTGATCGCCGGCGAAGCGGTAGACATTCCGTTTTTTAATTTTCATACGGGGCAACGGGAATACCGCGAAGGCCGGAAAGTGCAAATTCAGAGCAATCAACCGATCATTATCGAAGGGATCCATGGCCTTAATGAAGCACTGACGGAACGCGTTGAGCGCAGTCAGAAATTCAAAATCTACGTCAGCGCTTTGCTCCAGGTCAATTTGGATTTGATGAATTACATCAAGTCGACCGATGCGCGGGCGATTCGCCGCATCACCCGAGACAGCAAATTCCGCTCTTATCCGGCCGAGCGTACCTTAGCCATCTGGCCCTCCGTACGCCGTGGTGAAGAGCGTTGGATCTTCCCCTATCAAGAAGAAGCTGACATCATGTTTAACTCCGCCCTTGTCTATGAACCGGCCGTGATCAAGACCTATGCAGAACCGCTTTTGCGAGCAATACCAAAGCAAAGTCGCGTCTATGGCGAAGCCCAGCGGCTACTGTCGCTGCTTGACTATTTCTGTGTTATTGATGATCAGGAGATTGCGCCGAATTCCATTTTGCGCGAGTTCATCGGCGGCAGTTGTTTTGCGAAATGAAAGGAAGATCATGAAACGTATTGCAGCCTTTTTGATCCTTTTGCTCAGCTTTTGGAGTATCCTGCTGCCTAGCCCTAAGGCCGAGGCCGCGGCGCCGATCACCATCGTTCTTAACGGTAAAACGGTTGCTCCCGATGTGCCGCCAATCATTGTGGCCGGGCGAACGATGGTGCCGATTCGCTTTATTTCAGAAAAGTTAGGGCTGACGGTGCACTGGGATAATGACCGCCGGGAAGCGACGATCGTCGGCGGCGGCAAAAATCTGGTGATCGCGCCGGCGCAGTGGCAGGCGCGCATTAATGATGACGTAGTTAAGCTGGATGTACCGCCGGTCATCGAAAAAGATCGCTTGATGGTGCCTTTGCGCTGGGTCAGCCAGGCAACGGGGATCGGCGTTGATTGGAACAACGCAACGCGAACGGTGCTGTTGACCTCAGCGGCAACGAACGCCGGCAGTCCTGGCAATGCTGGCGGTTCTGGCAATGCTGGCGGTTCCGGCAATGTCGGTGGTTCCGGTGGTTCCGGCAACTCCAATAGTTCCGGCAGCGCCTCCGGAGCCGGGAACAACGGCGGGACCTCCAACAATGCAGGCGCAATTAAGCCCCCGGCCGTCTCCGCTACATCCACCGTGAGCGCTGTTGAGTGGAACATTGACAACGGGGATTTGCTGGTGACGATCAAAACACCGTCGACCACCAAAAATATTATGCGTCTCGACGGGCCGCCGCGGATCGTTGTGGACATTGCGAATACGGTGATGGGTGAGAACCTGTCCAAGCTGATCGTTGTTGGCCTTGATCCCTTACAACGTATCCGCATTGCCCAGAACGAAGCGAAGAAAGTGCGCTTGGTTTTTGATTTAACCGAAGCCACACAAGCACAGACGATTCAAGGTGACGGTTACATACAAGTACGCATTCCTGGTAGATCAAGCTGGCGTCCGGTCCCGGGAATCCCGCAGATTATCATCGATCCCGGTCATGGCGGCAACGATCCCGGGGCGATCGGGCCGACGGGCGTACAAGAAAAAAAGGTTAACTTACAGATCGCCCTGGCACTGCGCGAACGGCTGAAGGCACGCAAGATCTACGTACACATGACCCGCACGACTGATACCGATGTGCCGCTGCTTGACCGTTCCACCATTACAGCCCAATTGCGACCGGCCCTTTTCCTCAGCATTCATGCCAATTCCATCAGTAAGCCTGAGATTGGCGGCACCGAATCATACTATCAGTATGAAGCGGGCCTGTACTTAGCGCAGATGCTACATAAGTACCTTGTACCTGCCGTCGGACGTGAAGATCGCAAGATTCGAAAAGCGAATTTTTCGGTGTTACGCAACTCACCGGTTCCGGCAGCGCTGGAAGAAGTGGCCTACCTCTCCAATCCAGAAGAAGAAAAACTACTGGTCAATGCAGATTTTCAACAAAACGTGGCCACCGCCCTGGCGCAGGGTATATTAGCGTATCTGGGCCAGCCCTTGCTATCTGGGGAGGAACTGGCAGGTGCGATGAACAAAGACAGCAAAGCGCCGGACACGAAGCCGTCGGGCACCCCATCGTCGGGCGGTCAACTGCCAGGCACCCAACCGTCAGGTTCCCAGCCATCTGATATCAAACAACCCTTGCAGTGATCTTATTGACATCATAATCGACTGCCGCTAGCAGCATAAGCAAACGCATGGACAACCATCGCATGAAGGCCCTTTCCGCACAGCCGGAGAGGGCCTTTTCCTTTTTCCACCGGAAATCAGTGGTTTTAGAAAGCATCTGCCAAGAAATCACCTGTCAAGAAATCCTTGTCCTAATCGGCATGTACCGGTGCATAAAGTGTAAGAAAAAACAGAGGAGGCTGCGACTGTGAAGCCTGAAGACTATGTATACATCAACCGGCGCCGCCGGTCTGTGCCGAATCCGACTGAATCAGCAGCGCGTGCCGGGACCCGGGGGGAGCAAACAAGCCGAAGATCAAGCGTGCCCCCTGAGATACCGGGTACAGCGCCCGTGATGCCGCCAGAGACGGGGCGAAGGACCCGAGAAGAGACAACGGGACCGTCGATGCGACGCTGGGGCAAACGCTTTTTTGAAGGGCCCCTGGAACCAACAGGGCAACCGGCGTGGATGCCGGAAAAACCGGCTGCACCTAAAGACAAGCAGCCCCAGAAAATCATTTTTCGGCTGCTTTGGCAAAGCGGTGCCGCTGCTACGCTGTTGCTGATCGCCTGGGGAATTTTCAAGATCGATGCACCCTGGGCAGAACCGTTACAACAGCAAGTGCGCGCCCTAGCGACAGAAGACATGGCTGTTTTGCCGCTACAGCAAGCAGTGGCACGACTGGGCCTTTGGACCGATGTTACCCAAGTGGCTCCGGCGCTTGCTCCGGCGTTGGCACCGGTGCTGGGGACTGAGGCCGTACCGGCCCTATCGCCGACGGCCCGCGACAGCTATGGCAGTATGGTGGAAGTGCCAATTCGCGGTATGATCGTGCAGTCCTTTGGTTTGCATGGCGGCGAATACTTCCCCAGCATCCGCATCGCCGCGCCAGTAGGATCGCAAGTGACGGCCGATCGTGACGGTCAAGTTGCTCGCTCCTGGGAAGAAGGCGGCGGCACGTACCTGCAGATCAACAGAGGCAATGGTGATCAATTGCTCATCGGCCCGCTGGATGCGGTGACTGTGCAGCCGGGGCAAAGCGTAACGGTCAACACACCGCTGGGACGACTGGCCCGCAGCAACGACGGACGTCAAGGTCAGCTTTCGCTGGAACTGCGCCGCGACGGGCGCAATGTGGCACCGCTGCCTGCTGAAGAGGCTACCGGGTCTACGGCGGCTACAGGAGCTACAGGGTCGGCAGGGGTGAACGATGCTACCCCCAAGAACGAGGGAGAGCCATCACAGGTTATGGCCCCTGGCTCCACCTCCGCTCCTGATTCAACTCCTGCCCTTATCCCTGCTCCAGCGCCTGCTTCACCGCCAACCTCCGCCTCCGCGCCCGGTACCGCACAAACACCTGCTTCAGCCCCTGCTAAGGGTACCGATGGTGGGGAAGCGGGAAAGAGCAACGGAGCGGTGTATGACGGCGGAATCACGAAGAGCAAAGGAAGTGGGGAGGGGACAACGTGAAAATTGGCCGCCTCGCCGGAGTTGACCTGCGCGTTAATGAGTGGCTGCTGCTGTTCAGCGCATTTTATGTCTGGGCAGGCGTCGGTTTGGCTATGGCCGTTGCTTTTCTCAGTGTCGCTTGGCATGAGTGGGGCCATGTATTGGCGGCGCGGCGGGCGGGGTTTGTTGTGCGCGAAGTGGAACTCTTTCCTTTTGGCGGTGTGGCGCGGCTGGAAAGCGGCATGGCCCACGCACCGCAAGATGAAATGCGCGTGGCTCTCGCCGGCCCGGCTTTTTCTTTTGGCCTGGTTGTCGCCAGTGCGGCACTGGCCATGACTCTGAATCAAATGGACAAGATCCCCTTCGATAACGGCCTGGCTCAGCGGTTGATCGACGAAGGAATCCCTTATATCCAAACAGTCAACATCACCTTGGCTTTGTTTAATTTGCTGCCGGTCGCTCCCTTGGACGGCGGTCGCCTGTTGCGGGCACTCCTGACAGAGCGCCTCGGCGCCTTGCGGGCCACAGCGATCACCGCCGGCTGGGGCGAAGGCTTGTCGATTGGACTGGCTTTTCTCGGTGTGGTCGGGCTTTATTATCGCGTCACTGGGCTGGACGTGCCTTTGCTGGCGGCACTGCTCTGGCTCGGTGCCCGCAAAGAAAGGAGGTCGGGAACCATCGTTTTTTGGCAGTTGCTTAAAGCCAAAGCCGCCCAACTTCAGGGCACAGGGCCCCTCAGCGGAGATGTGGTGATCGCCAAAGGAAGTACGCCCTTATCGGCGCTGCTGGGACGCATTGCCCCTAACCGTTGCTTGCTTGTTGTGGTCACCGACAGCAGCGGCAGCGTGATCGGCCAGATCGCCGAAAGTAAAATTTTATCGGCCGTCAGTGAGCGACCAGAAGCTACCTTGGAGGATTTGCTGGTGCCGACGCCTTGAAAAAAAGGTCCTGCTTGCGGTGCGGCAGGACCTTTTTGATGAAAAAGCGGACATGGGGTTGCGCCTGACCCTTTTTTGGAGATATTCTATAATATAAAGCTTGCTCAACAGTTCCCTGCAACCACTTTGACCACCTATTCATATCACGACCCAGCAAATATTCTGAGCATCGCCCGGCAAACATCCTGATCAACCGACAAATATCTTAACAACCCGATTGGAGAGGCGGAAAAATAACGTGCACCTGCAAAAAAACACATGGCAACATACAGAACAGGAAATCAGCCAGCTACTGGAAGAACGGATCCTGGCGCAAGTGACCAAACCGACGCGCTATACCGGCGGTGAGTTCAATCAAGTCCGGAAAAACTGGGACGACGTAGACGTGACCATGGCTTTTGCTTTTCCTGATGTTTACGAAGTAGGCATGTCTCATCTTGGCTTGCGTATTCTATATCACCTCGTCAATGATCAACCGCGCATGGCCATGGAACGCGTCTTTGCTCCCTGGACTGACATGGAAGCGAAGATGCGCCAGGCCGGTGTACCGCTGTTTGCCCTGGAAAGTCGCAAGCCACTCAAGGATTTTGATGTACTTGGATTTACCTTGCAATACGAAATGGCCTACAGCAACATACTGAACATGCTTGATCTGGCCGGTATCCCGCTGGAAGCCGGCGAGCGTGACCTGACGATGCCGCTGGTCATCGCCGGCGGACCTTGCGCGATGAATCCCGAGCCGCTGGCGCCGTTTTTGGATGCAGTGATCCTTGGTGAAGGTGAAGAAGTGCTACTGGAATTCTTGCAGACCGTGGCCGACTTTCGGCGAGAACAAGCAGAAGCGCAACATACCGCTACCGGCAGCGTCCAACCCGCCGGCATCCGTAATACCGGCACCCAACCCGCCAGTACCCAACCTGCCGGCACCGGTGTGTACGGCGACCGTCTTCAAGCGAAGCGAGAACTCCTGGCCCGGCTGGCCCGCATCCCCGGCGTCTATGTGCCAAGCTTCTACGAAGCCAACTATGACGCCCAGGGACGCTTCCGGGAACTTACACCGACCCACCCCGATGCACCGGCGCGCATCCTCAAACGGGTTGTCCGCGATTTTGACAGCGCCTACTTCCCGGAAGAGCCGCTCGTGCCCTACATGCAAGTCGTTCATGATCGCATCATGCTGGAAGTCTTACGCGGCTGCACCCGGGCCTGCCGTTTTTGCCAGGCCGGATCGAACTATCGCCCGGTCCGCGAACGGTCGACGGAGCGCCTGTTAGCCCAAGCGGAGAAACTTGTCCAAGCGACCGGCTATGACGAGATTGCCTTGACGTCGCTGTCTACGGCCGACCACAGCTGCGTCAGCCCGCTGATTCGCAATCTGATCGCCCAAAACAAAGATAAAAAAGTCGGTGTTTCCCTGCCGTCGCTACGGGTCGACGCATTTTCCGTCGATCTAGCCAAGGAAGTGCAAAAAGTGCGCAAAACAGGCCTCACCTTTGCACCGGAAGCAGGAACCCAGCGCCTCCGTGACGTGATCAACAAAGGCGTCACCGAAGAGGATCTGATGAATACCGTCACCAGCGCCTTTGAAAACGGCTGGAGCACCATCAAACTCTACTTTATGATCGGCTTGCCGACAGAGACCGAAGAGGACCTGGAAGGCATCGCCCGCTTAGCCGAAGCCGTCGCCAACCGCGGCAGCGCCATCTTGCGCCAGAAGGGCATCAAAAAAGGCGTCAAAATCACCGTCAGCACTTCATCCTTTGTACCGAAGCCGCAGACGCCTTTTCAATGGGAACCGCAAATGGCCCGGGCCGAGTTGGAAGCCAAGCAAGAATGGTTGAAAAAACGCCTCCGCGACCGCCGTATTCAGTACAGTTGGCATGATGCGCGGTTAAGCTTTTTAGAAGCGATCTTTGCCAAAGGCGATCGCCGCCTGGCGGCCGTGCTCAAGCGCGCTTGGGCCAGCGGGTGTTCCTTTGACGGCTGGTCGGATTTGTTTCAATTTGAAAAATGGCAAGCCGCTTTCGAGGCGGAAGGCATCAATCCCGATGACTATGCCTACCGGCCAATTGCCTACGATGAACCGTTACCGTGGGAGCACCTCGATATCGGTGTGCAACGCAGCTATCTCATAGGGGAACATGAAAAAGCCCTCACAGCGACCCTCACCGCCGACTGCCGTACCGGCAGTTGCAGCGGTTGCGGCGTTTGTTCCACGCTCAGCGTATCCAATGATCTAAGGGGGAAAAAAGGTTGACCAAGATCCGCATCGCTTTTAGCAAAGAAGATCCAGTGCGCTGGCTTTCGCACCTGGACACGCAAAAGCTCTTTGAACGCGCCTTGCGGCGTGCCGATATTCCCCTGGCCTTTTCCGAAGGCTTTAACCCCCACCCCAAAATCGCTTTTGCCTCCGCCTTGGCTGTTGGTGTTGTTTCCTTAAGTGAATATGTGGACATTGAACTGGCCGCCGAGGTTGATCCGGACGTTGTAGGCGAGAAACTGCAAAAAGCGATGCCCGAAGGCGTACGCATCTTGGGGGTGACCATAATTCCCCACAATGCCGCTGCCCTAATGGCCGTAATTAACCGTGCCGATTATCGTTTGCGGGCCGCTTTGACAGCGCCGGTGACGGAAGAGCATCTGGCAGCGACCGTAGAAAAAGCACTGCAGCAAACGTCCTGGCTCGTCGAGCGGGACGGCAAGCGCGGCGTAAGCACCAAAGACATCCGCGCCGGTGTATTTCGTTTGCAGGCCAGCCTTCATGATCAGATGCTGCTGATCGAAACGCTCGTCCAGACCGGCAGCGAAGGCAATGTGCGACCCGACGAAGTACTGCGCGTCTTGATGGAGCAGGGGAACTTGCCTGTTGATCAGGAGAGCTTGCGCATCATTCGTGTTGGCCTTTATATCGCTAAAGGTGATCAACTCCGTTCGCCCATGGAGGAGCTGTGAGCGCCGAACTGCTCCTGCAAGCGATGGACGGCGAAATCCGTGGGGTGCTACGCGAAGGGGAAGAGGTTGTCGAATTCTTTCGTCAGCGGCTAGGTGAAAGTAATAGGGCCGGGCAAAGCGGTGCCGTAGAACAAAGCAGCACAACAGGGCAAAGCGGCACCATCTATCTTGGGCGAGTAGAAACGATCCTGCCGGGTATGCAGGCGGCCTTTGTTGAGATTGGTTTAGAGAAAAAAGGTTATCTGCATGCGGCAGATGTGTTACCGCCGTCAGGCGAGAGAGCCAGTGTGCCAACACCATTGATCGAGCGGCTCCTCACCCAAGGCCAGCGGGTGATCGTCCAGATCACCCGTGAAGCCAGCGGCAGTAAAGGTCCGCGGGTGACTTGCAACTTGACCTTGCCGGGACACTGGCTTGTCCTGGTACCCCGAAGCGAGCAGATCGGCGTTTCCCGCAAGATCGAAAGTGCCGGCGAACGAGAGCGCCTGCGAGCCATCGTTGCCGCACATTGTCCGGCAGACTGCGGCGTCATTGTGCGCACGGCCGCCGAAGGTGTCAGCGAAGCGGAACTGCTTGACGATCTGCAGCGATTGACCCATCAGTGGCAAGAGATCAGCGAGCAAGCCCGCCGTGAGCGGCCGCCCTTTTTGCTGCAGCGTAACGACGACTTAATTACCCGCTTGCTACGGGATGTGCTCACCGACGCCATCGAGCGCATCCGCGTCAATGACCTGACATTATACCGGAGTATTCTCCGCTGGGGGACCAATAACGGCATCGATCTGCACCCGCGGCTTAGCTTAGACAGCGGCGCTGACTACTGGAACGAATACTGCCTTCAACAGGAACTGGAAAAAGCACTGCGGCCCAAAGTGTGGTTAAAAAGCGGCGGCTTTTTGGTCATCGAACCGACAGAAGCGCTGATTGTCATCGATGTTAATACCGGCAAATACACCGGTAAGCAAAACCTGGCCGACACGGCCCACCGCACCAATCTGGAAGCAGCTCAGGAGATTCCCCGGCAACTGCGCCTGCGTAACCTCGGCGGTATTGTGATCATCGACTTTATTGATATGCGCGATGAGGACAAGCAAAAAGAAGTGATTCAGACGCTGCAAGCGGGACTACGGCATGATCGCACACCGACCAGGATTTTTGGTGTGACCAACCTAGGGCTAGTAGAGATGACCCGGAAAAAAGTTAGCGCGACCTTGGCGGCGCTGTGGGAGCAGGTATAAGCGTAAACGGGTAAGTCAGATGGTGTTATGACTAATTGAAATTACGAAGAGAACAATAAAGGCCTGCGCGATCAAGAAGAACGCCAGGCCTTTTCGCGTACAAACGTCAGAGCATTCGGGGTTATACTTTGATTAAAGCAGACGAACTGGCGGCTATAATACAGTGCAAATAGAAATAAATTACTTTCTTTCGATAGAACTTTTTTTAGAACACTGTTAAAATGATGGTAAAGTCGAATGAAGTGGGGTGACCGACATACGGTACAAACTCAAACGACACAGACCATCACCTGCAAGAAAAGAAGGCAACAGATACGACACTACCTTAAAAGAAATCTTTCAGGACAGTGAGCCAGAACTACTGCGCTTTTTTGTCCAGCAGGAAGCGATACCGATTGGTTCGATGGAGATTGAGTTTCCTCGAACACAAAACCCGCGCGTTGATAAATTGACTGTTATCCAAAGTTCTAGGGGACAGACTGTTTGTCACATCGAGTTCCAGAGCGCGAACGATCCGTCAATGCCCTATCGAATGTTGGAATATGCAACGAAGATCTGTAGTTCTAAAGCTAACCGAGACAACAAGCCGCCCTTTCAATTGGTCATCTATGTTGGAAGGGACCCATTAACCATGGATAACCAAATCTCTTATGATCTTGGACCGCAAAATCATCTGGCGTTTCGATATCAATTGCTTGATATCGGCGCAATCGATCCAGAAGAAATAATTGCTACCGGTAACCCAAAGCTTTATTCACTGCTGCCAGTGACGGGTCGCCGCCAGCGACGAAAAGATCCAATTCCTCACTTGAAAAAGTGCCTACAGGCCATTATAGAAAGTCCAATGGAGCTTGTATCTAAGCGACATGTGCTGCTCCAATCGGAAATCTTGGCAGGTATGGCCTATGACGAAGCGTTGATTGAGCTACTTTATCGGGAGGTGGAAACCATGATGAAACTAGAAGAATCGGCCGGTTACCGCCGTATCATTAAAAAGGGTGTAGAGATTGGCCGAATGGAAGGAAAAGCAGAAGGCAAGATCGAGGGCAAAATCGAAGGTCTAAGTGAGGGCATGTTCAAAATGCTCACCCGACAGCTCCAAGTCAAATTAGGCCCCCTATCACCAGACATCCAAGAAAAACTAAAAAAACAAGACCCGGAAGTCCTAGAAAACATCGCCGAGCACATTTTTGAAATCGCATCGCTTGATGATCTAAACAAGTATATGCACTAACTTCGCCCCCCCTGTTGACAATTCCCCAAAACCATGCTATCGTACTGTTTTGCAGGCTAACCCCTGTCACAACCGCGCAAGTCAGGCCGAAAGCTGAGCAACCCTCACGCCTGTTACCTGGCGAGTCTGGATTAGGAGGTGCATATTCATGTACGCAATCATCGAAACCGGCGGTAAACAATACCGCGTCAGCCAAGGCGACGTGATCAAAGTTGAAAAACTGAACGCCAATGTAGGCGACGTCGTCGAGATCGACCAAGTTTTCGCAGTTGGCCAAGCCGGCGACCTCAAAATCGGTACACCGATCGTTGAAGGCGCCAAAGTGCTCGTCAAAGTCGAAGAACAAGGCCGCGGCAAAAAACTGATCATCTACAAATACAAGTCCAAGAAGAACTATCGTCGGAAACAAGGCCATCGCCAATCGTTCACCCAAGTGCGCGTCGAAGAAATCCGCGCCTAAGCGATGGTAAAGGTCGAAATTTTCCACGATGATCAGGGACGCATCCTGGCCTTCAACGCCACCGGCCATGCCGGAGCGGCCCCGGCCGGGCAAGATATCGTTTGCGCCGGCGTCAGCGCCATTACGTTCACCGCCGTCAACGGCCTAGAACACTTTTTAGGTGCTGATGCTATAGAAGTGGAGGCCGGGAAACCGGGCAACCTCGCACTGCGCCTGCGTGACAGCCTCAGCCCCGAAGCAGCCGGAACCGCCCAGATCATTCTCGAGACGATGATGATCGGACTTGAGCATACGCAACAAAACTACCCGCGCTACCTGCTGGTGCGCAAAAGGAGGTGCCTTCCATGTTAATGATGAACCTGCAGTACTTCGCCCATAAAAAAGGTGTCGGTAGCTCCCGTAACGGTCGCGATTCCGAGTCGAAACGCCTGGGCGTCAAGAAAAGCGACGGTCAAGCCGTAATTCCCGGCAACATCATCGCTCGCCAACGGGGAACGCATTTTCATCCTGGCAACAACGTCGGCATCGGCAAAGATCACACGATCTTCGCTTTGATCGATGGCGTCGTCAAATTCGAACGCTTTGGCCGGGACAAGAAAAAAATCAGCGTTTACGCCGTGTAATCAACGCACAGAATCCCCCCGGAAGCATCCGGGGGTTTTTTTATACCCTAAAAAAAGCCTTTACATTGCAAAAACAGCGTCAGATGCTATACTTTGGGGTACAATCACTAGGAGAAGCACAGCATCGACGGTGCCAAGGAAGGGTCATAGCAGTATCCAAAACGACAACATTTGCACATCCCGCACAGGCAGTACCGTACCTATAATAGGGAGGAACAACAATGACCACGACGTTGGAGCAAGCCTTTGCACCGGGCGCAGAAGATTGGCTTGCCTTGTGGCGCCATCTTCGCCATGATCAAGTCAACCACATGCAAGTGATCCTGGGCTACTTGCAAATGGGCAGCACCGAACGGGCCATGAATTACGCGCGAACGACGGCCGCCCACCTGCAAGAAGCCGGCAATGTCCTGGCCATCGGCGTGCAGCCAGTCGCCATTGCCATAGTCATTGAAAGCCATCACTTGAGCCGGCAGGGAATTGAACTGACCGTGTATGTCGCCCGTGACTGGGATCCGGCCCCCTGGCAAAGCGAGGGAGCTGCGCGGCACCTGGCCCAGGCGGCCCTGACCGCGATTCAAAAGGCCATCGACCAGCGTAACCTAGGGAGGGACAATGCTGGCGCCGAAGACGAAAACCGGTGGAACGACGAAGAAAGCGAAGCCAACCAATTAAGCTTACGCTTTCAAGGCGGTAGCCCAACAACAGGCAACCCATCGGCAAGCACCCCACCGTCCCTCATCGCTTGCTGGACCCATGATCCCGACAACGTCGTTACGTACCCGCTAGACACCTTGGATCACATCGCCATCGACGCTTCCTAACACACCGCACCCCCGAACCACACAAAAGGAGCAAACCAAGCATGTTTTATGATCGCGCCAAAATCTACGTCAAAGGCGGCGACGGCGGCAACGGCATCGTCGCCTTTCGGCGAGAAAAATACGTTCCCCTCGGCGGACCGGCCGGCGGCGACGGCGGAGCCGGCGGCAGCGTCATCTTCATCGGTGACGAAGGCCTGCGCACCTTGATCGACTTTCGCTACCAAAAACACTACAAAGCCGAGCGCGGCGAACACGGCACCGGCAAAAACCAGTTCGGCAGCAACGGCGGCGACCGCATCGCCAAAGTGCCCGTCGGCACCGTGATCAAAGATGCCGACACCGGTGAACTGATCGCCGACATCACCGAAGAAGGCCAACGCGTCGTCGTCGCCAAAGGCGGCCGCGGCGGCCGAGGCAACACCAAATTCGCCACCGCCAACAACCCAGCACCAGGCTTTGCCGAAAACGGTGAACCCGGTCAAGAACGGTGGCTGGCCATGGAACTGAAACTACTCGCCGACGTAGGTCTCGTCGGTTTCCCCAACGCCGGCAAATCCACACTGATCGCCGCCGTCTCCGCAGCGCGGCCCAAAGTCGCCGACTATCCCTTTACCACCTTAGAACCTCATCTGGGCGTTGTCAGCGTCGAAGAAGGCAAAAGCTTCGTCCTCGCCGACATCCCCGGTTTGATCGAAGGCGCCCACAGCGGCGTCGGCTTAGGCCATGAATTCCTGCGCCATACTGAGCGGACCCGCCTCCTCATTCACGTCATCGACATCGCCGGCAGCGAAGGCCGGGACCCGCTGGAAGACTATGACATCATCGAACGCGAACTGGCGCTATATAAACCGGAACTGGCCGCCAAACCACGCATCATCGCCGCCAACAAAATGGATCTGCCCGAAGCCACTGAAAACCTGGCGCGGCTCCAAGCCAAAATCGGCGACACCGTCGAGATCTTCGCCGTTTCCGCCGCCACCAACCAGGGCCTTACCCCCCTCGTCTACGCCACCTACCGGAAACTCGAAGCGATCGCGCAAGAAGCGCCCGTGCCCATCGAGCCCAACAGCCATCTCGACGTCAAAGTCAGCGGCGCCAAAGCACCGCGCTTTACCATCAAAAAAGATCCCGACGGCACCTACATCGTTGGCGGTGCCGAAGTAGAGCGTCACCTGGCACGGACCAACTTCGACAACGAAGAGGCAGTGACACGGTTCCAGCGCATCCTCGACGTAATGGGCGTGGACCAAGCACTGCGCGATGCCGGCGCCAAACACGGCGACACGATCCGCATCAAGGAACTGGAATTCGACTTCTACGAATACGGCCACGACCTCGAAGAAGAGGAGTAATTGTCCCCACAGCATACCGCCATGGCAACCCCAAGGCATACCTGCACGGCAACCCCAAGGCATACCCCCAAGGAGTGACCCCCCTATGCGTTCTCGCCAAGAACTGGCCCAAGCCCGGCGCATCGTCGTCAAAGTCGGCACGAGCACCGTGACCCACAGCACCGGCAAGCTCAACCTGGAACAGATCGAAAAAATCGTCCGCCAGCTGGCCGATCTGGCCAACCGCGGCCACGAAGTCCTGCTCGTCACCTCCGGCGCCGTCGGAGCCGGTATGGGTCGGCTGGGCCTGCAGCAAAAACCCCAAACGATCCCGGAAAAACAAGCCTGCGCCGCCGTCGGCCAAGGCCTGCTCCTGCACATGTATGAAAAGATGTTTGCCGAATACGGCCAAATCGTCGCCCAAGTGCTCTTAACCCGCGACGACCTGGCTATTGAAAACCGCCATATCAACGCCGCCAACGCCCTGGAAGCCCTCCTGCGGTCCGGCGCCATACCGATCATCAATGAAAATGACACCGTCGCCGTCGACGAGATCCGCGTCGGCGATAACGACACCTTGTCGGCCCTCGTGGCCAGCCTCGTGCACAGCGACGTCCTGGTACTCCTGACCGACATTGACGGGCTCTACACGGCCAACCCGCGCCAAGATCCCGAGGCGCAACTGATCACCTACGTGGATGAAATCACGCCAGACATCACAGCCATGGCCGCCGGCGCCGGTTCCAAGCTGGGCACCGGCGGCATGACGACAAAACTGCAAGCCGCGTCCATCGCCGCCGATGCCGGCGCAGCCATGGTGATCGCCCGCAGTTCCTTGCCCAACGTCCTGCGCAAAATCATGGCCGGCGAACCGGTAGGTACTTTTTTTGCGGCCAAAGCCAGCCGCAAGACCACCCCTGAGGTTAACGCCGAGGCCAATGCTTGAGCCAACGCCAAGGCTAATGTCGGGGCCACCCCCGCACCGCACAACCCCACCTTGACCCCGACCCCTAACGGATAGGAGGAGGAACCCCAATGATCGCTTTTGAAGAACTAAGCCGCAAAGGCCAAAAAGCCAAAGATGCGGCCTATGAGTTAAGCACCTTTTCATCGATACAAAAAAACCAAGCCCTCCAAGCGATGGCCGACGCCTTAAAGGCCCAGCAAGACGAGATCCTGGCGGCCAACGCTATCGACGTCGAAGCAGGCAAGCAAAAAGGCATGTCCAAAGCGCTGCTCGATCGCTTGCTCCTAACACCCAAGCGCATCGACGAAATGGCCCAAGGCCTGATCGACCTGATCAGCCTGCCCGATCCGATCGGCGAAGTATTGAGCCAAAAACGCCGCCCCAACGGCCTGGAAATCGCCAAGATGCGGGTGCCCCTGGGCGTCGTCGGCATTATCTATGAAGCGCGGCCCAATGTGACCGTCGACGCCGCCGGCCTGTGCATCAAATCCGGTAACGCCACCTTGCTCCGCGGCGGTTCCGAAGCGATCCACTCCAACATCGCCTTGATCAAAGTCATTGCCGCCGCCGCCACCGCAGCTGGCCTGCCCGACGGCGCGATCCAACTGATCGAAGATACACGCCGCGAAGTGGCCCAGGCCATGATGACGATGAACGAATACATCGATGTGCTGATCCCCCGCGGCGGCGCCGGCTTGATCCAAACCGTCGTCAAAACGGCCACCGTCCCGGTCATCGAAACCGGCGTCGGCAACTGCCACATCTTTGTGGACAAAAGCGCCGATCTAACCATGGCCGAAAAGATCATCATCAATGCCAAAACCCAGCGCCCCGGCGTCTGCAACGCCATGGAAACGCTGCTGGTGCACGAAGAGGTAGCAGCCACCTTCCTGCCGCAAATCGCCCAAGCGCTGCAGCAAAAAAACGTAGAACTGCGCGGCTGCCCGCAAACCAGCAAAATCATCGCTGGCATCCAAGCAGCGACCGACGAAGACTACGCCACCGAGTTTCTCGATCTGATCCTGGCCGTACGCGTCGTGGCCCACTTTGACGAAGCCTTGGAACATATTCGCCGCTACAGCTCGGGCCACTCCGAAGCGATCATCACCAACGATTACAGCCGGGCACGCAAGTTTACCCAGCGCGTCGATGCCGCCGCCGTCTATGTCAACGCTTCCACACGCTTCACCGACGGCTCCCAGTTCGGCCTAGGCGCCGAGATCGGCATTTCCACACAAAAACTGCACAGCCGCGGACCGATGGGCCTGGAAGAGTTGACAACGATCAAATACATCGGCTACGGCGACGGCCAAGTGCGGGAGTAACCGATGCGCATTGGCATCATGGGCGGTACCTTCGACCCGATCCACTACGGCCACCTGGTCACGGCTGAAGCAGCGGCCGAACAATTTCAACTGGACACGGTGCTGTTTGTGCCGGCCGGTCAACCGCCCCATAAACATGCCCGAAAAGTCACCGACCCCTGGCGCCGGTACTACCTGACGGAACTGGCCATCCAAAGCAACCCGCGCTTTTGCTTATCCTCCATCGAGATCGAACGAAGCGGCATGAGCTACACTATCGACACGGTGCGCGCGCTGCAGGAAAGTTACGGCCCCGACGCCGACCTTTACTTTATCACCGGCGCCGACGCTCTCCTGGAAATCATGACATGGCATCGCATTGATGAATTGATCCGTTCCTGCTACTTTATCGCCGCCTACCGGCCCGGCTATGACCCGGAAGAACTGCATCGAGCCATCGCCGAGTGGCAAGGGCGGGGCGGTCGCTTTCACTTGCTGGAAGTACCGGCCCTGGCTATCTCCTCGACCGATATCCGGGAACGACGCCGGCAAAACCGCTCGATCAAATATCTCCTGCCGGAACCGGTCGAGCAAGCGATCATCGCCAACGGCGATTATCAATAAACGGCACTAGCGATAAACATCAACCAGCAATGAACCATGTATAACCCGCCCCCTTGCGGTCATACTAAAAGCGCAAGCGACAGTACGAAGGACAAAGGCGTCCCCCGTATCGTCCAAAGATCCGATGTGAGGTGAAAGTATTTGGCACGGACACTGTATGTAGGCAATCTCCCTTGGGCAACCAAGCCGGAACAATTGACGGACTTATTTGCCCCCTATGGGGAAGTGATCAGCAGCCGCATTATTACCGACCGTGAAACCGGTCGATCGCGCGGATTCGGCTTCGTCGAAGTCGGCGATCAAGAAGCCGAGCGCATGGTAGAAGCCATGAACGGCGCAGAGTTTGAAGGTCGTCAACTGACCGTCAACGAAGCCAAGCCGCGGCAAGGAGAGTAAAAGAGATAAATTCACACAGCCTCCTGGACCGCATGGTGCCAGGAGGCTAAAACCTGTTACGGGTGGGGAAGAGGATGAACCACAACCTTGTTGACCGGATTCAGCAGGACCTCACAGACGGCCTTAGCCCCCTGCGCTTGACCCACGTCCTGGGTGTAGCCGATACAGCCCGGCAGTTGGCCCTGCAGCACGGCCAAGACGCCGACCAAGCCTACCTGGCCGGCCTGCTCCATGACATTGCCCGCGAATGGGATTATGAACGACTCAAAGCCGCCAGCGCGCACCTGACGCTGCCCTTTGACCGCGAAGACCGGCAAAACAAAGAACTGCTCCATGCCTTTGTCGGCGCCGACATCGCCGCCAGGCACTACGGCGTGACCGATGAGCCGGTCCTGCAAGCGATTCGCTCCCATACACTGGCCCGCGCCGCCATGACACCGCTGGAACTGATCATTTTGATCAGCGACAAAATTGAGCCGAACCGCCATTATCCCGGCGTGGACGATTTGCGCCAATTGGCAACGCAGTCCTTGTTGCAAGCGGCCCTGGCTTGTCTCAACCAATCACTGACGATCACCATCAAACGCGGCATCGCCATCCACCTCTGGACAGTGGAAGCCCGCAACGATCTATTAACCCAAATAAAAAAACAAGGGGGACCCTAACCATGACTGATCCCAAAACCGTCGCCATCGCCATTGCCGAAGCGGCCTCCGAAAAAAAAGCCATGGACATTATGCTGCTGGACCTGCGGGAAAAATCCAACGTAACCGACTACTTTGTCATCTGCTCCGGCAACTCCGTACCGCAAGTGCAAGCCATCGCCCAAAACATTGAAGACAAAATGAAAGAAAGCGACCTGCGCGTCCTCCGTACCGAAGGCTATCGCGAAGGCCGCTGGGTACTGCTCGACTTTGGCAGTGTTGTCGTGCACATCTTCCGACCGGAAACGCGGGACTACTACTCCTTAGAGCGCCTCTGGGGCGATGCACCACGCGCCGTAGAACCGAACTTCAGCGAATTTGTGCAATAAAGCAGTGCTAACTTTTTTCTTCAAAGGTTGATAAACTAGTTTATCAATTCATCGGCTGATAATTCTATCGACAGAACCTGAGGTGCCCACCATGTACCAACAAATGGCCGACGTCTACGATCGCCTGATGAGCGATGTCGATTACGACGGTTGGATGCAGTTCACCGAAGCAGCCTTGCAAAAGTACAACTGCCGCCCCCGGCAAATCCTTGATCTTGCCTGCGGCACCGGCGCCATGACCGGGCGACTCTTACAGGCCGGCTACCGGGTGATCGGCGCCGACCAATCAACGGAAATGCTCTCCGTCAACGCGAACCGGCACGAAGACGCGATGCAGGGCGGACAACTTCTGCTCATCGCCCAGGACATGCGCAAGTTGGAACTCCATGCACCGGTCGATGCCGTCGTCTGCTACTTAGACAGCTTCAACTACCTCACCAGCGACACTGACCTACAGCAAACCTTTCAGCGCATCGCCCGCTGCCTCAAACCGGGCGGCCTGTTGCTTGCCGATATGCACAGCGAAACCAAAATCGCCCATGTGCTCGGCAACGAGACCTTCACCGAAGTGCATGACGATCTGGTCTACATCTGGTCCAATACATACGATGCGGATACCCGGACGGTGGATATGGACTTGCTGTTTTTCGTCAAGCAGGAAAAAGGCCTCTACGAGCGTTTTGAAGAAAGCCACCGCCAAACTTGGTTTTCAGAAGCGACGATCAAAGCCAGCTTACAAAAGGCAGGCTTGCCCGTTCGCGGTTTCTACGGCGACAAGCAAGGCGGACCGGTCACGGAAAGCACAGAACGATATTTTTTCATCGCCCAACGGGAAGAAACATCGTAAATCATAGAAAAATCCAAGCTGAAGGAGCATTACTGTGAGTCAAATCATCCAAGCGATCGAAGGTTTCCTGACCCAGATCGTTACCTATCTTAACTCCTTCGGTTACCCCGGAGTCACCATCGGCATGGCCATAGAAAGCGCCTGCATCCCCTTACCGTCAGAGATCATCATGCCCCTGGGCGGTTACATGGCCTATCAAGGTACGATGACCCTCCTGGGCGTAGCCTTGGCCGGCACGATCGGTAACGTCATTGGCTCGCTGGTGGCCTACTACGCCGGACGTCAACTGGGTGCTGAGTTTATCTTTCGCTACTTTGGCTGGCTGATCTCCCGCAGTGAATACGGGGCAGCCGAACGGTGGTTTGCCCGCTGGGGCGACCGAGCCATCTTCATCAGCCGCATGCTGCCGGTGATTCGCACCTTTATCTCCCTGCCGGCAGGCATCGCCAAGATGGACGTCAAAAAGTTTACCCTCTATACCTTCGTCGGCTCCTTTCCCTGGTGCTTGGGGCTGGCCTACATCGGCTACGCACTCGGCGAAAACTGGCAGTCCATACGCAAATACGGCCATGACATCGATATCGTGATCATTTCCGCCATTGCGCTCGTCTTTGCTTGGTGGTTGTGGCACAAGATCAAAGACGCCCGTTCGGCGTAATCCAGAAGATTCCGAGGATACAGGAGGATATCATGCAAGAGCGTTACGATTTTCAAGCGATAGAACCGCAGTGGCAGCAACAATGGCAGGACGAGCATATCTACCGCGTCACCGAAGACCCGGCCAAGCCCAAATACTACTGCCTGGAAATGTTCCCGTACCCATCAGGCAACTTGCACATGGGCCACGTACGCAACTACTCCATCGGCGACGTGGTGGCCCGTTTTAAGACCATGCAAGGCTTCAACGTGCTCCATCCCATGGGTTGGGACGCCTTTGGCCTCCCGGCCGAAAACGCGGCGATCAAACACGGCGTACCACCGGCCGATTGGACGAAAAGCAACATCGCCAACATGCGCACCCAACTCAAGACGATGGGCCTTTCTTACGACTGGGATCGGGAAGTGGCTACCTGCACCCCCGAGTACTATAAGTGGACCCAGTGGCTGTTCTTGCAATTCTACAACGCCGGCCTGGCCTACAAGAAAAAAGCCAACGTCAACTGGTGTCCTTCCTGCGCCACTGTGCTGGCCAACGAGCAAGTGGTGGAAGGCGCCTGCGAACGCTGCGACAGCACCGTCGAGAAAAAAGCGCTGGAACAGTGGTTTTTCCGCATCACCGACTATGCCCAGCGCCTAATTGACGATCTGGAAAAACTGCCCGGCTGGCCCGACAAAGTCAAGACGATGCAGGAAAACTGGATCGGCCGCTCGGAAGGCGTGGAGATGGATTTTCCCTTGCCAAGCCCCATCGGCGGTTTTGACAAACTGACGGTCTACACGACCCGGCAAGACACGATCTACGGCGTCACCTATTTGGTCCTGGCGCCGGAGCATCCGCTGGTGGAACATTTGCTCCAAAACAACCCCAAAGAAGCGGAAATCCGCGCGTTTATCAAAAAAGTCCTCGGCCAAAGCGAAATCCTGCGCACCGCTACCGATACGGAAAAAGAAGGCATCTTCACCGGCCACTACTGCCAAAACCCGGTGACGGGCGAACCAGTAGCCATCTGGCTGGCCAACTATGTCCTGGCCGAATACGGCACCGGCGCCGTCATGGGCGTACCGACGCACGATCAGCGGGACTTTGAATTTGCCCAAAAATATGCCTTGCCCTTGAAGGTCGTCATCCAGCCGGTCGGCGTGCCCGATCTGGTGGCTGATGACATGGACCACGCCTATGAAGATGAGGGCGTTCTGGTCAACTCGGACCGCTTTAACGGCATGAACAACAACGATGCCCTGGCGGCCATCGCCGCTTACGTGGAAGAAACGGGCAAAGGGGTACGCAAAGTCAACTTCCGCCTGCGCGACTGGCTGATCTCGCGCCAGCGCTACTGGGGCGCACCGATTCCGATCGTCTACTGCGACAAGTGCGGCGAAGTGGCTGTACCGGATCAAGACTTGCCGGTGATCTTGCCGAACGATGTGGAGTTTAAGCCCAACGGCGAATCGCCCTTAAAGTCGCGGCCCGACTTTGTCCATACGACCTGTCCGAAGTGCGGCGGCCCGGCCCAGCGGGAAACAGATACCATGGACACGTTCGTCTGCTCCAGCTGGTACTACCTGCGCTACACGGCGCCTTACTCCGATAAGGATGCCTTCGAGCGTTCGGCCGTGGACTACTGGATGAACGTTGACCAGTATATCGGCGGTGTAGAGCATGCCATCTTGCACCTCTTGTACTCGCGTTTCTTTACCAAAGTACTTCATGATCTCAACTTGGTGGCGGTGGACGAGCCCTTTGCGAACCTCTTGACGCAAGGCATGGTGCTCCTGGGCGGCTCGAAGATGTCCAAGTCCAAAGGCAATACGGTCTCGCCGGAAGAGATCATCGCCAAGTACGGCGCTGATACGGCCCGCTTGTTTATCCTCTTTGCAGCGCCGCCGGAACGGGACCTGGAATGGAGCGACCGCGGCGTCGAAGGGGCGCACCGCTTCTTGAACCGCGTCTGGCGCCTTGTGCAGGCTTATTACCCCGGTGAAGAAGCAAGCACAGCCGGCGCGGAAGCAAGTACTGAAACCGGCAATGAAGCAAGCGATGGAAAAAGCAGAATTTCCTTGCAGCAAATCGCATCCTTGCTGATCACCAACCCCGACGTAGCTTCCTTAAACAGCGATGATCGCGAACTGGTGCGCATGGCCCACGTGACGGTCAAACGGGTGACCGAAGACATCGGTCAGCGCTTTAACTTCAACACGGCCGTCTCGGCGATCATGGAACTGGTCAACGCCCTTTATCTCTACAAAGACAAAGTAGCACCGAAAGCGCAGAACTTGTCGCTCATTAAAGATGCACTGGCGCGGCTGATCCTCGTGCTGGCACCCTTTGCGCCCCATATCAGCGAAGAACTGTGGCAAGCGATCGGTGGCTCCGGTTCGGTTCATCAACAAAGCTGGCCAAGCTATGATCCGGCGGCGCTGGTACAAGACCAAGTGCCTGTAGTCGTGCAGATCAACGGCAAAGTGCGGGAAAAACTGCAACTGCCCAACGGCCTGGACGGCGAAGCGCTGCAAGCGGCGGCCATGGATAACCAGCGTGTACAAGAATTGATCCAGGGCAAGACGATCGTTAAGGTAATCACCGTACCGAACAAACTCGTCAATATTGTCGTGCGCTAGCCGATGGCTAGGCATCCAACCTTACGCAAATGCGTAAGGTTTTTTTATGGAGACAAGCGCATAGAAATATGGTAGGATAATTTCACTTAATTAAAATCGTATTTTGAAAAGTTGGAATCGAATTAACAAAAAAATAACCGGAAGAAAAGTAGGTATTGCCGGTCAAAAGCAGGCAGAAACTGTAGATTTGATTCAGAGCGAATAAGGAAGAAAGATGTAGGTCTTGGGGCTTAATCCATCTTCTTGACTTCGCCATAGGGGGACGGAGCTACAAAAATATGATAGAATGCATAACAGAATGGAATCTGGATTTTGTTTGCAGGAAGTGAACAAAGTTAGTATACACAACGTATTGAGCACTTGAGAAAGTTCACATAAAGGGTGAGGGCACAATGATTCCATTAGTCGATTTCCGCAACAACCCGGCGCGCCGATTGATTGTCATTCTTTTTGATGCCAGTGTGGTGGTATTTTCGTTACTAATGGCCTACTACCTACGCTTTGACCTACGGATTCCCGAACATGAGTGGCGCTATCTCAGCCGCATCCTACCGTGGGGTGTGGCTTGCTTTATGTCAGCGTTTTTGCTTTGCGGAATCTATACAACAGTGTGGCGCTATGCCAGTGTGCGCGATGCATGGCGGATCGTAAAGGCCATCGGCTTAGGGTTGGGGGCACTTTTTTTCATTGATTTTGTCACGCCGGGGCAAACGATACCACGCAGTGTCTATGTGATCGCCGGAATGCTCCTGGTGCTGGGTATGGGCGCATCGCGGTTCGGTTGGCGCGTCTATTGTGAGTGGAAATACGGTCTCTTTGCGCCGATCACCGTAGGCAAGCGGCGCAACACCTTGATCGTCGGCGCCGGAGCCGGCGGTGTACTGGTGGCCCGGGAACTGCGCAAAGTATCATCGAAGATGTTGCCGATCGGCTTTATAGATGACGAAACGACCAAGCTGGGCAAGCGCATCCAAGGGTTGAAGGTGCTCGGTTCTACAGAGGAAATTGCCGATTTGGTGGATCAGTACATGATTGAAGAGATTATCATCGCCATGCCTTCCGTGGTCGGGGCAAAACTAAAGCGCATCGTCGAGTTATGTAAGCAAACACGGGCGAATCTACAGATCTTGCCGAACATCGGCGATCTGGTCAGCGGTAAAGTAAGCGTCAGCAAGCTACGGAACGTGGAAGTGGAAGACCTCCTCGGTAGAGAACCAGTGGTCACGGACTTTCAGCGCATCGCGACGTACTTACATAAAAAAACCGTCCTGGTGACGGGGGCTGGTGGTTCTATCGGTGGTGAACTGGTTCGGCAGATCGCTGCGATCGGGCCGGCGAGCATGGTCTTGATTGGGCAAGGGGAAAACAGCATCCACCAAATGGAGCAGGAGATGCGCGACCGGTACCCACGATTAGTGCTCCATACATACATCGCTGATGTGAAAAACCGTCATGTGATCAGTCGCATCTTTGAAGAGCATCAGCCGGACGCGGTCTTTCATGCAGCAGCACATAAGCATGTGCCCCTGATGGAAAAGCAACCGGAAGAAGCAGTGAAAAACAACGCTTGGGGAACGAAAGTGCTTGCCGAACTGGCGTTGCAGTTCGGCGTGGAATGCTTTGTCATGATCTCCAGTGACAAAGCAGTACGACCCACATCGGCCATGGGCGCATCGAAGCGATTTGCTGAGTTGGTTGTTCAGCATTACGCTGCTGAAGCGATGAAAAAAGGCAGCGATAAACCATCCACACGGTTTGCGGTGGTGCGCTTTGGCAATGTCCTCGGCAGTCGTGGTTCGGTGGTACCGATCTTTAAGCGGCAGATCGCCCAGGGTGGGCCGGTGACGGTAACCCATCCCGATATGGTGCGTTACTTTATGACGATTCCCAAAGCTGTAGCCTTAGTTCTGCAAGCAGGAGCACAGGCCCACGGTGGCGAAATATTCGTACTGGATATGGGGGAGCCGGTGAAGATTGCTGATCTGGCGAAAGATCTAATCCGTCTTTCCGGTCTGGAACCGATGATTGAGATTCCGATCGTCTATACAGGGATGCGTCCTGGTGAAAAGCTTTACGAAGAACTCAGCCACGAAGGGGAAAGCTTAGAGCAGACCAGCCATGAACGAATCATGCGGATCAGCGATTGCATCGGGGCGTACTGCGGATCGCCGGTACCGATTCAGCGCTTGGTCAGAATGAGTGAGCAGGATATGATGCGTTTGAGCCGGGAAGAAGCAGTAAGGCAGTTGGAATTGGTGAATCCGGGGTACCACTGGGACGGAGCGCCAAGCATTTGCCGAGCAGAGCGTGTAAAGATGGCAGAGAGTTAAGGGTTACAAAGGATGTACCTTCTCTGAAAGAGAGTACGGTTAGGTCAATCTAACTCGTATGAAGAGAAGAAGGCCTGTCTACTGACCGGCCAATTGTGTGAAGGAACCAGCCCCGAGCTTGGTGTTAGAGTCTGTGAGCATTATGCTTGATTCGACCCTGCAAGGGGCTTTTGACTTTTTAGAAGGGGTTAGCAACGCACATCAGTGATAAAAGATATGAAATGCAATATACTCAGGAATCATTTGCCCCCAACTGGATCGCTCTGCTGGGTACGAATGTGAATGAGAATGAGAATGAGGTGGCTCTGAAGGCGATTGCCCTTTCGGCAGTAGCTTGTCATCAGGAACGGTAGCCATTCATATGGCGCTGTTTGTTGCCGGCGTGGGAACCGGTGATATCGTCTTTTGTTAGAGCTTGACTTTTTGCGGTGACGACCAATCCGATCATCTACCAAAAGGCCATACCAGTATTTATCGACAGTGATTAAAAGTCGTGGAACATGTTTCCGAAGGCTCTGAAAAGATGCGGTCAAGTCTATAGGTACTTAGTTATCGAGACAAGCATACAGGGACAATTGATGACTATGGCATTTTTTCATTACATGTGCGTAGGCAGTCAAGCACAGGGTTAAATTGGCAGATTAGCTCATTACGATTTCAGTGATGTAATATAAATATAGTTTTTTATAAAAACGAGATGGAAGATGGAGAGATATCATGAACTACTTGTTTGTTGTAGCGCACCCTGACGATGAGGTTCTCGGAGCAGGAGCGACAATACATAAGCATGCTAAAGAGGGACACAAAGTTGATGTGTGCATTATGAATGTTAAGGCAGAAGCTAGAGCCAAACGTCCTGCTGATGATATTCTCAATTCGGAGATGGAAATGAGTAATTCAGTGTTAGGTGTTCATCGCATCTATCAAGGCCCGTTCCCTAACATGAAAATGAATACCGTGCCACATTTGGAGATGGTTCAGTTTATAGAGCAGGCAATCTTGTCCTCTCAGCCCGATGTAATCATTACACATCATCCTGCTGATACAAATAATGATCACTTGCATACCTCTATGGCTTGTCAGGCAGCTCTTCGATTGTTCCAACGTCGTACCGATGTGAAGTCGGTGTCTGAATTCTGGTTCATGGAAACATCATCGTCCACGGATTGGTCAGTTAACAGCGCAATGAATCGTTTCCAGCCAAATACCTTCATAGAGGTTAGTCTGGAAGGAGTTGAGGCGAAGATAACGGCGCTGTCTGCATACCGTGGTGTAATGCGTCCATATCCACATCCACGTTCTGAGGAAGCAATCAAAGGCTTAGCAGCCTACCGTGGCTCACAGTCTGGTTTGAATTATGCAGAAGCTTTTGAGTGTGTGTTTAGGAGGCATGTGTGATATATAGAAAATTCATAAAAAGACCCCTTGATTTCATGCTTTCATTGATAGGCATTATTATTCTGTTGCCAGTATATATGATTATTGCGACTCTTGTGAGAATTAAGATGGGATCTCCTATTCTGTTTTCACAGGAACGTATTGGGGTAAATGAGAAAGTGTTTAAGTTATATAAGTTTCGTTCAATGACGGAAGAACTAGATGCTGATGGGAACTTACTTGATGAGACAAATAGGTTAACAAAATTTGGTGCTTTTATTCGTAGCTCTTCACTCGATGAACTCCCGGAACTTTTCCTAATTCTAACAGGAAAAATGTCAATTATTGGGCCAAGACCACTGCCTACATATTACGGGCCTTTCTTCCATGAAGATGAGCGTGTAAGACACACTGTGAGAGGGGGACTTCTCCCGCCAGATAGTTTGTCCGGAAAACCGGTAACAACTTGGGAAGAACAGTTTGAGTATGAGACATATTACGCAAAAAATGTATCTTTTATCCTTGATTTGAAGATTTTGTACACAACTCTAAAGATATTGGTGAAGAGGTTCACCACAAATTATGGTTCAGATTTTAGACCTCATTTGAATGTTTATCGTACAAATGAAAGGGCATAGCACGAGATTAGTGTAGATTAAGTTTAAAGGGTAAGGTAGACGAGAAATGAACAATAGAATGTTACAATCTGTTCAAAAAAAATACAATAAAACCCCGTTCTATTTGTTTGATGAACAGGGATTCATTAATAACTATAATGAAATGCTTGATGCTTTTCGTGCTATATATACGAAGTACCAAATTTCATACTCCTATAAGACTAATTATACTCCTTATATTTGTAATCTTGTAAAGAGATTAGGCGGTCATGCCGAAGTTGTTTCTGATATGGAGTATGAACTGGCAAGAAAACTAGGATATCCAGAGGAACAGATAGTATTTAACGGACCCGTGAAAGGTGCACGTCTAGAAGAACATTTAGAGAACGGCGGAATCATTAATATTGATAATTACGACGAAGCAAAGCGTATCTGTGATTACGCAACCTTGCATATAGCTCACCAATATAAAGTAGGTTTAAGAATTAATCTTGACGTTAGTGGTGTATTTATTTCACGTTTTGGATTTGAACCTGAGAGCGAAGAACTACATAAGACTACCCAACTATTAAAAGATCATCCCAATATACAACTCGTCGGTTTGCACTGCCATATAAGTCGTGCGCGAGGAATTGAAGCATGGCGTAAGAGGGTAGAGATCATGCTGAAGGCCACTGAAAAATATATTGATGGAGTACCGGAATATATCAGCTTAGGTAGTGGAATGTTCGGAAAAATGCCTGAAGCTTTAGAGGCTCAGTTTGGAAGCAATATCCCAACTTACAAAGATTATGCTAAGGCAGTAATCAAACCGATTGCTGATCATTACTCGCACATCCCTGAAGAAAAGAAACCAATCTTATATACAGAGCCCGGCACAACTATAGTGGCAAGGTATATAAGTTTTGTTACTAAAATCCTGAACATAAAAACGATTCGTGGTCGCAATATGGCAACTGTCGACGGCAGTTACCTCAATGTAGGAGAGATTTGTACATTGAAGAATTTACCTGTGATCGTGAAAGAGAGCGGTCAAGACAGGCATCACTATGATGCCATCGATATTATGGGCTTTACATGCTTGGAACAGGACTGTATTTATAAAGACTATTCAGGTGAACTAGCTGTCGGAGATATTCTAACTTTTGAGAATGTTGGCGGATACTCCATCGTTTCTAAGCCGCAGTTCATTAAACCTAACAGTCCGATGTTCAGCGTTAATAAGGAATATGAAGTTAAAGAAATAATGAGAGAAGAGACCTTTGACGATGTTTTCTCTAAATTCAATCTTTGATGAGGGATACTTTTGATGAAAGATATAACAGTTTTAAGCACAGCCTGTGGAGCAATATTCATGCCTGGCTTTTTCCGTTGCCTTAAAGGAAATGGGGAAAGAAATATTAGAATAATAGGTTGTGATATAACCGACAGTCCATTTATGAATGCAATTGTAGATAAGTACTACCAAGTGTCGCACTATACGGATGAAGCATATGTAGATAATCTTCTTAAGGTATGCAGATTAGAAAAAGTCGATATTTTATTTCCGCACCTTTCTATGGAACTAGACATTGTAAGAGTGAGATTGGTAGATTTCGAGAGAATCGGGGTCAAAGTGGCTGTAAGTGCAAATGAGAGCCTTTCTATTGCGAATAACAAATACTTATTATACGAAATAATGAAAAAAAATAACATAAAAGCACCCAAGCATTATTTAGTCGATTCAAAGAAATCTTTGGTAGATGCAGCTACAAAACTTGGATATCCGGAAAAGTCTGTATGTATAAAGATTGCAAAGAGTAGCGGAAGTCGTGGAGTTAGAATTCTAAGTGCTCATAAATCGAAAGCTGATATTTTTCTTAACGATAAGCCTAACTCTTTATATATAACGCTTGACGAAATGTGTGAGATTGTAGATGAATTCTTTAGAGTGCCAGAAATGTTTGCTATGGAATTCTTGCCCGGATGCGAATACACGGTAGATTTGTTGTCTGACCGGGGGAAAGTCCTATACATCGCCGGTCGGCATAATACCGTAAGCTCTATGAGTATAGCACAGGAGAGCATAGTAGAGGAAAGGGAAGATGCATTTGAACTGTGTAGAAAAATAGTAGATATCCTCAAATTAGATGGTAATATCGGATTCGATTTTATGCTTGATGAAAATGACAATCCTGTGCTTACAGATTTGAATCCACGAATCACAGCTACAATTGTTCTTTATGCAGCGGCAGGGATTAACCTTCCATATTTGAGAGTAAAGCAACTGTTGGGTGAAGAACTGCCAAAGAATGTGAAAGCAAGATGCGGCGTCCGACTCGCTCGCAAGTATAATGATCTCCTAATAGACGAGAGTGGTGTTTTGGTAGAGATATAAGACAAATTCATTCGTGATCGGTTAACCATATATAGTGAAATTTATTCAATGAATTCACCACATTGAAAATGCTGATACATGATCCCAAGGCGGAAGGGGAGCTTTATTGTGGGTATTCTTCCTTATAATTGCAACAATGACTGGGAAATGTTGCAAGAAGGAGGAATTAACGAAATCAACGAATGGAATACGTGTCGTTTTCTTGGGGTGAATTTGGTTAACCGAACACGAATGAAGACAAATTAATTCCTGAATATGAGGTTTGTATGGCAATAATAATGATGATATCCCCTAAAGATAATAATTTTTATAATTTTCGACGTGAATTGATAGAGAAATTAATTAAAAATAAATACGAAGTATATTTGGTCTGCCCATATGGGAAAAAAATGGATTGCTTCATCGAAATGGGATGTAAATTCATTAACTTGACAATTGATCGTAGAGGGACTAATCCCCTAAAGGATTTACAGCAAATTCGTTTCTACGTTGATATCTTGAAAAAATATAAACCGGATTTAGTACTGACCTACACAACAAAATGTTCTATATATGGTGGAATAGCCTGTGGGCTAACAAAAACCAAGTACATTGTTAATAATGCTGGATTAATTGATACGAGTACTTATCCGTGGTGGTTGAAGTTTATCTTAGATACGCTTTATAGGCTCGGTTTCCGAAAAGCATCCTGCATGATGTATCAGAACAGCCAAGAAAGAGACTACATGAACCGAATTCTGCGCAATAAGGTAAATTACCATGATATTCCGGGTTCGGGAGTAAATGTGGCAGAGTTCTCGTATCAACAGTATCCTGAAGATGACAGCAGCATTACTTTTAACTTTGTGGCACGTATAGTTAAAATTAAAGGAATTGATGAGTTCCTCGAGTGTGCTAAGCGAATACATAGCGAATATTCCAATACACGTTTTATAATCTACGGTGATTACGATGACGATAAATATAAGGTTAAGCTAGACGAGTATATCAAGTGCGGTTATATAGAGTATGGTGGTGTTCTGCTTGATATGAAGTCGGCTATTGCTTCAGCTCATGCAGTGATTCATCCAAGTTATTATGAAGGGATGACAAATGTCGTTCTTGAGCACAGTGCAATGGGGCGGGTGTGTATTGGTTCCGATATTCCCGGTGTCAATGATGCTATTGAGAATGGTGTGACGGGATATACATTTCCACGCAAGGATGTTGGGGCTCTAGTTGAAACGGTTAGGACATTTATCGAACTGCCGCATGAGCGGAAAGAAACAATGGGTCGAACTGCAAGAGAAAAAGTGGAGAGAGAGTTTGACCGAAGCATTGTGACTAACGTTTACTTGGAAGAGATAGAAAAGGTATTGATGGAGGACTGAAATGGGAGTAATCGGATTGACTGTTGTAACCTATAAAGATAACTTCGGCAGTGCATTGCAGACATATGCGACACAATATGCCATAAGAAAGCTAGGTTACGATACTAAAGTGTTTGACATGTCGGGAATCAGACGAAGCATTCAAATGCGTAAAATATGCTACTACTTCAGTAGATTGCTAAGTAAGGATGAGCGAGAGTATGTGATAAGAAATGCTTTGTCAAAAAAGGCAAACTGGGTAGAAGAGTCATATTCGAAAAATATGCGTATTAGGCATGAAGAGTATAGAAAATTTTATAGCAATAAATTGAGTTTCTTTCCTAGGGCTTCGTCATGGAAACAGTTGAGCGAACAATCAAAAGAGTGCGAAGCTGTTGTTGTTGGTAGCGATCAGTTATGGGGTGCGGCTAATGTCGCAGCGAAGTATTTCACGCTTGAGTTTGTACCTGACACGATAAAAAAGATAGCTTATTCAACCAGTTTTGGTACTTCTGTATTACCGAGGCAGTTACACGCTCATGTTAAAAATTTCATAAACAGGATTGATCATGTTAGTGTACGGGAAACCGCTGGTCAGAATATTATTAAAGAAATCACCAACAGGGATGTATCGGTGGTCTGCGATCCGACAATGTTGCTTACGGCGGAAGAATGGATGGAAATTCAAGATGAAAAACCTTTTGCTGAGGGGGATTATATTCTCTGTTATCTTATGGGAGATAACCCGGAACAACGAACATTCATAAAACGCCTTAAAGAACAAACTAACTACCGGATTATTGGACTCCTTCACGGGAGCACATATATATCATCTGATGAAAGTTTTGCTGATGAAAGTCCATATAATGTGGGTCCTGGAGAGTTCATTAACCTAATTAGAAATGCAAAATATATGTGTACCGACTCGTTCCACGGCTGTGTGTTTTCGATACTAAGCAATACCCCGTTCTTTGCATTTAGGCGCGAGCGGGACAGTAGCAAGTTTTCAACTAACAGCAGATTATATACCCTGCTATCTTGGACTGGGCTTAATGATAGAATTATCACAGGGGATGAAGATGTTGGAGAGTGCTCGTTAATGGATATTGACTGGGCATCTGTCAATGAAAAGGTAAATGAGAACAGGAAAGCTTCTTTTGCTTATCTCGAAAACGCTTTATCAGATTGAAATGGGGGTAACTGTAGCGGATTTATTTAATGCTAGATCCGTATTCAGTTACCGTGCCTATAGACGCATTCAGCGCCTGAATCATTTTGATGATGCGGGGCAGCTTTTTGCGATTCGTTTCTGCGGAGATAGTTATTTACGGGAAAAAATCACTAAAACGCCTTTGTCCTATCGAAAATACGAGCATTTGTAGTGATTTAGTTGTTATATAGAGTCCGTCTAGGAACCTAATGAAAATAAGCATGGTATTCGTTGAAACTGTGTTTTTTCCAAATTAATCAAGAAAGTAGCCACAAAACGCACCGTGTTCCCATCGTTTTGCCCACCCATTCGAGGCATTGCCTCAAAATGGGCAGATCTCCCCCAGGGAGGATCATGCGACTTTTTTGAAAGTGATACTTCGCGCCGTATGCATATCCAATTCTAACGGATTTTTTTTATCCCAACATCGACGATTGAGTTTATTCAGGTTCGCCCCTAACGCTTTCATGCGTGCGGCAAAAGCGAGCTTGCGTTGGCCCCAATAGCGGACACGACGCAGGCCATAGTGATGAAGGAGTTCGTTCTGCTTCGCTTCAATCCGACCGCGAAGGCGCATTTGCTCCCGATAGGTATCGGTCTGGGCATGGCGGGCTGCTTCTAGTAGCGTGTCAAAAGCGTGATGAACAAAGACGGTGCGCTTCTTTTTCCCCTTGAAGCACGTGGTGTAATGGGGGCAATGTTTGCAACCATAGGTTTTTGCTGTGATGTTGAAGTTCCTGCCATCCTCCACGTCGTTGAACGAAGTGATCCGTTTGCCGTTCGGGCAGAT
>NZ_SLXT01000005.1 GCF_004341395.1 Heliophilum fasciatum
TCATGATTATAAAAGCTACCTTGGGGGTCATCAGCATATCGAAACATGGAGAAAACCTCGCTTTCGAATCGATCGTTTCTTCATTTGATTCGACATGCGAAGTCAAAATACCTTTAAATGGTGCAAAATACCATCGAATAATGCGTTTTTTGAATCGCCCCTTGGGATGCGGGGGTTTTTAGACAGACTCTAATAAGTCTCTAACGCTATCTTCCGGTACAATTGTTTTTACTGACACAATTAACATGGCGAGTGCAAACTCTTTAGTTCTTCAATTGCCACCTGGTGAAGGGGTGACAATTGGTAACAGCGATTATGGAAGAGTCTACTTTAAAAATGTCTATATTAATGATGTTTACAATGAGAGTATTTCACATAAAGTTTTTTACTTCAAATCTGGTGCACAAATCCCGTCAGGAACATCTTATTTGCGAGAGATATCTACGATAAATCCAAGTCATAATCCTAAAGATGTTGCTGCACCTTCAATAGAATTGCTTGCGACGCAGGTAACTTGGAAGTAGGCTGGAGGTGATGATTGATGCAACAACTACGTTCGAACCAATCATCAGGTTTTATATTGGCTGAAATCTTGGTCACACTATCAATCTTAGCTATCGTTAGTATTGCGCTCTTTGAGATAATGGCCTTAAGCCATCGAGCAATTCAGACAGCTGCGAACGGAAACCAAACACTTTTTTATAAAATTAATGAAATGGATGATCAAATCCTTAGGGCCAAAGGAAGCACTTCTACTGGACCTAGTAAAAGATTTTTTAATTTGGGCTGGGAGCCAAATAAACAAGTCGTTATCTATGGTACTGGCCTTGAAAAGTACGCCACAGAATCAGGCGATGGCGATGACTCGCTAAATAAACTTAAGGCCTATGTCCCATCAGCCTTTGCCAATCCATGGGCAGTATTCGCAGGTGTTAACAATGGAAATGGTGTAATTGGCTTATATTATAAACCGAATATTGATCCGGACAGCAGCGATTGGACAATATTTGACTTACCGGAGTTGTATGATTTTACCCCTGCTAACCTTATTTGGTGTGGTTCTTCAACTAATCAGATGTGGGTTATGGTAGGAAAAGGTGCTGATGGTAACGGCAAAATTTATACTTCAACGAACTTGCGTAGATGGAATAAGATTGAGGATGATCTCAATAAAAATAAATTTAAACCACTTAATGCAATAACTTGGGGAGGAAATGGGACCAATCGTAAGTTTATTGCTGTAGGAAAGAATGCGGTATATAAATCTGCTGATGGGAACAAGTGGGAAAACATTACTCCTGATTCTGCACTTAATTATACTGATGTTGCTTGGGGGGGACTTTCCGATTCAATTTATGAGGGTTTTGTGGTTACTGCTAGTTTTTATAATACATCTACCACAAATCTATATCGATTGACTGAGAAAACAAATGAATGGATTCCAATCACCTATTGGAGTTCTACAGGAACAATTAAACAACCATTTGATTTAGTAGGTGTTAGTCGAGGTAAAGATCGTTTTGTTGTAGCCGGTAATGTTACATCATCATCCCCTAAAATTATAAATATTGTTGATAATGACACGAAAATGCCAAAATTCGATAATCCATCAGGTACTCAACCATTAACGGATGTGGCATGGATAGGCGATCGTTTTTTTCTTACTAGAACAAAAGGACAATTTGCGACTTATAAACCTGATGACAGTACTGTATGGGAAACAAGTGTCTTAGGCAGTACAGCGGGTACTATTAATACTGCGTTATTAGTTGGTAACCGTGTAGTTATAGCCAATTCAAATGGGTTTATTTACTTTTCCGACGAAAATTCACCTACAAGCTTTTCCGACGACGGAAGAGATGTTTCGCCTGTTATTTGGAAGTCAATAGCTAAATCATAAAGAAGAAAGATGGGTGATAGGATGCTATGGTGAATGAAATTGAAAAATAAACATAATCAGGGATTTGCGTTGGCTGAATTACTTGTTGCTACGATGATTCTAGGATTTACTGTTGCTATAGGATATTCTCTTATAGATTATAGTTTCAATAGCTATAACTTTGGGTATGCACAGACAAACGCACAACAAGATGCTCGTTTTGCTATGGAACGAATAATACAAGAAGTGAGAAAAGCTAAAACAATAAAAATAGTTACTGAAATGAGTGAAATCGACAAATATCACCACATAAAAGTTGATAAGGATACGAATCCTAATGAGCCGAAGTTACAGATATATAAACCAAATATACCTGAACCAGAGGAACTACCATTAGGTAAAGGAATACCTACCAATAGTAACAAGGAAGCATTGCCGATTATCTCCTTTTGTAGATATAGTAAAAAAAATGATAAATCAACTCTTGGAATTAGGATTTATGTATATAGCCAAGCGCTTTCAAGAGATCCTGATCCTGATCCTGAGCCTGATCCGTACGGTGACGATGATTTGGACCCAGGGGTAGGAAACTATTATCGAGTACAAACTGCTATACTTTTAAATAATACAACATTACCAACAGGCCTAGGATCTGGGCCTGGCCATATAATCCAGTACACAAAATAAGAGATTCATCAGTATTCTAGGTAACGATTGGGGGAGTGGACATTTGCTGAGCTTTTTTAAGCCATCCAGTGCAGTCGGTCTGGAATTTGATACCGGGTGTATTCGCGTTGTGGAATTAAAAGGCACCCGTAAAAATCCGGTTTTAGTTGCGGCAGGTCTGGTTCCCATTCCGGATACGGCTGTTGTGGAGGGCATCGTTCAAGAAACTGGCGTAGTTGCGACTGCCCTCAAGCAACTTTGGGCAAAGGTCGGTATTCGTAACAAAGAAGTGATTCTCGGTATCTTTAATAAAGGCGTATTTTTGCGGCCTGTCAACTTGCCTAAGGTTCCTGTAGCCAAGATCCCTCAATTGCTCCGCTACCAGTCAGAAGAGTATTTCCCTATTCCTTTTGCTGAACTGGTCATGGATTTTGCCGTCATCGGTGAAGCTGAAAAAGCCGAAGGCAATGCCCTTGACTTACTTCTTGTTGCTTCACGACTGGAAAACCAGCGTTCTTGTTACAGTGCCTTAGCTAACGCAGAGATTGTCCCTAAGGTTGTCGAAGCTTCGCCAATTGCCTTGCTTCACGCTACCGGTGAAGAAGAAAAAAAGGGTGTATCCGTTTATATTGATATTGCCAACGGACAAACAGCATTGATGATCACAATCGAGGGTATACCACGCTATTTACGTCAAATCCCTCTTGGTGTCCAACAGATGATCAAAATGATGGATTCAATATGCTTGGACGAAGTAGCTTCCACTGCAGAAATCGAAGTCGTCCAGTCTAATGAATCATCAACCGTATCGCTTTGGGCACAAGAATTAAGTGATCAATTGCGGGCAACAATTCAATTTTTTCTTTCTAAAAATAATCTTTCAGAAATTAATCGCATTATCTTGAGTGGACGAGGTGCGAAAATACCGGAAGTGGCAGAAGAAGTTGGCCAAGCGATGGCTGTTCCCGTTACTTCAGCACGACCGCTTTCCCAAATTCCATTGCCTCATACAGTACCTGGATTCGACTTGGTTCGCGAGGCTCCGGAGTTTGCGGTTTGCCTGGGATTAGCTTTGCGAGGATTGGAGGATTGATTCTGTGAGTGTTCGTTTTAATTTGCTCCCACCGGAGTTGCGATCACGGGAAGAGCAAAAACGTACCCAACTTATCGTAAAAACAACGGCAGTAATCGCAGTATCCATCTTCCTCGCTATATTTGCTGTTCTAGCTGTATTCACCTGGATGACTGAGACCAATACGGCAGATCTGCGAGCCAAACGAACTGCTTTAGAAGCGGAACTTTTGGAGTATGCTCCTTACGTTCGGATGATGGATCGCATCTATCAAGCCGATGCATTGTTGAACAAAGCGGCTGGCAACCAGCCAAATTGGGCACAAACGTTACATGATATGAATATCCATTTACCTTCCGGTGTGTGGCTTAATGACTTATCAGCAACGTACGGTGGTTCTGCACAAAAGCAAAATCAACCTGCTGCTGAAACGAAAGCGCCTGCTTCACCACCCAGTGCATCTGTGCTTGGTGAAATAACGATGCGGGGACAGGCATACAGTGCCGTGGACTTGGCCGAATGGCTGAAAGGATCCGAACAAGTATCGTCGCTTTCCAATGCGCGCTTCCAATCAACATCGGCACAAAATGTCAATGGGCAACCGGTCTATCAGTTTGAGATCAAAGCGGACATAGTCAAATCCCCCAAATCAGCACCCCTAACTGAGAAAGGGGGCAAAGCAGATGAAGGATAAAAAAGGGATAGAACTAGATACCAAACAAACGGTTATCGCAATCATAGCTTTATTTTTATTTGTTGGGTTAATTTATTATCAATACACAGCACTGGCCGAAGCAAAAGCAGAAGAAAGTAAAGAACAAAAAATGTACACGCAGGTGCAAAGTCAAGTTCGGGAATACATACAACAAAAAGAATTATTCGAAAGTAATCAACAAAAGGCTGCTCTTTATGATCAACTGATGCCGAAGCAAGCCGATGAACCGCAGTTGCTGACAGTCATTCAGCATCAAGTTACAATCAGCGGTATGGAGCTAACAAGAATCAATTTTGCTCCGCGTATCAATCAGGACGGATATACAGAAATGCCCTTTACTTTATCAATAAAGGGAAGCTACAATAATCTCATCGAACTCACCGACCAGTTAAGGCAGAGTAAACGCGCATTACGAATTGATTCAATCAATGTAAATCAAGAAGGACAAAGCGACATTCGAGCGGAAATCAAAGCGAGTGCATTTTATGCACAATAGGATAAGTCGGTAAGAGAAAGGGACGGTGCAGTTCGTGGCAGGAGAAAAAGAAAAATCGCTTAATGAACAGTTTTCCGCACTCATGGATAGATTAAATACCGATAAAGAGTTGCAGAAAAAAGTATTCATCGGCGGTGGTTTGCTCCTGGTAGTAATACTGGCAGCGGTACTGCTGGTCAATAAGCCATGGGCAGCGGCACCGGAAGAAGCGGTGCCCGTAGATAAACAAGCGGCCCGAAGTTTAACGTATTTACCGGAAACGCAACGCAGCGTTGATGATACAAGCTTGCTGCGGGATCCCTTTAGTGGGGCCATCACGCTCAAAGGAATCATCAAGGGTGGCGATGGTAACGATGTGGCGATCATAGAAAACGGTAAAACTTCCTATGTCGCTGCACTGGGAGCACAAGTCGGTAACGGTTGGTCCGTTGCGGAAATTACCGCTAATTCTGTGACCTTAGCATCTGATTCACAAAAAATTAAGTTAGAATTAAATGGTCGCAACAAAAGCGAAAAAATAACCAATTCAGTCGATAAGAAAAATGATACAAAGGCTGCCGCAGGACAGGCGACAGCACCTGAGAAAGCGACGATAGAAACGGCGAAGGATGCTGCTGCGAAGGACACTTCGGTGAAGAGCACTTCTGCCAGCGGAGGGAATCAATGATGGTCGTCAAAAATGACAACGTCAAAAAACAACATTCCGCTGCGCGCTTGCCGACTTGGGCAGTTACTGCATTGTGCGTTGGTGTATGCGCAACCGCGCTGACCTTAACACCATTACCGCAGGCAAGTGCTTATTCCGGTACGGAGATACTGACAGCAAGTGAAACCGATTCATTGAGCAGCGGATCTAAGATTTCGATGGACGTGCGCAATGTGGATATGCGCGACGTGCTTTCAGCATTGGCTTTAAAGATGGGTGTCAATATCATTTTAGTTGATACGGAAGCGGTAGAAATAACGTTTCAAACTAAAAATGTAACACCACGACAAGCTCTGGAATTGTTGATCCAAACCCACGGTTACGCTTATATTGAACAAGGTGGTGTGATCGTCGTTGGTGAGTCGGGCACTCTCAACGATAATTTCTTTAATCAAATGATCGTAACTCGCTTTGATACAGTCAACGTGAAAGCCAAAAAAGCAATGGACTTAATCAATGCGCTTGGCATTCCGCTAAAAGCAGTATCCTTAGACTCCAATGAATACGTGTTCTGGGCACAAGGTACTGTACAGTCAATGCAAAAAGTACAGGAAGTGATTTATTCGATTGATCGACCCGAGAATGCGGAAACACCTACCATGGATATTACGCTTGAATACAGGACGATCAATACACAACAAATTCCTCCTGATCGGGCAGTTAAATTGTTAGATGACATCGGCATTAAATTTAAGCATTACGTAAAACTACAAGATCGCGTACTTGTTTTCGACAAAGACTGGTTTAGTAAGTGGGATCAGATTGATGTCTTACTGGCGCAACTTGATAATCAGGGCTCAAAAGATCAGACCAGCTTTAACTATCAATTAAAAAATATCGTAGCAAAAGACGCTAAATCTCGATTAGCTGAATTTAATTTGGGTGCAGATGTAAAAGCAATATCGTATAATAATGATAGATTTGCCAAAGACATCATGATCATTTGCCCGACATATATGGAGAATCAAGTTCGCAGCGCCTTGGCCAGCTTGGATTTATCAATTTCCAAGACCCGTGTGCCTGTGGCCACATCACCTTCGTTTACAGGTCTTAATACACAAAGAACGTTGCTTAGCGAACTTTCTGGCGTAGCGCTAAGTAGCTTTAATATCTCAGGGGACATTGGAACCACTGACCAAGCTAGTGGCGGCACTCCGAAATATGTTCTTTGGGTAGAGGAAACACCGGACAAGATCCAAATGATCAAAGATCTGGCCGATGAAATGTAATTATTTTCTCGTACCCTGGTTTCCCCGCAGGAACCCCAAGACAGGAAAGCAGATATCATTCGAGAATATTTGTTAGATATCTGCTATTGTAATCTTGGGTATCAAAGGATGATGGAACTCATAATATAAATATAGGTTAATGGGTTCTATTAAACTACAAAAGCCCATATTATGCTTAAAGGAGGTGAAATCTTTGCGTAAAGCGCTTAAGCGTATCAAAAAAAATATAAAAGGCTTTACCCTTGTGGAATTGATGGTTGTTGTACTTATCATCGGGATTTTGATTGCGATTGCCATTCCGATGTACACAAAAGCACAAGAGTCGGCCATGGATAAAACAACCCGTGCTAACGCCCGCATGATTCATGGAGCCGTATCGCAATGGCAAGCTCAAGAAAACAGGACAGACTTCCCCAATGAAACCCAATTGAAAAACTTCTTCCAGAGCGGTGGTTGGCCAAAAGGACCGAATAACATTGAGTACAACTATGCTAACGGTGTAGTTACGATCACTAACGTTCCCTATAATGGCTTTAACGGTAACAACACAAATCTTTAGTTTTTAGGGTAATGAATGTATGCCAGGGTACAGCATACAAATACATAGTCCTGCAGACCTGGTCTGCGGGATGTTTTTTAAAAATAAAAAATATGTAGAAATATCAATTCAGTATTGAACAAGTGCTAAAGATGCCCTAGATTTATTACGATAAATACCCATAGAGGAAATTATTCATTGGCAAGTTTGTACTTCTGGCGCATAAGCCCCAGGAGACGGAAAACGGATGTGTAGTAGGGAACTCTCATGGAAGATTTAGAACCTACATCTTGGGTGTTACATGAAGAATGCATAAAATAGAAAAAGAGTTACGCAAGAAATAGGTCTGATATTCAGAAGGAGGAAAAATTAGTGTTAGCAACATTCCGCCGTCTCAAGAAGAAAAAACAAGGCTTCACTCTCGTAGAACTGATGGTTGTCGTATTGATTATTGGAATCCTGATAGCTATTGCCATTCCGATGTATACAAAAGCACAGGAGTCAGCCATGGATAAAACAACACGTTCCAATGCCCGCATGATTCACGGAGCCGTATCGCAATGGCAAGCTCAAGAAAACAGGACAGACTTCCCCAACGAAACCCAATTGAAAAACTACTTCCAGAGCGGCGGTTGGCCAAAAGGACCGAATAACATTGAGTACAACTACGCTAACGGTGTAGTTAAGATCAGTAATGTTCCTTACAATGGCTTCAACGGTAACAACACAAATCTTTAGTTTTTAGGGTAATGAATGTATGCCAGGGTACAGTAATTAATTTGCCATCCTGCAGACCGTGTCTGCAGGTTATTTTTTTAGTGCGATCTCCAGGTCACGGGTCACAACAGTGACCGTTTTTTTTTGCCCGCATATACTGCCCATGCAAGCGAGCAGAAAAGAGGTGAGCCTGTGGCGGTAATCAAAGCGACAAAATCAGACGTTGATTTACTGGCACGATTGATACGGGCTGAAGCCGAGGGCGAAGGCGATTTAGGTATGTTGATGGTCGGCAATGTCGGAGTCAATCGTATCTTAGGCAATTGTCTGGATTTTAAAAATATCCGCACGATGCAGCAAATGGTCTTCCAATCTCCCGGAGGTTACGAAGCCGTCGAAAAACCCTATTTTTATCAGCGTGCGCGCAATAAAGAAAAAAGATTGGCCCAACGGGTGATCAACGGCGAAAAAGTCCACCCGGCGCGCAATGCCTTATGGTTCTTCCGACCGGCAGGCAATTGCCCAGGGCGATGGTACAACCAGCAAGGTTCCGGACGGTTTAAGGCCCATTGTTTTTATCAACCTTCAACTAGTGATTGCCCGCGGGTATATTAACGCTGCCTGTAACTCTAAGGTTGCCCGTAGCCGTGAAGAAATCTGACGGTTGAATGGCTCCGTCAAGACGAGAAAGCCGAGGTGCTGATTGTTGTTTGACCTGTACGCTGATGATTACAACCGGTTCAGCGGAGAATTCGCTGACAGGACAGAAAGAATACTGCGAGAAGTGAAACCGACGATACCGCCGGTGGCCGCGCAACCACCATTAACACCGTTACAACCGGTAGCCCCCCTGCCGGATCTACCTTCAAATTGGGGTAATCCACCCATGTCCCAAGAGCCCGGATGGATGCCACCGGATGAGCGAGCTCCGGAAGCAATGCCGCCAGTAATGCCGCCAGCAATGCCACCAGCAATGCCGCCAATCGAGAAGCCGCCAGTGCCGCCGATGAGAACCAAACCCGAAGTAACTGAACCGAAAGTACCGGAACCCGAAGCAAAGGAACCGGAAGTACCGGAATTAGGAGGGACGCCACCGATGAAAAAAGAACCTGTATCGCTTCCGTCCATGCCCTGCGAACCGGGATATACCATGCCGCCCCTGTATCCGATGCCAGGTATGATGCCGGAGGAAACCGAGCCCATGCCAGGATGGATGCCAGGAAGAACACCGGCATGTACACCGGAACCGATGCCGGGCTACATGCCGGGTTACATGCCAGGCTGCATGCCAGGAACCATGCCGGGATGGATGCCGGGGGTACATCCGGGATGGATGCCAGGGGCGATGCCGGGTGTCATGCCGGGAACGATGCCGGGTGTCATGCCGGGAACGATGCCGGGTGTCATGCCGGGAACGATGCCGGGTGTCATGCCGGGAACCATGCCGGGTACAGCGCCGCAAACGATGCCCGAACAACTTGTGCCGATGCTGCCCCCCAGCGGTGGATTGATTCCCCGTACAGGAACCGAAGCACCGGGTATGCTGCCGGTCGAACAATCGTATATCGAAAATATCTTACGCCTTAACAAAGGTAAACTGGGCACCTTCTACATGACCTATGAAGAAAACACCCAGTGGAATGCCAAAGTATTTAAGGGAATCATTGAGGCCGCCGGCCGTGATCACGTGATTATCAGTTGCCCGAAAACGGGAAAACGCTACTTACTCCTCATGGTTAATCTGGATTATGTAACGTTTGATGAAGAAATTGCTTATAATTATCCCATTGCGCAGTTGTCAATTCGTCCGTAAAAAGTGTAATCATGGTAAAAGCCGTCAACGCTGATTGCGATGACGGCTTTTGTCTTAAACAAATTCATATCTGTAAAAAAGGAAAATTTACAGGAAGAGAAGAAACTAATGTAGGTACTCGATCGTAACCATTAGACTTATGGGGGAGGCATCATGGCGAAAGCAGAACGCAAAATGCTTGGGGATCTGTTAGTCGAATATCGAATTATCACCCGTGAGCAATTGCAGGAAGCGTTAACAATTCAGAAGAAAACTGGGGAGCGTCTTGGTAAAGTTCTTACGAAGTCCAAAATTGTTTCCCAACAACAAATTAATGAGATCTTAGAGTTTCAACTGGGCATTCCGCAAGTGTCCTTGTTGAAATTTTCCACCGATCCGGAAGTTATCCGCTTAATACCGGAATCCATTTGCCGGCAACATAAATGTTTGGCATTGAAACGTAACGAAAAGCGGCTTACCGTCGCCATGGCCGATCCCTTGAATGTCATCGCCATGGATGATGTTAAGATGGCTACGAAACTGGATGTCGATCCGGTTATCGCCACGGAAGAAGATATTGAATCGATTCTCAATCAAGTCTATGGCATGGGGGCATCGCGGGGCGCAGCCGTACGCGTCTTGGAAGCGGCGGCCGGTGGATCGAATGACATGCCTGGCAGTATGAGCGAACTGGACATGCTCGATCTCGATCGGATGGATGCAGGTGCCGATGCCCCGGTCGTACGGGTGGTCAATATGATCCTCCAGCAAGCCGTGCAGGATCGGGCGAGCGACATTCACATTGAAATCAATGAGCAAAATATTAAAGTGCGCTATCGTGTCGACGGCATGCTTCGGGAGATGATGACGATCGCCAAGCATGCCCATGCTTCGTTAATGTCACGAATCAAACTTTTGGCCGAGATGGATATTGCTGAAAAGCGCGTGCCCCAAGACGGCCGGATTCAGATCAAACTGGACAAAAAACCGATTGATCTCCGGGTGTCGACGCTGCCAACGATCTTTGGCGAAAAATGCGTCATCCGTCTCTTGGACAAAGCCAACATGTTCTACAAGTTGGAGGACCTGCACTTTCGCGAAGATCCATTAAAGATGTATCGTAAGCTCATTCGCAATGCCTTTGGGATCGTGCTGGTCACCGGGCCCACCGGTTCCGGGAAAACCACCACACTGTATGCGACGATTGCCGATATTAACAGTTCCGAAAAAAACATCGTGACTATTGAAGATCCGGTGGAGTATGTGTTGCCGGGGATCAATCAAGTGCAAGTCAACGTCAAGGCCGGCGTCACCTTTGCCAGTGGGCTGCGTTCGATTCTTCGGCAGGATCCCGATGTGATCTTAGTTGGTGAGATTCGTGATGGCGATACGGCCGATATTGCCGTTCGGGCAGCCACCACGGGCCACCTGGTCTTTTCCACGCTGCATACCAATGACGCTGCCGGGGCCATTGCCCGGCTCATCGATATGGGAGTGGAACCGTTTTTGGTGGGTTCCTCCCTGACTGGTGTCCTGGCCCAGCGGTTGGTACGCAAGATTTGTCCCCATTGTAAAGAATCCTATGAGCCGGAACCGGGATCGGCAGAACGGCTATTTCTCAGCCTTGATCGGGAAGCATCGGCGGTGCTGCATCGAGGAAAAGGCTGTTTTGCTTGCAATTATACCGGTTATAAAGGGCGCTTGCCGATTCAAGAGGTCATGCCGGTTACGTCCCACGTGCGCGAGCAGATTTTAGCAAAAGCCGCGACCGATACGGTGCGCAGTGCGGCGATACGCAACGGCATGTATACCATGCGTGATGACGGTATCGAGAAAGTCATGCAGGGATTGACGACGGTCCAAGAAATCATGCGCGTAGCCTATACGACAGAATAATGAAAGATCGAAGATAGAAGATGGGAGCTAATCATGGATATTGATTCGATACTCACCTTTGCGGTGAAGCAAAAAGTCTCAGACGTTCATATTACCGTAGGATTGCCACCGGTATTTCGCATGCATGGTGAAATGGTGCCGGCCACGGAGCCGCCATTAGCAGAGCAGACCATTGGTGCAGCGTGGGCGCAAGTGCTAACCCCGGATGACACAGCGCGCATCATGGGCCAATTGCTGAATGACAAGCAACGGGCCACCTTTGAACGAGCCGGTGATCTTGATTTTGCTTATGCCATTCCTGCCATCGGCCGCTTCCGTGTCAACTGCTATCGTCAACGCGGTTCAGTCGGTATGGTCATTCGTGTGATTCCTTTTTATGTGCCTACTTTTGAAGAACTGAATCTTCCGCCGATACTGGCTACCTTTGCCCGGCGAACGAGCGGCTTAGTACTGGTCACGGGTCCGACCGGAAGCGGCAAGTCGACGACCCTGACGGCCATGATCGATCTCATCAATAAGGAACGGGCGGCCCATATCATCACTTTGGAAGATCCCATTGAGTTTTTGCATCCCCATATCAAAAGTGTGGTCAACCAGCGTGAAGTGGGGCTCGATACCGAATCGTTTGCCAAAGCATTGCGGGCGGCGATGCGGCAAGATCCCGATGTATTGCTGGTCGGTGAGATGCGTGACTTAGAAACGATTAGTACCGCCATTACAGCGGCGGAAACGGGCCATTTGGTCTTTGCAACACTGCATACCAATGATGCGGTCCAAACCATTGATCGGGTGATCGATGTCTTTCCGCCAAGTCAACAAGCGCAAATTCGCGTGCAGTTGGCAGCAGTACTACAGGCCGTTGTGTCGCAACAACTGATTCCGCGGATGGACGGGCGCGGGCGGGTGGTAGCCCAAGAGATCTTAGTCGTCACCCATGCAGTGCGCAACCAGATCCGTGAAGGTAAGTCCCATCAGATCGTATCGACGCTGCAAACGGGCAGTAAAATGGGCATGCAAACGATGGATATGGCCCTGCGTGCGTTGATCGCTAAACGAATGGTGACAGCGCAAGAAGCCATGAAGCGTTCCGCCGATCCGGAAGCCTTCCAACGGTATATCATGCACGATTTTATGTAGCCTTTTGTAAGCATTCTGTAAGCAACGAATGCTATACTGAAAATGACATTGGATAGGATATTTCACCGAATCCACACAGGAACGTGTACAAAAAAAGTAGTTATATGGCAAAGTGAATGCAGGAAAACAATGATTTTTAACGAATTAAGGGCATATCTGTTGCAAGTAATCGATATAATTTGCGTTACCACTACTAACTGGCAAAGATGCCAAGGGCGCATCGGAGTGATATAGCATGCCTACGTTCCGATACAAGGTGCGCGAGCAATCAGGTGCGGCCCGTGAGGGGACCATGGAAGGCGAAGCCGCACAGGCGGTAGCGCTGCGATTGCGAGAAAATGGCCTTTTTGTAATTACTGTTGAAGCTATCAAAGAACAAAGCAAAGCCGGTAACTCTCTTTCCTTAGACGCCCTTTTTCAGCGCAAAATGAAAGCCGCCGAGTTGGTGTTGTTTTGCCGGCAGTTTGCCACGCTGCTCAATGCTGGTGTACCGCTTTATAATGCGCTGGTCATCTTACAGGAACAGGGGCGTAATGAGGCCTTTCGCCAGGCGATGAACAGTGTTATTGATGATGTGCGTAAAGGAAATACCTTTTCCGCATCGGTTAGCAAGCATACGAAGGTTTTTCCCGATATCTTTGTCAGCATGGTGGAAGCGGGAGAACTGGGCGGGATTCTCGATGAGATCATGCTTCGTTTAGCAACGCACTTCGAAAAAGAAAATGATCTGCAAAGCAAAGCCAAATCAGCGATCATCTATCCGGTGATCATCTCGATTGTGGCCGTGGGTGTTGTAGCGTTTTTGATTGGCTATGTGATTCCTACGTTCTCGGAAGTGCTTACCGATATGGATGTGCAATTGCCGCTGATTACCCGGATTGTCTTGGCGATTGCTTATGCAGTACAAGACTACTGGTATCTTGGTTTTGTGGCAGTTTTGGTTGCCGCCCTAACGTACCAGCAGGCGATGAAACAAGCATCGATGCGCTATTTGCGCGATCTATACATCCTCAAGATTCCTTTTTTCGGTGAATTGCTGTTGAAAGTTGCCGTGGCGCGCTTTACCCGTACCTTAGGTACGCTGCTCAAAAGCGGTGTGCCGTTGATGCAGTCCTTAGAAGTGGTCAAGAAAACCGTCGGTAACTTGGTGGTCAGCGAGGGGATTGGCAATGCGCAGGAAAGCATTACCCGCGGTATGGGCATCTATGAACCGCTGAATACCAATCCTGTGTTTCCTCGGATGGTCGTGCAAATGGTCGGTGTCGGCGAAGAAACCGGTATGCTGGATCAAATGCTGGAGAAAATCGCCGACTACTACGATACCGAAGTCGGGACCATCGTCGGGCGCATGTCATCGGTGATCGAGCCGATCTTGATGGTGATCATGGGTATTATCGTTGGCGTTATCGTGATTGCCATGTTTCTCCCGATGTTTGAGATGATCGGTCCCAGCGGACCGGCTGCTCAATAAAAAATTTTCAAGGAGGAGAAAGAAATGAGGGGACTATTTGAACGGTACAAAAAGTCGCAAAAAGGGTTTACCTTGGTGGAACTGATGATCGTCATCGCGATTATCGGTATCCTGGCGGCGGTTCTCATTCCACGGATGGGCTTTATGAAGGACACAGCGAAAGACTCAGGGGTTGCCTCGAATGCTCGCACAGTAGAGGCCGCAGTCAACAGTTTGTTGCCAAACTATGATACCGATGACGCCGATGGCAATGGGCCAACTGCTTTCCAAGCTGCATTAGTAGCAAAATTAAACGGTAATCTGTCAAACCCGTACAGTAAATCAAGAGTTGCGGAAGACATAGCTCTCCAGACTGAAATTGCAGCAACTGCTCCGGCCGTTGCAGTATTAAAAGCTGCTACGCTTACTACTGCTGAAACTGCTATGACTGACCCGGCATCTGCAAGAGCAGGAGCCATCATTGTGGATATCTATTCGTCAAGTGGTAAATTAACGGTTGATTTGAACGCTTATGATGGTGCAGGCAAGTTGATAACAGATCCCAACATAGTAAAGAAAGACATTCAATAGAATTTACGGCATGTATAGGTAGCTTTCTAAGGAAAAAGGGGCGGATGCCGCCGAAAGGCGACCGCCCCTTTTCTAATCTGAATGGCTTTATTTTTGAGATAAGGAAGATGAACAAGCGATGGTGAAACGGAGTTCAGCTGGCTTTACGATGGTGGAACTGATGATCACGATCGCCATTTTATTTATTGGTATCTTGCCGGTTTTTTCACTGTACAGTGAAGTCGGCAAACTGAGTCGAGTAGAAAAGCAAAAAGCTGTCGCCGTGCAACTGGCGACAGAGCGACTGGAAAAAGTTAAGAAGATCATGATCGATGAAAAGGTGTTATTCACCGATAGTCAAAAATGGTATCATCTGCTTTACCAAACGATGCCCGATGAAACGGTGATAACGTCATGGGAAGAGTTCCTAATAGGTAACTTTAATGAAACGAAAACGGATGCAAGCGCTGGTAATTATCTGGTTGAACTAAACATCAGTAACATCGAAACAGATCCAGATTCACAACATGAAAATATCGTTGCATCTGAATGGGTTTATTTAAATCAGCTAAATAAACTGACCGTGACCGTGCGTTGGCCGGCAGCGACGAAGGAACATGCCGTAGAGTTAGCCACTTATGTAACACCGCGATGATTGAAGACGAAAAATAGAGCAGTACGATCGTGTGGTGATGGAAGTTGGATAGGAAAAAACAGCAACGGGGTTTTACCCTTATCGAACTGATGATGACCATAGGGATTCTCAGTATATTGTTGACAGCCGTCTTTTCGATATTGCGTTTGAATACAGAGATTTTTTATCGTGAAGAGCGCGGTGCATCGGTACGCCTCGAAGATCGCCGAATCATTCGGCAGCTGATCGATGATATCCAACAGGCTTTTCATGTAAACATTCAGGTTAAATCCGATGAGACTACGATGGAGTTAACCAGAGGATATCAAAGTGGTTCTCCTCAAAATCAAACGTACAAATTGAAAAAAAACGCAGGCAGTACTGCCTATACGTTGTCAGTTAAGGATGGAACTGCTCAAGAAATAACGTACACATCCATACGTATTTATCCGTTGGCTCCAGGAGTTGATTTCTTTTCTTATGATGGTAAGAATGTCGGCATCAATATGTTGTATGCTGATACCCATAGCGCTAGTTCTGAGGAAGCACAGACGATTACCATGCAAACCAAAGTGACGCCTCGTTTGGACCGGGGAAATCTACAAAACTTAAAGTTCTGGCTGAGTACAACCGGTGAACCGGGTAGTTGGGTAGAGAACACTGATTTATTCCATTTAGCGGGGATTACGAACTATACCTACCGCGATAATGATGACAGCCCCGGAACCTATAAAGGTGGCTATATGAAGGTAGAAGCAACACCGATGGACTCACGAGATGTAGTAAAAGTAGAAATCAAAAGTGATGATGGTTTAGCGTTGCTACCGGCGACCTCGAGCGGATCCGGGGTATGGACATGCAATTTGTCGAGCACTAAAGTAGAAAATCAAATTGTGATTACCGTGGAAGGTTCCGAAACGAATCCGAAAGATCCGGCAGCACCTTTTCGCTATCTCAAGGAATATGAGTTGTGGATCTATACGCAATAAGGGGGAGGTTCGATTGAGCCAGCGATTGAGCCCGCCTGTGATCAGGCAAGTGATGCGCAAGGCTTGGCGTTCCGAGCGCGGAGCATTGCCGTTAGCCATGATCGTGCTGACGATCATCGTAACAATGTCAGCGGCGATTGCACGCTATGTGTTCTTTGAAAGTGGATCCGATGGATCCCGGAAGCACTTGGAGAATATCCAACTTCGTTATGCTGCTGGATCCGGTGCGGAACATTATATTTATTTTATTCGCAAGCAATTAAATGCCAAATTAAAGCATCTTAGGCTCGCAACGGAGCAAACGGGGGATGTAGTACGCTGGCGAGTCGATGATGAGGTAGACTATCTTAAGGACAATAACCCGGATCTGGGAAAAGCGCAGACGATCGACAACCTTTGCTACTTGACGGAATCGGAATTAAGCGAAGCGTCCTGGAAATCAACAGAATTAGCGCGAGCGATCACGATGGGCAATCGCTCATTCGGTTACCGCTTACTGACTCAAGCAGAAGCAGGTGGCAAAAATCCCGTGGTACAAAGTAATTCCGGAGGTCAAGAAAACGCAGGGAATGAGGAAGGGGATATTCGAAGCGGTGGTACCATCCAAACCATCCAAGGACCGTCCATTGTCTTAGCGCCGACGCCGAATGTGCGCGATTCTTTTCAAGTGCGCTTTCAGATTGTGCCGACCCTTAATGGAACAACGCCGGCTCAGCAACCGATCAAAGTGGCGGCAGGGTTTTCGGTCATGGCGGTTCAGGAAGGAATTCCTTATACAGTAATTAAAAATGTGCCACCTGCATCGGTGCAGGAATTTCAAATCCGCAAGTTGAATCTTCAATTGGTGCAATAGACTTGGGGGAGTTGAATATTTCAGCATGGAGTTTGTGGCCGATTATGGGTTGCCGTTTATTCTTTTTATGTTTGGGTTGGCGATCGGCTCATTTTTAAATGTGGTGATCTATCGTTTACCACGGGAAGAGTCGCTGGTTGTGCCTGGCAGCCATTGTCCGTCTTGTAATGCGTCTTTGCGTTGGTATGAGCTTTTTCCGGTGGTAAGCTATCTCTGGCAACGAGGACGGTGCCGCCATTGTTCGGCGCCCATCGCTTGGCGCTATCCGGCAGTGGAACTGGTCGTGGGCCTATCGTTTGCCGGTTTGCTGTTGGCCTTGGGGACCTGGGATTGGCGCTGGCTGGTGTTGGCAGTGCTGGTGACGATCTTGGTGGCGATCACCGGTATCGATATGGATCATCTGATTATTCCTAATCGCTTGCTGCTCTTGGCACTGCCCTTTTGTTTATCGGGGCCTTGGTTCTGGGCATGGCCATCGTTACCGGCGGCACCGGAATTCTGGTCAGCTGCTTTGGGCGGTGTGACGGGGGCCGGTTTGCTCGGTGGGGTCTTTGTTGCCAGCCGCGGTGGTATGGGCCTCGGTGACGTGAAATTTATGGCTGTATTTGGTTTGTTTTTGTCGCCGCTCTGGACCGTATGGTCCCTGACGATCGGCAGTTTATTCGGATCGTTATGGGGGCTGGTTGGTATGGTGGGCGGCCGTTATGGCCGGAAGTCGGAGATCCCCTTTGGGCCTTTTTTGGCGTTGGGCTGGATCGTCGTGGTTTTATTGCGACTTTTTGGTTTTTCACCGGATGTGGTGTCCTTGTTGATTCGTTAGCAAAAAAAGACTTCCTGACGAGAAGGAGTGGTCAGCGCGGTGGAGTCGATCAATTTACTGCCTGTAGAACTGCAGCCTCAAAAAGCCGATCGGCGTACCTTACTGATGCGCTGGGCCTCTGTCGGGATATTGCTGTTGTTGGGAATCGCCTATGTGATTTTTGTGGTGCAGCTTTTCTGGTGGCAGTGGGAAGTACAGCAGATGGAAGCAGAGATGGATACACTTCGACCGCAAGTGGAACAAGTGGAACTGCTGGAGCGGCAGATTGCGGTTGATCAAAACAAAACAACTACGTTAGAGCAATTGCATCAAACGCGCTTATCCTGGGCCGAAGTTTTTCGTGAAATTAAGAATAGTACGCCCGACGGCGTCTGGCTGATGACGGTGGCCGTCAATCCCGAAACAACCAAGAATGTTGTCGAAATCGAAGGACAAACGACGATTTTTGAACAGGTCGGTGTACTAGCGCTGCGGCTCAAGGAACTACCTTATTTTACCGATACTGTAATTGTGGAAGCGAAAGATCAGGTCGTGAATGGGCAAGTGGTCACACGCTTTTTGATTCGTTGCTCCGTGAAGCCCGATCCGGAAGTACTGATGGATAGCAAGGGCCAAGAGAAAAAATTGTCCGGTGCGAATGGGGAAGGAGCGCAATGATGAGCGGTTGGCAAAAGATGAAACTACCCATTGCGTTGCCGGAAGATTCGCCCCTTAGGCAGTTTTGGCAGCAACGAACGCCGCGGGAACGCGTATTGATGACGGTCTTTGGTATGGTGGTCTCGCTGACGGGACTTTATACCTTGTTGATATCGGATCAGTTTGACCAGTATCAATTGCTTCGGGAGCAATTACCAACAACACGCTTGCAGTTGGAAGATGCCCGGGCCAAGGTCAAGCGATTACCGGAATTGCAAGTGAAGCAGAACGCACTGGCTGAGCGGATGAGCAATGCCATGCTGCTCTACCCGAAGAATTTGCATTCCGGTACGCTCGCGTTGATGGTGGGGGAAGCCGCCCGGGCCGCACAGGTACAAGTTAAGTATTTCTACCCGCAGCCGACGGTGGAACGTCCAGGCAAGGGGGCGGAAAAAATCGTTACGGAAGTACCGGTCGACTTGCTGGTGGAAGGGACCTATGAGCAGTTGTCTGATTTTTGGGTACGCTTGGAAAACTTGCAGGGCAATGTGGTCATCCGTGGCTTTGCTGCTTCCTGGGAGACCAACCGCGTCAACCGACCGGCGCAAGCAACGGAGAAACAAGCGGCCAAAACGGAAAGCAATGGTAGCGGATTCATCTTGGGGTTACTGGATCGTTTGATCAGTGCTTCGGGCATCGGGGGCGGGAAGGGAACTGGCGGTGCTACCGGTACCGCTTCCCAAGGCGGGCAATCAACGTCCGGAACAGCAACGCGGATACCTCGCGCGGCTTATCAGCCGAATGTCAAAGGGCCAACACCGACGTTAAATGTGGTGTATAAGCTTTCCTTTGTGGAAGTGGACGGAGGCAAAGCGCCGGACCAAGTTGACCTGGACAAGTATGCTCGTGGGCGCAATGATCCTTTTGAACCACAAACCTGGGATGAGGCCAATCCGTGGTTACTACCGGAAGGCTTTGTGCTACCGGAGGAGAACAAGGTACCGGTAGCGGATGGGGCCAAGCCATCAGTAGCTGGGCAGCCGGGTGGGCCGGGATGGCCATTGTCGGATTCAGTGACGGGGAACTTTCCGGGATGGCCTTCGTTGACACCAAACACAGCGCAGAATCCGGCGGGGAACTAGGCTGGCGGAGGTGACGATATGTTTCGTAAGCAGCGGTTGCTGCTGGGGGTTGAATATGGCGAGACGGCAGTGCGCATGGTGCTCACGGAGTGGCAAAAAGATCAATTTCAATTGATCGGGGTAGCGATGGCGCCGCTGCCCATGGGGGATGTGGAACATACCCCGGATGAAGAGCGCAAACAGGAAATTAACAAAGCACTCAATGCTTGTTTGCAGCAATTAGGAATCAAAGGCGGCAAGGTCAATTTTTCCTTTGCACCGAAGAATCTGATCACACGGGTAGTGCGCCTTCCGGAAATGCCTAAGGAAGAGATGCGGGCCGCGCTGCGCTGGGAGTTAGAAAAATACATACCGGATTCCGTAGAGCATTATGTGTATGATTTTACGCAGCATGGCCGTGAAGACCTGGAAGAAGGGCCGATGGTTCGATTGCTGCTGGTGGCGGTGCCGCAGGAGGAGGTCAAGGGCTTTCTTCCCGGATTAAAAAAAGCCGGACTGCAGGCGGTGTCTGTGGAAACGGCGTCCTATGCATTGGCACGTTTGGTGTTGTCGAAGGGGGATAAAGCACGACCTGGTACGCTGTTGGAACTGGGTGAGTCGCGATCGATGCTGACGGTTGTCCGTGATCATGCGGTGCAATTTATTCGTAGTATCCCCATAGGTACTTTGCAGTTGGAAGAAAGCTTGGCGGAGATCTCGGGGATGGCGCGGGAACAGGTGCGAGAGCGAATTCGTAGCGGCGCTTTGTTTACCCATCTGGACTTGTCGCTGGCTGATGAAGTGGCAATGGAAGATTCACTGGATGCGGCGCTGCAAGCTAAAGCGGTGCGTGCCTTTTTGACGGAATTGGTCAGTGAGGTCCAGCGTTCAATTGACTATTTTCGTTTGCAAGTGCGGGAGCAATTGGATTTACAGTTGACCGTGGCTGGAGAGCTGGCCAATCATCCCAAGCTGGCGCCGTGGATGGCGGCGAATCTGGATGTGGCCGTTGCACCGATTGATCTGGGCGGTTTGCTAGGGGAGCGGAGTACGGCAAAATGCCATGGTGAACTGCGACCGGAGATGGCGGTGGCCGTAGGCTTGGCCACGCGTAAGGGTCTGTTGTGAAGTAGGAAGTTAAGGAGTCGAAAAGATGACCGAAGGGAACTTGTTGGGTGAGTCAAGGATGACGGAGAAGGGTACGGAGATGACTCCGCAGCAGGGAGAGGGATTAACGAATTCGGTAGTTTCGGAGGTAGATGCAGAAGTCAAGCGACCACTTCCGGAGAAAGAATCTGTACTTGGATCAGCGGTGGCAGCGATGGTAAGTGAGGATGGGCCATCATCACGAATGTTTTTTTGGTTGCTGCCTTTTTTTGTTGTGGCCAGTGCGATATTGGTTAAGATGTATACCAACTTCTACGGAGACAGCGACCAGTTCTGGTCGTATGCGATTGGTCGTTGGATTGTGGAAAATGGGACGTGGCCGACGGTGGATCCCTTCTCATGGACGGTAGAAGGGAAGCCTTGGATTACGCATGAGTGGCTGTTTTGTTGGGTTTTATATCATCTTGTCGAATCGATCGGCTATATAGGTACGGCGTTATTTATCGCCAGTGCGTATCTGATCACAGCGTATGTGTTGCTGGCCATATGTATCAAACAAAATTCATCGGGAATCGTGTACTGGATTTATGCAATAGGTACTTGGTTGCTGGTGTATATGACAGCCATGCCGCGTGCTTTTGTTTTTACTTTTAGCTTTATAGCCGTGATGATGTACTTGCTTCGCTTCCACCGTTCCACAAAGTGGATTTATTTGATCCCCCTCGTATTTGTGGCCTGGGGAAATATGCATACTACGGTGGTTCATGGTTTTTTAATCTTATGTATGGAAACCTTAGTGGCGACGATTCTTTTCCGGGATCGGTCGCTGTGGAAGGTTGCTTTGTTGTGTCTGGTGGCCACGCTGATGAATCCCTATGGCATAGGGGTATGGGAATATGCCATTACTCATACGACGAGCGATTTTGCCAATTATATCAATGAATTTCAAGCGCCTGATTTTAAGAATAAATTCTTTTATGCCCTTTATTTGATCATTGGATTTACTGGCACGATGGCAACGCTGGAGGCATACAAGCGCTATCGCCAGGGTATGTTAGAGCGTCACTATGACTATCTGATGTTGTTTTTTTGGTATTGGGTATCCTTTATTTACGCATTTATGACGGTTCGTGTGATTCAATATGCAATTATTTTTTGGATTATTTGCTTCGCGACCTTTGTGCCTACTTGGGTTGCGCGCCAATTCCGTCTTAAGTCGGCTGTGATTACGGTGATTTTGGGTGTCTTTATGCTGGCGATGGCGGCTCGTTTTCCCTTTATTCCCACCTTTGTCGTCAATCCGGTCATCGTGCCAGAGGAGCCGGTAGCGTATCTGCAGGAGCACCCGGAGATTAACGAACGTATTTTTAATAATTATGCCTTTGGCGGCTATCTCTTGCTTATGAAGGAAAAAGTGTTTATTGATGCGCGAGCTGATGTGTTTGCGGAACATGGTGTTTTTCAGGATTATATAGCGGCGGTACGCCTACAGACTTCGCCGGAGAGTATCATGGATAAGTATGGAGTCAAGACGCTACTTCTCTTGCGCAGTGATGCCGTGTCTTTTTACTTTGATGGTCGTCCCGGTTGGAAAAAAGTATACGAAGACGATGTATCGGTGATTTTCACAAGAAGTTAAAGCAAAATTAAGCGACAGGCGTTAACCGCAGGGGAAGGGTTCTTTATAACGCTCAGAAGGCAGGCCTTGGTTGGCGACAACCGTACGATGGGTCTTCTATCACAGATGAAGGACGGTGGGGTGTTGACAGAGTGGGGAGTTAGACAGGAAAGGGGACACGAACAAGGGGCCCTAGCGAAACGGCATAAGCTACGGATAATTGGCTGGTGGCAGAAGCTGATCGCTTACCAAGCGGTACGGTTTTTGCTGGTAGGGGCCTTGAACACGCTCGTAGGCTATTCGTTCTTTGCGTTTTTTTTGTTTATCGGGTTGCACTATGCCTTGGCTTCTTTCTTGGCGCAGGCTTTGGGTGTGGTGTTTAATTTTTTTTCTACCGGTAACTTGGTCTTTCGTAACCACGATGTAGCGGCAGCTTGGAAGTTTGCTTTGGTCTACAGCGTGACGTATTTACTTAACGTGATGGGTCTGAACGCATTGGTGTCTTTGTCAGTAGATATGTATCTGGCCGGGGCGTTACTGACTTTGCCAATGGCAGCCATCGCCTACTTGTTAAATAAGAATTTTGTTTTTGGCCGGTGTTAAGATGTTGTTTCTTAAGAGGCCTTTTGGAGGTAGATATGGGCAGGGTGCTCTCATGGAATAGCTTTCCTTGTATGGAACATTGAAAAGTCTTTTCTTATCTGTTCGGTTTGGTGATCTGCCAAAACAGTAGGGTTTTGCCTGCCTTATAGCAATCCGTAGTTATGGTGATGTTTGCCTAAATGAAGGCGGTGCGTTGTTACACACTCGCAAAATGGACCGTTTTGTCACTTTTGATCAGGCAACTGGTCGGCTCTGTTGTGAGGCGGGCATGTTATTAAAAGAAATCTTTGACAAGGTGTTGCCCCAGAACTGGTTTTTACCTGTTACGACGCCGGGTACGCAGTATGTTACGGTTGGCGGTGCAAAATGGAATGCTTAAAAATTAAACGGCTTTACGTATCGATTCACTGGGCTTACTGAATGATTCGGTATGATATACAGGGCGGTTTTTGACTTCGATAAAGATTCGGGCAATATATTCGCCGATCACACCAAGACAAATCAATTGGATACCACCCATGAAGAGAATGATGGATACTGTTGAGGCCCAGCCGGTTACGGTTTTGTTGGTAAACAAAGCTTCATAAACGATCAACAAGATGCTGGAAAGGCCGATAAAAGCAACGATAAGTCCGATGTTGGTCGCCAGTTTTAAGGGGATGGTTGTAGCAGAGGTAATACCGTCAATGGCCAAACGGATCATACTTGGCCAATTGTAATGGGTTTGTCCGGCGGCGCGCTTGGGGCGAACAAATTCAATCTCCGTCGTGCGATAGCCTAGCGAAGGAACTAAAATGCGAAAAACCCTGTTTTTCTCAGGAAGCGCATTGAGTTCATCCAAGATCCGCCGAGAAATCAGTCGATAATTACCAACATTTTGGGGGATATAAACTTTTCCGCTTAAGTGATTGATTAGTTGATAAAATTTCATGGCTGTCCAACGTTTGAGCAAGGAATCCTCATCGCGGGAGGAACGTTTGGCATTAACCACATCATATCCTTGCTCCCATTTTTCGACCATTTGAAGGATAATTTCCGGAGGGTCTTGTAAATCGGCATCCATGACAATGATGGCATCGCCCGTTGCGTAATGAAGGCCAGCTGACACGGCCGCTTCGTGGCCAAAGTTTCTGGATAAATTAACCACACCGATATTGCTGTACTTAAGTTTCATGGAAAGCAATAATTCATAGGTGGTGTCATGAGAACCATCGTTTACAGCAATGATTTCTGTTTCATAATTTTTCAATTGGTTAAGTATGTGGTTGATTTGTTCAAAAAAAATACTCACCATTTGAGATTCATTGTACATAGGTACAATAATGCTAATTTTTTTCATGGATACTACTCCTGTTTGGTTGAATTGAAGGGTATTGAATTCGTAGAGGGAACTCTGTGGGTTTTAATGGAAAAAGAGTCGACTAGGGATTTTTTTCTTGAACATACTATAGAATCAGTATTCATTTCAAGCAATAGTAGTACGAAATATTTAATATCGAGTTTGACAAGAGGGCTTAATATGGAACCAATGATATCAAGATAATAAGAGGACACAAGTGACCGTGGAGTTCAATGGATTCAACGCTGATCAAAAAGGGGTGAAATATAATGGATGTCAAAATGTATAATCAATTTAATGATATAGAAGAACAACACTGGTGGTTTGTGGCTCGCCGACTGATTGTAGAAAAGATCACGTCTCGGTATATTTCTGCTTCAAGGGTTGTTGATGTGTTGGATGCTGGATGTGGAACTGGCGGAAATTTAGAAATGATTAAAGAATTTGGTGCTCATATCTATGCTATGGAAAAGGAAGCATGGGCAGCGGAAATGGCCACGAAGAAAAGTGGGATTGCTGTTTCTAAGGGATCTTTGCCTCATGAGGTGCCTTTTTCGCCATTGTCTTTTGATTTAATTTTTCTTCTTGATGTGCTGGAACATGTAGAGAATGATCAGGACGCTTTAAAAGTCTTATATTCATTGTTGCGACCCGGGGGACACCTTGTTATAACGGTGCCTGCTTTTTCTTTTTTATGGAGTTACCATGATGAGTATAATCATCATCACCGGCGTTATCGGTTGCCTGATCTCATGCATAAGGTTAACGCCGCTGGTTTCAGTGTTCGGTATAGGAGTTACTTTAATTTTTTTCTATTTCCCTTAATTATGTTACTGCGGTATTGGAATGAGATAACGGGAATGAGGGAAAATGATTTAAAACTCCCTGCGCCAATATGGAATCGTTTGTTAACCTCATTGATGACCAAGGAAGCGGATTTAATGCAACGTTATTCATTGCCATTTGGTGTTTCAGCACTATTCGTTGCTCAGAAGGATAGTGAATAAGATTTGCATATGGGCTTGAAAGTGTTTGGAGTGCAACAAACCCCGGGACGTCTTTTTTTGGTGTCCGGGGTTTGTTATATGAACAGTATAATAATCGGATACACTATTCACTTCGCTGAATAGGAGTAAAGGTATAATCTTAAAGGTGCCCCCACGGAATGTCTTTTGCCTTTTGCGTCTCCGAGGGCCGAGAAATCGATATGGCCACGCCGGCGCTTTCAAAGGTAGCCATTTCATGAAGCATCTTCAGCGCAGCGTCGGCCATGATCATGGCCAAGCAAGCACCGGTGCCTTCGCCGAGGCGAAAGCGCATGTGTAGCATGGCTTCCAGGCCGAGGTAGCTGAGCATGTGTTGGTGGCCTGGCTCTATTGAAAGATGAGAACCGATCATATAGGCTTTACAATCAGGGCTGAGGGACGCAGCGATGACGGCAGCCGCAGTGGAGATAAAGCCGTCCACCACAACGGGGACTCTTTCGGCGGCTGCGCCGAGAATGACACCGACAAGACCGGCGATCTCCAGTCCGCCCACTTTGGCCAAGATATCGATCGGGTCTTGGGGGTTGGGTTTATTAACGGTAAGCGCTTGGTTGACGATGGTGATCTTGCGCTGGAGGCGGCTGTCGTCAATGCCGCTGCCACGTCCGACAACGCGTTCTGCCGATTCGCCTTTGATGGCGGCGATGATGGCGGCGGCGGCGGTGGTGTTGGCGATGCCCATTTCACCGGTGGCCACCATCCCGACGCCGCAGCGAACGAGCTCTGCGACAATGTCGGCGCCGGTCAAAATAGCTTTTTCCGCTTGCTCACGGGTCATGGCCGGACCTTGGGTCATATTTTGGGTGCCATAGGCAATTTTCCGTTTGATCAAGCGGGGCATGTCCGGCAAGTCGACGGCCACACCGATGTCCACACAGACAACTTCAGCGCCGGCGTGACGGGCCATGACGTTGGCGCCGGCGCCTCCGCTGCTGTAGTTCATGGTCATTTGGGTGGTAACTTCCGGTGGAAAGGCGCTGATTCCTTCGGCGGCGACACCATGATCGCCGATCATGATGATTAAAGCTTTGGCGGGGATCGGCGGGCGAGGATCCTGATAAATGGCCGTAAGTTGGCAGGCCATGTCTTCGAGAACACCGAGGCTGCCGATTGGCTTGGTCAACGTATCGAGATAGGCCTGTGTTTCAGCCATTTGTTCTTGATCGAGGGGCTTGATCCGGTTGAGGAGTTGCGTAATGGTCATGGTGCCTGAGATCCTTTCTGTGCGGAAATGGGGCGATGCTTGCGGGTATTACGTTTAAGCTTATCATGGTGGGCAGTGGGAATCAAATGTTGATGGAATTATTTCGCATTGTTCCGCTCAACGATGAGTCAAGCACGCTGGCCCTACGGGCGCCATAGACTGTAAGACAGCATGGTGAGCGGGAGGTGCCCTGGATGATACCAACGATCGTGGCGGCATTGATTTTCCCCTTTATCAAAGGGATCACGGCGCTCTTGAGTTTCATCTCGAACAATGCCTTTCCTCAACCCTTATCGGAGAAGGACGAGGCTGACTGCTTGTGTAGGCTACGGGAGGGTGATGAAGCAGCACGACAAAAGTTAATCGAACATAACTTGCGCTTAGTCGCTCACTTGGTCAAGAAGTTTGACGGCACCGGCGAGAACAATGATGACCTCATATCCATCGGCACCATCGGCCTGATCAAAGCGATCAATACCTTTGATGCCGGCAAAGGAACAAAACTGGCCACTTATGCAGCACGCTGTATTGAAAATGAGATCTTAATGCACCTGCGGGCGATGAAGAAGTGTCGTGGTGAAGTGTCGCTTTATGATCCGATCGGTGTTGATAAGGAAGGCAATGAAATTACGCTGATTGATATTTTGGGAACGGAGCCAGACTCCGTGGCCGATGTGGTGGAAAATGCTTTGGAGCAGGCCCGGGTATTGGAGCGGTTAAAAAAGTTGAGCAAACGGGAGCGCTATGTCGTGGAACTGCGCTTTGGGTTATTGAGCGGTTGCCGGCAAACGCAGCGGGAAATCGCGCGCAATCTGGGGATCTCCCGGTCCTATGTCAGCCGGATCGAAAAGCGGGCAGTCGGCAAGCTCATGAAGGAAATGTGCGTGAATGAGAGCAAAGAGAACTGAATGAGAACCTCGACTTACCAGTGGTGAGCCGGGGTTATTTTTTTCTAACGCTGCCAGACGGTGAATACGGCGAGCCAGGTCCTTTGAAAGGATTGTTTTTCGAGCACACGTTGACTATAATGAACTGGTGACCGTGACGCTGGTTCGTTATGGTCTGTTTTTTGACGAGATATTTTCTGTCGAAATATTTCGTGTCCTAAATAAAAGGAGGTTGGCCATGGCGATTTCAGAGATCGCTCTTAGCAACCAGATACGCAAGTTGAGCAAGATCTTGAATAACTTGGCGTCGCGACAAGCGGCAAAGTTAGGATTGACGGTGCCGCAGGGAATGGTGATTCGTGAGATCTATGAGGAGCCCAAGACGATGAGCCAGATCAGTCAAGCCATTGGTTTGTCCTGTTCCACGACAACGGGGATCGTCGATCGGCTGGAGCGTGAAGGCTATGTCAAACGTATTCGTGATGATAGTGATCGACGGGTCGTCTGGCTGCATCGCGAAGAAAAGTTGGATGGACTGATCCGGCAGGTACGGATGATGCAGGACCAATTTTATGTGCAGATTTTTGCTGATTTGAGTGCTGATGAAAGAGCCCAAGTAGCGAAAACAATGACCATGTTAATTGACAAGCTGGAGAAAAAGGACGGAGAAGGGGTATGACACAAAAACCGATGAGTGGTCAGGAGTCGGCAGCGGGACAAAACCCAATTGCGGGACAAAAGCCAACAGCGGAACATAAGCCGGCAAGCGAATCGAACCCGGCAACGGTAAAAACACCGACAACAGGTAGCAAATCGCCCTTGAGTCGGAAGCAGACGCTGTACGGGATTATCACGATGATGGTGCTTGGTGCAGTTGCGCTGGGCAGTTGGTTTTGGTATCAAGGTGCTTATTATGTGAAAACCGAAGATGCGCGCCTGGCCGGTGATGTGTATCGCGCCATGCCCCGAGTGACCGGTAAGATTTTATCGTTGCCTGTAGATGAGGGTGAACGGGTGGTGGCCGATCAGGTGCTGGGTCAGCAGGATACGACCAATCTATCGACGGGAACGCTCGATCACGCATTGTTGCGTGCGCCGGTGGCAGGTGTGGTCATCAAGAAGCTGGCACGGGAAGGGGAAGTTGTATCTACGGGCCAACCGGTAGCGATGATCGTCGATGATCAAAAGCTGTATGTGTCGGCGAACATTGAAGAAACGGAAATCAGCCGGCTGCAGATCGGACAATGGGCGGAATTTACGATCGATTCTTTTCCCGGTGTTCATTTTTCCGGCCGGATCAAGGAGATCGGCAAAGCGACTAATTCCACCTTTGTGTTGTTGCCTCCGGTGAATACAAGCGGTAACTTTACCAAGGTGACGCAGCGGCTCCCGATCAAGTTATCTATCGATGATCATCAGGGGCTGCCGTTGGCGCCGGGAATGAACGTGGTATTGAAGATTCATGTGAAAGGTAGTCGGTAATGATGGCAGGGAATGATCAATTTCTCGGTAGACATCTTGGTAACCATCGCGGTAACCATCTTGGACGGACAGTGCTCGCCGGAATCGACAAAAAGCCTGCCCATCCCATCGGTCGCTCGGTCATAGCGTCGCTGGCGATGCTTTTATTGTTGACAGCCGGCTGCACCGGGCCCAGTGATCTTGGGGCGAATAGTCCCATAACGGTAAAAGTGTTGCGGGTCGGTGACAGTGCCGGCAATGGGCTGCAACTGACGGGGCGCGTGATGCCCTGGCAAGAGATCAAGGTTGTTGCCAAGACGACCGGCCGTGTCGCCGAGGTGACGGTGGAAGAAGGCGCGATGGTACATAGAGGCGATCCGCTGGTGCGCTTGGAGTCGTCCGAAGCCCAGGCCGGGTTGCATCAAGCGCAGGCATCGTTGCAGGCGGCCCAGGCCAAACTGGCGGATGCCCAAGCTGGTACGCGTGAAGAGGAACTTCGCCGCTTGGAAAGTGTCGTAGCTAAGTCGCGGGCGGCTTGGGATGTGGCGTCACGCAATTATGATCGCAAAAAAGGGCTTTTTGATGGCGGTGCTCTCCCCCAAGCCGATCTGGACAATGCGGCGTTGGAGCGGGACAGTGCCAAAGCTGCTCTTGACCAAGCTGTCGCCCAACTGGATATGGCCCGGGCGGGAGCGACGGTGCACACGGTGGCTGCGTTGCAGGCGGAAGTGCTCAAACAGCAGGCAGCCATTGAGCAAGCCCAAGCGCAGTTGGATAACAGTGTCATCGTTGCCCCGGTCGATGGCATGGTGGCGGCCCGCTCCATTCATCCCGGTGAAATGGCCACGTCAGGTGCCACCTTGCTGAGCGTCGTGGCGATGCAAGATGTCAAGATCGAGTGTAGTGTTCCGCAAGAACGGATCGGCGAGATCATTCTCGGTGCACCGGTAGTTGTGCACGTTGCCAATGGGCAACGGACAGGAACGGTCGAGTTTGTTTCCCCCATGGCATCGGCCAACTCGATGGAATTCCCGGTGAAGATCAAAGTGGACAATCGCGATGGCGCTTGGCGGGCCGGCATGCAAGCCAAGGTGCAGGTAGCTGCGGGTAGCGGAGATAAACCGGTTGTGCCCAAGGCGGCCGTGCTGACCGGTGAAAGCGGTGCGACTGTATTTATGGTCGACGGCGATCGAGTGCATCAGCGAGCCGTGCAAGTGACCGAGCGGGATGGAGAATTTGTCACCGTCACGGAAGGTTTGCGTTTTGGTGACGTGATTGTGGCGAAGCCCACTCCGTTGCTGACGGAGAATGCGCTCGTACGGGCAGAATAGGGGGAAATGATGACTGACGGGTCTACGGAAGCAACATCGAAGTGGCTGGTGTTAGCCGTCATCGTGATGGGCACCTTTGTAACGGTCTTGAACAACAGCTTGATCAATGTGGCCCTGCCGAAGTTGACTGCTGTGTTCGGGTCAACGACGGAGAAAATCCAATGGGTCTTAACGGGATACATGCTGGCTTCAGCGCTGGTGGTACCGCCCAGTGCGTTTCTCGGCGATCGCTACGGCTATAAAAAGGTCTTTGTCGGGGCGCTTACGTTGTTTACACTCGGTTCCTTCCTCTGCGGAGTTGCTTGGAACGATACGAGTTTGATTGTCTTTCGCGTGCTGCAAGGGATCGGTGGCGGAATCGTGATGCCCGTATCGATGGTGATCATCTATCGGGTGATTCCCCGTGCGGAGGTGGGCACGGCCGTCGGGCTCTGGGGGGTCGCTTCGATGGCGGCGCCGGCCATTGGCCCGACGTTGGGCGGATACCTGGTGGAAATCGATTGGCGGCTGCTGTTTTTTATCGGTGTACCGATCGGCTTGGGGGCTATCTTTTTTTCCTGGATCTTGATTCAGGAGACACCGTCCAATCGGGAATTGCGCTGGGATCTGGGGGGATTGGTGCTTTCAGTCACCTTCTTTGGCAGTTTGCTTTGGGCACTGAGTCGAGGGCAGGCCGAGGGATGGACGTCTTTTTTCATCGTATCTTTGTTGTTTGTGGCCTTTTGCAGTTTGCTGTTACTGATTTGGGTGGAAACGGGGACGGAGCGGCCCTTGTTAGAGCTTACGCTGTTTACCAATCCGGTGTTTTTATTAAGCACCCTGTCGTCAAGCTTTGTTATGGTCGGTTTGTACGGCGGGATGTTTTTATTGCCCCTTTACTTACAAAATGTACAGGGCTTGACGCCGCTCGCTGCCGGAAACTTGCTGATGCCGCAATCGATCGCCATGGCGCTGGCCATGCCGATCAGCGGGAAGCTTTTTGACAAAATCGGTGTGGTGCCACTGGGGTTGGTGGGATTAGGTTTGGTCGGCATCACGACTTATGAACTGCATCTGTTGACTACGGATACGCCTTTTTCTTGGCTCGATGAAGTGTTGATTCTCCGGGGCCTGGGACTGGGACTTTGTTTGATGCCGCTGACGACGGCCGGGATGAATGCAGTGGCGCCGGCGATGACGGGGCGCGCTTCGGCCCTAGGGAACGTGACGCGGAACGTCTTTGGAACGATGGGCATTGCTTTGTTTACGACGATGCTGACGGACCGGCAAGCGTTTCACAATGTGCGGATTGCTGAAAGTCTTACCGTAGGCAGCGACGTGGCGCAGCAAGCGCTGAATATGTTATCGGGTGGCTTGGTGATGCTGGGCGGCGACGGTTTTAACTCGTCCGGTGGAGCCGGCTATGTTCTGTCGATGATGATGGCCAAGGAAGCCCTATCACGGGCCGTAGCCGATACGTTTTTTGCGTCGGCCTTGCCGATGTTTTTGGCGTTGCTGGTGGTACCGCTGTTACGAAAAGGCAAGGTGTAACGAAGACTGTCTCTGCTCAAAAGGCAGAGGCGGTCTTTTTTTGGGTTTTTGATGCTTGATAACGGGAATTCACGGGAAGGTATGGGGGAAAAAAAGGAGATTTCCTGGTCCAAGGCGAAGAAAACGGGGAAGAATATGCTGGTGACGACCGTTGCGGTGAGCGTCGTGAAGCAAGGGAGGCAGTTTGTGTTGAAAGCGAAAGATCGGTTAATTGTGGCGCTCGATGTGGATTCGTCGGAAGAGGCGCTCCAGATCGTACGCGAGGTCGGTGACTGGTGTGGTTTGTTCAAGGTAGGGATGCAGTTACATAATCGCGTAGGTTTCGCGATTACGGAACAGATCCAGGCGTTGGGCTACCCGGTTTTTTTAGATCTGAAATTTCATGATATCCCCAATACGGTGGGCAAAGCGGCGACGGTGGTGGCGCAAAAGGGTGTGGCCATGTTTACGATTCATGCCAGTGGTGGACAGGCCATGATGCGTAAAGCTGTGTCCGGTGCCCGCGACGGGGTATGGGGTGTGCCGGATCCGCAAGCGAGGCCTTGGGCGGAACCGATAAGAGGGAACCGCGAAATGCCGGTGATCTTGGCGGTGACGGTGCTCACCTCGATCTCGGGTGCGGTCTTGCAAGATGAAGTGGGTATGGATGGCACGGTGCAGGAGAATGTGGTGCGTTTGGCCAAGTTGGCTAAGCAAGCCGGCGTTACGGGGGTTGTTGCTTCGCCGATGGAAATTGCACCGATTCGTTCGGCCTGTGGTCGTGGTTTGGCCATTGTGACGCCGGGGGTGCGGCCGACCTGGGCATCCGGTGATGATCAGGCGCGGGTCATGACGCCGCGGGAAGCGATGCGTATCGGCGCCGATTATCTGGTCGTCGGCCGGCCGATCACGGCGGCGGCGAACCGGGCGGAGGCGGCGCAGCGCATTGTGGAAGAAATGGAAGCGGGCTTGGCGGAACGCGAATAAAGTAATAACATGATAAGAATCGTAGAAAGAGGGAGCCACGATGGAACAGTCACAAATCTTGGAGATTTTTCGCAAAAGCAATGCTTTGCTGGAGGGGCATTTTCGCTTGACTTCCGGGCGGCACAGCAACCGCTATGTGCAGTGTGCGCAAGTGCTGCAGTATCCGCAGTATACGGAAGTGCTGGCTGCGCACTTGGCGGAAAAAGTGCGTAGCGCTGTTGGGGTGCCTGATGTGGTCATCGGTCCGGCCATGGGCGGGATCTTGGTGGCTTTTGAAGTGGGCCGCGCATTAGGGGTGCGCTCTTTGTTTGCGGAACGGGAAAACGGTGCGATGACGCTGCGTCGCAGTTTTGCGATTCAGCCCGGTGAAAAGGTGCTGGTTTGCGAGGATGTGGTCACCACGGGCGGTTCGGTCCGGGAAGTGATCGAAGTGGTCAAGCAAGCCGGCGGGGTGCTGCAAGGGGTTGTATCTCTGGTCGACCGCTCGAATGGAACGGTGGATTTTGGAGTGCCTTTTTGGGCGGCCATGACGATGGAAGTGGTTTCGTGGGAACCGGAAGTTTGTCCGCTTTGTGCGGAAGGAACGCCGGCAATCAAGCCGGGCAGCCGTACGTAAGGTGGCGATGAGTGCATGAAGTTGTCCCTGAGAATGTTGAGACCGGCGCAGCGCGTTGATGCGGTGCCGCAAGTGGATGTGGAGGCCTTGTTGGCCCACGGTGTCAACGGTGTGATTCTGGATCTGGATAATACGCTGACCGAGTGGAATCAGCACGCCTTGTGTCCGAAGATTGCGTCGTGGCTGGCGGTCTTGCAGTCGCGGGGGATCAAGGTCTGTATTGTCTCGAACAATAAGGAAAAGCGGGTCAAGCCTTTTGCCGTAGGCTGTCAAGTGCCCTATATTTCCGGAGCGCGCAAACCGCGGCGCAAAGGTTTTTTGCGGGCTATGCATCTGATGGGGACGACGCCGGAGACGACGGCCGTCATCGGCGATCAAGTCTTTACTGATGTGCTTGGTGGCAATCGTCTGCGGATGCATACGATTTTGGTCAATCCGATCAGCCGCAAAGAGTTTCTCGGTACGCGGCTGGTCCGGCGGCTGGAAGGTTGGGTGCTTCGTGAGCGCCGTCCGCTACGCTTGCGTAAGCGGTTGTTTCGCCGTAATCAAGAGGGAGGATCGGCATCGCGCTGATCCTCTTTTCTTGATCTGTAAAGTAGGATGGAAGAAAGGTAGGAGCGCAAAGGATGATCAAATCAGGTTCGGCCATTGACGGCCATACGGCGTGGGTAGCATTGCTCGGGAACCCGGTAGGCCATTCCTTTTCGCCGGCTATGCATAATGCGGCCTTTCAAGCGGCAGGGCTGAATTGGGCTTACGGTGCATACCGGGTGGAAGCGGATCGGCTTGGTGAGGCGGTACGGGGATTGGCAGCGCTGGGATTCCGGGGAGCCAATGTGACGGTGCCGCACAAGCGGGCGGTGCTGGATGTTCTCGATCAAATTGATGAGCGGGCTGCCCGGATTGGGGCGGTCAATACGATCGTCTTTGATGAGGCAGGACGGGCAACCGGTTATAACACGGACAGTGATGGTTTTATTCGTGGATTGCAGGCGGACGGGATTGATGTGGCCGGCCGTTCCATCCTTTTGCTTGGTGCCGGTGGTGGGGCGCGGGCGGTAGCCTTCGCCCTGATCGACGAGGGTGTGCGGCAATTGACGATCGTCAATCGCTCCCGGGAAGCGGCTGAAGGGTTGATGGCCGAACTGCAGGCAGCTTGCACAGACAAGCTCGATATGCAAGTGATCAATTGGGACCCGGCAGCCTTGCGAGCGGCTGCGGCTGAAGCGGCCATCGTGATCAACGCTACATCGTTAGGGATGAGTACGCAGGGCCTCCAAACACCCTATCCGATCGATCCGGCGTTATGGCTTTGTCCGGGCTTGTTTGTGGCTGATCTGGTTTACCAACCGCGGGAGACGGTGTTGCTGGCAGCCGGTCGAGCAATGGGTTGTCGGGGGCAAAACGGACTGGCTATGCTGTTGTATCAGGGGGTAGCCGCTTGGGAGCGATGGACCGGCTGTCCGGCACCGGTCGATGTGATGCAGCGGGCGTTGCCGTTTTGACGGTAGGCAGTCGAAAGTTGATGCGTATAGAAGAGAGAGGCGAGCAGGATGGCAGGATTACGAATGCTAACAGCTGGAGAGTCCCATGGACCGGCCCTGACAGCGATTGTCGATGGGATGCCGGCGGGAGTACCGCTGGAAGTGGAGCAAATTGATGCGCAACTGGCGCGGCGACAAAAGGGTCATGGGCGGGGCGGTCGCATGGCGATTGAGCAGGACCAGGCGGTGATCCAGTCCGGTGTGCGCGGCGGTTTGACGCTGGGCAGTCCGATTACGCTGCAAGTGTATAATCGCGATTGGGCCAACTGGTCCACCGTGATGGCCGCCGGTACGGAAGCGGCCCTTGATGAGCGCCGCGTGGAACGGCCCCGTCCCGGTCATGCTGATTTGCCGGGAGCCGTGAAATATGGTCACCGGGACATGCGCAACATTCTGGAGCGTTCCAGTGCCCGGGAAACGGCAGTGCGTGTGGCCGCCGGCACGGTGGGACGGGCGCTGCTTCAGGCTTTGGGTATAGATGTAGTTTCCCATGTGCTGGCCATCGGTGATGTGGGCGATGTTGATCGTGACCAGGCGGCAGCGCTGCGTTCGCCGGCGGCCTGGCAAGCGTTGGCGGCGCAGGCGGAACATTCACCGGTACGCTGTGCTGATCCGGCGCTGGGTGCAGCGATGGTGGCCCGTATTGATCAAGCCAAAGCTGCCGGTGACAGTCTCGGCGGCGTGATCGAACTGGCCGTTACCGGTGTGCCGATGGGTCTAGGCAGTCATGTGCAAGCCGATCGCCGCTTAGACAGCCGAATCGCCGGCGCGATGATGTCGATCCAAGCGATCAAGGGTGTGGAAGTCGGCTTGGGCTTTTCAGCAGCGGTGCGGCCCGGTTCGCTGGTTCATGATGAGATTATCTATGATCCGGTTTATGGCTACGGACACTGCACGAATCGGGCGGGCGGCATGGAAGGCGGGATCAGCAACGGCGAAACGCTGGTGGTGCGGATTGCCATGAAGCCGATTCCGACGCTTTATACTCCTTTAAAGACGGTCCATATTGGCTCCCGGGAAGTGCAGTCGGCTTCGGTGGAACGGTCCGATGTTTGTGCTGTGCCGGCGGCGGCTGTTGTCGCGGAAGCGGTGCTGGCCTGGACGGTGGCCCAGGTATTGCTGGAAACTACCGGCGGTGACCAGATGGCGCAAGTACAAGCACGTGTTGCCGCGCTGCGACAAGCTTCGGTGGATTTTTAGGAAAGAAGGTTCCGCCATGCAAGAGCGGCTGAACATACAAGAGCGACCGGATATACAAGAGCGGCTGGACATACAAGAGCAACCGGGCGTACAAGAGCAACTGGACACACAAGAGCGACCGGATATGCAAGAGCAGCCGGAACTTCAAAAACAGCAGGAATGTTCGTCGGGCAATGTGGTTTTGATCGGCTTTATGGGAACCGGCAAGTCCTCCGTAGGGCGACGCTTGGCGGCACGTCTTGGTTTTCGCTATCTTGATACGGATCAGGAGATTGAACGGGTTACGGGCATGTCGATTGTTGAGATTTTTACGCATCATGGTGAAGCGCGGTTCCGAGCCGAAGAGCATGAAATGGCCAAGACGCTTGGTGCGTTGCGCGGTCAGGTGGTCGCCACCGGTGGCGGAATCGTCCTCAATCCCGATAATTTGACGGTCCTTCGTGAGCAGGGTTTGATCATTGCGTTGACGGCTCGTCCGGACGTGGTCTGGCAGCGTGTCGCCCACCGGACCCATCGCCCGCTGATCAATCAGTCAATCACTGTCGAGGAGATTGCGGCCATGATGGAACGCCGGATGCCCTATTATCAGTCGGCCGATGTGACCATCGACACATCGGACAAGACAGTACGGGAAATTGTCGATCAATTAGTCGACTATCTGCGCCGGCGCGAAGCCGAACGGGGCGAACGATGGCTGATCTGCCAAACACTGGCGGTAGAAAAGGGAGGCTGAAGTAGTTGGGGTCTGTTCATGAGGTCATCGTCGACTTGGGCGAACGCTCCTATCCGATTCGTATCGGCTCCGGTGTGCTGGCCGAGGTGGGGACTTGGTTAGCCCGGCAACCAGGGGCGCCGCAGGTCCTGATCGTCACGAACGAAGCTGTCAACAGCCGCTGGGGTGAGGCGCTGCGCTCCTCCATCAAGGCCGCTGGGTTGGCTGTGGAAACGGTAGCGATCGCCGATGGGGAAGAACATAAAAACTTAGCTACGTTGTCGATGCTCTATGACCGGGCCATCGCCATGCGCCTGGAGCGGTCGGCAACAGTGTTGGCTTTGGGCGGTGGAATCGTCGGTGATGTGGCCGGTTTTTTTGCGGCTACCTATATGCGCGGCACGGGGTTTGTGCAAGTGCCGACCACGTTGCTGGCCCAAGTCGATTCCAGTGTAGGCGGCAAGACGGCCGTTAACCATCAGGCCGGCAAGAATTTGATCGGTGCTTTTTATCAACCGCAGGCTGTGTTTATTGATACCGATACCTTGTCCACGTTGCCGAAGCGTGAAGTAGCGGCAGGGTATGCCGAGGTCGTCAAAACGGCGATGCTTGGTGATGCGGAGTTGTTTCAGCTGTTGGAGAGGGATCAGGAAAAGCTGTTGGCCCTTGATCCGGCGGTAGTGGCTACGGTGGTGGCACGGTGCTGCGCCGTCAAGGCTCGTGTGGTCGGTGCTGATGAGCGGGAACGAGGTTTGCGGGCGTTACTGAACTTGGGCCATACCTTTGGCCATGCGGTGGAGGCCTTAACGGAGTACCGGCGGTACAAGCACGGTGAAGCGGTGGCGATCGGGTTGGTGGCGGCCTGTCGCTTGGCGGAGACAGTGCTGGGCCTAAACCGGGCGGTGACGGAGCGGGTGACCTTGTTATTGACGGCGGCCGGCCTGCCTGTTAGTTTTCCATGTTTTGCACGGTCAGCGTGGTCAGGGGCGCTGCAACTCGATAAGAAAGTGGCCCACGGTAACGTGCTTTTTGTCTTGGTGCGGGCCATCGGTGATTGTGTGCTTTCCCGTCAGATTCCGCTGGAAAATGCCATCGATGTGATCATGGAGTTGCAGGAAAAGTCCTCTTAAGGTTAATCAAAGGGTTTTTTCAAATTTTTTACTAAACGAAAGAGGAAAAGCCTCTTCTTTGTCGAAAAGCTTTCTCATCAAAATGGATGGGAAAGCTTTTTGTGTTATTTTTTAGGGGAAAGGCGGCGTTGCGATGTTCATTTCTCAGCAAGACCAAGATGCTCATGTGCGGGAAGCGCAGTTGATGTACGGATCGCCTCAGCGTAGCAAGGCGGGGCAGATGATGACGGTGCTGGAACTGGATCGCCCGAGCGGAGCGCAGGATGCACCGGTATCGCGGATGATGGTAGCGATTTTTCTGCAAGCGCTGCAGGAGCGGGCCAGTGATGTTCATATCGAAGCACTGGAAAAAAGTGTGCGGGTGCGTTTGCGCATTGACGGGTTGATGCATGAAGTGGCGACGCTGCCTTTGGAATCCCATGGTCCTTTGATGTCACGGTTGAAAGTGCTGGGGAAAATGGACATTGCCGAAAAACGGTTACCTCAGGACGGGCGATTTTTTCTCAAACGGGGGAATTGCACGATGGATGTGCGGGTCGCCACCATGCCGGCGTTGTTCGGAGAGAAAGCGGTTTGCCGCATCTTGGATAAGGATTGTGCCCGCTTTTCTCTGGACGGCTTGGGTTTTACGGAGCGTTCGCTCGAGGTGTATTCGTCGATGATCCGGCAGCCTCATGGCTTGGTGTTGATTACGGGGCCGACGGGATCGGGCAAATCGACAACGCTCTATGCCACGATGCAGGCAGTGCAGGGACCGGAGAAAAATGTCGTCACGATTGAAGATCCCATTGAGTATGTGTTGGAAGGCATCACGCAAATGCAGATCAATCCTAAGGCGGGGCTGACTTTTGCCAATGGGCTGCGCTCGCTGGTGCGGCAAGATCCGGATATCATCATGGTCGGTGAGATCCGTGATGCGGAGACGGCTGAGATTGCCGTGCGGGCAGCGACGACGGGGCATTTGGTTTTTTCTACGTTGCATACGAATGATGCGCTGGGTGCGATTGGGCGCTTGGGTGATATGGGCATTCCGCTGTACTTGCTGGCTTCGGCGCTGGTTGGTGTGGTGAGTCAGCGTTTGGTGCGCCAGATTTGTCCGCATTGCAAAATGGCTTATTGTCCGGCGCCTTTGGAAGTGGATCGCTTGCTATTGGGTGTCTCGCCGGAAGAAGAAATCCGCCTTTATCGTGGTGCGGGCTGTGCGCTGTGCCGTGAACGGGGCTATCTAGGACGGGTCGCGGTGACGGAGGTCGTGGCGATCAATGGCAAAATGCGGCGGATGATCGCCGAGCATGCCGATATGTATCAGCTTTTTCAACAAGCCCGTAGGGATGGTATGGTGACGCTTTATGAAGACGGCCTGCGAAAAGTGCGGGAAGGCTGGACGACGCTTCAGGAGATCATGCGGGTCGTTTTCTGTGAGGAGACGGAGTGGCAGATCAAAGATGGGGAAACAAAGCTGATGGGCCATGAGCGGTTCGCCGGTGGTGAGGCGGCCGGACAAAACCAGTTCGCCGGCGGTGAGGTGGCCGGGCAAAACCGGTTCGTCGGCAGTGAGGTGGCCGGGCAAAACCGGTTTGCGGCGGGGAGTTAGGGGGCTAAGGGTAGCAGCATGATTGATGGAGGGAGTGTGGGTGCGTTTTCGTTATCGCGGTCGTAACCGGGCCGGTGCACTGCAAGTGGGGTCGATTGATGAAGAATCAACGCGCGCGGCCGTCCTAGCGCTAGCAGAACAGCAGATCTGGGTGATTGCGCTGGAAGAAGAGCGCGAAGAGGGCTGTGAAGAGGGCTGTGAAGAGGGGCACGAAGGGGACCGCGAAGAGGGGCGTGAAAAAGGGCGCAACGAAGGGAAGAAGCTTTCACCGGGAACGGTGCTGCGTCGCTTGCGGCGAAGGCAAAGGGTTACGTCTGTGGAACTGGCGCATTTTTGTGAGCAGTTAGCAACGTTGTTGGCAGCGGGCGTAGCGCTTTTTCAGGCTTTGCGGATCATCAGTGAGCAAGTCAACGGATCGGTCTTACGTGAGGTGCTGGCTCAGGTAGCCCATCGCTTGGAAGGAGGTGTAAGCCTGCGTGATGCGTTGGCTGAATATCCGCGGATTTTCCCGGCGTTGATGATTCACATGGTGGAAGCCGGTGAATTGGGCGGTGTCTTGGATCAGGTGCTGGCCCGTCTGGCCGAACATCTGCAAAAAGAAGAGGAAATCATCAAAAAGTTTACCACTGCTCTGATCTATCCCGGTCTTGTGTTGGCGGCTTCTGCGGTTGTTTTTGTTTTTACGTTGGTTGTTGTCTTGCCGTCTTTTGCCGGAATTCTTAAGGGATTGGGTGTGGAATTGCCGGCAGTGACGCGCGGCGCCATGGCGCTGGCGGAAGGGGTGGAAGCTTACGGTGTACCAGTGCTTTTGTTTGGTCTTGTTTTGGCCGGCGTTGGTTACCGGTATGTAGGGCCGGCAAGAATCGGGCGATTTTGGGATCAATTGCTGCTGCAGTTGCCGGTGGCCGGTGTGATCCTGCGTAAACTGACGGCGGCGCAGTTTTGCCGGACTATGGGGCTTTTGCTGCGCTGCGGGGTACCGCTTCTGCCATCGCTGGAACTAAGTACGCGCGGTGTGAGCAATGAGGTTATACGAACAGGCTTGGTGGAAGTGGGGCAAGATGTGCAGCGCGGCTGGGGGATGGCGGCACCGCTTCGCAATTCAGGGCTTTTTCCATCGATGGTCGTGGAGATGATCAGCATTGGCGAGGAATCGGGGGCACTGGATACGATGTTGATGCGTGTCGGTGATTACTATGACAAGGAGGTGGGGGCGACGGCACAGCGCATCGGGGCGATGGCGGAACCGCTGTTATTGATGGTGATCAGCATGGTCGTGCTTTTTTTGGTGTTCTCGGTGTTGCTGCCCATATTCGAACTGATGGGGACGATGGCGGAGTGATGGCGGGGGGGATGAGAAGGGTATGCTTTGGCCGAATGGACGGTGAGAGCATGGGAACAACAATGGGGAGTAGAATGGGGAGGTGGAATGAGGAGCGAAATGGGGTAGAGCTAAGTGGGGAGGCAGAATGGGGTACAGCAGAATGAGGTGACAGAAAGCAAAAACAAAAATGAAGAAGGGATGAGTGCTTTGCGTAAAAAGTCAAAAAAGGGTCAAGAAGGGTTTTCGCTGATTGAAATTTTAATTGTCGTGGCTGTCATCGGTGTTTTGGCCGCCATGATCGTGCCCAGTGCCTTCAGTGCTGTGGACAAGGGGAAGGTGGCGACGCTGCTGTCTGATTACCGTGCTGTGAAAAGTGCGGTGCTTAACTACTACACTGATGTTGGTTCTTGGCCGGCTGAGTCGGCAGACGGAACCGGTTTGGTTGGAAAGCCCGCAACTTCTCCGGCCACTTGGAGCGGCCCCTATTTGGAGCGCTGGCCTACCAGTCCTTGGGAGAACGTGAGTTTTGAAATCAAAAAAATCACCACAGGGACGGCACCCAATACGGAAACCAAATACATATTGGAAATCGATAAGGTACCTGCAGAGGTGGTCAATAAGATCTACGACGAGTTAGGCAGTGCTACCGTCACGAAGTCGGTCAGCGACGAAGTTGGCATGCAGTTGTTGTTGGCCAAAGTCAACGTATGACCAAGCGGTTGGCCGTTGAAAGTTGGCCGATGAAAAGCGGGGCATAAGCGGATCATTTATGGAAGATGAAAAGGATCATAAAAAGGGAGCGGATACAGAGTGGACAAGGAGGTCAATCAGGCTGGGCCTGGATTGCAACATAAGGACGGAAAAGCAATTCATTCACGAGGGATGACGTTGCTGGAAGTCATGGCGGCCCTGCTGATGTTATTGATCATCGCAGGGCCTTTTTTTTCGGCACTGTTAAATAGTGAGCAGATGACCCGAAAGACGGGGAAAGAAGCGAAAGCGCTGTTCGTGGCAGCGGCGCTTTTGGAATCTAAGGTAGCTGAAATCCATCGTGATGAGCGCCATGCTGTGCCGGGATTGCCGCTGGGAATGACGATACCGGAAGGATTCAACGGTGAGGTCCAGGTGGAAGCGCTGTTCGGCGGTACGATGGGGCGGCTTTGGGCGGTGACAGCCGTGGTAGCAAGCCCCGGCGGACGACCTTGTCGGTTGACGACATGGGTTACACCACGAGGGTAAGATGAGGGAGAGAGGGAGAGAGGGAGAGTGAGAGAGTGAGAGAGTGAGAGAGTGAGAGAGTGAGAGAGTGAGAGAGTGAGAGAGAGTGTGAGTGGGGGGAGGGAGAACTGGTTAGGATGAAAGACAAAAGGCAGACGGGTATGGTGCTGCTTCATCTGATGGTGTTAATTGCAGTCATGATGGTGGCCATGGCCGGTGTGGTGTTGATGAGTTCGGCCATGCGGATGGGCCTGCGTGACGACGAAAAAACCAAGCAAATGCAGTATGCTGCAGAAGCGGGATTGGAGGCGGCGCTGGCGATTTTGAATCGCGAAGCGGCGGCAGGACAAGATCTGACCGATTGGAATAAGACAGCGCTTCAGGCGCTTTTGAATACGCTGCAAGCACAAGCCCTGCCGATCGAAGGAATCTCCCTTACATGGACGGTAACATCGAGCTTATTGCAGCCGGGGTGGGTCATCATCGTGGAGGCTCGCAAAGATCAAGCGTGGTTGGCCGTCGCCCGCGATATGGTAGTCCATACGACAACGGAGGGGAGCAAAGTACGGTTGATCAACCAGCGTGAGCCGATGAATCCAGGAGGTGCATGGCTTGGGGCGATGGGAGCGGGGTTTTTCCCTGCCGGAAGTGATGGTCGTGGTCTCAATTATCGGGTTACTGGCGGGGACGGTTTTTCCTACGTACTATGAATGGTTCCGGGAGCAACGATTGATGCTGGCAGCGCGGCAGGTGCAAGCTGATTTTTTATGGGCTCGTGATCAGGCGGTGGCCCAACGTGCTTCCTATACGCTGATTTTTCGGCGTAATACGGCCAACTATTCCGTGCTGCGAGTCAATCAGACGTTACGCCAGACGGTATTAGAAAATGGCATTAAAATTGCCCAGACGACCTTTAATGCCGGGACGCTCTGGCAGGATCGTTTTATCTTTACCGAAGACGGTCGGGCTCGCCTGCCCGGTATGGGCGGAACGGTGACGCTGACGGACGGTCGTGGGCGCTCACGGTATGTGGTGATTTCGCGAAGCGGTCGTGTGCGAATCGACCGGCAAGCGCCGCGCAGTGATCAGGAGCTATAAAGAGGAGCTATAAAGAGTGGCTGTACAGGTAGTAGGCAGGATGGGATACATATGGTCAGATACACGGGGAAAAGTGCAGACGGACGTAACGGCTTTACGCTCATTGAAGTGGTGTTGGTGGTGCTGTTAGTGAGTACGGTGCTGGCATTGGCCTGGCCCTTGGTGACCAACAGTCAGGTAGCGTGGCGGGGGCAAACGCATCAATATGAAGTGGTCTACGGCGCCCGTTGGGTATTGCATTGGCTGGCGGCGGATCTGCGCGGGGCCAAGCAAGTCGATCTCACTGTACCGGGACAGTTATCGTGCCTGTCTTTGGTGACCTATCCCCTGGATGCTAACGGTAAACCGGTGGCGCCGGCCTGGGTCTCCGTCGCCTATCGTCTGGGCACCGACGGGGTGGTGCGGCGCAGGGTGGGAGCGGACGAAAAACCGTTGGCCTCTGGCATCGATAAGTTGGCTTTTCGCACAGTGGGCCAAGGAGACGGGGGCGAACTGCTGGTAGAGATCGCTGTAAAAGGCAATGAAGCTGGCAGGAAGCGCTATCCATCTGTCGAATTGATCACACGGGTAATGACGCGTGGTATCTAGCGTCGTTCTGACTTGATTCCTGAAGAGCGGGAATTCTATGCGAGTCAGGCTAATCATTTTTCGCTGATGGGACCGCTTGGGCGGGAGATTGGTAAAAGGGATGGTGGACCAGAGATGGAGTGGTTGGATCGGCCCGGTAAAGAAGCATTGCAGAACGTATTGCAAGTGGCTATGCAGCATGGCGGCGATTTTGCCGATATTTTTGTTGAGAAAAAGGTATCGCAAGGGATTGGCTGTGAAGATGATAAGATCGAACGGCTTAGTTCCGGTGTCGATGTAGGCGCAGGTATTCGCGTTATCGCCGGTGAAGCGACGGCCTATGCTTACACGAATGACTTGACGGTAGAAGGACTGACCCAGGCAGCGCAGGTGGCCAGCCATGCGGCGCAAGGCGGAGCGCAGGGGCAAGTGGTTGATCTGCGGCCGGCTCTTTCGCCGGTGGACTTAACGGTGGAATTGCCGCCGGATCAAGTGACGGTCGATGATAAGGTGGCCCATGTACTGCGGGCAAACCAGCAGGCGCGGTCGATGGATGAACGGATCAAACAAGTGTCGGTGATGTATGCCGATGTGGTGCAAGCGGTGACCGTGGCCAACTCCGAAGGTGTGTATATGGAAGATGAGCGGGTCCGTTCCCGCTTTGTTGTTCATGCGGTGGCCGCCGGTGACAGCGGGATTCAAACGGGCTACGAGTCGCTCGGTGGGACCGTCGGCTTCGAACTGTTTCGTGAAAAAGAGCCGGAAGCGGTGGCGCAGGCGGCGGTGAACCGGGCGCTGTTGCTTTTATCAGCCCAACCGGCGCCGACGGGCAAGATGCCGGTGGTCATGGCTGGTTCTGCCGGCGGGACGATGGTTCATGAAGCGTGCGGTCATGGGCTGGAAGCCGATCTGGTGCAAAAAGGTTTGTCGGTCTACGGCGGCAAGCTGGGGCAATCGGTCGCTTCGCCATTAGTGACGGTGATCGATGACGGTACGCTGGCCGGCAAATACGGGGCGCTGCGTTTTGATGATGAAGGTACGCCGGGGCAGCGAACGGTGTTGATCGAAGAAGGCGAACTCAAAGGCTATATGTATGATCGCTTTACCGCAGCCAAAGAAAAACGGGCATCCACAGGCAATGGTCGGCGTGAGTCGTACCAGCACAAGCCGATTCCCCGGATGACCAATACGATCATTGCACCCGGCAAGGAAGACCCGACGGCGATCATCAAAGATACGCCACGGGGCTTACTGGTCACGCGGATGGGCGGAGGTCAAGTCAACACGACGACCGGTGATTTTGTCTTTGATGTGGCCGAAGGGTACCTGATCGAAAAGGGCGAAGTGACCCATGCCGTGCGCGGTGCTACCTTGACGGGTAACGGACCGGAAGCGTTAAAAGTGGTGGATCGGGTCGGCTCTGATCTGGGCTTTGCCATCGGCACTTGCGGCAAAGATGGGCAAGGGGTGCCCGTTGCCGATGCGCAGCCGACGATGCGGATGAAGTCGCTCATCGTCGGTGGAACCGGTGCTGCTGAACCGAGTGGTCCGCAGATTCGGCGGATTGAGGCAATGCCCTGGAACGAAGATGTTGATGGTGGTTACGGACGGATTCGCCGCCGCTAGACGGCCGGGATATGAGGGAGGTTGATCGTTGTTGAGCGGAACGGTGATGAGTGACCTGGCGCGCCGGATGGTGGCGCAGGCTACACAAAAAGGTGCAGCCATGGCCGAGGCCTATGGGCTGCACAGCAAGGAGTTATCGATTGAAGTCGCGCAGGGCGCTGTGGAGACGATGAAACAAGCGGAGGATCGCGGCTTGGGGCTGCGGGTTTTTGCTAACGGCCGCATGGGCTATGCCTTTACATCGGATCTGACGGAAGGGGCGCTGGCTTTGACGGTGGAGCAGGCACTGGCCAACGCCACCTATACGGCGGCCGATCCCTATCATGCGTTGCCGGTACCGGTGGAGAAGTATCCCGATGTGGTGACGTTTGACGGTTCCCTTGATGCTACGGCGGTGGAAGCGAAAATCGCCCTGGCCAAGGAGATGGAGGCCATTGCCAAGGCGACCGATAAGCGGATCAAGATTACGGAGCGTTCCGCTTATCAAGATGCCCAATATCATGTGTCGATCGTCAATTCCCGCGGTATCGATGTCGCTTATCGCGGCTCTTATTGTGGGGCTTACTTGTTCTTGGTGGCTGAGGAAAACGGCGAAAGTCAAACGGGCTTTTCTTTTTCCTACGGCCGCGGATTTGGTGACTTGCAACCGCAAAAAGTGGGCCGGGAAGCGGCGGAACATGCGGTGCGCATGTTGGGTGCGAAACCGCTGGCGGCCAAGCGGGCGCCAGTTGTGTTTGACCCGCGGGTGATGACGCAATTTCTCGGTGTGCTGGCGCCGACGTTGACGGCGGAAGCGGTGCAAAAAGGCAAGTCGATGTTTGCTGGGCAGTTAACTAAGACGGTGGCTTCGCCGCTGGTGACGCTGATCGATGACGGCCGTTTGCCGGAAGGGATCGCTTCGGCACCTTTTGACGGCGAAGGGGTGCCTACATCGCGCACGGTGCTGATGGATCAGGGCGTCTTGCAGACCTATCTTTATAACTCCTATACGGCGGCCAAGGATCGCACCGCGTCCACGGGCAATGGGGTGCGGGGATCGTTTAAAGGCACGCCGGAAGTGGGCACGACGAACTTTTTCCTCGATGCGGGGACGCTGACGCCGGAAGCGTTGATTGGTGACGTGGAGGATGGCATTTATGTGACCGAAGTGATGGGGATGCATACGGCCAATCCGATCTCCGGTGATTTTTCGGTAGGCGCTGCCGGATTGTGCATTGAAAAGGGCGTTTTGGCGCGGCCTTTTCGCGGGGCGGCCATTGCTGGGAATTTGCATGAGTTGCTGATGGCCATTGACGGTGTTGGGGCCGATTTGACCTTTTTCGGCGGTAAGGGTGCGCCGACGGTGCGGATCCGGGAGATGGCGATCAGCGGGTAGGTCTAGTCGGTGGGTAAGCTGCAACAGTAGTTAAAGGTCAAGGTAAAGAAGGAAGATAAAAAAGATAAAATATTGAATTAAATCGCCTTGTTGTATTTTGAAAGAAGCGATCGGAACGGGGTACGAGTAATGGCAAAACGGGTACTGTTGATCAATGGGCCAAATCTCAATCTTCTGGGGCGGCGTGAACCGGCGGTTTACGGGGCGACAACGCTGGCTGAGATTGAAGCGGCCGTTGTGGCCCAAGGCAAAACGTGGGGCTGGCAGGTGGACTGTTTTCAGTCCAATCATGAGGGGGCGCTGATCGACAGGATTCATGCTGCCATGGGTGAGGTTGATTTCTTGATCATCAATCCCGGCGGCTATACCCATACATCGGTGGCGCTGCGCGATGCTGTGGCCGGGACGGCGATTCCGACAATCGAAGTGCATATGTCGAACATTCACGCCCGGGAAGCCTTTCGCCATGTATCGATGGTGGCACCGGTGGCCATCGGCCAGATCTGTGGCTTTGGGGCAGACGGGTATCGCTTGGCCATGGAAGCGGCGCGGGGCTGGTTAAAGGAGACGAGTTGATGATGCGATCGCGATTGGAGCGGTTGCGGGCGGCGTGGGATGAGGGCGTTGATGCTTATCTGATTACGCAGCCGCAGAACCGCCGCTATTTGTCGGGCTTTACCGGATCGGACGGAGCACTGCTGGTGACGCGCGATCAAGCGCTGGTGGTGACCGATTTTCGTTACTGGGATCAAGTGCGCGCCGAATGTGCCGGTTGGCAGTTGGTGGAGCAGCGCGGTGCGTGGAAGGAATGCCTGGCCGATCTGATCAGCGAGCAGGGCTGGTCCCGTGTGGCGCTGGAAGCCGATGTGGTGACGCTACGGCAAAAGCAGTTGTGGCAGCAAGCGGTTGATCCGGCGGTGCAGTGGGTGGAAAAGGTGGGTACCGTGGAAGCGCTACGGGCGATTAAAGATGAAGCGGAGCAAGCGGCCATTGCCCGGGCGGTTGAACTGGCGGATCGCGGCTTTGATTATCTGCTGGGCTTTTTGCGTCCCGGGGTGACGGAACGGGAAGTGGCGATAGAGCTAGAGTTTTTCTTGCGCCGGCAGGGGGCGCAGGGGATTTCTTTTGACTTCATTGTCGCTTCCGGCGCGCGCGGTGCTTTGCCGCACGGTGTGGCTTCTAATAAAGTGCTAGCGGAAGGCGACATGGTCACCTTCGATTACGGCTGTGTTCTCGACGGTTACTGCTCCGATACGACGCGGACCGTCGTCTTGGGGTCGGCGTCGCCGGAGCAGCGCAGGGTCTATAGCACGGTCTTGGAAGCGCAGTTGGCGGCGCTGGCTGGGATTCGAGCGGGGGTCACGGGGCAGGCGGTTGATCGCCTGGCGCGGGATGTGATTGAACGGGCCGGTTATGGGGAGCGCTTTGGTCACGGTACCGGTCATGGCGTCGGACTGGTCGTTCATGAAGCGCCGCGCTTGTCGCCGTTATCGTCGGATACGCTGGAATCGGGGCAAGTCGTCACTGTCGAGCCGGGGATTTATCTGCCAGGCTGGGGTGGTGTGCGCATCGAAGATATGGTGATCGTGCGCGATGGCGGATGTATGATCCTGACGCAAGCTCCCAAAGAATTGATGGAAATTCGCTGATCCTCTATGATTTTTGCGGTTAGGGACTATCGTTTCGCGGTGACTATTGATATACTATTTCCATTGTGGACAATTCTTTGTGATAGCGAAGGGAGATTTTCGGGGCATGATTTCATCGAATGATTTTCGTCCGGGAACGACGATTGAGTTGGACGGCGATGCTTTCCAAGTCATCGAGTTTCAACATGTAAAGCCTGGCAAAGGTGCGGCCTTTGTGCGTACCAAGTTAAGAAATATCAAGTCCGGTTCGGTGGTGGAGCGGACTTTCCGTGCCGCTGAAAAAGTTCCCAAAGCGCGGATGGAGCGCCGGCAGATGCAGTATCTCTACAATGACGGTGATTCCGAGTACACGTTCATGGATGTCGAGACTTTTGATCAAACGACGCTGCAAAAGTCGCAGATCGAAGAACAACTCAAGTTCTTGAAAGAGAACATGAATGTTTCGATTTTGACCTGGAACGGCAATTTGATGGGCGTGGAACTGCCGAACACGGTGGAACTGCTTGTGGCTGAAACGGAACCAGGTGTGCGTGGCGATACGGCCACCGGCGGCAGCAAGCCGGCTAAGTTGGAGACGGGCGCGATTGTGCAAGTGCCTTTCTTCATTAATGAAGGTGAAATGTTGATCATCGATACGCGGACGGGGAACTACGTTTCGCGGGCGTAATGCGGGTGTAATAGCGATAATGTAAAAAATCCTCTCTGGAGGCGGGCTGTAAGGCCGGCGTACCGGAGAGGATTTTTTGTCATAGGAAGTACCGTATTTGTGGTCCCTGCAAGCAGACTGGGGAAGCGTCAAAGACCAAGCTCTTTTTTAATCTCGAGGACTTTCTCAAGTGGCAAATGACTAAGTTTTGCAACGGTTTCTACATCAAACTTATTATTCAAGGCGGTGATGGCAATTTCTTTGCGTACTTCTTCGCGGCCTTTTTCACGGCCCTCTTCGATGCCTTCTTTTCTACCTTTTTCAATGCCTTTTTCAATGCCTTTTTTGAAACCTTTTTCGATGCCTTTTTCCTCAAATTCTCGATAAAGTTCTTGAAAAGCGTTGGCCATTTGTAGCACCTCCATGATCTTTTCTTTTTCCGGACTCAATAGATTGCTGAAATTGGCGGCTGCCATGGTGCCGATTAGGTAGGCACTGTTATCTGAATGCTCCTGTTGTAAGGCTTCGGTGATTTTCCAGGCTGCTTGCGAGCGTTCTTGCGGTTTTTCAAACATCATCGGCAGAAGCATGATGCGGAGCTTGTCTTGCGCATCCAATGGTTCGTGACGTTGGATTTTGATCAGCGCTCGCTCCAACTCATCAGCACCGTCAAAGTGACGGCTCAGGTGAATCACATTCTGATGCGTAGTTAAGCTTCCAATGTTCAACGGTTCCGGAGTTTTTTGAATGCCGGCAGCGAAAATAACGATACGCCGGATGATCTTCTGCTGCTGCGCAAAGAGTTCCAAATCGTAGTGACCATAGCGAATTTGATCTGCAATGGTAGGTTCGCTCGACTCAAACTCCAAGTGTAGCAAACTGTCGTCTTCCAAGGCGAAGACAACATCCATGGTCTGATCCTTTACGTCAATGAGTGGTACATGCACTGGCAAGGCATCCACCACTTTCGGTAGTGCCAGATTGAAAAATTGCAACATTTCGCCGCGGAAGGTTACGGCCATCGATCGTAGCGTTATGTCTTTGTGATTCCTGGGAATACGCATATCCTTATCGATATTTATCCCTCCCAAAACGTATTTCTATTCCCTATTCTAGCATAGAAGATGTTTAATTTCCATAACCTGTTATTCTTTTAAAGGGCATATAGGACAGGGCGATACAATTCGCCCTGTCCATTTTTGCATAAAGTTGGAAACCGAGCATACCTTTTTAGAGAAAGGGAGGGACGAGGTATGCGGTGGATCCGTACGCAAGAAGAAAAATCCGGCAGTGCCGGCGCAGTCGATGCGGCGCTGGCCGTGGGCCGGGAACGTGACAGTACCTTGCCGGTTGTGGGCAAACGCCCAGGCAGCCAGGCAGGCACCAGCGGCGGGGCCATGGAGCTAAGCGGGCGTACCGGCCGAACGTTGGAGGTTGTAACCAAGGCGAGCGGCTGGGAATGGCCGCTGGGCTTGTTATCCTTTTTGGCACCTTCATTGCGGCTGTTGCTGGAGGAGTGGATGGCCGGGACATCGGCTGTTGTCGGCCAAGTGGGACCAGGCTCGCTGGGCATGGTTGAAGAGATCCGGTTGCGGGCGGAGCGGCCGCTGGGACTGGTCTGCGGAAACCGCGATGTGCTGCTGCGGCCGGTAACGGCCGATGAGTTGCAGCAGACCGTCCATCTGATCAGCGCTTGTTCCGTCTACGCGTTAGAGGAGGAGTTTCGCCAGGGGTTCATCACGTTGCCGGGAGGCCATCGAGTAGGCTTGGCGGGAAGGGTTGTCTTGACGGAGGGGCGGGTAAAAACGATTTATCCGGTATCTTCGCTGAATATCCGGATTGCCCGGCAACTGCCCGGTGTGGCCGACGGCTTGATGCCGATCGTCTTGACGGGAGGCGCGTCCGGGGTGGCTTCTACGTTGATCTTATCGCCGCCGGGCTGCGGTAAGACGACGATGCTTCGTGATCTGGTGCGCCAGATCAGTTCCGGACGGCCTGAATCGGACTGGCCCGGTTGGAATGTCGGTTTGGTTGATGAACGGTCCGAGGTGGCTGCCTGTTATCGCGGCGTACCGCAACATGATGTAGGAACGCGGACCGATGTGATGGATGGTTGCCCCAAATCGGAGGGAATGATGCGGCTGCTCCGTTCCTTGAATCCGCGGGTGCTGGTCACTGATGAGATCGGCGTCGCCGACGATGTACAGGCCATTTTGGAGGCGATCAACGCCGGCGTGGCCGTGATTGCAACGGCCCACGGTGCTTGCCTAAAGGATCTGCGCCAGCGGCCGGCGCTGCGGGCTTTGATGGAGCAGGAAGTGTTTCAGCGCTATGTGCTCTTGAGCCGCCGCCGGGGGCCGGGAACAGTGGAAGCGGTCTTTGATGTGGATGGGCGTCCGTGGACGGACAGTTAAGGGGCGAAGGCGATGCTGAAGTTGGTAGGGGCGCTTTTGATCCTGGGAACCTGCGCAGGCGTTGGGGGATGGCAAGCTTGGCGGTTACGTGCACGACCGCGCTTGTTGGCGGAATTGCAGGCGGCTCTGGCATTGCTGGCAACACAGGTCGGCTACGGAGCGGTGCCGTTGCCGGAAGCGTTGGAAGCGGTCGGGTCGGGGGTGCCGGCAGGGGCCGCAGGGCGCTTGTTTACCGAGGCCGGTCAACAATTGCGTCAAGCTCAGGGCGAACCGGCGGCTAAGCTCTGGCGTAGGTCAGTGGAAAAATGGTTGCCGGAGACGGTGCTCCTGCCGGAGGAAGGGGAGGCCTTGATGCGCCTGGCTTTAGGGCTCGGTGAAGCGCCCCGGGAAGAGCAACTGCGCAGCATTTATGAAGTGCAGCGGCGGCTACAGGCGTTGGAGGTGACGGCCCGCGATGTCAGTGAACGGATGACCAAGGTCTGGTCCTATGGTGGGGTGCTGACGGGATTGGCCGTGATTGTGACCATATGGTAAAGGCGGGATGCAGTTGTGGATATCACGCAGATCTTTCAAATCGCCGGTATCGGAATTTTTGTCGCCGTGTTCTATGCCATTCTAAAGGAAGCGAAACGGGAAGAACTGGCGCAATTGTTGGCGATCAGCGGTGTGGCGCTGGTGACGCTGATGGTAATTCGCTTGATCAGCGGGCTCTTTAATGAGGTTAGAGCGGTTTTTTTCTTGCAGTAAAAGCCGGACGCTGAACTGGTTGAGGTGACGATCATGGAAGTATTGCAGATCGTGGGCTTTGGTTTGATCGCTACGGTATTGCTGGTGATCTTGCGGAAGCAGCGTCCGGAGATGGCCGTGCAGTTGAGTATTGCTGCCGGGGTGATTTTATTTTTATTTATTCTTACGAAGGTGACGGCAGTTGTGCAGGTGCTCGATGATCTGGCGAACCGCGCGCAGATCAACCGCTATTATTTGACGACGTTGCTCAAGATCGTCGGCATCGCTTATGTAGCGGAGTTTGGGGCGCAGATCTGCCGTGATGCCGGGGAAGGAGCGATTGCGTCGAAGGTGGAGTTAGGTGCCAAGGTCTTGGTCCTGGTGCTGGCCTTGCCGATCGTGCTGGCTTTGATGGAGTCGCTGATCAATCTGCTGCCGGGAGGTGCAAGTCCATGAGATGGCGGCGATGGTGTAGGTGGCTGGCCGGGATCGTGGTGGCCGGGTGGTGTGCCTTGATGATGGGCGTAAGTGCAGTGGTCATGGCCGAAGCAGCCGGTGAAGCGATTACGGTGCCGCCGGTTGTCCTGTCCGGTGAATCGGGGTCAGGGTCGGGGGCAATAGGGGCACCACCCACCAACAGTACGGTGACAACGGCAGCTGCGAGCGGTGGAATCGGCGGAGCCGGTAGTGTTGGGGCCGTCGGCGGCGGACCGACAGGCGGTCTGCCGACACCGGACGTGGATCTAACGGCGTTGGAGCAGTTTTTAAGCGAACTGGAAAAGGACAAGAGTCGCTATTTGCCGGGGTGGAATCCTTCGATGATCATCGAAGATCTGCGCCAGGGCAAGATTCCTTTTACGATCGATGGTTTGTTTCAGGGAGTGATGGGCTATCTTTTTCAAGAGGTTGTGGCGAACACAGCGCTGCTCAGCCAGGTTGTGATCCTGGCCGTCGTTGTGGCTGTGCTCAGTCATTTGCAGACCGGTTTTGAAGGCGGAACGACGTCAAAGGTAGCTTTTGCGGTGGGCTACATGGCGCTGATCACGATCGCGCTCCACAGCTTTCAGGTGGCCATTACGACCGGTCAAAATGCCATTGATGAGATGGTTCGCTTTATGCAGGCGATCTTGCCGATTCTGCTGACGCTGTTGACGGCCATGGGTGGCTTTATCTCTGGGGCGCTCTTGCATCCGATGATCTTTGGGACGCTGACCTTTATCAGCACGCTGATCCGTGACTGGATTTTTGCGTTGATTTTTTTTATCGCTGTGCTGGGGATGCTCGGGCACATCGCGCCGCAGTTCAAGGTGCGCAATCTCTATAACTTGAGCAAGGACGGTTACAAACTGCTTTTAGGGCTGTTGACGACGCTCTTTTTCGGTGTCATCAGTCTTTATGGCGCTGTCGGTTCGGTGGCCGACGGACTGGCGCTGCGGACGGCCAAGTATGCGACCGGTAATTTTGTGCCCGTCGTCGGCAAACTGCTGGCCGATAGTTTTGACTTGATCATCGGATCATCGCTGCTGCTCAAAAACGGCTTGGGTCTGCTCGGTGTTATGGTGATCATTGTACTTTGTGTGCTACCGGCACTTAAGATTCTGGCCATGGTCCTCGTCTATCGCCTGGCCGGTGCGTTGCTGCAACCGGCAGGGGACAGTCCTGTTGTCGACAGTTTAGAGACGATCGGCCAGGGATTGGCGCTGGTCTTTGGGGCTGTAGCCACGGTTGGGTTAATGTTTTTTCTGGCGCTGACGGTGGTTGTCGGTGCGGGAAATTTGACGGTAATGTTGCGCTAGCGATGGAGGCAGCACTGGAGGAAGCACTGGGAGATCGGTAGCGATGAAAAAGGGGTGGTGCCTTTGACGGTGCTTCGGGAGATGATCCAGCAGATCATCCTGATCGTACTGGTAGGCACATTGATCGATATGCTCTTGCCCACGGGGCGGTTGCAACCGTTGGTGCGTTTGGTAGCCGGTATCTTTATCATGGTTGCTGTGTTGACGCCGATCATGAGTTGGCTGAGCCAGCCCAATTGGGCGGAGACATTAAGCATGCGCAGCAATGCCGTAGCGGATGGCGGTTATCAGGCGGTGCGTGAGCAGGGTGAAGCGATGCGGCAAGAGGCCGGTGCACAGGCGGCGGTCGAAGCGCAGGGGCGACTGGCCCGGCAGATCGAAGCAGTGGCGATGATGAAATCGGGTGTGCAAGAGGCTAGGGCCGATGTGCAGATGGAAACCGAAGGCAACCGATCCGGTGAAATCCGGGAGATCCGCGTGACGTTACGGCGCGGTGTTGCTGAGGCCGTGGAGCCGGTGATGGTGCCTGATATGGGTGGCGCGTCCGTGGAAACCGGCGGCGCCGTTGCGACTGCCGGCGGAGCGCCAAGTCCGGCTGGGGGAAGGGCGGATGCAGGAGCGCCGGCCGGTAAAGGCGACGAGGGATTAGTCCGCGCTTTGTCGGGGCTTTATGGTGTGCCGGCGGAACGGGTGTATGTAGTCTGGGAATGACGGTGGAGGTGCGTGGCCAGTGGAGGCTTGGTTTAAACCGCCGAAGGATAAGATCATTGGGGTGATTGGTGCGGCCTTTTTTCTTGGCTTAGCGTTGATGTTATGGCAAAGCGGTGAGCGCACAGAGGAAAGCAGTTGGTTTGGCCGGCAACCGACGCCGACGACAGGGAGCCCGGCTCCAGTTGCGACAACCGCAGCAACCGATGGCGCCAAGATTAATCGCGGATCGGAACTGGCCGGGCAGGAAAAGCTGGTTGAGGAACGGGTGGCCTCGGCACTGGCGCGGATCGCCGGGGTCGGTCAAGCCGATGTGCGAATCAGTTTGGCCCAGGGGACGGTGTCGGAGTATGCGATCAACACAAACGGCAATAATCGCAAAGTGGAGGAACGGGACAAGCAAGGTGGAACGCGTGTCACCTCCGATGCAACGGATACGCGCCAAGTGGTGGTCTTGAAAGAAGGCGGTACGGGGGCACAGGAAAAGCCGGTTGTGGTGCGGGAGATGCGCTATCAAGTGGCCGGTGTTTTGGTCGTTGCTGACGGTGCCAAAGATCCGGCGATCAAGGAGCAGATTGCCCGGGCTGTTTCGACATTGCTTGATGTGCCGGCGCATAAAGTCAGTATTTTTGCCCGTGAGGTGAGCAAGTGATGAAGTTTCGCCATATTCCCGATGACGAAGAAGGGTGGTCGTCAACGACGCTGGGCAAAGCGGCCGGTGTGGTACTGGTCGCGCTGTCTGTCGGTATTGGGTTATTAGTTACTTATGAAGCTGGGGCTGGGGCGGTGTGCTGGGTCTTGTCGCGGCAACTGCCGGCCGTCAGCGAAAAGCCGGTTGTATCGGTGCCGCCGGTGGGCGGTGGCGCAAGCGAGGCTACCCCTAAAGGGGCGCTTGTTACCGCTGTGGCGCCAAGTGAGCAAGGCGCAGAAAAGCCTGCTTCGGCAATGCTGCCGGGAGTGTTGCCGGGCGATTCCGGCAATGGGCAGGCGGGAACGTCCGGTGCCGGCAAAGCCGGCTTTTTTGTGGATTACCGGCTGGCGCGAGAGCGGACGCGATCGCAGCAGATTGAACTGCTCCGGGAGATGGTCAACAACAAGCAAGCATCGGCAGAAACGCGGGAAGAAGCCGGCCGCAAGCTTCTGGAATTGACCAGTCGGATGAACCGGGAGATGGAAGCGGAGAAGCTTTTACTGGCCCAGGGCTATGCTGATGCGATGGTCGTCATGCAGGCGGAAGGTGTTTCGGCAGTTGTAGCCGGACGGCACGTTGACCGAGAGGAGCAAAAAAAGTTGGCGGAAATGGTGGGCAAGGCCACGGGAATCAAAGCGGAAGCCGTTTCCGTGACCAGTCATGCCATGTAAACCTGGCGTTTTTTTCAGATTTTTTGTATACATTCGCCTTCTGACCTTGCATCAGGGCTTGTATAACCATATAATTTAATTTAGGTGTCTAGCTTTATGCTTGCTAGACAAGAATAAACTCAGGAGTTGTCGGTCCAACAACGGCCTGAGTTGTTTCTATTTTGGTCGTCGGTGATGGAGGGGAAGACAAAAGATGCAACGCAAGATTCGTGTAACAGACACCACGCTGCGCGACGGTCATCAAAGTTTATGGGCGACGCGGATGCGCCTGGAAGATATGGTGCCAATCATTGAAAAGATGGATCAAATAGGCTACCACTCCGTTGAGGTCTGGGGTGGGGCTACATTTGATGTATGTATGCGCTACTTAAATGAAGATCCCTGGGAACGCCTGCGTATTTTGCGTAGTCACTTTAAAAAGACCAAACTGCAAATGCTTTTGCGGGGTCAGTCGCTGGTCGGCTATACCCATTATGCTGATGATCTGGTGGAAGCGTTCGTTCATAAAGCTGTGGAAAACGGGATGGATATCATCCGGATTTTTGACGCTTTAAATGACATTCGCAACATGGAAGCGGCGATGCGTTACGCCAAAAAGGCCGGTGCTCATGTGCAGGCAGCGATCGTCTATACGATTAGCCCGGTACACACGATGGAGCATTATGTCGAAACCGCTGTTCGTCTGGCGGAGATGGGCGCCGACTCCCTGTGCATTAAAGATATGGCCGGACTGCTTTTGCCTTTCAAATCACGGGAACTGGTCACTAAGATCAAAGAAAAAGTCGATCTGCCGCTGCAAATGCATACCCACTATATTGGTGGTATGGCTGTAGGGGCACTGCTCAAAGGGATTGAAGCCGGTGTCGATGTTTTTGACGCTGCCGCGTTGCCTTTGGCTTTCGGGGCTTCGCAACCGCCGATCGAAACGGTTGTCCGGGCGTTGTCAGATACGGAATATGACACGGGCTTGGATATTCATGCGCTCTTTGAGATCACCCGCTATTTTGAAGATCTGCGCAAGCGCCTGGGTTATTCCCGGGGTGTAACGCGCATTAATGATATGCAGGTGTTTGATCATCAAGTGCCCGGCGGTATGATCAGCAACTTGGTTTCCCAGTTGGAAGAGCAAAAAGCCGGCCACCGGCTCAATGAAGTGTTGCAAGAGATTCCTTCCGTGCGGTCCGATATGGGCTATCCGCCGTTAGTGACACCGACGAGCCAGATCATCGGCACGCAGGCCGTCTTGAATGTGCTCTTAGGTGAACGCTATAAAATTGTACCTGGCGAAGTCAAAGGGTATGTGAAGGGGCTTTACGGCAAGCCGCCGGCACCGCTCAATCCGGAAGTGGCCCAGCGTATCCTGAAAGGTGATCAACCGATTGAAGGTCGTCCGGCCGATCAACTGCCGCCGGCGATGGAACGGTTACGCCGTGAACTGGGACCCCTAGCCCATTCGGAAGAAGATGTGATTTCCTACGGCCTATTCCCCCAAGTGGCCTTGAAGTTCTTTGATTATCGCAAGAATCCTCAAGCGCAACTGGGTTTGCTCAATGATAAATCAAGCAAAGAAGGAACTGGGGTCATACCGCATCCGGTACAGGAGATCGTTTCAACGGTGACGCAGCCAGCAGGAGCTGCTTCCACCGGAACTGCACGTGCAACGGTTCCCACGAGCCGTGGCCCAGCGAAGAAGGGAGAATTGCAAGTGAATATTCAAGATGTCAAAGAATTGATTCAGTTGATCAATGGCGCCGATATTACGGAAGTGCAACTCGAAACGGAAGGCGTAAAGGTAATGATCCGCAAAGGCCAAACGGTAGCAGCAGCCCATGAGGCAGCAGCACCGATCGCAGCAGCGGCACCGGTCGCTCCGGCAGTGGCAGCAGTTCCCGCAGCGGAACCGGCCAAAGCAGCAGCCGATCTGGCCAATAACCCGAACGTTGTTTCCATTACGGCTCCCATGGTCGGTACCTTCTATTGTGCGCCGGCACCGGATGCCCGTCCCTATGTGGAAGTAGGCAGCAAAGTGGATATAAGCACGACCGTTTGCATCATCGAAGCGATGAAGCTGATGAATGAGATTGAAGCTGAAGTAAAAGGCACAATTGTACAAATTCTTGTCGAGAATGGTGCGCCTGTAGAATACGGGCAAACGCTTTTCCTCGTCGAAAAGTCGTAGGTGAATGAGCATGAGTCATCCATTATTTAAAAAAATTCTAGTTGCCAACCGGGGCGAAATTGCCGTCCGGATCATTCGCGCTTGCCATGAAATGGGCATCCAAGCCGTTGCCGTTTATTCCGAAGCCGATCGTGATGCCCTCCATGTCAAATTAGCTGATGAGGCCTATTGTGTAGGTCCTGCACCATCCAATCGCAGTTACTTGAGTATTCCGAACATTATCTCGGCCGCCAGCGTGTCCAAAGCCGATGCTATTCATCCCGGGTATGGCTTTTTGGCTGAGAATGCTTATTTCGCTGAAATCTGTGAAACTTGCGGGATCAAGTTTATCGGGCCAAGCTCACGGGCAATTGAAATGATGGGTGCCAAAGCAGTTGCACGGGAAACGATGATCAAAGCCGGCGTGCAAGTGGTTCCCGGTTCCGAATCGGTCATCACCAGCGACGAGCAGGCGATTCAGATCGCGGAAGAAATCGGTTATCCGGTCATGGTCAAAGCATCGGCCGGCGGCGGCGGGCGTGGTATGCGTATCGCTCATATGGAAAAAGATCTGCTGTCGGCGGTACATACGGCGCAAGCCGAAGCCGAAGCCGCCTTTGGCAACAAAGCTGTATACATTGAGAAGTATGTGGAAGAGCCTCGGCACATTGAGTTCCAGTTGCTTGCTGATCAGCATGGCAACGTGGTCTATCTCGGTGAGCGGGACTGTTCGGTGCAACGTCGTAACCAAAAGCTGATCGAAGAGTCGCCTTCGGCGGCCTTAACGCCGGAACTGCGCAAGGAGATGGGTGAACAAGCCCTGCTGGCGGCTAAGGCTGTCGATTACTCCAATGCCGGTACGGTGGAGTTCTTGCTCGATAAGCACAACAATTACTACTTTATCGAGATGAACACGCGCGTTCAGGTTGAGCATCCGGTGACGGAACTGGTCACAGGGATCGATATCATCAAAGAACAGATTCGCATCGCCGCCGGTGAGCCCCTTGGCTATACGCAAGAGGACATCAAGATCAACGGTTGGGCCATCGAGTGCCGAATCAACGCCGAAGATCCCGATAAAAACTTTATGCCGAGCCCCGGCCTGATCAAAACCTACCATGCCCCCGGCGGTTTTGGCGTGCGTGTGGACAGTGCGGCCTTCAGCGGGTATAAAATCCCGCCGAACTATGATTCGATGGTGGGCAAGCTCGTTGTCTGGGGTCGTGATCGTGAAGAAGCGATCGCCCGGATGCAGCGGGCACTTAGCGAGTTTGTTATTGACGGGATTAAGACTACCATTCCTTTTCAACAAAAAGTCTTGGCCAATGCCTTTTTCCAACGTGGTGAGGTTTACACCAACTTTATCCAACGCCGTTTGATGCCCGATTGATCGTTGAGGTCGAAGGAGGTAATTGAATATGGAACAAGAGCACGCAAGTTCGGTCGGTCATGTGCGCATTGCTGAAGATGTGGTGGCAACGATTGCCGGTATGGCCGCGTCGGAAGTGCCCGGTGTTTCGTCGATGAGCGGCGGCATTGGCGGCGGCATTGTCGAGATGATCGGTAAAAAGAACTTGACCAAAGGTGTCAAAGTCGAAGTGGGCGAGAAAGAAGCAGCGATTGATCTGAATATCATCGTTGAGTTCGGTTCGCGCATTCCCGATGTGGCTCGGCGGGTGCAAGAGCGGGTCAAAGATGCTGTCGAAGGCATGACCGGCTTATCGATTGTAGAAGTCAATGTGCATATTCAAGGCGTCAACTTTGCCAACCAAGATGCCAAAGATGAAGAACGGGTTAAAAAGTAGCTTTTTCAGCAGAACCGTCACGATCAGGTGACGGTTTTTTTTATTTGGTGGGAAGAATAGGTTGCACTGGACTGTTTGGTGACCTAGAATGAAGGGATAAACCTAGTCGATGAGGAGGGGAAGGCTATGGAGCCCAAAAGTAGATTCCTCGGCTTGTTGGTCGCCCTACCGGCGATGCTGGCAGCCGCTTATGTGGCGGCTGTAGCGCTAGGGATAGGACAAGCTTCTGCGGAAGATCAGGTGATTTTTTCGTTAACAGGAAGCAAAGTACGGGTGACAGCAGCGCTGATCGCGATGCTCTATCTGGTGCTCTGTGGTTATTGGTTGTTTTTGACGCGTCTACGGTTTCCACGGGATCGTGTGATCCTTTTGGCGTCGCCGGTGGGCAAAACGGTGATCACCCGGGCGGCCCTGGAAGCGCTGGTACGGGCCTCGATCCAGGGGATCATCGGTGTGCGCAAGCTGCGGGTGACGGTGTTGCAGGAGAAGCTGGGTTGGACGGTGGCGCTGCAGGTGGCGACCGACCGAGGTGCGGCAATTCCGGCGATGGGCGAGCGGATGCAGTCGGCCGTGCGTACGGGTTTGGAACAAGCGACCGGTTGGCCTGTCCATGATGTACAAGTGACGATTGAACGGATTCAGCCCAACCATTCCTGAGTCAGGGACGGCGTGCTGGTCGAGGAAAGAAGGAGGATCTTTGTGAGTAGACGATTAGGACGGGAAACGGCCATGCAAACGCTGTTTCAAGTGGATGTCGGAAAAATTGATGCCGATCATGCCTTGGCTTATGTTTGTCAAGAATTTGCCGTGAATGATGTGGCGGCAGCGTATGCGCGGGAACTGGTCGATGGTGTGCTGGCGAATCGCGGGCCCATCGATGAGACGATCAGTCGATTGGCCGTGGAATGGAGCATTGAGCGGATGCCCCATGTGGATCGCAATTTATTGCGCATCGCTGTCCATGAGATGACTGATCGGACCGACATTCCGCCCAATGTGGCTATTAATGAAGCTTTGGAATTGGCTAAAATCTATGCCGGTGATGAATCGGTACGTTTTATCAACGGGATCTTAGGGCAGCTCGTTAGGGAGCGTCGTTTGGAAGCGGAAGCGCTGGATGACGATGAGGCGTCGAATGCGGAAGCGTTGAATAAAGAAACATCGAATGATGAAGCGTTGGCTGAAGAAGAAGCGTCGAATACTGAAGTGTTGGCTCCGGAAGCCTTAAAAGAGAGCGACAAAGCCGTTGAAGGAGATGTCCCCGATGCCTGATCTCTCCGGGAGCATGGGACCGGGACAGGCGGCTGGGGTACTGGGCGTGGATACAAGCTGCTATACAACCTCGCTGGCACTTGTCGATCAAGAGGGAAAATTACGTGCTGAAGCAAGGAAGATCTTGCCGGTCGCACAAGGGGAACGGGGCTTGCGCCAAGGTGAGGCCCTGTTTTGTCACGTGCAGCAACTGCCAGGGGTGATGGAAGCGCTCTATGCAACGCTTCAAGGCCAGGCTGAAGCGCTGCCGGTCAAAGCCGTTGCAGTGGCTGTGCGGCCGCGACCGGATGAAGCTTCCTATTTACCGGTGTTCCGGGCCGGCGAATCAATGGCGCGCTGCTTGGCAGCAGTTTTGCAGGTACCGCTGATCGCCACATCCCATCAAGAGGGGCATTTGATGGCGGGATTGTACTCCGCTTTTGCTGACCATGGGAGAGAGTGGTTAGAACGGCCCTTTTTAGCGGTTCATCTCTCCGGAGGAACGACGGAATTGCTGCTTGTCCAACCCGGGCAGGACGGGGCGCTGGCCATAGATAAGCTGGGCGGCACCACCGACTTGCATGCAGGACAACTGGTGGATCGTATCGGTGTGGCCCTGGGCTTACCGTTCCCGGCAGGACCGGCCTTCGAAGGGTTGGCGGCTACCGTCGAAGGAACCCAGGAATTGACCTTCACAACGTACGTGCACGGCTATGAGGTCAGTTTTTCCGGTGTAGAAGCCCAGGCGTTGCGCCAGATCGCCCATTGTCCCGGGCCGTTGGTAGCGCGGGCTGTTGAGGCTGCACTGGCCAAAACGCTGGAAAAATGGTTGCGCCGCGCCATCGAGGAGACGGGACTGCGCCGAGTCTTGATCGTTGGCGGTGTAGCTGCGAACGGCTATTTGCGGCAACGGTTACGGCGACGCCTGGAGCACCGCGCTGTGGGTGCCACGTTAGCTTTTGCCACACCGGCCTTATCCGGTGATAATGCCGTAGGTGTCGCGGTTATGGGGTGGCGTCAGGTCTTTTCCAAGGACAACCGTTGACCGAATTTGGATCAAATGATACACTGAATTACTGTATGATAACAGCATCCTGTGTTTTAAAACAAAAGTGTGCAATATTCCTGTTTGTAATGGATGCAGAGCTGTTGGATAGAGATACCGGTGTTAGGGGAGTAGAGGAGGCAGGGTATGAACGAGATTTTGAAAAAAGAAAGCTTATCGCCAGCGGTAAAGTTAATGGTGCTCAATTGTCCCTTCATCGCTGAAAAAGCACAAGCAGGGCAGTTTTTCATCTTGCGGGCGAATGAACTGGCTGAGCGCATTCCGCTGACGATTGCTGATTATGATCGGGAACAAGGTACGATCACCGCGATTTTTCAGGAAATGGGCGCCAGCACGAAGATCCTGGGCCAAATGGAAGTAGGCGACAGCATCCTCGATGTAGTCGGACCCCTGGGCGTGCCTTCGGAAATTGAGAAATTCGACGCGCCGGTCATTGTCGTTGGCGGCGGTGTCGGTATTGCGCCGATCTATCCTGTCGCCCGTGCACTCAAGGAAGCCGGCAACGAAGTGATCGCAGTCATCGGTGCCCGTAACCGTGAGTTGATCTTCTGGGAAGATAAGCTCCGTGCTGTTACGGATGAACTGGTGATCTGCACCGATGATGGCTCCTACGGGCAAAAAGGCTTTGTGACCAACGCTGTTGTGGACCTGCATACCAAGCACGGTAAAATCGCTTGCTTGTGGGCCATCGGTCCGATGCCCATGATGCGGGCCATGACCAATGTCACCCGTCCGCTGGGTATCAAAACGATTGTCAGCATGAACCCCTTGATGATGGACGGTACCGGCATGTGCGGTGCTTGCCGTGTTCAAGTAGGGAATGAGACCAAGTTTGCTTGTGTAGACGGTCCGGAGTTTGACGGTCATCTTGTTGATTTTGATCTGGCCTTAAAGCGCCTGTCGATCTATAAAAACGAAGAAAAACGCGCCATCGCGCATATGGAGCATCAAGGAGGTGGCTGCGGGTGTCACTAAAACAACGAGCCGATCGTCAAGCGATGCCGTGCCAAGATGCACAAGTACGGCGGCATAATTTTGATGAAGTCGCCCTGGGCTATACAGAAGAACAAGCAGTCACTGAAGCGACCCGTTGCATCCAGTGTAAAAATCCGCGCTGTAAAGCCGGTTGCCCTGTGGAAGTGTTGATTCCGGAGTTTATCCAAGCAGTCGCTGAGCGTAACTTTGCCGAAGCGGCGCGCTTATTGAAAGAGCGGAACGCCTTGCCGGCAATTTGCGGTCGCGTCTGCCCGCAAGAAACGCAATGTGAAGAAAAGTGTATTTTAGGCATCAAAGGTGAGCCGGTAGCGATTGGTCGCTTGGAGCGTTTTGTTGCCGATTGGGAAATGGCCCAACCGGAAGTCAAGTCTGAAGCGCCCGCGGCAGCTCCGAAAACAGGCTACAAGATGGCCGTCATCGGTGCCGGTCCGGCGGGACTCACTTGTGCTGCCGATCTGGCCAAACTCGGTCATGATGTGACCCTCTTTGAAGCATTGCATGTGGCCGGCGGTGTGTTGATGTACGGTATTCCGGAGTTTCGTTTGCCCAAAGCGATCGTCGCGAAGGAAATCGGCCTTTTGCAAGAACTGGGCGTTGATATCCAAGTGAACATGGTCGCCGGTAAAACGATCTTGGTGCGTGAGTTGCTGCAAAAGGGTTATGATGCAGTGTTCCTCGGTACCGGTGCCGGCTTGCCGCGCTTTATGGGAATTCCCGGCGAAAACCTCTGCGGTGTTTTTTCAGCCAATGAGTTTTTGACGCGCACCAATCTGATGTGCGGTTACCAATTCCCCCGGTTAAATACACCGGTATCGGTCGGTCGCCGGGTAGCGATCTTGGGCGCCGGCAACGTGGCCATGGATGCAGCGCGGACGGCGCTTCGTCTGGGTGCCGAAGAAGTGACGATCGTCTATCGCCGTTCGGCTAAAGAGATGCCGGCGCGGGCCGAAGAGATCGAACATGCTCATGAAGAGGGCGTCAAGTTCCAACTCTTGACGAACCCCGTTGAAATTGTCGGCGATGAAAACGGCTGGGTGCAGTCGATGACCTGCTTGCGCTATGAACTGGGTGAGCCCGATGCGTCGGGACGCCGTTCGCCGGTGCCGATTCCCGGATCGGAATTTACCATCGATGTTGATACGGTGATCGTGGCTATCGGTACCGATCCGAACCCGTTGGTCACCAAAACGACGCCAGGCCTCGATCTGAACCGCCGCGGCAACATCGTCGCTGATGATGACGGTTGTACCTCCGTGCCCGGTGTGTTTGCCGGTGGCGACATCGTGACCGGTGCGGCGACGGTAATTTTGGCGATGGGTGCCGGTAAAAAAGCGGCCCAAGCGATGGACGCTTATGTACGCAACAAAGCCGCCGCTACAGCGCAATAATGATCATTGGGGCGCCTTGCCTCGTTGTCCACAAAAAGCCTGTCATTCATTTGACAGGCTTTTTGTGTTACGTGGTATAATTAAGGTTAACGTGACCTAAGGGGGAGCAAGATGGAGATTCTCTCGGTAAGTCAATTAAACGCCTATGTGCAGCAACTGGTCGAATCGGACCGCTTGCTCAAACGAGTTTGGGTCGAAGGTGAACTATCCAACTTTAAGCATCACTCATCAGGGCACATGTATTTTACCTTGCGAGACGAAGAGTGTGCGGTGCGCGCTGTCATGTTTCGCAGCCGGGCCCAGCTTGTTTCGTTTCGCCCGGAAAACGGTATGCGCGTTGTCCTGAAAGGTGAAGTTAGTGTCTATCCCCGTGACGGAATCTACCAGATCTATGTGGAGCGAATGGAACCGTCCGGTATCGGTGCCCTGTACCTGGCACTGGAGCAAACCAAACAGCGCTTGTCTGCTGATGGTTTGACGGACCCGCTGCGTAAACGGCCCCTGCCGCTGTTGCCGAAAGCCGTCGGTATCGTCACTGCGCCGACCGGCGCAGCCATTCGCGATTTACTTTCCGTAATTCAACGCCGCTATCCCCGCATGCACATTGTGCTGGCACCGGCCGTGGTCCAAGGCGATGAAGCTGTTCCCAGCTTGATTGAAGGGTTGCAGCGCTTGGGTCGCTCCGGCGAAGTTGATGTAATTATCATCGGCCGCGGCGGTGGTTCACGGGAAGATCTGTGGGCCTTTAATAATGAACAGTTATGCCGGGCGATTGCAGCTTGTCCGGTGCCGGTCGTTTCGGCTGTTGGCCATGAAACCGATATGTCGCTCAGTGACCTGGTTGCCGATGTGCGGGCAGCCACGCCGTCAGCGGCAGCAGAACTGGTTGTGCCCGTTTACAGTGCGATGCAAGATCAAGTGCTGCAATTGGCCTTACGTTTACACCGAGCCGTGCAAACCAGGGCGGAACGGGCACGGCAGCGCTTGGTAAGCTTAGAGCAGCGACCGGTGTTGGCGCAGCCGCTCGATCGCTTGCGCCACCCGCGTCAGCGGGTCGATCAACTGGCGGAACGCTTGGCCCATCGTGTATCGCCAGCCGGTGTAACCTTGCTGCGCGGCCAGGTGGCCGAATGGGAACGACGCTTACAGGCTTGTGTATCGCCGCAGCGAGCCATCCTGCTGCGCCGTCAGGTGGAGGAAGGTGACCGGCGCTTGCGTCGTTGGGTGGCCGAAGACATCTGGCAGCGGCGCCGCCAGATCGGTACCCTGGCGGCCATGCTCGATGCGCTGAGCCCGCTGCGGGTACTGCAGCGCGGTTATGCGATTTGTCGTGATGAGCAAGAACAAGTGGTGCGCGATGCGGCATCGGTGGCCGTTGGCGCCACGATCGATGTGGTCTTGTCCCGGGGCGCTTTGACTTGTTCCGTGCTGGCCAAAAAGGAGGGGTAACGATTGAAAAAACAACCGGTTGAAAAAGACCTGATGACCTATGAAGCGGCGGTGACGCGCCTAGAAGCCGTTGTGCGCGCACTGGAAGCCGGTGATGTGACCTTAGATGAATCGTTGCGTTTGTTCCAGGAAGGAACCGAACTGGTAGGACTGTGCAACAACCGTCTCGACGCCTATGAAGCAAAGGTGCAGACGTTGTTGGCAAGCAAAGAGCAAGACGTAAAAACACCAGCAGCGCCGCTGACAGCATCGCCCAAAGCCGAGGGCACCTTGCCCAAATGGGAAATCGATGAATTGCCCTTTTAGATGATGCGATAGTAAGGAGACGATTGGGTTGAATTTAAAGGAAGAAATGAAGGCGATGTCTCAGCAAGTCGACGCAGCCTTAGCGCAATGGCTACCGGATAGCGATGTGTTCCCAGCGGTGATTCACGATGCGATGCGCTACAGTGTCTTTGCCGGCGGTAAAAAATTACGGCCTGTGCTGGTGTTGGCCGCTTGTCACGCTGTTGGCGGCGTGCAGGAAGAAGTGTTGCCGGCGGCGGCAGCCCTGGAAATGATCCATACATATTCCTTAATTCATGATGATCTGCCGGCGATGGATGATGATGACTTGCGCCGTGGACGGCCAACAAACCATAAGGTGTACGGCGAAGCCGTCGCTGTTCTGGCCGGCGATGCCTTGCTGACACGGGCGTTTGGTGTGCTGGCCGAAGCAGGCATGGCATCAGCGCGCCGTGATCCGGCTCGCGCTGCCTTGTATTTGCAGGTAGCGCAAGAAGTGGCGGAAGCGTCAGGGACCTTGGGGATGATCGGTGGACAAGTCGTCGATATGGAGTCGGAAGATAAACAAATCGATATGGAGATCATGGAGTATATTCACCGTCATAAAACCGGTGCGCTGATCCGTGTATCCCTCCGCGTCGGTGCACTGCTGGGCGGCGGTTCGGCAGAGCAACTGGCGGCGCTGACGACCTATGGCGAACACCTGGGTTTGGCTTTTCAGATTACCGACGATTTACTGGATATCCAAGGTGACGAAGCCAAACTGGGCAAGCCGGTCGGCAGTGATGAAAAAAATCAAAAGTCCACGTATCCAAGTTTGCTCGGCATCGACGGTGCTCGTCAAGCGGCAGAGCAGGCCATGGCCGATGCGCTTGCGGCATTGGAGAGCTTTGATGAGGGTGCCCAGGTGTTACGGGAACTGGCACGCTATTTATTGGTTCGTGAAAATTAATCGGACAAGAAAATGAATCAAACACAAAAAAGCACTGCCCGCGGAATGTGAGGCAGTGCTTTGCGCTTTTATTTCGGTGAAGGTGTCAATTGTTGAACAACAAAGGCGATCTGCTGTCCGAGAAAAACGGTTTGATTAACCGCAAGCGCTTGCGGGCCGGTGATCGGCGCTGTCTTGGGGGTCTGCACATAGGTACCGTTGGTGGAACCTTTATCGGTGATGACTAAGGTTTGTGGGTCATAAGGGTGAACCGCAAGAAAAGCATGACACTTGGAGATGGTCGGGTCGTTGATGATAATTTGACACTGTACCGGATCACGGCCGATATACAAGCCATCGGCCGGAATGGCGTAACGACGCCCCTTCAGGGGACCTGATTTGAAGCGGATGATCAATTGCGGTGAAACGGCAGGGTTTATTGTGGCTGCTGGCTGGCGCGTGACAACGTTGTCGGCCGGGGCAGCCGTTGTGGCCGTTTCGACTGCGGCCGTTGCGGTAACGTTAGGCACCGCTTTGCGTTTGCGCTTGGGCAGGAGCATTTGCATGATATCTTTCCAAGTGAGCTTGTACCGTTTCATCAAAAGCCAAAGAGTAAGCGCAGCGACGATCAAAACAACAGTGACAGCGGCGATAACTTTAATCAGATCAGACCAGTAAATGCGATCATCACCGTTTTCCTTGCGCTGCTGTGCTTCTTCCAGCAATTGCTTCGCCGAGCCGTTGTGCGGGTCAAGGGCGAGAATCTGCCGCACCAGTTGGATCGTCTTAGAGACATAGCCGTCGCGATACATGGCGAGCGCTTCACCGTAGAGACCGGTGGTTTCCGAGGTTTCGGCAGACACAGCGGCCAAGCGCAGGGCTTGATTGATCGTCGTGGCGCCGATCAAGGGATAGAGACTGGGGCCTTTCGGAACGCGCCCGGCAATACCGATCAGATTGCCGTCACTGGTGATAACCGGGCCGCCGGTCGCAGCCGGTGCAATGGCCGCTTCGATATCAAAGAGGGGGCTTTTGTCGGTGGATTTGCCGTAACGAGCAGGCTGGACCATTCCGGATACGGCGGAAACTTCTTCAGAACCAGGCGGTGCAAAAAGCGTTGTCGCTTCGGAACTGCCGGGAAAGCCCAAGATGGTCACTTCCGTCTCGCCGCTCGGCATTTTGCCTAACTCCAGGGAAGGCAAATTTTTGGCATTGATTTTAATGACGGCCAATTCTTGCAGCGGGTCAAAAAGTGCATCGTCTTTGACGGTGGTACGGGCCGATGTGGCACCGCGATTCGGTGTTACCGGTGCAAGTAATTCTCGTTTGGGTGGTGTTGGTTCCTTGCGATCCACAGCAGGCGGGACAGGTTTGATCCCGGTGGAACCAGGGGTCCCGGAACTACCGGAAGCGTCGGAACCACCGGAAGCGTCGGAACTGCCGGCAACCGGGGCCGCCGGTGTGGCCGGTACGGTCGTCCCCGTGGTGGTACTGTCCTTAGCTTGGTCGGCAGGAGTTTCAGTGCTTGTTGTTCCCGGCTTGCCGGCTGTTGTGTCTTTGATCAGCGGAGCCGTATTTTGTTTTTCCGTGGCTTTGATCTGATTCGGATCTTCTGTTGTCGGCGGGATGGTGCCGTTGATCAATTGGCGGTTGGAACTGGGATCACGAGGCAGCAAGGCTTCCGACGGAGGATTGCCGGTCCAGTTGACTTTAAAATCAAAGGAATCGCCGCCCGAGAGAATGACTTTTTGATAGGACTTGACTTCTTCGATCATGGTGGTTTGTTCGGCAATATAAGCCCGTTCACTTTCGGAAAGGCGATGGCCCACTTCTTTTTGCACATCGCGGAAAAACTGTTCCGCCAGTTCTTCCCGGATCGCATTGGGGGTTTTCGTCATCATCTGTACGATGCGTGATGATGTGACGATATCGCCGTCGGGAGAGACAATCAGTCCCGAGGCGGTTCCGCCGATGGCTACCGGCCAAGACTTGTCGGAAAAGCGAAAGGTAGCCGTAGCACCGGAACGAACTTGGATCACCGCCGGTTTCGCCACATCAGAGGCGGGGACGCCGGCACTAAAGTTGGTCTTGGCGAAAGCCGGGTACGGTAGGATGGTTGAGAGCAACCAATACAGAGCAAAGAACGTGTAAAAGGCACGCAACTTACGTAAATGCGCAGTCGACAAACGGTTTCCCTCCTTGTTTAAAGACAAGTATTTCGCTTCGACAACAAACGAGTGATCTCCTGCCCCGATACGCAGGCGATGGCGAAACATCTTTGTACCGCTCTAGTGATCATGGTATAATGCTTTCATAAAAAAGTGGAGGGACGTTGCGAAAGCACGTTGACAGGAAGATATAGTAAGCAAATGCAACAAAATACCCAGAGAGAAGGGATCCCGCAGCATGGGTGAATTATTAGAGCGCGTAAAATGTCCCGGTGATTTGCAGGAATTTTCTGCACAGGAGTTGGAGCAGCTAGCGCAGGAAATCCGCGAGCAATTGATTGAGACCATCGCTGTAACCGGCGGGCACTTAGCCCCCAACCTCGGTGTGGTCGAATTGACCCTGGCCATGCACCTGGTATTTTCGACGCCACAAGACAAAATTGTCTGGGATGTGGGCCATCAATCCTATGTTCATAAGTTGCTAACGGGTCGTCTGGAGCGCTTTTGCACACTTCGTCAGCATAACGGCATTGCCGGCTTTCCAAAACGCTCCGAAAGCATTCATGATACGATCAATACCGGACATAGTTCCACTTCCATATCGGCAGCGCTGGGACTGGCCTTTGCTCGGGATCTGCAAAACCAAAAGGGCGCTGTGATCACCGTGATCGGTGATGGTGCGCTGACCGGCGGCGTGGCCTTAGAAGCCCTGAATCATGCCGGTAATGTCAAAACCGATATGATTGTGGTTTTGAATGATAATGAAAAATCGATTGCGGACAATGTCGGTGCTTTATCGACGTACTTGACGCGGATGCGTACCGATCCGCGTTATTTTCGCAGCAAAGAAGATGTGGAAGAAACGCTTAGGCGGATTCCGACGATTGGCCCGCAAGTGTTAAAGGTATTGGAACGGGTCAAAGAAGGACTCAAACATATTGTCGTACCGGGACTTTTGTTTGAAGAATTGGGCTATGCTTATCTGGGGCCCATTGACGGACATAACTTGGAAGAACTGCGCAGTGTGATGCAGCGGGCCCGCAAAATCCGTGGTCCTGTGCTGATCCATGTGCTGACGAAAAAAGGAAAAGGGTACGGCCCGGCTGAAGCGAACCCATCGGCGTTTCACGGTGTGGGACCTTTTGATATTGCTACCGGCAAGGTGCATAAAACGGAAGGCCCCAAATCATACACGCAAGTTTTTGGCGAAACTTTGATGACCTTGGCCCGGCAAGATGAAAAAATTGTAGCGATTACCGCCGCCATGCCGGACGGCACAGGATTGACGCCCTTTGCCAAGGCGTTTCCGGCACGCTTTTTTGATGTGGGTATTGCCGAGCAACATGCCGTGACGATGGCTTCCGCCATGGCGCTGGAAGGGCTGAAGCCGGTGACGGCGATCTATTCGACCTTTATGCAGCGCGCCTACGATCAGGTCTTCCATGATGTATGTTTGCAAAAAGCGCCCGTCGTTTTGGCCATCGACCGCGGCGGTGTCGTTGGCGAAGATGGGGAGACCCATCATGGGCTCTTTGATTTTGCTTACCTCCGGCATATCCCGGAAATTGTTGTGATGGCGCCGAAAGATGAAAATGAACTGCAGCACATGATCTACACGGCCGTCGAATATCCCGGGCCGATTGCGGTGCGGTATCCTCGCGGTTCCGGTCTTGGCGTGCCCCTCGATCAAAAGCTGGAACGACTGCCCATCGGTAAAGCCGAAGTGCTGCGTCACGGCCAAGATGTGGCGCTGATTGCCATTGGTTCCATGGTCGCTGTGGCCCAAGAAGCAGCGGAACTGCTTTTGCAGGAAGGCATTCAAGCAACTGTCGTCAATGCCCGGTTTGTGAAACCTTTAGATGAAGCGACGCTGCTCAATGTGGCCCAGAAGGTCGGCCGGATCGTGACGATCGAAGAGCATGCCTTGGCCGGTGGCTTTGGCAGTGCGGTTCTGGAGTTGTTGGAGGATCATGGCGTCGCTTGTGCGGTGAAGCGCATCGGTGTACCTGATGAGTTTGTTCAGCATGGTGCCTCGTCGATTCTCCGTAAGGAATTAGGCTTAACGGCACAAAATGTGGCCCGGGAAGCGCAGAAGCTGGCTGGAACAACGCAGAAATTGGTCGATAGCGAAACGGCTGCTGTTTGTTATGCCACACCGCGCAAGGGTAACTTGGCGGCGGTGAAGATCGCTTTTCGGGGGGATAAGCGCTAGATGGCCAAAAGTCGCTTGGATGTGTACCTTGTCGAACGAGGCTTGGTGCCTTCACGGGAAAAAGCGCGATCTTCGATTTTGGCGGGCATCGTTTTTGTCAACGGTCAACGGGTGGACAAGGCCGGCACGCTGATCGCTGATGATGCGACGGTCGTCGTAGCGGCCGATCCTTGCCCCTACGTCAGCCGCGGCGGCTATAAACTGGCGCGGGCCATTGAAGTGTTTGGGCTGCAATTGGCCGGTAAGACCATGCTGGATATTGGCGCTTCCACCGGCGGTTTTACCGACGTAGCGCTGCAAAACGGTGCGGCCCGAGTGATCGCTGTGGATGTTGGCTATGGCCAACTGGCCTGGTCGTTGCGCTCCGATCCGCGCGTGCGCTGTCTGGAGCGAACCAATGTGCGCTATTTGACGCCGGACGATCTCGGGGAAACGGCGGAGATGGCGACCATCGATGTATCCTTTATTTCCCTTGCCAAAGTACTGCCGGCCGTGGCCAAACTGCTCACCTCGCCCGGTGAAGTGATGGCCTTGATCAAGCCGCAGTTTGAAGCGGGGCGGGAAAAGGTCGGGAAAAAAGGTGTTGTGCGCGATCCCCTGGTTCACCGTGAGGTCATCGGGCGGATCGTCGATTTTGCCGTTGAGCAGGGCTGGGCCGTTCGCGGACTGGATTATTCACCGATTACAGGTCCGGAAGGCAATATTGAGTATCTTCTTTGGCTGCAGGTCCACGGGGAAGTTGCTGCGCCCACCGTTATCGATGAAGCTTCTATCGCTGATGTGGTGACGCAGGCCCATGGGTGCCATCGCCAATAAGCAAAAAGACCCGGTGACGTACGTCCGGGTCTTTTTGCGTAGGTAGTGAAATGGCAGGTATTGGGGGACCTTTTGTAGAAGAATAGGCGGCAGCCCAAAGTCGAAGCAGGAGGCAAGGGCACGTAATGGACGGTGGGCAAAGTTCCATAATGATTTGGTTGGTGATCGCCATGTTGGCGGGGGCGATCATCTTTGCCTTTCTCTATCGCCTCTATCGCCGCTGGCAAGGCTGGCGGCGGCGGCGGCGCGGCTGGGCCGGCGAGCGGCAAGCGGCAGCGCTGCTCATGGATCAGGGGTACCGGGTAACGGCAACGCAGCCGCCGGCTCGTATGACCGTGCGCATCGATGGTCAGCCTGTTCAAGTAGGGATCCGGGCCGATTATCTAGTTGAACGCCGGGGAAAACGTTTTGTCGCTGAAGTAAAGACAGGCCGGGGGGCACCGCGACCGACGCAAGGTGATACAAGGCGACAACTGTTAGAGTATTCGCTGGCCTATCAGGTGGACGGTGTGCTGCTCGTCGATATGGAAAAGCAGGCGATTCACCGGATTGAATTTGAGTTTATGACCCGGTAAACCAAGAGGGATGACCGGAGGGTAAAGAAAGAAGGGCAATTCATGGTAACAGTAGGTGTGGTCGTCAACGAAGAAAAACCGCTGGCACAGCAGGTTGCCGATGAGATGGCCCGGTGGTTTGCGACGCGGCAAGTACAGATGGGGATTCCCTTGACGAATGTTAATCAACTGGTGATGGCACCGACGGAGAAGTTGAAAGAAGTGCTGGCGCCGGTGCAATGGGTCGTCGCGCTGGGCGGTGACGGCACTCTGCTGAACACGGCTCGTCTGGTGGCGCCGCTGGGGATTCCGGTGTTGGGGGTCAATCTGGGGCGGCTCGGTTTTCTAACGGAGATTGACGTGGCTGACCTTTTTTCGACGCTGGAGCGCATGTTACAAGGGGACTATCAAATTGAAGAACGCATGATGCTGCAAGCGCAGATTCGCCATGAAGGGGAACTGGGTCCGGTTTTTTATGCGCTCAATGACGTAGCGATAACGAAAGGTTCTCATCCGCGGATGATCCGGCTGGAAACGTCAATCGGTAACGATGTGGTGTCGACCTATTCGTCCGATGGCTTGCTGATTTCTTCACCGACGGGGTCGACGGCCTATTCACTTTCGGCAGGCGGGCCGATTCTTTCCCCCGATGTGCACGCGCTACTGCTGACCTATCTTTGTCCTCACGTTATGGATGCCCGGCCGCTGGTGGTAGCCGAAGATCAAACGGTGCAAGTTGCCGTACTGACGCCGCATATGCAGGGCATGGTGTTTTTTGACGGACAACCGGGGATTCCGCTGGTCAGCGGCGATGAAGTGATCGTGAAAAAAGCGCCCTTTACCTGTAAGCTGATCAAAACAGCCGGCCGCAGTTTTTTTCAAATTTTGCGGAATAAAATGCAGCAAGGAAGATAGCGATGACGAAGCTTAGTTCTGCGGTGGCCTGGGCGCAGCAGTTGCTGGCTGAGCGGGTGGGGCCTGGTGATTTTGTCATTGACGGAACGGCCGGCAACGGCTATGATACGGAGTTTCTGGCCCATCAGGTGCTGCCCGGAGGGCTGATCTGGGCGGTGGATGTGCAGGCCCAGGCGATTGCATCGACGGCAAGCCGCTTAGCTGCCGACGGTCTGCTGCCACGGGTGGCATCGCTGGAGCAGGTGCCGGCTGCGGAATTGGTGTTGCCGGGGATCCAGTTACTCGAAGGCGATCATGGCGCGGTCGGTCGCTGCCTACAGGCAACAGCGGGGTTGCGGCCACGCTTACAGGCAGCGGTCATGAATCTTGGCTATTTGCCGGGCGGCGATCATGCCGTGGTGACGCAGGCGGCATCGACGATCGCTTTTTTGGAGGAACTGGCGGCGGACCTGCAGATCGGCGGGCGCTTGGTTGTAGTCGTTTATGTGGGTCATCCCGGCGGTCAGGACGAGGCGCAGGCCGTCGAACGGTGGTGGTCAGAGCGGCCGGCCAAGGCCTGGGATACGGCACGGCTCACCTTTCCCAATCGTCGCGGCGAACCGCCTTATGTACTGGCAGCCGAGAAAAAACGGGAAGGCGGTGAGGCGCGATGAAGGGCAAACGCCAGCGCATGATTGTGGAATTGATCCAAACGGAAATAATCGGTACGCAGGAAGAGTTAGCCCTACGCCTGCGTGAGCGCGGGTTAGAAGCCGCCCAAGCAACAGTGTCCCGGGATATTAAGGAACTTGGTTTATGTAAAGTCCCGATCTCCAAAGATGAATCACGCTATGCTTTGCCGGCCGATCCGGCGCCTCGCGTCTCCGAGCGCTTGCGGGGTCTGCTCCGTGATACGGTGACGCAGGTTGACTACAGCGTGAACTTGGTCGTTGTGCATACCTTGCCGGGACATGCCCATGCGGTGGCGGCTGCTTTTGACAGCAGTCATTGGGAAGAAGTTATCGGTACGGTGGCCGGTGATGACACGATTTTGTTAGTTGTCAAGCCCTTGGAAGCGGTGGAAGGGCTGGTAGCCAAGATCAATGGATGGCTTCATGATGAGAGCTAGGTAAGGAGGGACAGCAGTGCTCGCGAGGCTGCGTGTAGAGAATTTTGCTTTGATCGAAGAGGCAGAACTGGAACTGACCGATGGGTTGAACTTGATCACCGGTGAAACAGGAGCAGGAAAATCGCTGTTGATCGATGCCGTCGGTCTGTTGATCGGTGGCCGTGCAACACCGGATGTGGTGCGCAGCGGGGCGGCAAAAGCACGGGTAGAAGGTTTTTTTCGCATTTCTCTGCCGTCGTTAATCCAGGAATTAACTGAACTGGGTTTGGAGATCGATGAGGGAGAACTGCTGTTGACGCGGGAAGTGGCGGCCGGCGGTAAAAGTGCTTGTCGGATCAATGGGCGCACTGTGCCCGGTGGCTTTTTTCGTGATGTGGGCAGCCGCTTGATCGACTTACAGGGCCAGCATGAGCAGCAATCGCTGATGAACAGTCGTAAACATCGCCTGCTGCTGGATCGCTTGGCCGGAAGTGACGGAGAAGCGGCGCTGGCGACGGTGGCCGAAGCGTACCGGACGCTATCGCAGGTGGAGGCTGAATTAGGTCGCCTGCAAGGCGATGAACGGGAGCGTATACAGCGCCAAGATCTGCTGATGTACCAGATCAAAGAGATCGATGAGGCAGCGCTTGTTCCGGGCGAAGAAGAGGAACTCTTGGCAGAACGCAAGCGATTGCAGAATATGGAAAAGTTGTTGCGCCAGACCGAAGAAGCCTATGCGCTGTTATCGGGCGACATGGGCGGTGGCGTCCTGGCGGCCTTGGGACGGGCACGAACGGCGCTTGTAGAGGCGGCCTCTTATGATGAGGCGCTGGCGCCGGTGGCCACGAATCTGGAGGCTGCTTATTACCAGGTGGAAGACGTAACGGAACGGGTACGTGATTACCGGGAGGAATGGGACGGTTCGTCGGGGCGCTTGGATGAAGTGGAAGAGCGCCTTGATTTGTTGCGCCGTCTCAAACGCAAATACGGTGCGTCCGTCGATGAGTTGCTGCTCTATCGCCGGCAAGCGGCGATGGAACTGGAGACGCTGTCCAGCAGCGAAGAGCGCTGCACTGCGCTGCTCGCCGAGTTGGAAAAGTACCGTGCTCTTTACGATCAGGCGGCGGACAAGCTGTCGCTCTTGCGCCAGGCCGTAGCGGAAAAGTTGGCCTCTGGCATTGGGGCCGAATTGGCCTTTTTGGGCATGAAGCACGCGCGGTTACATGTGCAACTGACCAAGCGGAGCGAACCAGCACTGCACGGCGCGGAAGAAGTTGAGTTTTTGTTTTCGCCCAACCTGGGTGAACCGCCGAAACCGCTGGCGAAAATCGCCTCCGGCGGTGAACTGGCCCGGGTGTTGCTGGCATTTAAAGTATTGCTGGCGCAGGTCGAAGGCATTCCTTCGTTGGTTTTTGACGAGATCGACACCGGTGTGGGCGGCCAAGCACTGCAAGCAGTGGCCCAAAAGATGGGTGAGGTCAGCCGCAATGTGCAGGTGCTTTGTGTGACCCACTCACCGCAGATCGCTGCCTATGGCGATCTTCATTTTAAGATTTATAAGCTTGTCCAGGGTGAGCGCACACGCACGCAGATCGAGCCGTTGCCGGAGTCGGAGCGGATCAAAGAATTGGCGCGCATGCTCGGCGGTGATCTCGTCACGGATCTGACGTACCGTCACGCCGATGAGATGTACCGGCGGGCGCGGGTGATGATCGGCGCCTGGGCATAACGAAATCTTTGGAGAAGGGACCATTCCCGTTGGGGGAAGGTCCTTTTTTTTATGGACTTGTGCTTGCCGGCGAAAAAGGTCTTGGGGGAAGTTCCACGGGTTCTCGGGATATCCATCGGGGGATCACGGAAAAAGTAACGGTGTTGCGATCAAAGTCTGATGGAGGTGGGCATGGGGAAAATTCGACTGCGTCATGTGATCGCCTGGATCGTGGTGCTCTCTGTGATTGGCTTGAGCTTATCGGAGGAAGCGCTAAGTTTATGGACAACGCCGTCGCAATTTCGTACGACGGTAGATGCTAGCGAACAATGGCAGCGAAAGTTTCCTGAGCGATTATTACGTCATGTAACCATGGAAATGCACCGGGTTCATCCCGGTGGAACATCACCGGTCACGAATGGTGATGCAAGTGACGGGATTGCAGCCTCGACGATGGAACAAACGGGACGCTATCAAGTCACGCTGCGCTGGCTGGGCTTTTTGCCGGTCAAACAAATGACTGTTGATGTGGTGCCGCCGGTTCGCTTGCTGCCGGGCGGCCAGTCGATCGGTGTGATGCTCCACGCGCAAGGTGTGATCGTGGTCGGTCAAGCGCCGATCATCGATGAGCAAGGGCAAAAGCAGTATCCGGCCAAAGCAAGCGGGTTAGCTGTTGGCGATGTGATTCAAAAAGTCGGCGGCCAGTGGGTTCATTCCGATGCCGAACTGGCTCGGGTCATTGATGAGGCCGGTAAAAAGGGCGGTCTTGTCGATATCGAATATGTCCGCCACGGTGAAACCTTGCGCGGACAAGTGACGCCGGTGCGCTGTGGTGAAACCAAACGCTTTCGCGTGGGGTTGTTTGTCCGTGACCGCGCCGCCGGTGTGGGGACGCTGACCTTTTACGATCCTGCTTCCGGTCTCTACGGTGCGCTTGGCCACGTGATCAATGACGCTGATACGAATCAGCGGATCGATGTGGCGGAGGGCCGCGTGATCCCAGCATGGATCAAGGGGATCCAACCGGGAAGACAAGGAATGCCGGGCGAAAAGATCGGTATCTTTCAGGAAGAAGAGTCGGCACGATTTAACGGCACGATCCTGCGAAATACGTCCGTCGGTATTTTCGGGCGCATGAGCGGCAAGGTGACCAATACGCTGTACCAGGAGCCGTTGCCGATTGCGCTGGCATCACAAGTGCGTGAGGGGCCCGCAGAGATTTTGACGGTCGTTGACGGTGAGCAGATTGAACGCTTTACCATTGAGATTGAACGGGTATTGTTGAATCGCAGCGACGGCAAGGGATTGGTAATTCGTGTGACCGATCAGCGCTTGTTGCAGACAACAGGCGGCATCATTCAAGGCATGAGCGGCAGCCCGATCATTCAGGACGGACGACTGGTCGGCGCGGTCAGTCACGTGTTTGTCAATTCGCCGACGACGGGTTATGGATCACTGATCGAAAAAATGGTAGAAGAATCAGGCTTATGGCAGTCGGGAGAGCGACAAGTGGGGGTTTTGCCGTTGAGGCAAAACTTTTTTTTTAGGTTTCCCTGGAAGCGACAAAAAAATTTTATGGCAGAAAAGCCGTTTATGCTTTATAAACATACATAAAGGCAGAAAAATGCGCGGGAGAAAGCAAAGTTGCTGGCATTAAATGTAAAAATATTGGGCTTTTTTGGGAACGGTTTTTCCGATCCCTCGGAAGGATATCCCTTGGTGGTGTCGAAAAACTAGTGCAGTGAAAATTCTGGGAGGCGGTTACAATAATGGCAAATCGAATTCGGATCCTACTCGCTGATGATAACAAGGAATTTTGTGATATACTGCGCGAGTATGTCAGTACGCAGGAGGATATGGATCTGGTGGCAGTTGCCAGCCATGGTCAAGAAGCGGTACAGTTGATTCAGCAACATACCGTTGATGTGATTATTTTAGACATTATTATGCCCCATTTAGATGGAATCGGTGTACTGGAGCGCATGGGTACCATGAACTTAAGCCAACGGCCGCGGACGATTATTCTGACGGCTTTTGGTCAGGAGTCCCTTACCCACCGGGCCGTGCAATTGGGCGCAGACTATTTCATCTTAAAACCCTTTGATCTGACCATCCTCGGTAACCGCATTCGCCAGTTAGTTAGTGGTTTTACCCCTGTGTTTGTTTCTGCACCCACCTACATGCCGGTTACGCGCACCCGTAACATGGATGTGGAGGTTACCAACATCATTCATCAGATGGGTGTGCCAGCTCACATCAAAGGCTATCAGTATTTGCGCGATGCGATCATCATGGTGGTTGATCAAGTAACGCTGCTCGGGGCGATTACCAAGGAACTTTACCCCATGATCGCGCAAAAATACATGACGACCCCTTCGCGGGTGGAGCGGGCAATCCGTCATGCGATTGAACTGGCCTGGGATCGGGGCAATGTGGAGATGATGTCGAAGTTTTTTGGCTACACGATCGATATTGAGCGGGGCAAGCCGACGAACAGCGAATTTATCGCCATGGTCGCCGACAAGCTACGGCTGGAGCAAAAAGTAGGATAAAAGATGATGGTAGCTCGTTCGTTGGAACGGGCTTTTTTTTATTCTTTAGCCCTTTTCTCTAATTATTCGTTATGGTTCGGACCAAGAGCAGGAGTTTACTCTTTCGTTGGCGAAATCTTGCATATTCAGCTAGGGAGTGTACGTGCAGGGAGTTTAGGGGGAAATTAAGAATGTTGCAGAACATGAAGTTAGCATCCCGGTTTATGTTAGCGATGATTCCGTTGTTGCTTCTCATGGTCGTCGGCACTGTTTTGTTACCCGAAATGTTTATCAGTATTGCCGAACGCAATCTCATCGCTAAATCGAAAGAGTTGACGGCCCAGCAGGCTGATATCGGAACGTTTATCAGCAATCACGTAACCGGTAGCCGACCTGATGACCCGACCTTCACGATCAAATATACCAGTGAAAAATTTCGGAACGCCAAAGATGCTCCTGATGATTGGGAAAAGGTAGTATTACAAAAATTACAAAGCAATCCGGCGCTGCAAGAATGGGAAGAAGTAGTGGAAGAGCGAGGCCTACGGGTGATGCGCTTTGTCAAGCCCCTATATATTGATGCTAACTGCTTACCTTGTCACGGTGAGCCGGCCGGGACACCGGATCCACTTGGACATATGAAAGAAGGCTATAAAGCCGGTGATTTTCGCGGTGCCATCAGCGTCAAAGCGAATCTGGAAGGACTTTCGCGTAACCAACAGTTGCTGATCACCTTGTTGGTGGCTACCGTAGTGACTATTTTGGTCGTTGTGGTTGTCTATCTGTTTTTCCGCAAATATGTGGTAAAGCCGATCGATGACATTACTCATGTGGTGAACGCAATGGCTGACGGTGATTTGCGGGCCAGGGCGCAAGTGCATCATAACGATGAAATCGGTGTCTTAACGACGCTGTTTAATAATATGGTGCAGGCACAGGCCGATATTGTCAGTACGGTCCGCAAGGCATCGTTGGCCGTGGCCGAATCAGCCCAGCAGATGGAGGATTCGAGCAATCAAGTAGCCTATGTAGCCAATGAGGTGGCGTTAAATATTCAATCGGTTGCTGAGGATGCCGGTACGGGCAATATGTCGCTCAATGATGCCACGGCGTTGTTGGATCAATTGACCGAATTGATGCGGGCCACGCAGCGTCAAGCCGGTGCCTCGGCGGATGAATCGCAACGAACCTTGCTCGTCGCCCGTGAAGGCAAAGCGACGGTCAGCGAGACGGTAGAACGGATGAACCGGATCAAAGCAAGAACCAGAGAAACGGAAGAATTGATCAGCACGCTTAATGAGTATTCGGCGCAAATCGGTTCGATCACCGATACGATTACCGGGCTGGCCGCGCAAACCGATCTCCTGGCGCTTAATGCGGCCATCGAAGCGGCTCGCGCCGGTGAAGCCGGACGAGGATTTGCCGTAGTGGCCAATGAAGTACGCAATCTGGCGGAACAATCGAACCGTGAGGCGGAAGAGGTTGCCGCTCTCGTGGAAAAGATTGCCCAAAGTACGGACGCAGCCGTTGCGGCGACGCAACAAAGCCGGGTCGAAGTGGAGCAAGGGCAAGAAGTGGTGTTGCGAGCCGGCCAAGTATTTGATCGCGTAACCGATGCCGTTGATACGCTGGCCGGGGCAATGGAGCAGATTGTTCATAAAGCGGATCAAGAGATGGAATCGCTGGATCGCTTTGTGCAGTTGATGCGTTCGATTGCGGTCATTATGGAAAACACAGCAGCCAATGCGGAAGAAGTTGCCGCTTCAACGGAAGAGACGGCAGCTTCCATTGACACGATTGTCGCCAGTGCGAAAGAGTCGAGAGAGTTATCCGAGCAAATGCGCCATGCGGTGGAAAAGTTTAAGGTGGATCTGTAAAAACGATTTCCGGCGTCGGTCATGACCTTGTCATGACTGACGCCTTTAGTCGCGTAACCGAGAAAGCCAAAAGGAATGACGAATTTAAGGTAGTGATGAGCGTGAACGGTACCATGAGCACGAAGGCACTACATACGGGGAGAGGTGGCTTGAGCGAATGGAACGCTTTTTGCCATTAAATCGGTCGTTGCTTTTGCTTCGGCTGATGGTTGTTGGATTAGTTTTGTTTTATGCACTTTTGCAGCCCCTTCAACCGGTAGGAAACCATGCTATGATATGGGCGTTGATTTTTTTCGCCTACTCATTGCTGGCAGGAGTACTGTGGCACTGGCGGATTGTGGTTCACCGTAAAATTGTTCTGGCTTTATGGATCTTGGATGTACTGTGGTTACCCTGGTGGATTGCCCAGACCGGTCACTGGCAAAGTGATTTTTTCCTTGCCTATCCGCTGCTTTGTTTTGGCACGGCCATCTATTTTTCACGGTGGTCAGCGACGATCCTCGTCGGTACGTCCTTTTTGTTATGTCTCTCCCTTAGTGGCGTTGCCTATGGAACCGAAAACTGGCAAATTCTCCTCTGGCGGGGATTGATCTTTATCCTTAGCGTATACATGGGGCAAGTTTTTGCCGAGCGGTTTTGTACAGGCCATGAGCGCTTTAGTTTTTGGAATGAGGGAGAGTCACGCAGAAATACAGATAAGATTAACCGGTTGTGTTTGGCGGCTTCGAAGAAGGATCTGTACTGGTCCATGGTGCAAGTGTTTACAGCGACGATGGATGCGAAGGATTCCGATACGCGCGGTCATTCGGAATATGTACGGCGCTATGTCCAGTTACTGGCGAAAGAGATGAACCTTTCGCCGGTGGAGCAAGAGCAGGTGGCCTTAGCGGCGATTTTGCATGATATCGGTAAGATTTGTATCAGCCAATCGATCTTACGTAAACCCGGTAAGTTAACCAATGCTGAATATGCCGAGATCAAGATGCATGTAACGATTGGTGAGCAGATTATTTCGAAAGTCCCCTCGTTACGTCATTTAACGCCGATGATTGCGGGGCATCATGAGTGGTATAACGGTAAGGGTTACCCAGAAGGATTAAAAGGTGAAGAGATTGCTTTGGGTGCGCGGATTATTTCGGTGGTTGACACCTTCGAAGCGATGACGGCCAACCGGGTCTACCGCAAAGCGTTGCCGCGTGCTCACGCGTTAGCTGAACTGGCCCGGGGCCGCGGCACCCAGTTTGACCCTGTGGTGGTCGATGCTTTTCTGGCCTTGGAAGCCAAAGGGAAGCTCGATGAAGTGACGATGAATGATGAGGAAGAAGAACAAATGGAAGGAAGTGTAGCGGCCGTTGATTAATCGGGAACGGATGATTCGTGATTTTGTTCAACTATGTGCGATTCCTTCGCCGGGCGGGCGGGAACGACAAGTGGCCGATGTGTTAACGGCGATGATCACGGCGCTGGGACTGTCGGTCGAAGAAGATGATGCCGGTGCCAAGATTCCCGGTGACTGCGGGAATCTTTTGGTGCGTATTCCCGGAAGCGGACCGGGACCGACTCTGCTATTGAGCGCCCATATGGATACGGTAGCGGTGACCGGGCCGGTAGTACCGGTGGTAGAAAACGAATACATTCGATCCGATGGCACGACGATTTTGGGGGCTGATGACAAGGCCGGGATCGTGGCGATCCTGGAAGCGGTACGAGTATTGCAAGCAACGGGCGAACCCCATCCGCCGCTGGAACTGCTGTTTACCGTACAGGAGGAAGGCGGTTTAAAAGGGGCGAAAGCGTTTCAATTAGAACGGCTCCAAGCCAAGATGGGCTATGTCCTGGATGCGTCAGGTCCGGCAGGAACGATTATTGTCAGCGCACCGTCACAGAATAATATCACGGCTACGATTCAAGGCCGGGCGGCCCATGCCGGGATTGCGCCGGAGGAAGGCATCAGCGCCATTGAAGTGGCGGCGCAGGCCGTACAGATGATGAAGCTGGGCCGTATTGATGAGTGGACGACGGCCAACCTCGGCAAAATTCAGGGTGGTACTGCGACTAACATTGTGCCGGAACGGGTGCTGATTCATGGGGAAGCGCGCAGTCGGCAACAGCCTCGGCTGGACATTCAGACGGCGCACATGATCGATTGTTTTCAGCAGGCAGCAGCGCTACGGGGAGCAAAAGCGGACGTGCAAACGACCAAAGTTTATGCCGGTTTTGAATTGACTGCTCAAGATCCGGTGGTCGCGCTGGCCATGAAAGCGGCTGAAGAGTTAGGGGTATCGCCGACATTGGCGGCGCTTGGTGGTGGCTCTGATGCGAATATTTTCAATGAAGGTGGCTTACCGACGGCGACGCTGGGGATTGGCATGCAAAAGGTACACACACCGGAGGAATTTATTCGTATTGATGATTTGATTATCAATGCCCGCTATTTGTTAGCGATCATTCGCTTGGCGGGACGAAAATGATGATCAGGGGAGAAAGGCTGAGAGCATGGAACACTTAAAAGAGAAAATGCTGGAAAAGGGGATCGTTTTTGAAGGAAATATACTGACCATTCGCTATGACCGGGTGACCTTACCGGACGGAGCTGTGCGAACGCGGGAGTTTGTGGAGCATCCGGGGGCCGCGGCGATTGTGCCATTGACGGCGCAGGGCGAGGTGATTCTCGTCCGGCAATGGCGTTATCCCATTGGCCAGGTCGCCATTGAGATCCCTGCCGGTAAGTTAGATCTTGATGAAGATCCACTGGAGTGTGCCAAGCGGGAACTGGAAGAGGAAACGGGGTTTGCGGCGCGCCGTTGGCAACATATGCTCAGTTTTTATACAAGTCCCGGTTTTTCCGATGAGGAGTTACATGTGTATCTGGCGCAGGATTTAAAGGTTTCCAACGCGCGGCCTGATGATGATGAGTTTGTGGAACCGCTGGTGGTGCCGCTGGCGGCGGCGCTGGAGATGATCGCTACCGGCGAGATTGTCGATGCCAAATCGATTATCGGCCTTTATCATGCGGCACGGATGTTTCAAGCGGATAAGGAGCGCTAGGATGTAACCGGTCTGTAGCGACCCTTCTTGTCATACTGTATGGTAAGGCTGTCCACCAGCCTGAACCAGAAGTAGACAAGGGGCGGGATGCATGGGAGAACGAGTTGCGTCAGTGATGCGCTATCACCTGCGCAGTCATTGGGGATTTTATTTGATCACTTTGTTGGTGATTGCGGCAGGCATTGCTGTTGGCTCGATCGGCGTGACCTTGCTGCCGGCAGAGCAAGCGGAAGAATTGCGGATGCAACTGGGAACGGCCTTGGCCGGTTTGGCGGAACTGGATGAGCCCCGGTTGGTCTGGCAAGCCGTCGGACAAAATCTATTGTCGGTAGGATTGGTTTTGTTTCTCGGTCTTACCGTGATCGGTGTTCCGGCGGTGTTGCTGTTTTTGCTTTTTCGCGGAGCTGTCCTTGGTTTTTCCGTCGGTATCCTTTTGATGTCGCGGCCAACGGATGGGTTATGGATGGCTTTGGTGGCGCTGTTGCCGTCGTTGTTATTATTTTTACCGGCATTAACGGTGACGGCTGTGGCAGCATTGATCTTTTCGCTCTGGTGGATTCGAGGACGGCAGGGACAAGAGACAACGATTTCTTTGCTCAAAGCCTTAGGGCTTTATCTGGGCATTGCTTGTATCTTGTTGACGGTGGCGGCTTTTGCCGGGTTCTGTGATGCCTATGTTACGCCGGTCTTGTTGGGGCGATTTTTTACACCTGTTGTACCGGCGGTGAATTGACGGTTATTCGCCGGGATAAAGTTCCCAAGCGGGTCGAATGCTGCCGCTTGACAAACTTGACGGTGGCGAAGGATTCGATGGTGCAGCGGCGGGCCCTTGGCGCGGTGGATTGCTCGGTAGCGTTTTATCCATGGTCAGGCTCCGGCTGATGGAAAGGCTGTTGCGCCGGCGATTCATGATTATCCCTCCAATTGTAGATTTTTGATGCTAGTGTAACCGTTGTATGGAGCGGTTACGCAGTGGCAAGGGTGGTAAATGAAGGTCCGTCTCTTTGCGAGCCACGGTGCATACATTCGTAGCACACTGTGGCGAAGAGGTGGTCGCAATGAAGGGATGGCGGCGGTACGGGCTCTATGCTTTGTTGCTGTTGTTGCTGACTGGTTTTTTATGGGGATCGTGGTCCTTAGGATGGCGTGTGGCTGTGGAAGTGCCGAAAGAGGAGCGGCCTTCCGGTCAACCAATGCGGGTTGATCGTTCACTTGCTGAATTATGGCGCGATTGGCGGGATTGAGTTAGGGCAAAGGGGGAAATGGGAATTGCCCCATCAGGAAACGTATTTAACCTATTTGGCCGTAGAGCGGGGTTTGGCCGCCCATACCATTGCAGCCTATCGCCGCGATTTGCGCGATTGGGCTGCTTTTTTGATCGCCCGCGGTGGGGAAAGCGTGGTGGAAGTGGAGCGTTCCCATGTACAAGCCTATCTCTACGATTTGCATCGTCGGGGTTTGCAGTCCACAACGCGGGCGCGGCGGTTGGCGGCATTAAAAGGTTTTTATCGATTTTTGCTGGATGAAGGTACGATCGAGGCCGATCCGACGGTGCTGCTGGCCGGGCCGAAACTACCGCGCCACTTGCCGCAGGTATTAAATGCAGCGGAGATCAAAACGCTGCTGGAAAGTCCGCCGATGACGCTGCGGGGAATTCGTGATCGGGCGATGATGGAAACACTCTATGCCACAGGGTTACGTGTCAGTGAACTGGTGTCGCTGCGCACCGATCAAGTGAGCTTGGACGTTGGTTTTGTGCAGGTGATCGGCAAGGGGAACAAGGAACGGGTGGTGCCGCTGGGGCGCATGGCTGTGGCGGCCATTGAAGCCTACTTACGGCGGGTTCGCGGGGAATGGATCCGGCGACCTGGAGAAAAGGCGTTGTTTTTAACGCGGCGCGGTGGGCCGATGACGCGGCAAGGTTTCTGGAAATTGCTGAAGGCCTATGCCAAAGCGGCCGGGATCCAAAAGGAACTGACGCCCCATACACTGCGTCACTCTTTTGCGACGCATTTGCTGGAAAACGGAGCTGATTTGCGGGCGATTCAAGAGATGCTCGGCCATGCCGATATTGGCACGACGCAGATCTATACGCATGTGACGGTGAAGCGATTGCGTACGGTCTATGATGCCAGTCATCCCCGGGCGCGCTTACGGGTGGTGAAACGCTCCACCAAGACGCAGCCTGATTGATGGTGCAAATAACAGTAAATGAGGTGTTGGCGATGGGAAAACGGGCGATTTTTTTAGTGATGGACAGCGTAGGGATCGGGGAACTGCCTGATGCGGACCAATACGGTGATCAGGGAAGCCATACCTTGGGGCACACGGCGGAAGCATTGGGCGGCTTGGCTTTGCCGGTGTTGGCTTCGTTGGGGCTGGGACGGATTGCAGCGATTGCCGGTGTTCCTGCTGTGGCGCAGCCCCAGGCGGCTTATGGCAAAATGGCGGAACGTTCGCCCGGTAAAGATACAACTACCGGTCATTGGGAACTGGCCGGATTGATTCTGGAACAGGCCTTTCCTGTCTATCCCCAGGGATTTCCGGCGGCGATCATCGACGCTTTTGAGCAGGCCATCGGGCGCAAGACACTGGGGAATGTGGCAGCTTCCGGGACGGAGATTATCCAGCGTTTAGGGGCTGACCATGAGCGGACAGGCTATCCGATCGTGTATACGTCGGCTGATTCGGTGTTTCAGATTGCTGCCCATGAAGAGGTCATCCCGCTGGAAGATCTGTATCGGTACTGTGAAACAGCCCGGCAACTGTTAACAGGCGCCCATGCCGTCGGGCGGGTGATTGCCCGTCCCTTTACCGGGAAAGCCGGCGCCTATGTGCGCACGGCCAATCGTCATGATTACTCGCTGCAGCCGCCGGGACCGCTTATGCTGGAACGGGTACAGGAGGCGGGCATGACCGTGGCGGCTGTCGGTAAAATGGCCGATATTTATGCCGGACGGGGCATCACCGAGCGTCGAGCCAGCCGATCGAATAGGGAGGGCATCGATCAGACGCTGGCGTTAATGGGAGAAGTGGAAAGCGGGCTCATCCTGACGAACCTCGTTGATTTTGATATGTTATTTGGCCATCGCAACGATCCGGTGGGCTATGGCCGGGCGTTGGAGGATTTTGACCGGCGGCTGCCGGCGATTCTGGCGGCGCTACGGCCGGACGATCTGCTGGTGATCACGGCCGATCACGGTTGTGATCCGACAACAGCATCAACCGATCATTCCCGGGAGTATGTGCCGGTGTTCTTAGCCGGCTCGGCCGTTCAACCGGTCGATGTGGGCACACGGACCACCTTTGCCGATGTGGGCGAGACCATATTAGCGTGGCTGGGTCTCAAGCCGCTCGGTACCGGTGCGGTGATGCGCGTTTGGAGGTAAGGTGATGACGATCTATGAGATCATTGCTAAAAAACGTGACGGCGGGGAATTGACACCGGCGGAGATTCGTTTTTTTATCGACGGCTATGTGAAGGGCACCGTGGCCGATTATCAAGCAGCCGCTTGGTGCATGGCCGTTTTTTGCCGGGGAATGACGGCAGGGGAAACGGCAGCGTTGACGGAGGCGATGGTCGCTTCCGGTGAGACGCTCGATCTGCAGGGGATTGCCGGAACGACGGTGGACAAGCACAGCACCGGCGGTGTTGGTGATACAACGACGCTGATCGTGGCACCACTCGTTGCGGCCATGGGCATTCCGGTGGCGAAGCTCTCGGGACGCGGTCTTGGCCATACGGGGGGAACACTGGATAAGCTGGAGAGTATCGCCGGCTTCGACGTCCAGATGGACCAGGCGCGGTTTGTGGCGCAAGTGCAAGCGATCGGCTTGGCTGTGGCCGGTCAGACCGCTCAACTGGTGCCTGCGGACCGGCTGCTGTATGCGCTCCGTGATGTGACGGCTACTGTCGAGTCGGTGCCGCTGATTGCGGCGAGCATCATGAGCAAAAAATTGGCTGCCGGCTGTCAAGCCATCATGCTCGATGTCAAAGTCGGTCACGGCGCTTTTATGAAATCACAGGCCGAAGCGGAGGAACTGGCACGGGCCATGGTGGCCATCGGCGAAAAACTGGGCCGCCGGACCATGGCGCTGTTGACCAAGATGGATCAGCCGCTGGGTAATGCTGTCGGCAATGCACTGGAAGTGGAAGAAGCCGTAGCGATTCTGGAAAATCGCACTCTCTATGGGCGCGGCCGAGTATCGCCGGATCTGCGGGAAGTCAGCTTAGCTTTGGCCGCGCGCATGGCTTGGCTGGCCGGCAAGGCCGAAACGGTAGCACAAGGCCGAATGATGGCGGAAGAGGCACTACGCTCGGGGGCGGCTTTAGCGAAATGGGCTGCTTTGGTCGAGTCGCAAGGCGGCACCTGGCTGGGCGGTGAGCGGCTGGCCGAGTCGTTACCGCAAGCGCAGGAGAATTGCCGGATCGGCGCACCTGTCGATGGGTGGATTGGCGCCATCGACGGGCTGGCCATCGGCCGCGCTGCCGCTAGCTTAGGTGCCGGACGGGTGAAAAAAGGCGATCCCGTGGACAGCGCTGTGGGCATTGTGCTCCATAAGCGGATCGGTGATCCCGTAGGGGCCGGTGAATGTGTAGTGGAGCTTTGGCACAACGGCCGTGGTGTTACCGAGGCGCAAGCGCTGGTCAAAGGGGCCTATCAATGGGCAACGGGCCCGGTGGCGAAACCGCCCTTGATTTTGGGCGAGATCCGATGACCGACGAAACATGCTGGCCGGCACCGGTGCTGGCCTTACTGGAGGAGCAGCGCGCCATGACCGTCGCCATCGCCGATGAAAAGGGGCCTTGGGCGGCGCCGGTGTACTATATCTGGGAAGGTCGGCAGTTTTTCTTTTTATCGTCACCGCGGGCTCGTCATGTGGCGGCACTGGCGCCGGGTGAGGTCAAGCCTGCCGCCGTTACCATCGCCCGGGCGCCGGCCGATTACCGGCAGATTGCCGGTTTGCAGATGGCCGGTACGCTTAGCCTGGTGGAAGGTCTGCCGGAGCGGGCAGCGCGGTTCGTCCTCTTTGGCCGACGCTTTGATTTTTTTCAACGCTTTCTCACGGAGCCGGCCTTGGCGCTGACGCTTAGTAAAACGGCGCTTTACCGCTTCACCGCCGAAAGTTGCTGCTGGGTCGATAATGAGCGCGCTTTTGGTGAGCGAACCGGCCTGTTTTGATTTCCGCATGACCCTTGCTTACCTGGGGAATAATGAACCTGAACAGCTGTAGGAAACAGTTGCAAAGGGGGAATGCATTAAGGTGAAGCGGTCAGGGAAGGAATCAGGAGGATGCCGCTGGTGGCGTCGTGCCGGTGTGCTGTTGGTGCTCGGTTCCCTGTGTATTGGTGCCGTGCCTTCCGGTGCCATGGCGGAAGTTAACCTGGAAACGTCAGCGAAATCAGCGGTGCTACTGGAGCCGGAGTCCGGCAAGATTCTGTTCGAAAAAAATGCCCATGCCCATGTGGCACCGGCCAGTGTAACCAAACTGATGACCTTGCTCGTCGCTTTTGATGCGATTGATCAGGGCAAAGTGGGCTTGCAGGACAAGGTGGTTACCAGTCAACGGGCCTTTGAGATGGGCGGATCGCAAATCTACCTGGAGCCCGGTGAAGAGATGGGTATGCAAGATCTGTTGATGTCGATTGCAGTACAGTCAGCCAACGATGCTTGTGTGGCCGTGGCGGAGCATGTCAGCGGTTCCTATGAGGGATTTGTCGATGAGATGAACAAAAAAGCCGCTTCCCTGGGCTTGAAAAACACCCATTTTGTCAACCCTCATGGTTTGCCGGCGGAGGATCACTATACGTCTGCCTATGACATGGCGATCATCGCCAAGGAAGCGCTCAAGTATCCGAAACTGCGGGAGATGGCTGCGACGCGTCACTATAAGATCCGTGGCGATTCGGCCAAGCCCATGCTGTTGGATAACCACAATAAGTTGCTCTGGTGGTATGCCGGTACGGACGGCTTCAAGACCGGCTGGACGTCAGAAGCGAATTTTTGTTTGGCTTCCACAGTCGAGCGTGATCGCTTGCGTTTGGTGGCGACGGTTTTTGGTGTGCCGGAGATGCGCGGTCACTTTAAGGAGTCCATGAAGCTGTTCAATTATGGCTTTAGCAAGTATCGCTTTTTCCCGGTAGCGGAAAAACAGCATCCGCTGGCGCAGGTGAAAGTAGCCAAAGGTGAAAAGGATACGGTAGCCGTCGTGCCGCTGGGAACACCGGGTGTGATGGTGGAACGGGGCAAGGACAAAAATATTGAAGCTTATACGGAAGTCGTCGACAGTGTCAACGCACCGGTCGAGGCCGGACAAAAGCTCGGTGAACTGGTCGTCGTGCAGCAAGGGCAGGAAATGCGCCGGGTTGATCTGGTAGCCCAGGAAGCGGTGCGCAAGGATACCTTAGGCGGTCAAATGGAGAAGATCTGGCAGCGCATGTATGCGGTGCAGTAGGTGTCAACCTGCCTGGATTCAGGCAGGTTGATTATTTTTTAAAAACAAGAATTAGCGCGATAAGGAAGGATTTTCCTTGCGGTTATCGAAGTAAAAGGGGACGAGATATGGATAAAAAAGGATGGTGGCGGCGGTGGAATTACAGATTCAGCGTTTTGATGATGCTTTGGTTGTGCGTCTGTACGGTGAGATCGATATGGGCGTCAGTGAGGGACTGCGTCGTTCGATCGATCGCGAATGGGAGCGGCAACGGTTGCGTTATTTGGTATTAGGACTGCAGGAAGTGGACTTTATTGACAGTTCCGGGATCGGATTGTTATTGGGCCGCTACAAGCGGGTGATCGCGCAGGGGGGAAAAATGGCGCTTGTCGGCGCGCGACCGGCCGTTCATCGTATCTTGGAACTGTCGGGGATGTACAAGGTAATGCCTGGCTTTGCCGGTGAAGGTGAAGCGATTCGCATGCTGAAAGGAGGTTTTGGTGCGTGAGCCGGAATGTGGTCAAAATGGAGTTTATGAGTTTGCCGGAAAATGTAGCATTGGCCCGCGTCGTCGTGGCGACGATGTTGGCCGGGATGGATTGTACGCTGAGCGATCTGGATGATGTCAAGGTAGCTGTCTCGGAAGCTGTATCCAATGCCATTTTGCATGGTTATCAAAACCGTCCCCACGGCCGGGTTTATCTGATGGTGGCTGTCGATGAGAATGGTTTGGAAATTGTCGTTGAGGATTATGGCCGCGGGATCGCCGATGTGGCCCAGGCGATGACGCCATCATTTTCGACGCTTCCCGAGCGGATGGGATTGGGTTTTGCTTTTATGCAATCGCTGATGGATCGGCTGGAAGTGGATTCGCAAGTGGGCCGCGGCACGCGGGTGACGTTGTTTAAGATGGCACCTGCCCTGGCGCGTGCGGTGCAGTAAGGTGGGGGCGTAATGACGCAACGGCTGACGGAGATGAATTTGCCCCGCTTTCCGCTTTTAGGTGAAGCGGAGATGACGCAGCTGCTCATGCAGGCGCGTGAAGGGGATGAGCAAGCGCGGGAACGATTGATTCAGTGCAACCTGCGGCTGGTCTTTACGCTGGTGCAGCGCTTTCAGCATCGTGGCTATGAGTTGGAGGATTTGTTTCAGATCGGCGTGATCGGTTTGATCAAAGCGATCGATAAATTTGATCCAACCTTTCAAGTCCGCTTCAGTACCTATGCTGTACCGATGATCATCGGCGAGATCCGGCGCTTTTTGCGCGATGACAGTCCGGTGAAGGTCAGTCGCTCTTATAAAGAACTGGCCCAGCGCATTTACCGAGCCCAGCAGGAACTGGCCGGTACGCTGGGGCGTGATCCGTCGGTGACGGAGATCGCCGAACATCTGGTGTTGCCGGTGGAGAACGTGGTGGAAGCCTTGGAAGCGGTGCAGGCGCCCACATCGATTCATGAGACCCTTTATCAAGATGAGGGTGATCCGATTTTTCTCCTGGATCAACTGCGTTCAACCGGCAGCGAGGAACATGTGTGGTTTGAGCAGTTGGCCCTCAAGGATGTGTTGTCACGGGTAGCGCCGCGGGAGCGGGAGATTTTAAATTTACGCTTTTTTCAGGACAAGACACAGATGGAAGTAGCCGAACAGATCGGGCTTTCGCAGGTGCAGATCTCGCGGATTGAGCGGGCGGCGCTGCGAAAGATCCGGGGCATGCTGTATCAGGACGAAGGAAGCAAAAAGGAATCGGCGGAAGAAGAATGATAGAGTCAAGGGGGCAGCCGCAGGGCTGCTTTTTTTATTGCCAGTAAGTGCCGGATGATCCGTTGTCTTGCATAAAAAAACAGCGATTGATTGCATACTAGAGCGGGGAGGTGCATGGATATGGCCTTTTCTTTTGAGCAATGGACACCGAAGGTATATCGCCGGTTCCTTCAGTCGATGAAACCAAAACGAACGATTGCGAAGAATGCTCTTTGGGCTTTTTTCGTCGGTGGTTTGTTTTGCGCACTGGGACAGGGCATCCATAATTTTTGGCGCTGGCAGGGACTTAATGCCTTTGACGGGGCGGCGGCCACAGCGGCGATCTTAGTGTTTATCGGTGCTTTTTTGACGGGTATTGGCGTTTATGACCAGTTAGGCAAACATGCCGGAGCGGGGTCGCTGGTACCGATCACGGGATTTGCCAATGCCGTTGTTGCCTCAGCCATGGAGTTTAAACGGGAAGGCTATGTTTTTGGCGTAGGTGCGAAAATGTTCACGATTGCCGGGCCGGTGATCGTCTACGGTTGTCTATCGTCAGTAGTGATTGGCTTGATTTATTTTTTGCGGATGCACTGAGAGGTGGCGGTGATGGGGAAAAAGCGCGGCAAGCAGACCTTTGCCTTAGCGGCACCGCCCTATCTGGCGGGAGCTTATACAATCGCCGGGACCAAAGAAGGAGAAGGACCGTTAGGGGAATGCTTTGATCAGTTGATTCCGGACGCACTCTGGGGAGAAACAACATGGGAGAAAACGGAATCGAAGCTGATGACTACGGCTGTTCGGGGTGCTTGTCAAAGGGCTGATTGGACCGAAGGTGATGCGGAACTGCTCTTAGCGGGAGATCTGCTCAATCAAACGATCAGCGCCAACTTCAGCGCTCGTGCCTTGGGGATCCCCTTTTTCGGTATTTTCGGGGCTTGCAGCACCATGGCAGAAGGACTGGGTTTAGGGGCCATGTTGATCGATGGCGGTTATGTGGACCGTCTGGTCGCTACGGCATCAAGTCATCATGAAACGGCAGAGCGGCAATTTCGTTCTCCCAATGAGTTGGGCGTGCAACGGCCGCCGGAGGCGCAATGGACGGTGACAGGCGCCGGGGCGGCAGCGCTGGCTTCGCCGGCGGTGTATCACCATCCGGCGTCGCTGGCAGGACGCAGTGCCGTTACGGTAACGCATGTGACGGTCGGTAAGGTCGTCGATCTGGGTGTGAAGGATGCCGGTGATATGGGGTCAGCGATGGCACCGGCAGCGGCTCATACGATTTTGACGCATTTGCACGACACAGAGCGGACCGTAGGTGATTATGACGCCATTGTCACCGGTGATTTGGGCCATGTCGGTCATGCGGCGTGCCGGGCGCTGATGGCGGCGGAAGGGGTTGTGCCCGGTGAGCGGTTGCTCGATTGTGGAGTAATGATTTTTGATGCGTCCCGGCAAGACACCCACGCTGGCGGCAGCGGCTGTGGTTGCTCGGCCGTGGTGATCTTATCGGAGTTGCTGAGGCGGCTCCGTGACCGGTGCTACCGGCGGTTGCTTTTTGTGGGAACGGGGGCGCTTTTCAGTCCCATGTCTTCGCAACAGGGGGAATCGATTCCGGCGATCGGCCATGCTGTGGTTTTGGAGAGGGGGGAATAGCGATGGAACAGATCGGAATGGCTTTTTTGATCGGCGGTTTGATCTGCTTAGCGGTGCAGTTAGTGATCGATTTGACGCCGGTGACGCTCACGGCGGGCCATGTCATGGTGGGATTAGTGACGGGCGGTGCCGTGCTCAGTGCCTTGGGCTGGTATGAGCCACTGGTGCAACTGGCTGGTGCCGGAGCAACGGTACCGCTCTCCGGGTTCGGTCATGCGCTGGCCCAGGGAGCGATGCGTTCGGTCGACGAACGCGGCTTACTAGGCGCATTGAGCGGCGGTATTGAGGCGACGGCCGTTGGTGTGGCCACGGCGGTGATCTTTGGGTACACGATGGCGGTGTTGTTCGATCCCAAGCCCAAGCGATGAACCGGCGGCAAGTGATTGTAGTCACTGATGGCGATGACGAAGCACAACAGGCGGTGCAACTCGCTGCAGCGCAGGTAGGCGCCCGGTGTTTGCTCGCTTCGGCCGGCAACCCGACACCATTGTCCGGTGAGACGTTGATCGCCTTAATCATGGAAGAACCCGGTGAACCGGTCGTGGTGATGGTCGATGATCGGGGCCAGCAGGGCCGAGGTGCCGGGGAAGCGGTGCTTGCCGTCTTGGCGCAGGATGAGCGGATCGAGCTGCTGGGAGTGATCGCGGTGGCGGCGTCCCGCAGTGGCGGTGGGGAAAGTGCCCATGTCGATGGCTCGATCGATCGGACAGGCCGATGGACGGAAGGCGCCGTCGATAAATTCGGTTACCGGACGGAGGGCCGGCTCATTGGCGATACGATCAGCGTGCTGGAGGAACTGCCGGTACCGCTGGTCGTAGGCATGGGCGATCCCGGTAAGATGAACGGCGCTGATCGTGTGGAAGCGGGAGCGGCGGTGACGACGGCAGCTTTGCAGGTGATCTTGCAGGCGGCAGAGCAAAGAAATGGAGGAGGCGAACAACATGCAGGGACGAGGGCGGCGAACAGCGGCACCCAAGCAAAACGACAATCCTAATTTAAGCAAGCGTGCCTTGTCACCGGATCTGCAAGCGACGATCTTACAGTTTGACTCCGAGCTTGGCATCAACGTAGGCTTTGATGTGGGACGCCGTTCGATGGAATTGGCCGGGCGTTCGGTGGCCATGTACTACATCAATGGCTTTACCAAAGATCTCGATATGCTCCAGGTGATGAAAAGTCTCAATGAGTATGTGGAAGCAGATGCCAAAAAGCCAGGTTTTGATCTGGAGCGCCTAGTTAATGAGCATCTTTATTACTTGCAGGTCTCGCGGGAAAAGGAAATCCGCAAGATTTACTACCATATTCTCTCGGGCCGGATTGCTCTGTTGTTCGACGGTGAAGATGAAGCTGTCTTAATTGAAGCGCGCCAGTTTCCCGGCAGAACGCCGGAGGAACCTGATATTGAGCGGGTGGTCCGGGGCAGTCGCGACGGTTTTACCGAGGCCTTGGTGACGAATACGGCCATGATCCGGCGGCGCATTCGTGATCCGCGGTTGCGCTTTAAGCTGGTTAAGGTCGGACGCCGATCGCAAACGGATGTGGCCGTCGCCTATATCGAAGATATTGCCCAGCCCTATCTGGTCGAGGACATGCTCAAGCGGATTCAGGAAGTTGACGTCGATGGGCTGCCCATGGCCGAAAAAAGCTTGGAAGAGTTCCTTACGGCCGGCGACTGGAATCCCTTGCCGCGTGTGCGCTATACGGAGCGTCCTGATGTATCGGCCATGCATTTGTTGGAAGGCCATGTGCTGGTGCTTGTCGATACATCGCCTTCGGTGATGATCACACCGGTCACCTATTTTCATCATTTGCAGCATGCGGAAGAGTACCGGCAAAATGCACCGGTAGGGATCTATCTCCGGCTGGTGCGCTATTTGGCGGTGTTAGCATCGATCTTTGTGTTGCCCCTTTGGTTGATGGTCTCCATGCGGCCAGAATTATTGCCGGCATCCTTGGCTTTTATCGGTCCCAAAGAAGCCGGTTCGGTGCCGCTCTTTCTCCAAGTGCTGGTCGCTGAGTTTGGCTTAGATATGATCCGGATGGCGGCCATCCATACGCCGTCGCCGCTGGCTACGGCCCTGGGTTTGATTGCCGCCTTCATGATCGGTGAAGTGGCGATCAAAGTTGGGTTGTTTCATCCGGAAATTGTGCTTTATATCGCTGTTGCCGCTGTTGGGACTTTTGCGACGCCGTCCTATGAATTGGGACAGGCGAACCGCTTGATCCGCTTGTTTTTATTGACTATGGTCGCCGCCTTTAGCTGGCCCGGTTTCTTGGTGGGCTTGGTGATGGTCGGGACGTTAATCGTCAGCACCAAATCCTTTGGCTATTCCTATTTCTGGCCGGTTGTGCCCTTTTCGTGGTCCATGCTTGGCGGCGCTCTTTGGCGGGGACCGGTGCCGGCAAAACGGATGCGCCCCAGTTTCTTGAAGCCCATTGATCCCGATCGGCTGCCGGAGGAATTTGCCGGTACTTCCGGTGGGTCTGCCAGGCCGGCCGGTGCCGGCGTTTCCCAGACAACGGCGGAAAAACCGACGGCAGCGGTAGAGAAAGGCCGCCAGCGTCGAGGGCGGCGGCGGGAGCAAATGGATGAACTGCCGGAGAGCACGGTTCGCTGGCGCCATAGCCGACGCTCTTTATGGGAATGGGTTCGCTCACGTTGGGGGAGGCAGTAACGTTGAAAATCAATTGGCTTGGTTTAGCACAATCACGGCCGCGTCCGACGGTGATCGGTATTCCGCGGGGGCTGGCATACTATGAATATTTGCCGCTTTGGCGTGCTTTTTTTGAAGCGATGGGTTGCCAGGTGCTGCTTTCACCGGTATCCAATCCGGCGGTGTTAGCGCAGGGCAAGTTGCGGGTGGTTGATGAAGCCTGTTCGCCGGTGAAGATCTTTTTTGGTCATGTCTACTCGTTGCAGGGCAAAGTGGATCATATTTTTGTGCCGCGCTTGATCAGTGTGCAAGAGGGAACTTATCTTTGTCCTAAGTTTTTGGGCTTGCCTGATATGTTGCGATCGGTGGCTGCTTTAGGTGATGAGCAATTACCGCTGTTGACGGTCGATGTGAATTGTCGCCAAGCCGGCGGCGGTTGGTCCGATGCGTTGCGTACGGTAGGTAAGCAGTTGGGTGTGGCTGCATCACGGGTGCGCTATGCGTTGCAGACTGCCTTGGCGATGCAAGCAAAATATGAGAGTCAGATTCAAAGCGGCATGCTTTTGCCTGAGGCGCTGGCACCGTGGGAGAAGGCAGGCACGCTGCTGCTACAAGGGCCGCCGGTGCCAGGCAAGCCGGTACGGAAAAACCAGCCTATCAACCTGCCCGGTGAGGAAGGGCCGACGGTGGTCGTCGTCGGCCATCCCTATGTGCTGTTTGATCCCTTGATCAGCATGGGGTTAATTACCAAGCTGCGCAAACGAGCCGTAGCGGTGCGCACGGTGATGACCGTTGATGGGGAGGAAGCTGGTCGTGCCACCGAACATCTGCCCAAACGACTTTTCTGGTCCTTCGGTCAACAATTGCTTGGCGGTGCGTTGCACTGGATGGGGAAACCACTGGAGGGCATGATTTTTGTGGCACCTTTTGGCTGCGGACCCGATAGCTTGATTGGCGATCTGGTGGAACGGTTTGCGCGGCGGGAGGGTAATCTCCCGTTTTTATTATTGACTGTTGACGAACATGGCGGCGATGCCGGGATGGAGACGCGCTTGGATGCGTTTTTGGATGTGATTGAGCAAAAGCGGCAAGTGCGATCGGCGACGGTGCCGGTGTGACGGAGGGCGTACGATGAAGGTGACCTTTCCCCATATGGGACGAATGGATATTGTCGTAAAAGCGTTGTTTGCTGAATTAGGGGTAGAAGTGGTTGTACCACCGCCGATCAGTCGCCATACTTTGTCACTGGGTGTGGCGTTGGCGCCGGAAGGCGCTTGTTTGCCCCTCAAGATTAACTTAGGCAACTTCTGGCAAGCTGTGGAGCAAGGTGCCGATACGGTCGTCATGGTCGGCGGTGTGGGCCCCTGCCGGTTTGGTTATTATCATCAGGTGCAGCAGGAAATCTTGCGCGACACGGCCCACGCGGTGCAGATGATCGTCTTGGAACCGCCGGAGAAGCACATGGGGGAACTGTTACAGCGCATCAAAGTACTGACGGGGCAGGCGTCGTGGTGGCGGATTGTAAAAGCCGTACGGTTGGCCTATGAAAAGTCGGTGGCTCTAGATCGACTAGAGCAAGAACTGTTGCGCTTACGCTGCCGGGAACGGCGGATCGGTGATGTCGATCGGGTTTATGGGCGTTACTGTGACCTGATCGATCAAGCCAAAAATATTGCCGATGTCCGTCGCGTGCTCGCTGAAGGCTTGCAGGCCATGCATGCATTACCTTTGGATTGGCAAAAGCGGCCGATTGTCGTCGGTATGGTCGGTGAGATTTATGCGTTGTTGGAGCCCAATGGGAGCGGCGATCTGGCGAAAAAACTCGGCCGGTTAGGCGTGGAAGTGCGTCGCCAGCTTTACTTAAGCCGCTGGATTCAGGAGCATTTGTTTAAGACGCGAACGGAACGGCGGTCCATTCAAGCCTTGGCGGCGCCCTATATCGGCTGTGAGATCGGCGGTCATGGTCAGGAAACGGTCGGCTCGGCCATTGCCTTAGCCGAGCAAGGCTGTATGGGCGTAGTGCAGGTGGGTCCACTCACCTGTATGCCGGAGATTGTGGCGCAGTCGGTCATGGCCCAAGTAAGTCACGATCGAGATCTGCCCGTATTGACGTTGTTCGTTGATGAACAGACTGGTGAAGGCGGTATGGAAACAAGGTTGGAAGCCTTTGTGGATATGCTGGAACGGCGGAATAGGATCCAGCAAGCCGGTTTGAATAGATGAACAGAGGAGCAAGCGAGATGCAGCGATTTTTTTTAGGTATCGATGTGGGATCGGTTTCGACGAATTTGGTGATGATCGATGGCCAGGGCGATGTACGGGAAACGCTTTACTTGCGCACGCAAGGTAAGCCCTTAGTATCGATTCAAGCAGGGTTGCGGCAGCTAGCCAAGGATTATGATGATGCGATGATTGCGGCTGTGGGAACGACCGGTTCCGGGCGGATGCTGGCTGATGTCCTTGTCGGGGCCGATGTAGTAAAAAATGAGATTACGACCCATGCGGCAGCGGCGACGCATCTGGTACCGGCTGTCCGAACGATTTTAGAGATCGGCGGTCAAGATTCCAAGTTGATTCTTTGCCGTGACGGGGTGGTCACCGATTTCGCCATGAATACCGTTTGTGCAGCCGGCACGGGATCCTTTTTGGATCAACAGGCGGCGCGTATGCAAATGCCGATCGAAAAGCTAGGCGCGATGGCGCTGGAAGCTAAGCATGCCGTGCGGATTGCCGGCCGTTGTGCTGTCTTTGCCGAGTCCGATATGATTCACAAACAGCAGACAGGCCATGGGTTGCCGGAGATTGTAGCCGGCCTTTGTGCAGCGCTGGTGCGCAATTTCCTCAGTAACTTGGCCAAGGGTAAGCGCTTGGAAGCCCCTTTTGTTTTTCAAGGAGGCGTAGCGGCCAATGTGGGGATGAAACAAGCTTTTGAAGAAGCGCTGGGTGCGCCGGTGATCGTGCCGCCCCAGCATGGGGTGATGGGGGCGATCGGTGCGGCCTTGTTGGCCAAAGAATGGGTGGAAAGTCATGGCGTAGCCACACGTTTTAAAGGAATGGCCGTTGCCGACGCAGTGGTGCAAGCCGGATCGTGGGAATGCAGTGACTGTGCCAATGGCTGCGAAGTGATTGAGGTGATCACAGCTGGTTCGCCGGTAGCTCGCTGGGGTGATCGCTGTGGCAAGTGGGCCGCTCGTATGACTCGCGATGAGCAGGATGTGGCTTGGGGCGACTTGGCGGCCGGTGATGCCGAAAGAACTACCGCTGCCGGCAGCTTTGTAGGTTAGTCTGAGGTGCCGATGGGTGTCATAATGATAGGTATGGTGCATATACTGGCTACGTCTCTGAACCAGGCCACCGGTAGCGGTGGTGAACGGAAGAAAGGGGTGAACGAAGCTGGTTGCTTCGGAGGATCTCCTGCTGGTTCTTCAGGAATATGCCTATACGGTGCAAGCCGTCACCGGTGGGCAAGCGATGTGGCAGATTGAGACGGATCGTGGGGTCAAGGTGTTATATCGCTTGCCCCAGGGCCGCGAACGGCTGACGGTGATGCATGCGGTGTTGGAGCAGATGGCCGAGGGTGGTTTGCGCCGCACGAACCGGCTGATTCACACGCGCCATGGCGCCCCTTTGGTTACGGACGGCCTTGATGGTTATGGCTTAGTTGATTGGTTACCGGGGCGGCCAGCCGATTTGACCAATCGTGATGAACTGCAACTGGTAGCCGGTGCGCTGGGCGATGTTCACCGCATTGGTGCTACCGGTGGGATCGGCAGGCCGGCACGGGATTGTGATTTTTGGTTGGCAGGGATTGACGAGCATGGACTGGGCCGCAGTTTCACGCTTTACCGTTCACTTGCATTGGCGCCAACTGCTGCGGCAGCGCAAGGTGATTTTGGCCGCTTTTTTTTAGCCTATGCTACCGAGTTTGAGCAAAAGATGCGCTATGGCTTGGCCTGCTTTGATGAGCAGGAAGTAACTCAGTTGGTTGCGGCGGCCAGAAGCAGCGGTCAAGTGGGCCATGGTGATTGGCGCGAAGAACACCTGTTGATTGATGAACGAGGCCGCTTGGCGATCATCGGTTGGAAAAAATGCGGCTGGCTGTTACCCAGCGTGGAACTGGCTGAGTTTTTGCGATATCTGGCGATGCGGACCGGTGGATGGTCTGCTGATGCGGCGCAGGCGGCGTTGGCTGCTTATCAGGAACGGCGAGTGCTGGCACTGGAGGAAAAGCGGTTATTGATTGCGTTGCTGCGGTTACCAGTGGAATTTTGGTCGACCGTAGCCGGCTATTACCGCTATGGCTATGAAAAAATGGCGATGATCGCGGCACTCAAGCAGGCCGTTGCCCAAGAGGCGGAGCGATCATTGTATCGCAAAGCGCTCGCTGAGTATTTGCAGATTGAGGAGGGGGGAGATGGGAGGTATGGTGTTGCATTATAGCTGCTATATCGGCGCCGATCCCCGGTTTCGTTATCCCAAGCAGGCAAAACAGCCGAAGCGGGCGCAGCGGTCCAACGCCGCCGGGGAACATTCCGGGAATAACCGGGAGCGCAACAGCGGTGAACGAACGGGAACCGGCGGTAAGCGCAAGGCTGTCAAAGAACGGACCGGCAACAGCAAAAAGGCGCCGCTGGCGGTAAAAAAAGAACATGACGCTGTGGATACCATGCCTTCTTGGGAACTGCCTGTCGTGATCCCGCTGGCTCCGGAAGATGCTTTTTCAGCGCAGCCACCCGATTGGGATCAGATCGTGCAGGCCTTACGGTTAGACGATCTGTTTGTGGCTTCGGTGACCGAACCGCTCAATCCAGATGATCTGGACCAGGTGCTGGCTGAGCATGATCTGACGGCCGGCGCGATTGTGGAGCAAGCGCCCGATTGGCTGGTGGAGACGGAGCGGGGAACCTTGCTGCTCAAGCGTGCTTGCGGTGAGGAGGCAATGGCGCAAGCGCAGCGGCAAGTGGCGTTGCTTCTGGAAGGTGGGGAAGAAGGAATGACCCGAAAGGATGGGTCGCAACATGTACAACTCTTGGTGTCCAAGTATGGGGAAAAAGTCATTCCCCTTGGTGATTATGTTTACTCGCTTTGGGCAGTCCGGGATGATCGGGACGATTCGACCTTGGCCAGTGGATGAGAAGGATAACTTGAGCCTGTTTTCCCTAAGGAAAGCGAGGCTTATTTTTTTTGCAGGAATCATCGTGGTAATGGCGAAAAAATGGGTAATCGCGAAAATATGAATCGATGGGCCGATCGGCTCGGAATCCCACAAAAATGACGAGGTGCTGCCGGTGGCGATGATCTTGGAGGGATTGTGGCAAGGACTGCAATTGTTGTGGTACGGTGACGATGCAGTCTGGGCAGTGGTGCTTTTGACGATCGAGGTATCGGCAACGGCAACGGTGCTTAGTCTGTTATTGGGGATCCCCGCCGGAGTGGTGTTGGCGCTAGCACGGTTTCCCGGCAAGGGGCTTTTGGTTTCACTGGTCAATACGGGAATGGGGTTGCCGCCGGTTGTTGTCGGTTTATTTGTTTCTATATTGCTCTGGCGAAGCGGTCCTTTGGGAACGTTGGGGCTACTGTATACGCCGGCGGCCATGGTGTTGGCGCAAAGTGTGATTGCTTGGCCGGTGATCACGGGGTTAACCTTCGCGGCGATCAGCAGTTTAGAGCCGAATTTGTCGTTGCAGATCCTTTCGCTTGGGGCGACGCGCTGGCAGTTGTTGCGCCGGTTGGTTTTAGAGGCCCGTTTGGCGATCATGGGCGCGGTGATTGCCGGCTTTGGCAGTGTTGTCTCCGAGGTGGGCGCGTCGATGATGGTCGGTGGCAACGTGAAAGATTCGACGCGGGTGTTGACGACAGCCACCGTCATGGAGGTTTCCAAGGGGAATTTTGATGTAGCCATTGCCTTGAGCCTGGTCTTGCTCTTGCTCACTTATGGGGTGACCATGTTGTTAACGTTGATGCAGCGAGGGTGGCGGAAAAGTCGCAACGTACCTGCAAGTCGCCCGCAGCAGCGGCGAAGCTTGACAAGAAAACCAGGGGAGCCTTCTGGTGCAGCGATGACTCTGCAGGATGTACAAGTGACCAAAGGCCAGCGGATCGTCCTGCAGATCGATCAGTGGACCTTGCGGTCCGGCTCAATTACCGCGGTTATCGGGCCCAATGGCGCCGGTAAAAGTACCTTTCTGCGCTTGCTACACGGGTTGGAGCGGATGTCGCAAGGCCAGGTGTTATTTCAAGGACAACCGGTCTATGGCCAGCAGGCGCTGGAACTGCGGCGGCAGATGGCGATGGTTTTTCAGACACCGTGCCTTTATCAGCTTTCGGTTTATGATAATATTGCCGAAGGTTTACGGCTGCGGGCGCTGCCGGAAGCGCAAGTCGATGAAGCGGTAGGCTACTGGGCGGAACGCTTGGGTATCGCGCACTTGTTAGGCCGATCGGCCCAGGAACTTTCCGGTGGTGAGGCGCAGCGTTTGTCCTTGGCCCGTGCCCTGGCGTACCGACCGGCATTGTTTTTGATGGACGAGCCCTTTGCCTCGCTCGATCCGCCCACACGGGAGGAACTTTACCGGGATTTGCGAGAAGTGTTGGCTGAAGAAGGGATTACCGCAGTGATTGTGACGCATGCGCTGGAGGAAATGTTTTTGCTGGCTGATCAGGTGGTTTTTTTAGACCAGGGGTCGATTCGCCAGCAAGGGACGCCGGAGGAACTGCTGCAATCACCGGTTGATGGAACCGTGGCTGATTTTCTAGGTAAACGACCGCTGATCGCCGGTACGATCGTTGCGCGCACGGAGCAAACAATGACCGTGTTGACGCCAACGGGGCAGTTGGTCTTACCGCTGGCTTTCAACGGTGACGGTGCGGTGCTGTTGTGCTTGCGTGAAGGAACCGTAGGGCGGCCTGGTTATGGAAATGAGTGAACCGAAGATGAAGGGGAGAGCGGATTGAATTGCCAAAGATGGGGCAGGGTTTTGCCTGGATTAGTGGTCCTGTTGGGCATGTTGCTGGTATTAACAGCATGTAATTCTGCAATGCCGGGGAAATCGGGAGCCGGTGAGCTTGGAAAAGCCGGTGAGTTTGGAAAAGCTGCACCTTTAGCCAATTCAACGGTAATTTTGGCGACAACGACGAGTACCATGGACAGTGGCTTGCTTGATGTGCTGATTCCGGTTTTTGAGCAAGCGACCGGGTATCAGGTCAAGCCGATCGCTGCCGGTACAGGACAAGCATTGGCGCTTGGAGAAAAAGGCGAAGCCGATGTGTTACTGGTCCATGCGCCGGAAGCGGAGAAAAAGCTGATCGAAAACGGTACGGCCATTCGCCGGCAATTGCTGATGCACAATGATTTTATTATCGTCGGTCCTCCTGCGGACCCGGCCGGGCTGCGCGGGATGACCGATGCGGTGGCCGGGCTGAAGAAGCTGGCCGCTTCCGGTCAGTTGTTTGTTTCCCGCGGTGATGATTCCGGTACGCACAAGATGGAATTAGCATTGTGGAAAAAGGCAGCCGTAAAACCGGCCGGTGCCGCCTATCAGGAAACCGGTGCCGGCATGGGGCAGACGTTAAATGTGGCCAATGAAAAGCTCGGGTATACGTTAACCGACCGGGCAACCTACTTGGCGCAGAAAAAGAACTTGGGTCTGATCGTGCTCTTGGAGAAGGATCCGGCGCTGCTGAACATTTATCATGTGATGGAAGTAAATGGCGAAAAATTCCCGAAGGTCAATAGCGCGGGCGGCAAAGCATTTGCTGATTTTTTGGTTTCGGAACGGGGGCAGGAGCTAATCCGGAGCTATGGCATCGATAAGTTTGGTGAACCTTTGTTTTTTGTGGACGTAAGTAAACAAGAAACAGAATTGCTGAAGGGGCCGGCACAGCCAGAGTCGGCCAATCAACAAAAATAATCGGTAGGCAATCAAAGCAGGGGCGTAAGCTACCTGCTTTTTTTGTTCATAGCAGGAGCGGTCGGCGCGTAGCTTGATTAAGGAGCAGAAAATCTTGGTTATGGACGATGAAGGAGGAGTTATGGTGGATGGTTTTCGTTGCCTGCCGAATACGCGACTGCAGGTAGTTACCTTTCAGGCAGGACCTTATGAGCGGGGACTGGAAACGGTTCATTCATTAGAAACGGAAGTTTTTATCCAGGATGTCGTGGAAGCCGGTGAGCTTTATGACATGACGGTGTTGATCTGGTTACGGGCGCTTATTGGGCGTGAGCATGAAGATGTTAACCGTGAAAAGTCGGAGGGCGATGGCTGGGGTAGCTTTTTGGAAGGAGTGCCATCAGGGCCCAAGGTGATCGAACGGGAACAAACGGTGTCTTTGTTGATTCATCGCTCCTCCTTAGCGGAAGCGAAGGGCCTTGTTCCTCAGGTTCAGAATGTCCTGACGCATCCCTATTGGCATGACGGTGAGGTGCGGATCGATGTAGTGCTGGCGCTGGCACCAACGCCAATGGCGGTTCAGGAAACGTCGGAATGGCGTGAGACTTTGGTGCGGATGGAGTTGGAAGGCGCTTTTCCGCAGGAAAGACCGGCTTTATGTGCTTGGCGTTTTGAACGAATGGAAAATAGTCAGGGTAAATTGTGTGGGCAGTTAATCTGGTCACTCGGTGAGGAGTTGCCGCTGATCATGGCCCAGGAGGTATCGGAGGTAGAGGCTGACTGGGGAGGGGCAAACTTAGGTGTTCCGCAAGTACATCGCTTGGAAACGGGATGGTCCCTGACGGGATGGGGGCGTGTGGCGATGGAAGAAAAGGTCATGGGTACGGCCGAAGAAACGGAGGAAATGCCCTGGCCGGTCGCTGAAGTGGTCGATGTAGCAGAGGCCGTTGCCGCGCCAGCCGTTGCTGCACCAGCGATACATGATCCCGTTGAGGCAATTGATGCGATTGAGACAATTGAGGCAACTGAGACAACTAGGGCAACTGGGACAATTGAGGTAACTGAGGTAACTGAGGTAACTGAGGCAACTGAGGCAACTGAGGCAACTGAGGTGACTGAGGTGACTGAGGCAACTAAGACAACTGAGGTAAGTGAGGTAACTGAAGCAATCGAGGTGGATGAAGTCACTAAGTCCACAGAGATAGAAACAACGGTTGCCGAAGCAGTTAAACTTACGGAGTTGATTGAAGAATCGAGCAAAAAAGAGGCGGTCGTTGAGGAGGTTCAAGTTACGGAAACTGCTGTGGATTTTAACGACACAGTGGAGGCGCCGGAAGTCGCCGAAGTAGCTGAAGAACCCGAAGTAGCAAATGTGGATACAGCTATTGAAGCAGAAATGTTTGTAGCGGCTGAGTTACCTAAGGATAAGGAAGCCCAGCGGTTAGCTGAGGGAAATGAGGAAACGAAAGCAGTCGAGGTAGCCGAAGCAGCCGTGGTGACTGAAACAGCCGTGACGGAAGCGGCCGTGACGGAAGCACCCATAGCTGAAGTACCTGTGGTAGCCGAAGTAGCCGAAGCACCCGTGGTAGCTGAAGTAGCCGAAGCACCCGTGGTAGCTGAAGTAGCCGAAGCACCCGTGGTAGCTGAAGTAGCCGAAGCACCCGTGGTAGCCGAAGTAGCCGAAGCACCCGTGGTAACCGAAGTAGCCGAAGCACCCGTGGTAGCCGAAGCACCCGTGGTAGCTGAGGTAGCCGAATCAACCGAATCAGCCGAGGTAGTTGAAGCCGTTGAAGCCGTTGAAGCAATCAAAGAAGTGGAAATTGTCGAATTAACGGAGACTGTTATCCCGGCGGATAATAAAGAAGAAATTCAGGAAAACATAATCCCCAGTGCCGGCGAATTTTCACCGAGGATCCGTATTCCGACCAAAAACGAGCGTCGCGAAGTGGCAGAGCGTAACATACCGGAACGACGGGCAGGGCGGGCATTGGCGCGCAGTGAAGCTCCACCGCCACCGGTGGCACCGAAAGTGGGAGAAAAAAATCTTGAAAAAAGTACCCCCCCATCAATGGGACAACGGGAAGGGGTTCCCCGGCCCCGTCGATTAGCTCAACCGACCGTTGGCGGGACCAATAATCTCAGCGATACTGCCGTACATCGCGTCAGTTCAGTCAGTCAACCAAGTACATCAAGCAGTTGGAAAATGATCAAAGTAGCTCCTGGGGAAACTGTAGGCATGTTAGCCCGTCGCCATGGCGTTTCCGAAGAACAGTTTCGTCGCTGGAATCGCCTCAGTGAAACCGATCGAATTGAAGCCGGTCGTTCATTGATGGTTCCCCGTCGATAGTGACCTTCAGGTAGTTGTACCGGTGTTTTGGCTTCGGCGACGCTGGTACAACTACCCGATTGCCGTAAGACAAGGTAAAATAGAAATGCATCCTGTCAATGGAAGTGGAATCGAGCGCACTATAGAGTAAATAAAAAGTTATAATACCAGAAATTGTTGATAACTCTGTGGATAATGTGGATAAACAAGGAGAATAAAGATGAAGATTGGATTATTGCAGTTCAACGTTGCGTACGGACTGCCGGCAAGCAATAGAGCTACGGTGGCGAAATATCTCACAGAGATACAGGATCAGGCAATTGATGTGATATTATTGCCGGAAATGTGGACGAGCGGTTACGCCCTGAAATCGTTAGATCAATTAGCCGATCAAGATAACGAGCCAACGGGAACAACGCTGCGTGCTTGGGCACGACAAACCGGCGCAACGATCGTCGGCGGTTCCATACCGGTACGCCAAGGTGATGGCTTTGTGAATCGCATGTTAGCCTTTGGCCCTGATGGTCAACAGAAGTTAAGTTATGACAAAGTTCACCTTTTTTCTTTGATGGAGGAAGATCGCTATCTCATCGCTGGTAATCAAACGGGGAATTTTTCCATTGGCACCGTCCCTTGTGGCGCAGTGATCTGTTATGATCTGCGCTTTCCCGAATGGATTCGTAAAACCGTTATCGGTGGATGTGCCGTCCTATTTGTGGCAGCCCAATGGCCCACGGCACGCCTCGATCACTGGCGACTGTTGATACAAGCGCGAGCCATTGAAAACCAGTGTTTTGTGGTCGCGTGCAATCGTACTGGTGATGATGGGCGGGGGACCCATTTTCCCGGTCATTCGATGGTCATTGATCCTTGGGGACGTATCGTGGCTGAAGCGGATGAACAACCCGGATGGCTGTGGGCAGAAATTGATCTGGAGCAGGTAGAGCAAGTACGCCGTACCATCCCGGTTTTTCGTGATCGACGGACCGAACTCTACTCCTAACCGGACATTACCCCATTGCCCTGGCAAGCGACTCCTCGTATAATTTAGTGTGTAGTATTGCGGACTTTCGTAATACAACGAAAAGGGGTTGCGGGAGGACCGATATTCTTGAAGTCGTTGATCAAAAAGATAGCCTTGTTCTTGCTTATCAATGGATTGATCGGGACGATCCTGGTGCCATTGGTTGTGTTTTACGGGCCCGTGCCGGCATTGCGTCAGATGGTTGTTGGCTCCATCGCTACTTCGCGCCATCCTCAAGTGGCCGAGTTTTTTCTTTCACCGGAGCAAATTCAAGCCATCCTGGGACAACCTGATGACAGCAGTGTCCAAACGGCCTTAAGTAACGGGCAGCAAGTCAGTCTGTCATTACAACGGGGCTCTGATCGCATTGAGATCGAAGATATTCATGGTAAGCGTTTTACCGGTAAAGTGTTAATCGTTCATGAACCTACCCGCGTTAAAGTGGCTGTAACTTCGCAACTGGGTGAGTCCGGAGAAACGGTTCTGGAGATGGCGCGCCGGGTCGGTGCTGTGGCTGCCATCAATGCCGGCGGCTTTATTGATCCCAACGGCCAAGGTAACGGCGCCTTTCCGGACGGAGTGACGATCAGCAACGGTGAATTCATTTCCGTACTCAAGGAGGATCAAAAGGAAGATATCATCGGCCTGACTAAAAAGGGGATGCTTATTGTCGGCCGCTATTCAGCGCGGGATTTGCGCCAGATGGACATGGCTGATGTGGTTACTTTTGGTCCGCCCTTGGTGGTTAACGGGCGAGGTACGATTACTCAAGGCGATGGCGGCTGGGGTGTGGCTCCCCGGGCAGCTATCGGACAACGTGAAGACGGGGCACTGATCATGGTTACCATCGATGGGCGGCAAGTTGGATCCATTGGTGCTACCCTGCGTGAACTCCAAGATCTGCTGCTACAGTATGGCGCCGTAACAGCCGGGAACCTTGACGGTGGTGCATCGACAACGATGGTTTATCAAGGCAAAGTGGTCAATCAGCCTTCCAGCGTGTTCGGCATTCGCTATGTACCTACGAGTTTTGTTGTTATGCCGAGCAAACGGATATAACAGGGAGGATGGCCATGAAATCCGTAAAAACAATCGGTATTATGCTGTTGATATCGCTGCTCATGCAGGGTGGTATCCTCTACGGGATGGAGCGCTGGGTTGCCCAGGCATTGGTGGTCAAAGGACCTAGCGGTTCGGTTGCGCAAGGCCGCTGGCACGAACATACCATTGAAGCTCCGTTGAAAAATGCTCGCCAAATCGGTATTTCCTATGACGGACAGTACATGGCCTGGAATGAAGGCGACGGTTATACCGTTTGGGACATCCAGCAAGGGCGGCAGCTTTATCATGAAAACTTGATTCCCGGACATAAAGTAGCGTTGATTCAATGGTTAGCCGATCGCAACCGGTTGATTCTGATTACTGAGCAGTCAACAGCGCCGGTGAACTTGCCTCCAGGTGCCAAGCCGCAGGATGCATCGCGATCAGCCATACAAGTCATGCTGCAAGTCATGAACAATAAACCGGATCTGCGTTCCTTACCGCCGTCTACATCGACAAAGCAGATGGAAATCTCCTTTATGAATGCTGATGGCAGCCAGCGGATCCTGTCTACGCGGATTCGTTCGTTACAGAGCAGTGACGAAGTCAAAGAAGCGATCATCTCACCGCAGGCGAACTTGCTTTATCTCACCTTAGGTGATGCTCGTTTTGCGAACACACTTTATCGTGTGGATATTCAACATGACGCCCATCGGGTGCCTATGCGGGCAGCCCGGGCAGAGCAATTGAAAGTCGGTTCCATGCAAGGTAGTGTGTATGGCGAATTCTGGGATTTAGAAACATCGGCCACACCGTCGATCTATCAAATCAAGGGAATGCAAACTGTACCTATCTCAACAAAACCGCTGAATTCGTTGCTGCTTGGCCTTGACCGAAAAAATACCTTATACCTCGGCCAGGGGCAAGGGCGGCAGATCCAATCGGTCTATACATGGGATGGCAAGCAGATGCAAAAAGAACGTACATTGCCGTCGACGGTTAACCGCGATCATATCATGATCGGTCCTAACGGACAGATTGCGATTATTGACGAACCGGAGTCATCGTTAAAAATCTATACCCGTGGTGTCGATGCACCGTCGACATTCAAATTTGAAGCCGGTGCACGTCCGATCAAGACAGAGTCGCGTTTTGTCGGTTTGCTGAAACCAGGTGATCAAAAAGCGCAGTTATGGATGCTGTCGTTCTAAGCAAAAGGAGGAATCATCTCGACAAGATGATTCCTCCTTGCTGTTTATCGAAGCTGACTTAGCGTTCGCCGCGATTACGTTCATATAATAAGCGCAAACCATCGAGGGTGAGACTGGGATGAATATGATCGACTTGCCGGCACCCTTTGCCGATCAGTTCGCCAAAGCCGCCGGTAATCACCACTTGAGCTTGCTGACCCTCTTCACCTAATTCGCCTTTAAAGCGGCTGATGAGACCGTCCACCATGCCTACATAACCAAAGTACACACCGGACTGCATGCTTTCTTCTGTGGTCTGGCCAAGCGCCCTTTGGGGCTGGCAGATCTCGATGCGCGGCAGTTTCGCAGTTTGGGCAACCAGCGCTTCTGTAGAGATGCCGAGTCCGGGACAGATCACACCGCCAAGATAGTCACCGTGGCGATTGACGGCACAAAAAGTCGTGGCCGTTCCTAAGTCAACAATGATGACCGGACCGCCATAGTGATGATAGGCAGCGACGGCATTGACGATGCGGTCAGGGCCAACACTGCGGGAATCGTCCAGCTTGATGTTCAACCCCGTTTTCGTTCCCGGCCGGACAATCAGCGGGCGAATGCCCCAATACTCCTGGAACATCGAAAGTAACATGGGGTTAAGCGGCGGAACAACCGATGAGATGGCCACATGTTCGATGGCATCTTTTTTTAAACCACTGTTCTCCAGGGCCTGAATGACGAGAATGCGGTATTCATCTTTGGTTTTACGCCGATCCGTAGCCATACGCCACTGTGTTACTAAATGATCACCGTGGTAAATTGCTGCTACAATATTCGTGTTACCAATATCTAATGCTAAGAGCATGGTTGTCCTCCTCGATCATACCATTATCTTGCTTAGTTTACCGAGGATTGGCCTGAGGGGCAAGATAGCACATCGGGTTTTTGCTTGAAAGCAGGCAAGGTCGTGCAAAATAAGGGTGAAAGGCTAAAGGAGGTTATTTTGTGTTTCGAATCACTTTTTTTGGAACCGGTAACGGGATGGGCGATGCGCAACGGGAAAGCACTTTTTTTCTAGTACAGCACGAGAGGACGAACACCACGATACTGGTCGATGTGGGCGGTGCGCCTTGGTCCCAATTGGCCCGAGTTGGTGTCAAAGCGGATCAATTGACAGCGCTTCTCCTTACCCATGCTCATCCCGATCATATTTATGGACTGCCGGCGTTAATCCAAAGCCTTTGGTTGGCCGGGCGTCAGACGCCGTTACCGGTGTACTGCCCGCAGGGCGCCGGGGCAACGGTAACCGGGCTGCTTGATCTCTTTGGCCTCCGTCACAAACCGGGTATTTTTGCGATCGAGATTCAGGAACAGCCGTTACATGGGGTAACGCCGCTGTTTACCCGTGACGGCATCACGATGCAAACGTTTGCCGCCCGCCATGGTGTGCCAACGATGGGCTTTGTCTGTGAAGCTCAGCGATCCGGTGTGGCCAAGCGGATCGTCTATTCGGCCGACAGCGAGTACAATCCCGAACTGGAGGTCTTGGCCAAGCATGCACGGTGCTTGATTCATGAATGCAATGCAGCGCAAAAGGCACAAGGTAAGCATTCATCCTTGCTGGATGTGCTTGATCTAATGAAAAAGGCTGCGCCGCAGCAAGTTGTACTTGTCCATCTGACAGAAGGCGAAGACTATCAAAGAGTTCTTCATGAGCACAGCCTTGGTGTACCGCAAGTCATCGTCGCCAGCGACAGTATGACATTAATGATCGAGTAATATTGATGAAACTGGCGCAAAGCCAGTTTTTTTTACTGATCATATGGAATATATTTACATTAGGATCATATAGTTTATGAGGAGATAGGGGGTGGGAAGTTTGCAAAAAACAATGATCGTCGGCATCATCCTTTGTATTATTTTAGGTAGTACGGCGATGCCGACCGGAGAAGCACGATTGCGGGTCAATGCATTAACCAAAACCCCCAGACTCGTGCTCAACGGATTACCGCTGGAATTGGACAAGACTGTGAAATTGATCAATGGACAACTCTATGCTCCCCTCTATCCGGTGGCGGAAGCATTAGGCGCAGAAGTTCAAATGATGAGCAAAGAACGACGGGCGCTGATCCGGCGAGACCGCCAACTGTTTGAAGTAAAAATACCACGACCGGGTACAAAGACGGTCAAAAAATATGCGGACCGTAGCACCAGCATCACCGGCGTTGTCGATGAACAGCAACTGATGGTACCGGTGCGCTGGCTCGCCCGTAACTTAGCCGATAGTTGGGAGTGGGACGGCAAAGCCGCAGTGGCCTGGATGCGTGGGGGACAACCTTGGCAAGATCATGATTACATTGCTTTTGTGCGCTGGGGCGAGTTGCAGTGGATGCGCGTCTTATTTATGAAAAACCAAGAAGTGCTACGCCAACGCGGGTTAGAAGCAGCGCCGCCCATTCAATCACTGCAAGATCTTACGCTTTTTCTCGGCAGCTATTGGTCTGATGAAGCGCTCCAATCCCTTTGGGAACAGGGTCAGATGGGCAAAACGATTGACGGACAATGGGGGTTCAATGAGGAAGGATTCCTCGATCCTACCCAAGCGGAAAGCTGGAGGGTGCTGGAACGAGAAGGTGATCACCTACGGATCCAAGCCCAAATCCCAGCCACGAATGGCGATGTGCGGGTCATGCAAACGGTGATTTACGAATTACGCCGTGATCGCTATGGAAGTTATAAGATTATGGAACGCTTGACAAGCAATCGCATCTAGAAGTATCGATGATGCAAAGCTGCATGACCTCGTAGGTCAAGGCAGCTTTTTTGCGTTGGCGATTTCCTGTGCGGTAGGCAAAAACTGTGTCAAAAGAAGTGCCAGACCTTCCAGCGACGCAACGACCCCAAAAGCCAAGTGTGGTGACGATGTACCGAAAAGAATCGGTAACAGCGCCATCGGTGCCGAAAAAAGATTGGAAATGCTGATAAAAAAGGCTCGTTTGTCCGCCGGTGTCGTATCCATCAAGTAGTTGACAAAACCGAGCCAACCACCAAGGACACTGCCCAGGGCAACAAAGACCAGACAAGTTAAGGGATATTGCCAACTGTCCGGCGCATGGACAAGATACAAGAAAACCAGAGGAATCAGCAGATTCGTGGTCAAGGTAACTTGGATGGTCCGCCGGTTGCTCCAATGGTCGCTGCAATACCCCAGCAGTTGACCACCTGCGATCTGGCCGATCACTTGCATGACGATCAACAAGCCCACCGCATCGGGCGGCAGAAAGCCGAGCGACTTTATATAGAGGATATAAAAAGGAAAGCCCAAGACATTGCTGCTCATCAAGATCTGGATCGGTAAAAGACGGGCAAAGGGCCGATGAGTACGCAAGTCTTCCGGCAGTTGACGCAATAATGAGCTGACCGCTTGCGGTTCCTGGGGGCTATGGGGGCGATCGTGAGCAAAGCGGACTGCGCCAGCCGATAAGAGCAGCAGTGCTGTACCTAAAGTAAACAACAAGGCGTAATTCCAGGGAAAAGGCCAAAGCGGAGAAAGTAAGATCAGTCGAACGGTGATGCTGCCGAGAAACCCGCCGATCCCGCCGAAGGACTGCATCGTTCCCAGCACATGACCGCGTTTTTCTTTATCGATCGTTCGTCCAAAAAGCACCATCCAGGGGACTTGAACCAGGCCTTCGCCGAAGGAGAATATGGTAAAGCAAACTAAAAAAATGATGCCTGCGGTCCGGTAAGGCAGGGCCAATAGGATACTGGCCGCCGTCAAGATCATACAACCACGGGTAATGATCAAGATGCGAAAGATTAAGCGCGGCAGATCAGGGTGACGCGCCACATAGCCGGCCATAAAAAGTTGCGGCAAAGCAAAGCCCAGCGGGCGCACGGCGGAAGCTATTGCGATCAGCAACGGGGAATCGGTAGTCTGGTGCAGGTAAAGGGGTACAAGAATCGTACTATCGAAAAAAGCCAGTGCTGAAAAGTAAAAAGCACCATAGGCAGGGAGGGTGACAGCATTACTGAAGCGCGGTGCCAAGAAAAGACCTCCTTTTTGTGCAAAGGCAAGACGGGTACTTTTCCCTGCAGTATAACAAATGTAACTATGTTAAAATAATAACAAGGAACAAGCCTGGCCCGCTTTGATGGCCAAAGGTGTTTTCGCGTGTTTTTTCTCGCCTAGTGCTTAGCCTGTCCAGACTAGGCGTAAGGAATGAGTCAGGACGGGCTCTCAGGAATCACTAATGGAGTCCTACCGTGATTGTAAAGGAGATGAGCTTGTTGTCAGCAGATCGTCTGTATGATGAATTTAAAAAACGTGCAGAAGCCGTTGGGGCCAATGTTTTTCGTGTGGCCACCTATGCGGCGGCGATGGATGTAGTTGCAACCTATGTGCAAGAAACGGGCGCCAAGCGAGTCCATATAGCGCCCCATGAAGAATTAGAAAAAATGCAATGGCGAGAGCGCTTATCGCCAAAAGGCGTTCACTTGTCCACAGAATTGAATCGACAAGAACTGGCGCAAGCCGATATTGGCCTTTCTTTTCTTTCTTATGCTGTCGCCGAAACCGGTTCCGTCTTATCAGCGACAGAAAGCCCCTTAGCGCGGGCAGTTTCCATGCTGCCGCCGACGCATATTGCCGTCGTTCCGGCAGCAGGCATTTTACCGACGGTCGGTGACGCGTTGCAGGCTCTGTACACTGCGGAAGATTCGCTTCCCGGCTATATTTCTTTTATTTCCGGCCCCAGCCGAACTGCCGATATTGAACGGGTCTTAACGATCGGTGTTCACGGACCCAGTCGTTTGCTCGTTATCTGTGTTGATGAAGCGGAGGTGAAGTAAGATGTCTCATCAACAAAGCAATGAAGAATTCAAAAATTCCATTCAAAAAGCGCTCAAGGATCAGGTCATGCGTTCCGCTTTGGGACGTTTTGCTGAAGCCTACCCCATTTCGCGCAAAGCGGCATACACCGGTGTGGACATTGAACAACTGCGCACCGAGATTGCTTGCGCCAAAGCTCGTGATGGTGAGAATTTGGACGAACTGATCAAGCAATTTACGCAGGAAGCGACCAAGCGTGGCGCCGTTGTTTATTATGCCAAGACCGGTGACGATGCCAACCGGTACATTGTTGATCTGGCGAAGAAGCGCGGTGTCAAGTCGGTTGTTAAATCCAAATCGATGGCGTCTGAGGAAATCCACTTGAACAAACATCTGGAAGCGGCAGGGATCAAAGCCTACGAAACCGATCTGGGGGAATGGATCTTGCAGATCGCCGGGCAGCGGCCCAGTCACATGGTCATGCCGGCGATTCATCTTTCCAAAGAACAAGTGGCCACCTACTTCAGCAACACCTTGTCGCGAGACATTCCGCCCGATATCCCCTTTATGGTCGATACGGCCCGTAAGGAATTGCGCGATAAGTTTTTACAAGCCGATATGGGGATCACCGGAGCCAACATGGCCGTGGCTCAGACGGGATCCATCGGCCTGGTCACGAACGAAGGCAATGCCCGGTTGACGACGACCCTGCCGCCGATCCACGTCGCGCTTGTAGGTTTAGAAAAGCTCATCGCCGATCTCGGTGAAGCGGCCAACATCATTAAAGCGCTGCCCAAAAGTGCTACCGGGCAGATCATCACGTCCTATGTGACCTTCGTAACCGGTGTGACGCCGACGGAAGTGGACAATCAAGAACGTCCCAAAGAACTGCACATCGTGCTGATGGATAACGGACGCCGGCAGATGCTGGATGATCCGGAGTTTAAAGAGGCATGGCAGTGTATTCGTTGTGCTTCGTGCCTCAATGTTTGCCCATCGTACCAACTGGTCGGCGGTCACGTCTACGGTCATATCTATGCCGGCGGGATTGGCACGATTTTAACCTATTTCTTTAACGACCATGATGATGCGGCGAAGCCGCAGAACTTGTGCCTCGGTTGCGGCAAATGTGTGGAAGTCTGTCCCGGCAAGATCCCCATTCCCGATCTAATTTTGCGTATTCGCCGCCGTTTGGCTGAAGAAAAAGGGCTGGGAACGATCCCGAAGACGATCCTGCACCGTGTAGTGGCTAACCGCAAATTGATGCATTCGCTACTACGCATCGCATCCAAGACGCAATTTGTCGTCAGCGGTGGACAACCCTTTATCCGGCATTTACCCTTTTTCTTCTCCGAATTGACCGAAGGCCGTTCCCTGCCGACCATCGCCGAGCAACCTTTCCGCGATTGGGCCAAAGAACATGAAAAAAGCAACAGCGGTCGCGGTAAAAAACGGGTGAACTTTTACGGCGGTTGCTTGATTGACTTTACCTACCCACGGATTGGTAAAGCCGTCTATGACGTGCTGGAAAGCGTGGGCTGTGAAATTTATTTCCCCTGGGAACAAGCTTGTTGCGGCGCACCGGCCAAGTATCTTGGTGATGCCGACACCATGATTCGCTTGGCCAAGCAAAATATCGAAGCTCTGGAAGAAGGCAATCCGGACTATATTGTTTCCGCTTGTCCTACCTGCACTTTGGCCCTGCGCGATGATTTTGTTGATGTTTTGAAAGATGATCCCGCCTGGGCCGACCGGGCGAAGGCGTTAGCGGCGAAAGTGCGTGACTTCTCCGATCTGGCCCACAGTCTCGGTGTCGATGTATCCAAGGCCAAGAATAATGGCGATAAAACCTTCACTTACCATGATTCCTGCCACTATAAGCGTCACCTTCATCTCTCCGAGGTACCACGGGAATTGCTGACGCAAGTTCCCGGCATGCAATTGGTGGAAATGAAAGACAGTGATGAATGCTGCGGTATGGCCGGTTCGTATATGGTGAAATTCCCCGAAATCTCAGCGCCGATTTTGGAGAAAAAGATCAATAATATTCAAGCCACCAAAGCCGACATGATTTGTGTGGACTGCCCGGGTTGCATCATGCAAATCGGCGGTGGTCTGGACAGCCATCAAAGCAAGATTGAGATCAAGCATACCGCTGAAGTCTTAGCGGAGGCGCTGCGCAAGAAGTAAGAAAAGGGAACAAGGGGGGAAGGCAATGTCCAGGCAACAAGCCATTCAAGAACTGATTCAATGTTGCGATCGGGAGCGGGTATTGACCAGCGTTGAAGATCTCGCCTGTTATTCTTTTGATGCTACGGCCGATATGGCCGCACAACGTCCCGATGCCGTTGTAATTCCTGTGAATACCGAAGAAGTCCAAGCGGTCGTGCGTATCTGCGGGAAGTATAAAATTCCGCTGAACGTGCGCGGTTCCGGCACGAATCTTTCCGGTGGCACCGTGCCGCTGCACGGCGGGATCGTGATGACGATGCAACGAATGAACAAAATCATCGAAGTGGACGCGGAAAATTTAACAGCGACGGTGGAACCAGGTGTGATCATTCAAAGTTTGAACAATGCCGTAGCACCCCATGGCTTGATCTATCCGCCTGATCCCGGTACGGTCACCACAGCCACCATGGGTGGCTCTACGGCCGAGTGTTCCGGCGGCTTACGGGGGTTAAAATACGGCGTGACCAAGCACTACATCATGGGCTTGGAAGTGGTTCTCGCTAACGGTGAAAAATTTCGCTGTGGCGGCAAGACCGTTAAAAATGTCACTGCCTATGACTTGGTCAAGCTGTTTACCGGCTCGGAAGGCACATTGGGCATCATCACGGAATTGACGGTGAAGCTGATCCCGGCGCCGGAAACGCGCAAATCGATGCTGGCTTTGTTTGACCGCATCGATGATGCCGGAAAAACGATTGCCGGAATCATTGCTGCCCAGGTGATTCCGGCGACGATGGAGATCATGGATCGTACGACGATTGAAACAGTAGAAGCCTACGCCAAAATCGGCTTGCCCACCGATGCAGCAGCGGTCCTTTTGATCGAAGTGGACGGCAATCCCATATCGGTGGCCAAAGAAGCAGCGTCTGTCGAAAAAGTCTGCAAGCAATTTAACGGCAAAGTCCAAGTAGCCAAGACCGATGCCGAGCGCGATAAGCTCTGGGCGGCCCGGCGGGCAGCACTGCCTGCGTTAGCACGGAAATCGCCAACGACCGTGCTGGAAGATGCGACCGTGCCTCGTTCCCAGATCCCGGCCATGTTGGCAGCGATTCAAGAGATCAGCCAAAAATACAACGTGTTGATCGGTACCTTTGGCCATGCCGGTGACGGCAACTTGCATCCGACAATCCTCTGTGACGAACGCAATGCCGAAGAGATGGAGCGCGTACACCAAGCGGTCGATGAAATTTTCCGTGTAGCCATCTCCCTTGGCGGAACCTTATCAGGAGAACATGGCATCGGTTCAGCCAAAATGAAATACCTGGAGTGGGAATTGGGGGCTACCGGCATTGATGTCCTGCGCCGGATCAAAGAAGCGCTCGATCCGGACTATATCCTGAACCCAGGCAAAATTGTGCCGAGGGGGAATTGAGATGGCTACCCAGGGATTAATTGCGCTCGAAGCTGCCCAAGAGCAAATGATGCAATGTATGAAGTGCGGCAATTGTCAAGCCGTTTGTCCCCTTTATGCCGAAACCATGCACGAAGGTGCCGTAGCGCGGGGCAAGATCCGCTTAGCCGTCGACGTTCTGGAAGGTAAATTAGCGCCTTCTCATGAACTGCTCGATAAATTTGCCTTGTGTTTAACCTGTAAAGCCTGCGAAGCCAATTGCCCCTGTGATGTTCGCTGTGTGGATATCATTTTGGCAGCTCGGGCAGCCTTGACGGAAAAGGTTGGACTGCCGCTGATCAAACGAAGCATCTATCGTGGGTTGAAGCTGCGGCGCATGTTCAATTTTGGCCTCAAAGTCGGTGCCCAACTGCAGGGCTTAGCCATGAAGCGCGTCGATCTGGGGAATCAAGGCAAGTTTCGTTCGCTGCGCCTCCCGCTTGCCGGGATCGATATGCGCCGAGTGATTCCGGAACTGGCTACAACACCGCTGCGTGATTTATATGACGAATTTATCCCTGCCTACGGCGGTAAGGCCAAGCGGCGCGTTGGCTTTTTTACGGGATGCGTGATGAACTTGATCTACACCGATACAGGTCGGGCGATTATCGAAGTGCTTCGCGCCAATGATTGTGATGTGATCATGCCGAAAGAGCAACACTGCTGCGGTGCTCCCGTTTTTATCGGCGGCGAGCGTGCTATCGGCCGTGACATGGCGCGGCACAATCTCGATGTGTTTACCGCGATGGATCAAAAGTATCATCTTGATCACATTGTCTTTGCTTGTGGTACTTGTGTGACTTCCTTTGCGGAAAGTTACAAAGAATTGCTCAGCGACGATCCCCCGTACCGGGCCAAAGCGGAAACGCTGGCGGCCAAATCGATCGACGCCAATGCACTGGTCGTCACCATCGGCGGATTAGCGAAAAAGCTGGCCCCTATTCCGCGCAAAGTTACCTACCATGACTCCTGTCACTTGGCGCGCAGCGTCCATGTGACGGAACCACCGCGACAGATCCTACGGAGCATTCCGGGCGTGGAGTTGATCGAAATGAAAGATGCTGCTCGCTGCTGTGGCGGAGCCGGCTCTTTTTCCTTGACCCATTACCCTTTGTCCCAGCAGATTACGTCCAAAAAAGCGGAAAATATTGCCGCTACCGGTGCAGAGACGGTGACCACCGGTTGTCCCGGTTGCCGTATGACGATTGAAGATGGGTTGGCCCAAGCCGGATTGCGGCAGGACACAGTCCATCCGCTCGCCTTACTCCAAGAGTCCTATCAAAAAGCAGGAATATTAAAAAAGTCGTAGCAAGCAAAAAGCACCCGAATGCATCCATTATTAATGGAAGCATTGGGTGCTTTTTTTATATCCGTGGCATAGGCTTTATTTGAGCAAAGGTTGTACCCGTTGGATAAAATCATCTTGGCTACCGGCAGCGCCGACGAGAACGTCGCGAACAACGCCATTGGCATCGATAAAAACAGTCGTCGGGAAGGCCGTCACGCCATAGGCCTTGGCCGCAGGGCTGATGGTGCTTTCATCAAAAACGATGGGGAATAAAAGGCCTTCTGAAGCGATATATTTTTTGGCCTTGTCTTTGTCATCATTAAAGGTAGCATTGATGCCCAGCACATGCACTTGCGCTTGGTAATCCTGTGAAAATTGATTGAGGTCAGGCATTTCCATTCGGCACGGCGGGCACCAACTGGCCCAGAAGTTCAGCACGACCGGTTTGCCCTTGAGTTGGTCCAAGGTAACGATTTTGCCGTCGTTATCGGGCAGGGTAAAGGAAGGTGCGGTCCGGCCGATCAAAGAGACCACTGTAGTGGCGCCCGATGAGGATGAGGGAGCCTTTTCAGGGGAAGAGCAAGCAGTCAGTAAAAGGGAAAGACAGAGTAACAGGGCAAGCATCCAACGATGCGATGGGAAAGCGGGAAAGCGGGACATCAATATTGAGCCTCCTTACAATCGATGATTTGATACCTGGGATGGGTATTTCTATGTTCATACTACCGGATTCAGCGCCGTTGATCAAGTAAAAACCCCCTTGCTTTTCCGTTCAAGCAAGGGGGCACCCCGTACTTTATAAGGCTTAGCGGTTAACGAGAGGAGGGGGCAGTGCCTTCTTCTGTCTCTACCTTGCCGCTGACGGCAATCGCCAACACCAAAACGAGGGCCAAAGTGATACCGAGAATGGTCCAACCGGAATTCATCAGTTGAGCGATATCGGCAGTAGTAGCTGTGGCGGCTCGGGTAAGCGGCGGAATCATCCAAGCAAAAACGGTCGCTTGCAGATAGGTGATGATACAGATCAAGACCAGGAAGAAAAGCGAGTGACCGATGGTGAAGCGAAACATATCCGATTCCTTCCCAACCAATCCCGTTGATGCACAAGCAACGGCAATTGATTGCGGCGAGATCATTTTACCGGTTACACCACCGGACGAGTTGGCGGCGACGGTAAGTACCGGGTTTACACCGATGCTGTCGGCTGATACGGATTGAAGCTTACCAAAGACGGCGTTGGCTGATGTGTCAGAGCCGGTAATAAAGACACCAAGCCAACCAAGAATCGGTGAGAACAGCGGGAAGAGAGCGCCGCTTTGCGCCAGTGCCAAGCCCATCGTTTGGGTCATGCCTGAGGCATTGCCGATATAAGCATAGCCAAGCACAGAAGCGATGGTAATGATCGGAAAGATCAATGTCGATAAAGTCCGTCCAAAGAGCGAGACAGCGTCGCCCACTTTCATGCGGGTGATGAAAATAGTGATCAACGCAGCCAGCAAAATCGCCGTGCCGGCAGCGGAAAGCCAATTAAAGGTATAGACAGCCGCAATCGGTTGCCCTGTAGCCGGGTTAAGGACGCCATTGTGGATCACGGGAAAGGCGAATTTCAAACTCACCGTATCCAATACCGTTTTGACGGCTTTCATACCCCAGTCACCGACAAGTAAGGTCAAGATGATAAAGGGGCTCCAGGCCTTCAGCACTTTTTTGAAAGTCAGTTTGCCGCTGGTTTTAAAGGTTGCCGGTGGCTCGTCGGCAAAGCGAAAGATATTCTTCGGCTTCCAAACTTTTAAGAAGAATACCAAGAAAATGATCGAAACAAGGGAGGAAATAATGTCAGGCAGCATCGGGCCGAGGTAGTTCGATGACCACCACTGGGTGATGGCAAAGGTGGCGCCGGAAACAAGAGCTGCCGGCCAAACTTCGAGCACACCTTTCCAGCCGGACATGATCGCCACCAGCCAGAAGGGAACAAATACCGAGAGGAAGGGTAACTGGCGACCGACCATCTGCGAAATCGTGAAATCGTCGATGCCCGACACCTGACCGGCAACGATGATCGGAATGCCGATACCGCCGAAGGCAACGGGGGCGGTGTTGGCGATTAAGCAAATACCGGCAGCATAGAGGGGATTAAAGCCGAGACCCACCAGCATCCCCGCCGTGATGGCCACGGGCGTACCAAATCCGGCGGCGCCTTCGAGAAAGGCACCGAAGGAAAAGCCGATCAGTAATGCTTGTAAACGGCGGTCATCGGTAATCGAAGCAATGGAGTCTTTAATGACCTCGAATTGACCTGTTTTGACAGTGACATTGTAAAGAAAAACGGCAGTGATGACGATCCAGCAGATTGGAAAGAGACCATAGAGAGCACCTTGGAGCGTAGAGGAGATGGCCAGGTTGGCAGGCATACCGTAAGCAAAAATGGCGACAACAATGGCTAACACCGTCGTGGTGAGTCCGGCAATGTACCCTTTCATTTTCTGGATTGCCAGAGCCCAAAACAAGTACAACACGGGAGCGGCGGCAATGACAGCAGACAACAAGATATTACCCATGGGATCGTAGTTTTGTGTCCACATAGAGCATTCCTCCTCGCCTAATTAGAAAACATGCCCGGGAACGATGCCTTTTCCCCTGAAACCTTCCTTATAACGATTGCATCACTCCCTTGCCAAATATTATCTCGCTACGTGTATCGGACGTACGTTGACTTAGTTCGACAAGTAACTGGCCACGGATAAACCGGCGATGGCTCCTTGACCGACGGCGCGGGCAAATTGGTAAGGCTTGCCGGTGCAGTCGCCGGCAGCAAAGACACCGGGCAAGTTGGTACGCATCAATGCATCAACGGTGATCGCACCTTCGGTTGTAGCGAGTCCTGGTAAGAGTTGTTCGGCCCGTTGAGTAGGACGCAAAATAAAAACACCGTCCAGGGCTTGTGTGGTGTTGTCCAATTCCAGAGAACGCACGACTTCGTCACCGTGAATTGCTTTGGGCACACCCTGCAAGACCTTGATGTTGGCTGCGCGGGCGGTGAGCGCGGTGAGCGTAGCTGGCGATGGTATTGATTTGACCGGCAGGTAATAGACAGTTTGTGCAATGCCGGATAAATAATACACTTCCTCCATACCGTCACCACCGGTTGTATCGATGACAGCAACCACCTTATGGCGATACAGCGGCCCGTCACAAGTGGCACAGTACGAAACACCGCGACCAAGCAAGTCGCTTTCCCCGGGCAGTTCTTTGGCCATCGTCACGCCTGTGGCCAGAATCATACTTTTACATTGCCATGTCTCTTGACCGGCAATAACTTGAAAAAAATGATCATCATCGTACTGAATTGCCGAGATCCGGGAAGGCATGATGGCAATCGACATCTGATCGAGGTGAGCTTTGATCGCCCGGAGGAAATCTTCACCGGAACAAGCAGGCAACCCGAGATAATTGTCAATTCGTTCAGCCGTGCGCCAGCGATAGGATTGTCCTGGATCAAAAAGAACAAAAGGGATGTTGCGGATCTTAAGATTAAGGGCTGCCGAGGCACCGGCAGGGCCGCAACCGATTACGGCACAGGCGATCGATGTAGCCATTTCATACCTCGCTTTAGTAAAAGATTGTAGTTACCAGAACTATAATTGAAACAATAGGCGGAAAGGTTGACTGATGCGGAGACCATCTTTATAATGTTTAATGCCCTTTGTTTTTTTCTAGGTGTTTACGCGAGAATAAGGACAGTGTCGACTCTTTGGTAACTCGTCTCATGTTGTTACTTTAATCACTATCGCATAGATGCCAATCAGGGAGATCCCGCTTTCTAATTTACTATTCATACGGTTAAAATGGTCTGGACGCCGAATTTGGCTGGTTGACTCGTTTTCAGAATGCGTGCTACACTACGTCTCGAAGATGCTTGTACATTGTGCGCACAATCCGAAAGCAAGTGATTGGGCGGATGAGAAGTCTATGCTGAAAGGGGGTTTGAGATAGTAATTACATGCGCAGGGGCTGTTGCCGATGCTACGGGAGACCTTATGAACACTCGTGCACCTAGCAAGGGTAGGTTTATCTGGTTACTATATTTGGTTCTGTGAATGAGCATAATAGGGTACTACTAAATTATTGGAAGCGGAAAGGAGCAACGGAATGTCGGACAAAAATCATTTTCTGATCCGCAAACTGCATTCTTTGCTGGGGATCATCCCAATCGGTTTGTTTTTTGCGGAGCATACGTTGATGAACTCCATGGCTATGGTCAGCCAGAACATCTGGTCAGCCTGGACAAGTTTTCTTCATCATCTACCCTTTAAGACTTTCCTGGAGATGGCGTTGATATTCATCCCCATCGCTTTCCATGCGATCTATGGTCTTTGGATTGTTTATGTTGCGAAAAATAATGCCCTGCGGTACACCTATTTTCGCAACTGGATGTTCTATTTACAGCGCATAACGGCTATTCTAACAGTGATTTTCGTAGTTTGGCACGTAGGTTCGCTGAAAGCCATGAATTTCTGGGGGACTGGTGGAAGCTATTTCACGCAGTTAGGCGATTACCTGGCAGCGAACCCGGTGGCGTTGGTGGCGTATGTGATCGGTTTCTTGGCTGCGGCTTTTCACTTTTGTAACGGTATCTGGAGCTTCCTCATCGCTTGGGGAATCACGATTGGACCCAAAGCACAACAAGCTGCTTTCACCGTATGTATGGCCCTTCTGGCCCTGTTCTCCGTAGGAGGAATCGGAGCACTTTTCGCGTTGATGCAGTAATGACACATGAGGTGGGATGACATGGAAACACGTATCATAGTGGTTGGCGGTGGCTTAGCAGGCCTGATGGCGACCATTAAAATCTGTGAAGCCGGCGGTAAAGTCGACCTTTTTTCCCTTGTGTCGGTAAAGCGTTCGCACTCGGTTTGCGCGCAAGGCGGGATCAACGGTGCAGTTAACACCAAAGGGGAAGGCGATTCGCCCGATATTCACTTTGATGACACGATTTACGGCGGTGACTTCCTGGCGAACCAACCGCTCGTTAAACAAATGTGTGATGCTGCACCGGGCATCATCTATATGATGGACCGGATGGGTGTTATGTTTAACCGGACACCGGAAGGCCTGTTGGATTTCCGTCGTTTTGGCGGTACCAAGCATTCCCGTACGGCCTTTGCCGGTGCGACGACGGGGCAACAGCTGCTCTATGCGCTGGACGAACAAGTTCGTCGTTATGAAGCACTGGGCCAAGTGACCAAGTATGAAAACTGGGACTTCCTTTCGGCTGTGTTAGACAACGAAGGCATCTGCCGCGGGATTACGGCCCAAAACATGGCCACCATGGAGATCAAAGCGTTCCGTGGTGAAGCAGTGATTTTGGCTACCGGCGGTATCGGTATGATCTTTGGCCGCTCTACGAACTCAACAATTAACACAGGAACTTCGCATAGCGCCGTTTATCAACAAGGTGTTTACTATGCCAATGGCGAAATGATCCAAGTACACCCCACAGCGATTCCCGGTGAAGACAAACTCCGTTTGATGTCGGAATCGGCTCGCGGTGAAGGTGGACGGGTTTGGACGTATAAGGATGGCAAGCCTTGGTACTTCCTGGAAGAATGGTATCCGGCCTATGGCAACTTGGTGCCCCGTGACGTAGCGACCCGGGCGATCTACAAAGTTTGTTATGATATGAAACTCGGCGTTGACGGCCAACCGGTCGTTTATCTGGACCTTTCGCACATTGACGCCAAAACATTGAATCGTAAGCTCGGCGGTATCATTGAGATTTACGAAAAATTTGTCGGCGAAGATCCGCGCAAAGTGCCCATGCGTATTTTCCCGGCCATGCACTACACGATGGGTGGCCTTTGGACGGATTACAGCGGCATGACCAATATCCCAGGCTTGTTTGCTTCCGGGGAAGCTGAGTATCAGTACCACGGTGCCAACCGTCTTGGTGCGAACTCCTTGCTCTCGGCCATCTATGGCGGTATGGTTTCTGGCCCTGCGGTGATGAAGTATGCCAAGAATCAGAAGAAATCTTCGATGGATGTAGCCCAGTCGGTCTTTGACCGGGAACTGAAAGTACAACAGCAGAAGATGGAAGACATCTATGGGCTCACCAAAGGTACAGAAAACCCCTATGCGCTGCATAAAGAGCTGGGCGACATGATGTTGCAGCATGTGACGATCATCCGGATCAACAAGAACCTCAAAGAAACCGATGAAAAGATCCAAGAGCTGATGGCTCGTTACAAAAATATCGGCTTGCCCGATACGGGACGTACAGCCAACCAGTCGGCCATCTTTACCCGTCATCTGTGGAACATGCTGGAACTGGCCCGGGTGATCACCATCGGTGCATTGAAGCGTGATGAAAGCCGTGGTGCCCACTACAAACCGGAGTTCCCTGAACGGAATGATGAAAAATTCTTGAAGACGACCAAAGCGAAATGGACTACGGAAGGCCCGAGCTTCGAATATGAAGACGTGGACGTATCCTTGATTAAACCGCGTCCTCGCCGTTATGATGTGGACAAGGGGGCGAGCTGATAATCATGGCGGAAAAAATTCGTGTACGCATTAAACGTCAAGACGGACCGCAAGGGGCGGCCCGTTGGGAAGAATTCGATATTAACTACCGCAAAAACTTAAACGTAACGGCGATTTTGATGGATATTCAAAAGAATCCCGTTACCGCCAGCGGTCAAAAAACAACACCAGTTGTTTTTGAATGCAACTGCCTGGAAGAAGTTTGCGGTGCTTGTACGATGGTAATCAACGGAACGCCGCGCCAAGCTTGTTCGGCGCTGGTTGACCAACTGGCCAAACCGATCACCTTGGAGCCCTTATCGAAATTCACGTTGATTCGCGACTTGCAGGTCAACCGCAACCGCATGTTTGAGAGCTTAAAAAAAGTGAAGGCTTGGGTCAACATTGACGGGACCTATGACCTGGGCCCTGGCCCGCGCATGGCAGCCCGTGACCAAGAATGGGCCTACCCGCTTTCGCGTTGCATGACTTGCGGTTGCTGCGCTGAAGCTTGTCCGAATTACAATGAAAAAGCACCCTTTATCGGACCGGCAGCGATTTCCCAAGTCCGCCTTTTTAACGCTCACCCGACCGGTGAGATGCAAAAAGAAGACCGCTTAGATGCGGTAATGGGCGACGGTGGAATCACAGATTGCGGCAATGCGCAAAACTGTGTTCGAGTATGTCCGAAAGAAATTCCGCTGACGACTTCTATCGCTGATATGGGTCGGCAGACGGTAAAGCGCTGGATCAACCGAGCATTACGGGCGTAACCCCCTGGGCTACTGCCGAGGAAAAAAATGACCTAGTTGGGCCTTCTGCCCAACTAGGTCAACATGCTTGTCTGGAATAATACATAATACATCATGTATGTTGCCGCTCAGGAACAATAACAGCAGCGAATGTAAGAGCGTTGCTGTTATATCACCATATCCAAATGAATGACGAGCACCTGAGATGGGATAACATAAATCCACAGATCATATTAAGAGAGGGGCAGATCTATAACGTGAAGTGCTTCGAGTATATGGGAAAAGAGATCTTTGCCGACTATGGGATTCCCGTTCCCCAAGGCCGTATGGTCACCACACCGGAAGCTGCTGAGCAAGTTGCAGCTGAAATCGGCAAATCCGTCGTCATCAAGTCGCAAGTTCTTTCCGGCAAACGCGGCAAAGGCGGCGGCATCAAATTCAGTGATACACCGGCAGGTGCCCGTACGGCAGCGGAAGAAATCCTGGCCATGACCGTCCAAGGCCATCAAGTCAAATGCTTGCTCGTGGAAGAAAAACTGCGCATCGAGCATGAATTGTATGTAGCGATCACCATCGACGGCGCAGCCAAAGCGCCCGTGTTGATCACGTCGGCCAAAGGTGGCATGGACATCGAAGAACAAGCCGAAGAAGATATCGTCAAGGTTCACCTCGATGTGTTCCTCGGTCTTCAGCCGTACCTGGCCAAAGACCTGGCTCGCCGCATTGGCTTAAAAGGTGCGCAAGCTAAAGCATACGCCGACATCGTACAAAAAATGTACAAGATCATGATCGAACGGGATGCTGAACTCGTTGAAATCAACCCCCTGGTACTCTCCGGTGATCAAGTGATCGCTGCTGATGCCAAAGTGACGATTGACGACAGCGCGCTGTTCCGTCACAAAGAATTGACCATCGTTGACGAAGACAAAACAGAAATCGAAAAATTGGCCCAAGCGGCCGGCGTTGGTTCTTTCGTTGAGCTGGGCGGCGATATTGCCATCATGGCCAACGGTGCCGGTATCACCATGGGCACCCTCGACATGATCCAATTGTTTGGCGGCTCGCCGGCGAACTTCATGGATGCCGGCGGCGGTACCGGCGTGGAAGGTACGGCGAAAGCCATCGGTATTTTGCTCGAGCAAAAGCCGAAAGTGATCTTCATCAACATCTTTGGCGGCATTACCCGCTGCGATGATGTGGCCAACGCACTGGCCTATGTGAAAAAGAATATCGGCATTCCCGTTCCCGTCGTTGTCCGCATGGTCGGCACCAACGAAGAAGCGGGCGTTCAAATTCTGCGTGAAGTTGGCATCGATGCCTATCGGGAGATGAAAGAGGCTGCACAAAAAGCAGTTGAGCTTTCCAAAGTCGGGGGGGTAGCATAACCATGGCCATTCTTGTTAACAGCGAATCGAAAGTCCTGATCCAAGGGATCACCGGTAAACAAGGTACTTTTCACTTGAAGCAAATGCAAGCCTTTGGCACCCAAGTTGTAGCCGGTGTGGCACCTGGAAAAGGCGGCGGCGTCCATGAAGGCGTGCCCCTCTATGAGTCCGTTTTTGAAGCTTGTGAAAATCATCAAATTGACGCTTCCGTACTGTTCATTCCTGCAGCATTCTGCAAAGACGCCGCGCTGGAAGCGATTGAAGCCGGCATCAAAGTAATTGTGATCATCACGGAACACATTCCCGTTGTCGATGAATTGATCATTGTCAATCGGGCTAAGCTGAAAGGGGCGACCATCATCGGTCCCAACACCTTTGGGATGGCTTCCTGGAAGTGTAAACTGGGGATCCTGCCGAATGTCGCCTTTTCGCCAGGACCTGTCGGTATCGTTGCCCGCTCTGGCACCTTGACCTACGAAATCGTCGGTTCCTTGACGAATGTCGGCATTGGCCAAACGAGTGTCGTTGGTCTCGGTGGCGACCGCGTTCCCGGATCGACTTTTGTCGATATGCTGAAACTGTTTGAAGCTGATCCCGAAACCAAAGCGGTTGTCCTCGTCGGTGAAATCGGCGGCAATGCTGAAGAAGAAGCTGCCGAATACATCAAAACCATGTCGAAGCCTGTCGTGGCTTACCTCGCCGGTAAAAGCGCACCTCCTGGAAAACGTATGGGCCACGCCGGCGCCATCATTGAACGCGGTAAAGGTACTTACGAAGGCAAGATCCAAGCTTTGGAAGCAGCCGGTGCACGGATCGCCATCTTCCCCTACGAAGTCGCACAAATTATCCAAGAACTGCTTGCGTAAGGCGAAGGTTTACTGCCAAGCAAGCATGATCCTGTTCCGATGAAGGTAAAGACCATGCAACGGACAGGCCGGTAACTCTCAGGCAATGTTGGCCAGGGCACCGGCAGGTGGCGCCATCGCACCACCCAGTCTCTTAACCTTGAAGGGAGGCATTAACTTCCGTGTTTGATTCCGAAAAAGTAAAAAAAGTCACCGAGGCCAAAGAGCAATGGAAAGCAGGCACACTGGGCAAAGTTCTGGCCAAAGCGCCTGAGCGCAAAGCTCATTTCGCTACGGATTCGGGCATTGAGCTGGAAACCGTATATACGCCTGATAATCTGGGCGAATTTAATTACGAAGAAAAACTGGGTCTTCCCGGACAGTATCCGTATACGCGGGGACCTCAACCCAATATGTACCGCGGTCGTTTTTGGACCATGCGGATGTATGCCGGTTTTGGTACGGCTGAACAAACGAACGAGCGTTTTCGTTACCTGATGCAACAAGGGCAAACCGGCCTTTCTTGTGCATTCGACTTACCCACCCAGATCGGTTATGACTCCGATCATCCGCTGTCTCAAGGCGAAGTCGGTAAAGTCGGTGTCGCCATCGATACACTGGCCGATATGGAAGTGCTCTTCGATCAAATTCCCCTCGGTAAAGTCTCCACCTCAATGACCATCAACGCACCTGCGGCGGTTCTGCTGGCTATGTACATAGTCGTAGCAGAAAAACAAGGTGTTCCGGTCGATCAAATCGCAGGGACGATTCAAAATGATATTCTCAAAGAATACATTGCGCGGGGAACTTATATCTATCCGCCCGAACCGTCGATGCGCTTGATCACGAACATCTTTGAGTATTGCTCGCAGCATGTACCGAAGTGGAACACAATCTCCATTTCGGGGTATCACATCCGTGAAGCAGGCTCCACGGCAGCCCAAGAAATCGCCTTTACCTTGGCTGACGGTATTGCCTATGTGCAGGCAGCCATCGATGCCGGCTTAGATGTCGATGTCTTTGCCTCACGGCTTTCCTTCTTCTTTAACGCGCACTTGAACTTCTTCGAAGAAATTGCCAAGTTCCGTGCGGCCCGTCGCCTCTGGGCGAAGATCATGAAGGAACGCTTTGGCGCGAAAAAGGAAAAATCGATGATGTTGCGCTTCCATACGCAAACAGCCGGTTGTACCTTAACGGCGCAACAACCCGATGTCAACATCGTTCGTGTTGCTTATCAGGCGTTGATGGCCGCTCTTGGCGGTACCCAATCGCTGCACACCAACTCCCGTGACGAAGCGCTGGCCTTGCCCAACGAGCACTCCGTCTTGATCGCGCTGCGTACGCAGCAAGTCATCGCTCATGAGATCGGTGCAGCCGATGTGGTTGATCCCCTCGGCGGTTCCTACTATGTGGAGTCGCTGACCGATCAATTGGAAGCGAAAGCGCAAGAATATCTCGATAAAATCGATGCTCTTGGTGGCGCATTAAAAGCGATTGAATTTATGCAACGGGAAATTCAAACGAGCGCCTATCAATATCAGCAAGGTGTTGAATCGGGCGACAATGTGGTTATCGGCGTCAACAAGTTCAAGATTCAGGAAGAGCCACCAAAAGGCTTGCTGAAAGTCGATCCGGCGCTGGGCATTGCGCAATGCGAAAAACTGAAAAAGGTCAAAGAAGGCCGCGACAACGCTGCCGTTCAAGCTGCGTTAGAGCATATCCGCCAAGTTGCCCGCACCGACGAAAACCTCATGCCCGCCATTATCGATGCAGTTCGCCTCTATGCTTCGCTCGGTGAGATCTGCGGTGTCCTGCGCGAAGAATTCGGTGAATATAAACAAAATATCGTATTCTAAGAGGAGGAGGGGAGCCCATGGAAAAGAAACCGATTCGTGTAGTCGTTGCGAAGCCCGGTCTGGACGGTCATGACCGTGGTGCCAAGGTCATTGCTCAGGCATTGCGCGATGCAGGGATGGAAGTTATTTATACCGGCTTACGCCAAACGCCGGAACAAATCGCTGAAGTGGCCTTGCAAGAAGACGCGCAAGTTGTTTGTTTAAGCTCATTGTCGGGGGCTCACTCCCACCTGTTCCCTTCCACCGCGCAAGCGCTGAAAGCGGCAGGCCTGGACGATGTGTTGCTGATCGGTGGCGGTGTCATTCCTGACGACGATATCACTCCGTTGAAAGAAGCAGGAATTGCCGAAGTCTTCACGCCCGGTACATCGACGAAAGATGTCATCAAGTACATCGAAGATCGCATTTATGGGGGTCAAGAACGATGATTCCGACCAAACGCGTTGATCACATCGGCATCGCTGTCAAGGATCTGGCTACGGTCATCGAGTTTTACGAAAAAGTGATCGGCATCAAATGTACTTCGATTGAAGAAGTGCCTGATCAAAAAGTGAAAGTCGCTTTTTTGCCCTGTGGTGATTCGGAGATCGAACTCTTGGAATCGACCGATCCGGAAGGCCCGGTAGCGAAGTTTATCGAGAAAAACGGCGAAGGTGTGCAGCACATCGCATTTCGTGTGGAAGACCTGCCGGGCAAATTAGCCGAGTTGGAAGCAGCCGGCGTTCGCCTGATCGATAAAAAACCACGTCGTGGCGCCGGCGGTGCCGATATCGCTTTCCTTCATCCCAAGGGGACCCATGGTGTCCTGCTTGAACTTTGCCAACGTGATTCGGAGTAAAATTTCAGCATAACGCATATCGGGGCGCTACGTAAGCGCCCCGGTCAACAAGATAGGGGGGGATCTTCCCTTGAGCATGGAAGAACGCTTAGCTCAGTTAGAAAAGTACCGCGCAAAAATCCTCAATGGTGGCGGCGACAAACGGATTGCCAAACAACATGAGTCCGGCAAAATGACGGCCCGTGAACGGATCGAAGCGCTCGTCGATCCCGGTTCATTCATCGAAATGCAAGTATTTACCGGTGAATCCAACTTAGAAAACCTTGAAAATCCCGGCGAAGGTGTCGTCGTTGGTCAAGGGATGATCGACGGCCGTTTAGTATATATATACGCACAAGATTTCACCGTTTCCGGTGGTTCTCTTTCCAAAGCCCATGCCGATAAGATCTGCAAAGTCATGGATCTGGGACTGAAAAACGGTGCGCCGGTTATCGGTCTCAACGATTCCGGCGGAGCACGGATCCAACAAGGTGTCGATGCACTGGAAGGCTACGGTAACATTTTCTATCGCAATACGCTCTCTTCCGGTGTCATTCCGCAGATTTCGGCGATTCTCGGACCTTGTGCCGGCGGTGCTGTTTATTCTCCTGCGCTGACCGACTTTATCTTCATGGTCAACGGCGTATCGCGCATGTTTATCACCGGTCCCCAAGTCATCAAAGCAGTTACCGGCGAAGAAGTATCACCAGAAGAACTGGGCGGTGCTATGACGCACAACTCCAAATCCGGTGTAGCTCACTTTATGGCCGACAGCGAATTGGATTGCTTTGCCCAGATCCGTCAACTGGTGTCTTACCTGCCTTCCAACAACATGGAAGATCCGCCCGTTGTTGCTCCCGCTGATCCTGCTTATGATCCGGAAGAATTGATGAGCATCATTCCTGATAATGCTAACCAAGGCTATGATGTGCGCGACGTGATCGAACGCATCGTTGACGGCGGTTCGTTCTTCGAGATCCAACCCCTTTGGGCACAAAACGGCATTACGGCACTGGCCCGCCTCAATGGTAAAACCGTCGGTATCCTGGCCAACCAACCCAAAGTCTTGGCCGGTTGCTTGGATATCGATGTTTCCGATAAAATGGCGCGCTTTGTACGCTTCTGCAATGCTTTCAATATCCCCTTACTTACCTTTGAAGATGTACCGGGCTTCCTCCCAGGCACCAATCAAGAGTACGGCGGCATCATTCGCCATGGCGCGAAAATGCTCTTTGCTTATTCGGAAGCAACGGTACCGAAGATCACGATCATCCTGCGCAAGGCCTACGGTGGCGCTTATCTGGCCATGTGCGGTAAGCCCCTGGGATGTGACGCTGCTTTTGCCTGGCCGACCGCGGAAATCGCCGTTATGGGTCCCGATGGTGCAGCCAACATCATCTATCGCAAAGAGATCGAAACAGCCGAAAACCCAATTGAAAAGCGTAAGGAAATGGTAGAACGCTACCGGACCGAAGTTTCCAATCCTTTTATCGCTTGTGCCCGTGGCTACGTCGAAGATATCCTCGATCCGCGGGAAACCCGTGCACGCTTGATCGCCACCTTAGATGCGCTGGCGAACAAACGGGAAAGCCGTCCCCGCAAGAAAAACGGAAACATTCCGGTCTAAGCTCCTGCAGGATGGACCTGCGCTGGAAAGGGGTTGCCAAAGGAACATGGTGATCAATTATCAAAAACGCCGGCAACAAGCCGTAGTCGCCGCCATCATTTGTGCCCATGGTTATCAACTGGTGCAGATGTTCGAGCGTCGCTCGGGTCGACTGGCGGCGGGAAGTGTGATCGGTCCAAGCACACGACGCTTGTCGTGGTCGGGCCGTAGCAGTTGGAAATCCTATGGACGAGCTGAACTTCTGGGGCAATCAACCCCGGAAGATCCGGTTGAGGATATTGCCCGGCAGATTGAAGCCAAGAAGCCGGCGAACGAGGGGGAAATCTTCATGAAACGGTTTAAGGTCCGTGTTGATAATCAAATGTTCTATGTAGAAGTAGAAGAAATTCCAGGTGAAGGCGAAACCGTTGCAGCACCGATCGTTGCAGCGCCGATCGTTGCATCCCGCCCGACACCCAAATCCGCGCCTGTAGCGAAACCGACGAAGGCAGTAGCTCCTGCTGCTGCACCGAGAGCGGCCGCCCCGGCAGCCGGTGGCGCCGGTATTACGGCGCCCATGCCCGGAACGATCCTCGATGTCAAAGTTGAGGTAGGTCAATCGGTCAACGCCGGAGACAATGTGGTGATCTTGGAAGCGATGAAAATGGAAAACGAACTGAAAGCCGATAAGAGCGGCACTGTCAAAGAAGTTCGTGTCAAAAAGGGTCAAACCGTCAATGCCGGAGAGGTTTTGATTGTCATTGGCTAAAAAGGCAACGCAACCCAAGAGCAGAAAGGGGTCGACCATGGAGAAAAGAGTCATCAAGTTTACCGATACAACGTGCCGGGACGCACACCAGTCGCTGTTAGCCACGCGGATGAAGATCGAGCATATCTTGCCGATCATTGAAAAGATCGATGCCATTGGCTATCATTCGCTGGAAGTCTGGGGCGGGGCTACTTTTGATACAACCATGCGCTTCTTGGGTGAAGATCCATGGGAACGCCTCTGGGAGATCAAAAAACACTGCAAAACACCGTTGCAGATGTTACTCCGTGGACAGAACTGTGTTGGTTATAAGCACTACCCTGATGACGTCCTGGAAGCCTTTATCAAGTATGCTTGCCAAGGCGGTATGAATATCTTCCGTGTTTTCGATGCACTGAATGATATCCGCAACATGGAAAAATCCTTTGAGTACGTGAAAAAGTACGGCGGCCATAACCAAGCTGTTCTTTGCTTCACGACCAGCCCCGTACACAACGTCAAGTACTTCGTTGATATGGCCAAAGAAGTGCAAAAGCGCGGTGCCGACTCGATCTGTATCAAAGATATGGCCGGTATCGCCAAACCTGCTGATGTGGCTGAAGTTATTCGTGGCATTAAAAATGAGATGGACATCATGATCCAAGTTCATACCCACTATACATCCGGTATGGGGGCCATGATGTACTTAAAAGCGATTGAAGCCGGTGCCGATGTCGTTGATACTGCCATCTCCAGCCTTTCCATGTCGACCTCGCAACCGGCCGTAGAGACGATGGTGGCTGCCCTGGAAGGGTTAACAGATCCGCAAGGCCGCTACTATGAAACCGGTCTCAGTCAGGTGAAACTGAAAGAGATCGCCGACTACTATGCCGATGTGCGTAAAGAATATGCCCAGTTCGATTTAACCTCCGGCACACCGGACACGAACGTCCTTGTCTATCAAGTGCCCGGCGGCATGATCTCCAACTTCCTCTCGCAGTTGGCGCAGCAAAACGCCCTTGATAAGCTGCCGGAAGTGCTGGCTGAGGTGCCTCGTGTCCGTGAAGACTTTGGCTATCCGCCGCTCGTTACGCCTTCCAGCCAAATCGTCGGCGCCCAAGCGGCACTCAACGTGCTGGTCGGTGAGCGCTATAAGATCGCCACCAACGAAGTGAAGCAATACATGCGGGGCTTCTATGGCAAGCCGCCCGGCTTTGTTAATGAAGAGATCCGTAAAAAGATCATCGGTGACGATGAAGTGATCACCTGCCGGCCAGCCGATGTGATCGAACCTGCCATGCAAGAAGCCCGTAACGCCGTAGCTGCAGTGATGCAAAAGGAAGAAGACGTCGTAACCTACGCCATTTTCCCCAACATTGCCTTGGGCTTCCTGGAAGAACGTTTGGCGAAAAAAACCCAAGTGGACTTTACCTTGGCTAAAGAAGGTACGGAAAACGGCAAGTGTGTGACCTATCCGGCATAAGTAAACCATAGACAATAGGTAAAAAGCCTGCTCGCATTGTGCGAGCAGGCTTTTTTGTGGTGCATAAACGTTAGCGATCACTTAGATGAAGTTTAGTGAATGTGACATTAACAGCAGCAACGGGTACGCCAATCGATTCATCAAAGACTTGACGCAACGCTTGCTGAATGGAATGGCCCAAATGATGCAAAGCGATGCCATATTCTGCATGAATTTTTACATCGAGAGACATGCCTTCATCGAGATGATCCACTTCGACGTCATCAATCCCGTGAACACCGGCCATACCTTGCAACTGATGGGTAACGGCCGCGATAATCGCTGGTGTAGAGATGGAGAGATTGCCTAAGGAAGTAAAGGTAGGGCGGACAACCGATTGCTCGGTCCAGGTTTTACGCTCATGGCCCTTTTTACGGAAGAGAATGCGAATCGGATCGATCAAAGCACCGCGCCAGGTTTTTTTCACTTCCAGGGCCGGAGCCGGAACTACATGGCGACCGCGCTGAGAACGATTGTAACGGGCCTTGCGAATCTCAGCATCGGAGGCGATGTCTTCAATTTGAATGATTTTCTCTGGCGCTGGCAGTCCTAAGCGTTCAGCAATGCGGTTAACCATGCCGTCCGATGTGCCCAGAATCAGAATCCCCGAGGGATTGGCTTGGCGGATCGCTTCTTGGCATTGCTGCTGATGCAGATCATCTTGAAATAAAGCGGTACGAATGGCGCCAAGACGAGAAGGTGCTTTTTTGGCCGAAGTACCTGTGAGAATCCGATTTTCTTCGATGATCAGGCCGTCATCGATGATGATGCTGCAATGGAGTTCATAAGCGAGGCGAACGGCGCGATGACTTTTGCCGGTACCGCTGCTACCGACTAAGGCATAGACATGCATGATGATACCTCCCTGCTTGAATCAGGATAAAAACCCCAAATTAATAAATGCCAAAAGAAGGAAAAAAGCCCACGATAGAGAATATATGTTATAAGATTGTGAGTGAAGGAGGCGGTGCCATTGGGGGTCGTAAAGCGGTGTTGACTTGCCCTCGATGAGCGGAAATGCTTTTGTATATTCTGAGCATCGCCTGGCAGTTGGCCGCTGCCTGACTGCGGAAGAGCGTCAACCGGTTGCAACTGAGGAAGGCATAAAGACAACCATTGTTGGCGAGCAGCGAAGGCGATGGATGGTTCTTTTCGACAGAAAAGAGGACGGAAGATGCAAGAGCGTTCGCAACTAGGGGGACGAATCAACATCAAACGAAAACGGTCTGCCTGTCCCGAGCGGAACCCTGCCAAAGCAGGAGAGGGATAGCCGGATACGATGAAAAAAAATAAGCAAAAATGAGCGGAGCGGTAAGGGAGAGGAGGAAATCCCATTAAGAGGTGAACTGCAGACCATAAATACCGTGATGGCAGCCACGTACAAATGCCGATGTGTCGGCGAACATCCCAAGGGGGAAGGACGACTGCCACGGGTAAGGGATGCTCCCAGTGACAACTGAATCCACGCGACAAAAGTCAGCGTGAGAATAATTAGAGAGATGGAGAATAGAGAGAGGGTTAGGACCGGAGGCACTGCATGCTCCGGTCTTTACTTTTTGGTTGGAGAAGTAGAAGGTTGGGAATAAGCAGAAAACCCACACCACAGGGTGGTGCGGGTTTATCAGTTAAAAGATGGTGGAGGGGGTCGGATTCGAACCAACGAAGGCAGAGCCGGCAGATTTACAGTCTGCTCCCTTTAGCCACTCGGGAACCCCTCCATATGGTCGGAGCGACACGACTTGAACGTGCGGCCTCTACCACCCCAAGGTAGCGCTCTACCAAGCTGAGCTACGCCCCGAAGACATTTAATATATTATACGAAATATAGGCCTTTCGTCAAGAGTATCGATAAAAATAACCGAAGGAATTGCCTTCGGTTATTTTTGAGCAAGAGTGTGGCTGTAATCGAGATTCTGTTCCCGGCAAACCGGGCGATAGTCATTTGTCTAAGGAATGATAATTCCTTCCTGCTTACACAGGTGCCCCTACCCGCGGCAAAGCCGCCTATTTGGGTTGCACGCTAGTGGAGTTTACCCTTGCACTCTTCCGTCACCGGAAGACATCGTTTCTGTGGCACTTTATGGCTACTGGCCTCTGCGAACAGAGACGTTGGCCGTCGTCAGGTTACCCTGCCCTGGCTTGCACCAGGCACCATACTCCGTCACTTACGCGACGGGCGTGTCTCGAATTTCCTCAACTGTTAACACAACTGCGACTATCCGCCATACTCTTGCGGAATTACATTATAAACGGGCTTGTGACGAAAGACAAGAGGAATAAAATGGTTGCCTGAATATAAGAACAGGATTAGGCTTTGGCAGAGCGCAAGACAATCGTAACGATTTCTGCAGCACAGCCCAGGCGAAAAGGAAACCAGTGCCCCAATCCGCTGTGCACAAAGAGATGATGCCCTTTTTCTTCGTACCAACCGCGCATATAGGGATAAGCAAAAGCAAAGAGCGAACGGTCACCGACGCCGGCTTGCCCACCATGGGTATGACCGGCCAGGGTCAATGGGATGCCCGATTGTTGAGCTTCCATGAATCCATTAGGGTGATGAGTCAAAAGGAGCTTGAAGGTATCGGGAGAGGCACCTTCCAGCGCTTGTTGCAAGTACCGCTTGCGCACTTCTGCCGACGAGTCGCCATTGGTGCGCATTGGATAGTCAACGCCGACAATCTCCAGAGCCCCATTCGCAATGGAAGAACAGGAATTATCAAGAAGGTTGATGCGACTGGGACGAATGGATTCACGAACCAGCGTGGGATTGCGAAAGTGTTCGTGATTACCTAAGCAGTAATGAATGCCTAACGGTAGAGTGAATTGCTCGAAACGACGGACCGTTTCCGGTAAAAGAGTTAGATCATCGATTAAATCACCAGTGATTGCCAGAAGATCGGGCTGGCGATCTGCGATGAGATCAAAGGCAAAATCCAAACGATGAAGTGGAAAAAAGGTGCCAATATGCAGATCGGAAATGTGAACGATACGGAGCCCATCGAGTTCGCGCGGCAGAGCGGGCAAGGCCAAGGTGTATTCCGGTGTGCGAATACGTGTATCGCCGCCGATGACGCCCTCCGTAGCCAGGGCCAGCGAAGCGAGCGGTACCGCTTTAATCGTATGTTGCAACCATTCACGACGGGTAACATGACCGGGCTTGTGAACATGATCGTTGGGCAAGGGCTCCGGATGGAGCGATGCCGGCAGGGCCGTAGGGGCCGTAAGCGGTTCGGTCACTTTTTGCTGGGAAGGTTGCTGCCAACGAATCAGCAAGAAAACGAAAGGAATCAAAAGCAAAAAAATCAGCTGGCCAAGATTCCAAACCAAAGCCGGATAATAGAGCCAGCGTAACCAAGGTTCGGTACGCTGAAATCCGGAAGCTAAGCTATACAGGAAAGGTGCCCAAGCGAGGACGGCCAGGAACCAATAAAAAGTGCGATTTTTTCCTCGAAATGAAGGGATCCAGCGACACATCGCCAAATAAGTTGCATAGTTGACCGCTAAGAAGAAAAACAGCGGAAATAAACGAACGACTGAATAAAAAGGGGATTGGTTCAACAAAAAACCTCCTTATCAAGGTTTCTGAAGTAAGGCACGGTGGTCCAAGTATTCGACCTTATGGTGACAGAATCCTCCCCTACAGAGAAGGGAACCCTACCAAATCATTGGTAGGGCAGGAGGAATTAATCGTTTTCTAAAATCGGCAGAGCTCCGGGAGCTTGGGTTGGATTGGTTGTGCGCTTGCGCGGTGCTTTGACACCGGGCGCGATTTCCCCGGGTTGCCCGTATTTCTGATGAATTTTCTCTAATGCTTCCCGATCGAGTTGGTACGTAACTAAGCCTTTGGAAGATTCCATCTGTTCATTGCCTCCTTCATGCGGGATTATTTTTTCCTTCCCGGAAAGGGTTCATGCAAGTTACTGAAAAAGCAAGGATAGACTTCCTTCGTTCGTCAATATTCGATATAATAATAAATAGAGAATGGGATAAGCAAGGAGGGAAGGAATTTGTTCTTTGGTTTACTTGGTAGCAGCAACAAAGACACTAAGCCTGCAATGCAGCCTGCTTCAATGGGGAACTACAAGATCGAATTCCATAGCAGGGAAGCTCAGATCGCCCAAAAATTATTGAACCTGACAACGGCAGATTTGGCTTTGTTGATGGAATTGCGCCCGATCATCGAACCGCGGTTAGAGGAAGTTGCCGATAACTTCTATAAGAATCTGTTAGCGATTCCGGAAATGAAACGATTTATTGATGAGAATTCGTCGGTCGATCGGTTACGGAAAATGTTTATCGGTTATATGCGAAGCTTGTTTGTAACGCATGTAGATGATTCGTACATGCAGTCGCGGGAGCGCATCGGTCATGCCCACAACCGCATCAAATTGCCCCCTTATTGGTTTATCGCTGCGTACCAGGCGTTATTCAATGCGATTTTACCAATTCTTGACACTATTCGTGATCGAGCAAAAGTCATGCAGATCAACGCAGCACTGCGCCGGATTACCAATTTAGATCAACAGGCAGCATTGGCATCCTATATCAAAGAGTATTCAGAAGAATTGGATCAAAAAGCCAATGTGGAATCGGCGATGAATGAGTTGCAAAATCTGCAGGATCGCGTCAATGATTCCAGTCAGACGCTGGCAGCCACCGCTGAAGAAACGGCGGCATCGGCGGCGGAAATGGCCTCGGCGGCGCAACGTATCGCCCAAAATGCAGTGCAGGCCACTCATTTTGCCGTCGAAGTCAATAAACTGGCCGGTCAAGGGGAACAGCGCATTGAGCAAACGGCCCATGCCATCAATAACCTGAGTACACTGATTCAAGGCATGCAAGAAAAGATCAAGGCCCTTGATGCCAGCTCCGAAAAAATTGAGTCTATTGCCAGTGTGATTCAAGGAATTGCCACCCAGACGAACCTCCTGTCGCTGAATGCGGCCATCGAAGCTGCCCGGGCCGGCGAGTCGGGCCGCGGATTTACGGTGGTAGCTAACGAAGTCAAAAAACTGGCCGGATTCTCGGAGCAGTCGGTTCAGGAAATTGCCGAGATGATTCGGGTATCGCGGCAACATACCATGGAAGTCTCCCAGGCGATGATCCAGACCAGCCGGGCCATGCAATCGGCGTCCGATGAAGCGCAAGAAGTTGTTCGCAACTTCGGTGAGATCATTAAGTCGACTGATAACAATCAGGAAAAAGTGAAACTGATCGCCACCGAAATTGAAAGTTTGACGACCACATCGCGGCAGATCGAAGAAGCTTCCGATGAAGTGGCCCGCGCTGCCGAAGCACTTTCAGTGATGTCGATCAATCATTAATTTAACATAGCTACCAAGCCTCTTGTCTTGATTGACAAGGGGCTTTTTCTTTTCTCGATTGCATAGGCTTACGGTAAGACCGCGCTAACGTTGGCGCTAGGCAACTTCGGCCGAATGATCCCGGCAGCGTTGCCAGATCCCAGGGAGGTAGGGAAGATGGGGAACGGACTCGACGGAACGTTGTTTGAGTTTTTGCGAGTAGGATGGTGGATTTCCCATATCTTTTTTCTCATCATGATTTTTTATCTGGGCCACCGCTATTGGCCGACCGGTTCGTAAAAGAAACTAAAGATGAGAGTAACCACTTAGCCCCTTGGCTAATAAGATGTGTCAGGCAAGGCGATTTCATAAGAGGAGGCTTTGATCGATGGATGCAAAGAACGTCAAGGATGCCATCCAACAACTGCTGAATCAGAAAAAAGGGACGATCTCGGTCGATCCGGAACAAGAAAAACAAGTTCGTCGCATAACTGAAAAACTTCGTCAAAAAGAAAGTTTGACCGATGATGACCGAAGCAATGCTGTTGACTTGGTCAGCCAGTTTTCGAAGCACGTCTCTCCCCAACAAGCCAAGCAGTTGCGGGGGCTCATCGACCAGCTTATGAGCAAGAACAAAGTCTCAGAAAAAGATCAAAAAGCCTTGGAACAGATCAAAAAGATGCTCTAGGCTAGGGAGGGACACAGCATGGGCTACTGTGGTGTTTTTTCGAATCGTCAACAAGTGGTAGGCTTGATTCTCACGTTAATCGTTATCGCTGCATTTTTCCCCGGGATTTTCGAAGATCGCTGCTGTTAGGGAATTCGGAAGGAGGAAACGACAATGAGTCATCAATTTTTTAGTAACGATATTGTGGCATTGGCCATTTTGATCATTATCATTGCGATTTTGGGTACCAGTTTCTGTGGCCGTCAGCATCATGGGGTCTGCAACGAGTAGAACCCTGCATTGGCTGAGAAAGGTCCTTTGCGGTGGGCAAGGGACCTTTCTTGCCCGTTCAAAAAATTAACGAAAAAATCGAACAATTTTCATGATGGGATCTAGGGGGAGCGATAAACTTGGTCATGCACCATACATAGAACGTTGGGAAAAAAGAGGAGGCATTTGCTATTGCGTAACCAAGCGAAAGTAAAGACTTATATTCTGGATACGAATATCCTCTTACAAGACCCCCAAGCGATTTTTGCTTTTCAGGAAAATGAAGTGGTCATACCTGCCGCTGTGATTGAAGAACTGGACAGTAAAAAGCATCTTCAAGACGAAATTGGCCGTAATGCCCGGGGGGCTACCCGGCTGTTGGACTCCCTGCGTGAACAAGGTCATCTGCATACCGGTGTCGGGTTACCGCAAGGTGGCGTGCTGCGGGTGGAGCTTAACCATCGCGAGGCCGGTGAGGCTTTTCCAGTTGCTTTTCGTACACCGACGAATGATAATCGGATTCTTGCCGTTGCTTTTAACTTGCAAGCGGAACGGGATGCCAAAAATCCGCGTAATCATCCCGTCATCATTGTGTCCAACGATACCATCGTACGGATCAAAGCTGATGTGATGGGCATCGCCGCCCAAAGCTACAAACGGGATAAGGTCATCGGTTATGATCATTTGTATATGGGCCATCGCCAGATTGAAGTTCATCCGGCACTGATTGACGGGGTGTACCGGGAACGGGAACTGGCCATCGACGGTACCGAATTAGCCGATGCCGAATGGTATCCCCATGAGTTTTTAGTGCTCAAAAGCAAAGTCGGGACGGCGCATTCGGCAATTGTACAGGTTAACCAGACCGTCGATGCGATCGGTTTGTTACCGAAAGAGATGGCGCCGGTTTGGGGAATTGTGCCGCGCAATCTGCAACAAAAACTAGCCTTACAATTGCTGATGGATGATCAGATTCCTTTGGTGACCCTTTGCGGCAAGGCCGGTACGGGCAAGACGCTTTTGGCACTGGCGGTAGCGTTGCATAAAGCCGGCGATCAGCAGCAGTATCACAAGATCTTGGTTTCGAAACCGACCGTAGCGATCGGCAAAGATCTCGGTGCCTTACCGGGTGAGCTCGATGACAAACTACGACCTTGGATGCAGCCGGTTTATGACAATCTGGAATTCCTGATGGGTAACAAACGCAATCTGGCACGGGATTTGATGGGCGAGCGAGGATTATTGCAGGTCGAAGCCTTAAGCTACATTCGCGGGCGAAGCATCCCCCATCAATTTATTATTGTCGATGAAGCCCAAAATTTATCGAAGCACGAGATTAAAACGATCGTTTCCCGCGTTGGTGAAGGAAGTAAGATTGTGTTGATGGGCGATCCCCAACAAATTGATGCTCCCTACTTGGATGAAACGAATAACGGGTTAGTCTATGTGGTCGAAAAGTTTAAGTCCCAAGGGATTGCCGGCCATGTTACATTGACCAAAAGCGAGCGTTCCCCGCTGGCCCAGTTGGCGGCTGATCTCCTGTAGGTTGCGCCGTAACAACGGTGCTCTCATTGCTCAGGAGGAACGGAAGCCGGGCGATGCGCATACACTAAAGCAGTTCCGTCATCATCTTGACGGAGGGACCGGAGGTGTAGAGGTATGCGCACGGCCGCATGGTCATCGTCATCGAAACGGCGCGCTCAAGGGAAGTCAGGAACAGGCGGCACCAAAAAGCGCAGTGCTGTTTTGACCAAGGCTAAACCAGCGCACCCCAAAAAAAAGAAAAAATCCGTAGAGCGGGCCAGTGATCAACATAGGGAAACGCAACAGCAGGATTGGTTCGTCGGAGCCGGAACAGATGCAGCTGCCGTAGAATTTGAACCTTCCTTGTTGTTCCGTGAAGACGAGGAACCCGAAAAAAGCGGTAAGATGGCCGAACTGGGCAAGATGCTCTATCGCAATCTGCAGAACATGAATTTGGATCAAGTGTTGACGGAAGTCAATCGCTTAAAGACGAACGCAGAGAAAGTTGAGGTTTTGCTGCGGGAAGCCGATCAAGCGATGAATTCCTTGGTCGGTGCTGCAAGTTACCTGGGAATCAAGCCGAAAGAGGGCACCTGGGCCTATAATCGCTATCGCCGTGTGCCGGTGGTGCGCTCTTGGCCTCGCCATGAAGCGCGGCAGGAAGTGATTGAACAGGAAGTCATTGAACAGGAAGCACAAATCACCGAAGAAAACGTGCATATCAATGAAGCCGCCGAAGCCACCGGTGACAGTTCGTCATCGTTTGATCTTTCCAGCATCCTCGATATGGCGAGCTTGCTGATGGGCGGAAGCGGTGATGCCGGTGACGACGATGAAGCAGCACCGAAAGCCAGCAAGAAAAAACCGGGAATCACTTCTTTCATCACGCCGGGGTTAATGGGGGAACTGCTCAAGACGCCGGGCGTACAGAGCATGTTGATATCGGCTATCGGATCGTTCTTAAAAAAGAAATAATTTTTAAACCTAAAAATACCAGACGATCCTTTGGCCGATCGCCTGGTATTTATGTGTAGACCATTATCGGGGCATGATCGTTAACCCTTTGAGCTGCGCGGGAGCGAGGCCTTTCGATTGGATGAGTACCCGGAATGTTTCGCCCATACCGCCGGGAGCGATGATTTTTTTCAGTGTCTGATGACGGTTAAAATCATCGAGATTCATGTCCGGCTTGACCGCCATGTCGGCCGGTTCAAGCAAGTTGATCAAAAGCCACATCTGATTAGTTAAACCAAGGTTTTGCCATCCCAACGCATGGCCAAGGGTTTGCAGTGCTGTAAAGTCGATATGCGCAGTGATATCCTTTTGTCCAAGGGAAGTCAAAGGATCACTGTCGGCACGATGGCGATGGTAACACATCAGCGTGCCTTGATAATGGGAAGCTCCGTAGAGCAAGGTCGCTGGATGGCCATAGTCGATGGTCAAGATAAAGCCTTGGGCCAAGATGCGATCAAAGGCATGAAGATAATCTTCCATGGCGGGGTGGATCTCGGCGATTTGTCCTTCTTCCAGTTGGACATGCTGGGCAACCAAATGTTTTTGATACCAGTCAGCCAGGTCCGGTCGTGATAGGGGGCCCCGTTGCCAGGCAAAGCCGGGGGGGCTTTCTTGATCGGTTACATAGAGCTCGGCCAGTTGCCCCTCATGCAGGATCAAGCGGTGACAAGGCAAGGCATCGAAAAACTCGTTCGTTAGCACACAACCGGTCAAGCGACCCGGCAGTTCTTCCAGGGTGGACCATCCATAAGTGCCGCCGATGGCCGTTTGCGCTGATTCATAGGCACGAAAATTGGATACACTGGCTAATGTGGATTGCTGGACTTGCCTGAGGCGTGGGCTGATTTCGATTAAGTGGTAGATCACCGCTTGCGCCAACTGCGGAAACGCATCAATGCCCATCAACAGGGATGCTGCCAAACTGCCCCGTCCGGGACCGCATTCGATCACATGAAACACCGGAGGTTGACCCGCTTGCTGCCAAAAGTCATGAATCTGGCGGGCAAGTAATTCGCCAAAGACGGGACCGACTTCCGGTGATGTGAAGAAATCGCCTTGCAAGCCAATGGGGTTGGTGCTGGTTGTGTAGTACCCATATTGAGGATGGTAGAGGGCTTGTTCCATAAAGTCATGAAAGGGGAGCGCGCCGTTCTCGCGGATTTGAGCGGCGACGATGGCGGTGAGTGGAGATTGATCCATCACGTATTCTTCTTCCTCCCTGTAGTGATGGCAGTATCATACCATGGGAGTGAAGAAGGCGCCAAGTTTTGCGCAGGTTGGCAGGAGTTTTTCAATGATCGGCGAATAGGAGCATGGCACGAATATTTGTGGTTGAAAGGTGGTTTTTTCAGTGAAAAAGTATGGTTGTTTAGTTTGTGGGTACTTATATGATCCGGCAAAGGGTGATCCGGAAAATGGCGTCGACGCAGGTACAGCTTGGGAAGATGTTCCTGAAGATTGGGTTTGCCCGCTCTGCGGCGTCGGTAAAGAAGAATTTGAGCTTGTCTAAGGTCTACACCTAAAAAAGTGCCTGATCACGCCGATCTTTTGCTCCGGTGCCTTCCGGGTTCATGACAGCGATTTCCCCGATCATGCTGCTCGAAACCAATGCTAATTTTATCAACAACACAGGAGGGCAATCATGGATTTGATCAATGTCGTTACCCTAGGTGTTACCAAAGGCACGGTCGTGGAAGATATGGTCAAAGCAAATTTCAATGGTGAAACGATGGAAGTCGGTCTTTACTTGGCCATGGCGCGCCAAGCGCAACGGGAAGGATTACCGGAGGTGGCCGAAGTCCTGAAACGCATTGCCATCGAAGAAGCCGAGCATGCGGCTCATTTCGCTGAATTAAACGGTATGATTGACGAGTCGACCAAAGTGAACATTGAAAAGATGCTGGCCGGTGAGATCGGTGCCAACAAAGGCAAAAAAGCAGCGGCTACAGAAGCGAAGAAGGCCGATATTGACGCGGCCCATGATTTCTTTGATGAATCTTCCAAAGATGAAGCCCGTCATGCTCAGATGCTTAAAGGATTACTTGATCGTTACTTCAAGTAAACCTTATATTGATTCGTGGCAACAGAGTCCGTTGGGGCTCTGTTTTTTTATTTATAGAAGCGAACCCTTGAAAAGTTGGCATCCGGTGCGCGCCTAGTGTAGAATAAAGTGAGATGATTCCAACAAGAAGGAGCGAATTGACAATGTATGAGCTTATCGTTCAAAGTCACTTTGATGCAGCTCATTTTTTGCGTGACTATCCTGGCAAATGTGCGAATGTGCATGGCCATACCTGGCAAGTAGAACTGGCTGTCGGTGGAACCCAATTGGATTCACTGGGCATCTTGGTCGACTTTTATCAGTTGAAAACCCAGTTGAATAAGGTCTGTGACAGCCTGGACCACCGTATGATCAATGAGCAGGAGCCTTTTTTAACGCAAAATCCTACGGCGGAAAATTTATCACGCTATTTCTATGAGTCTTTAACGGCATGGCTGAAAACCGCGTACCCCGGGAATGTGGTTCGGTATGTACGGGTATGGGAGTCGCCGAAAGCATCGGTTCGTTACATACCGGAAGGAGCGGAAGGATTGATTCCTTAGCCATTTTTCTTGCGGAGCGACCCGAAAAAGCAGAGATCACCGAGGAGAACATGATGTTAACCTATGAAGATGTGTGGGCGGATCTGTTGGATGCGCTGGAAACTGAAAAACTCGATGTACTTGAATTTCAACATTTTGTGGAAACAGCCAGTTGTTTGCGCGAATTTCGCTGCACGGTGCAATGGCCGGGAGCAGTGAATGGTCCGGAAATCCGCGCGGAAGTGGCCTTTGTCTGGGATGCACTGATGACGGCCCATTCGCTTTATGGGTTACCGACCCCAACGGAGACTACCGGTGTGTCCCGTGGTGTTTTTCCGACGGTCATGGGCAGTGCCATCGCCGGTGACCGTGATGAATTGCCGCCCAGTATGTTGGAATTGGAAATCAAGTACTATTTCCCCACCAAAGACTTCCAGTCAGCGGGATTCGTGACGCGGGCGGTACAAGGCATCATCATGGGGATTATCGATCATCACAATTTTCCGGAAGTGAATTTTGAGATCTCGGTGGCTACGGACCAGCAAGTAACGATTCATCGCGCTTATGCCTTTTATCGTTGGCGATTGCACCTGAACAAAGATCACTTGGACACCATGGGCTTATGCCGAGAAATCGCCCGGGTGCTTCAAGCGTTAGCTCATTCTGAGTATTTTAAGGAGTCCTACTGATGGGTACGGTGGAATTGGCGGCCCGTCTGTTCCCGCAGGGCCAGGGATATGATGTGCCGGCGGCATCGAATGACGCCACGGTAGCCGATTATGTAAGGGCTGTGGAAGCTTTTTGTGCTGATGTCGCCTGGACGCGGCTGCGCGGCAAGGAGCCGGGACGTCTTTGCGCCGGATGGGCGGACTGTGAAGGGTGTTCGGGCTGTTGCCGGGAACGGATTCCGCTGACGATTGCTGATGCGATCAACTTGGCACGAGCTTGGCAAAAGCAGCGGGGGCAATCGTCGGAACCTGTCGCTTGGACGGCGGTGCTAGAGGCGTTAGGGCAGTGGGCCGAGGTGGAAGTCATCGACGGCGCTGTCGATATCCGGCTCCGCCGTGATGAGCAAGGTTGGTGCTTGTTCTTTGATGGCGCCGCAGGGCGTTGCCGTGAGCACCCATGGCGTCCCTTGGTTTGCCGCACGTTCTTTTGTACGGTTTCTTCCCATCGTGCCGATCGGCTTCGCCAACGCATCGTGAATGCCGGTGAAGATGAACTGGTACGGCAACTTTGTCTGGATCATGCTTGGTGCGATAAGCATGGTGTACAGCGGGAAGACTATCAAGAAACGGCCTGGAGTGTAGGCGAGGTGAATCGACTTGACTTGCCGTTGGCATGGACAAACTTGATTCCGTTGCGTTCCTTTTCTCAACATCTCGGACTGCGTAACCTAGGCTTGTCATCGTTAACTGATGATGGTATTCTAAAAAAAAGTAGTGAATGATCTGTCGATAAATAAATTAAATAACCATAATAAAAAGGGGTTGCCGCTTGTGCTGGAGGTTCAATCGAGAAAACAAGGAACCTGCGATGTGTTGGATGTCAGTGGAGAGATCGACGGGATTGGCTTAGAGGAGTTTAAGGAAGGATTGCTGAAAGCTGAAGAAGCAGGCGACGGGGCAGTGATCTTGAACTTTACGGAGGTCGTCTTCATCAGCAGTTCCGGGTTGGGTGCATTAGTTGCTTTCTATAAGCGCTTGCGGGCCAAAGATCGACAACTGGCTGTTTATGGTTTGCGCGATGTAATTCAACAGGTTTTTGAGATTGTACGTCTGAATAAAGTGATTACGTTGGCAGGGTCGGAAGAGGAAGCCTGCAGGCTGGTTCAAGCCGTAAAGGAGTGACGCATCCATGAACTTTCTCAGCCTGACGCCGATGCAAATGGATGCATTGCGTGAAGTCGGTAATGTTGGGGCGGGCAATGCGGCAACAGCACTTTCGGAAATGGTGGGTCGGGCCATCGATATGAATGTGCCCGCGCTGGGGATTGTACCTTTTTGTGAGGTCTCTGAGCATATGGGAGGCGCAGAAACACTGGTCGCCGGTGTTTATATTTGCGTGACTGGGGAAGCACCGGCCAGTATGCTTTTTGTGCTTCCGCTTGATTCGGCGTGCGGGCTTGTTGATATGTTGATGGGACGCCCCATCGGGACGACGGTGACCATCGGCGAGATGGAGGAATCAGCGTTAAAAGAGATCGGTAATATTCTGACCGGCACCTATCTCCGAGCGCTGTCGATGTTTACCCAGATCACTTTTGAACAGTCGGTGCCGGCACTGGCAATTGATATGGCGGAAGCGATCAATAGTGTTGTCTTGGCGATGGTGGCCGATGTTGGTGATCATGCCTTGCTCTTGGAGACGGAATTTAAAGGGGCTGCGCAAAACATCAAAGGATCGCTTTTTTTAATTCCCCAAGAAGGAACGTTGGAAAAGATTTTGGCTTCCTTGGGCTTGGCCTAAGGTGCGTAGGAATAGGCGAGCAGGGAAAGGGAGCGTTGCGGCCATGAAGCATACGGTTGCCATGGAATTAACAAGCTGTTTAGCGTTAGTTGACCGACTGCACGAGCAATTGCAGGCCGTTGGTACGAAAATGGGCTGGTCAGCTGAACAGGTTTTTGGTCTTAAATTGGCAACATCGGAGGCTTTCAGCAATGTCGTGCGCCATGGTTACCATGGGGAATGCGATGCGCCGATTGAAGTTGTTTTTGAAGCCCAAGCAGATGGTATCGAGATTTGCATTCGTGATCAAGGGTGTCCTTTTTGCCTACAGGAGCAGACCGTCCATCTGGTCGACCCTTGGAGCGTAGGCGGTCGAGGGATCTTTTTGATTTTCAGCTTAATGGATGGGGCTCGTTCAGAGCGCATCGGTGATTGGAATGAACTGCGCATGTGGAAAAAGTTCAACAATACCAATAAATCCAGCGGCTGTGCCTAAGACCGGGGAAATATTTGCGTAGCGTAGATGGCTCCTGTATAATGGCATGTGTCGGATGGTAAGAAACCGGAGTTATAGGAGGAACAGGACATGTTGGTAAAGGAAATGACGATCAGTGAAGTAGTGGGCAAGTACCCACAAACGGTGCCGGTCTTTATGAGCTTTGGTATGGGATGCCTTGGTTGTTCAGCTGCTCGTTTTGAAAATATCGCCCAAGGCGCCGGTGCTCACGGGATCGATATCGAGAAATTGATGGTCGAGTTAAACAAAGCAGCCGGCTTTAACGCAGAATAGGTTTATTGTTGGTCAAAAAGCAACTCTTCGGTGTAAGGGTTGCTTTTTATTTTATTTAATTTAATTTTGAAAGGATTGTTGTTAATCGAGGACGAAAATGTAAATTTATCATAGGGTTGTTAAGCGATCGGCAAGAGCAATCGAGGGGGATATATATGCGCCAGGTAGGAATTGACTACGTAACGATCGGTGATGTATTGGCGCGTACCATCTTTTCATCGGACGGCAAAGTACTGCTTGGCCATGGAGTGGTGTTGTCCGCTGGTTTTATTACACGCTTGCGTGATTTGGGGATTACGGCGATCTATATCCAAGACGAACGCTTGGCCGATATCCGGGTGGTCGACTTGATCTCCGAACGCACGCGCCGGGAAGCGATGCAGGCGCTGAAAATGACCACCGACATGATTAAAAACGGCAGGCAGTTCGACGGCATGCGCATGAAAAAGTCCGTATCGTCCGTGGTGGAAGAAGTGGCGAGCAGTCGTGAGGTTCTAATTAATTTGATCGATATTCGCTCTAAAGAAAACTGGCTTATGTCACACTCGTTGTCGGTTTCCGTCCTAGCGACAGTGTTAGGGATGAATTGTGGGCTCGAGCAAAAACGGTTAGTTGAGTTAGCTATGGGGGCCATGCTCCATGATGTGGGTGTGACAGCCTTACCGGCAGGGTTGCTAGCGAAGGATGAAGCGTTATACGATGCCGCTGAGGTGACCAAGTATCGTGAGCATGTACCGGAAGGGTTTAATTTATTGCGCCGGCAGTTGGAAGTACCGTTAATGAGTGCTCATGTCGCCTACCAGCATCATGAGAATGTGGACGGTTCCGGTTATCCGCGAGGGCTTAAGGGGCATGAGATTCACCTTTATGGCCGGATCGTAGCCGTAGCCGATGTGTATGATCGATTGGTCAACAAAGGTCGCAAGCGCGTGCTCCCCCATGAAGCTTGTGAAATCTTGATGGGCTTAACGGGACGCTATTTGGATCAGGAACTGGTCACTATGTTTTTAAAGTCCGTAGCGACCTATCCGACGGGAATTTCGGTACGGTTATCGACAGGAGAAATCGGCGTGGTTGTCGGACAAAATGCTTCCTTGCCGATGCGCCCCATCGTGCGTGTCTTGGAAGAGCGACGCCGCGTTATTGATCCGAAGGAGTATAATCTGATGAAGGATATGACATTGTTTATTACGGAGGTGTTGCAATAAGCACCATTAGGGTAAGCTAATGGTGAAGGGAACGGTCGGGGTCAAAGGGAGAGGGACGGTTGTCGATGGATAAACAGGATTGGCAGGCCAACGTGCGGTACTGGGTGAAAGATCTGCTCATTATCACTCTGGGCAGTGGGTGCTTTGCGCTGGGGTTAAATTATTTTATTATCGCCAATCGCCTGGCTGAAGGCGGCTTAACCGGCATTGCGCTGATCGTGCATTACCTCCTGGGCTGGCCTGTAGGGATTACGTACATGGTAATGAATATCCCGCTTTTTTTCTTTGGCTGGCGTTTGCTTGGTTCGGAATTTGCTTGGAAGACGTTGGCGGGAACGATGATGGTTTCCTTCGCCGTCGATATAACGGGCCATTGGCAACACCCTATGCCGGACGATCTCCTTTTGGCAGCCCTTTATGGCGGGGTGGCCATGGGGTTGGGCTTAGGGTTGATCTTTTTAGCCGGAGGGTCATCGGCCGGTGCTGATATTGTGGCCCGCGTAGTCAATCGGCGCTGGGGTTGGCCGATCGGCCGCGTGTTATTGATGATCGATGTAGTGGTGATCGCGCTGGTCGGCCTCATTTTCGGGCAGGCGATTGCCATGTACACGCTGGTGGCTGTTTTTGTGGCCAGCCGTGTGATTGATTTTGTCCAGGAAGGTGCCTACCGGGCCAAAGCCGTGATGATCATCTCTGATTGTTCGGAGGAGATTGCCCGTGAGGTCGTGGAGAAGTTGGAGCGTGGCGCCACGTTGTTCGGTGCCCGCGGAGCCTATACCAAGCTGGAACGGCAAGTGTTGTATTGTGTAATCAGTCGCGCCGAACTGGTACGGCTTAAGTCGCTGGTCTATGGCGTTGACCCCCGGGCCTTTATGATCGTTCAGGAAGCCTATGAGGTGCTCGGGGAGGGGTTTCGGGATTGGCGCCGGTAAGGCCACCGACGGGTCTTTTAGTACAAATAGAGCGGTAACGGCGGCGGAGCCGCTATGGGTGGTTGAAAAGCAGGTGCTGGGAGTGAACTCTCGGTGACCTGTTTTTTTGCTTGTTGGAGCAAGTAGGCCAGGGCATGTTTCGTCAGCACTTGATCGGTTTTCTGGCTGTAGAGGAGACGTTCAATCGAACCGATCGTTTGGGTGAACATTTGAATTTTCTCGGCGAGTAAATCGAGCATGTGGGCTTCAATGGTACCGCATGTACTCAGGTTATAGACATGGACGTCACGAGTCTGGCCCAAGCGATGAATCCGGCCAATGCGTTGTTCCAGACGCATGGGGTTCCAGGGCAAATCGTAGTTGATCACTTGATTGCAAAACTGCAGGTTAATGCCTTCGCCGCCCGATTCGGTGGCGATCAAGACGGGATAGCCCGGTTGGGCAAACTGGTGCTGCGTCATGGCGCGGGTCCAGCGGCCCATGCCGCCGTGGTAGACGAGGACGGGGATGCCTTGAGCTTGCAGGTGCATGGCCAGGTAGTCCATGGTCTGGGCGTACTCGGTAAAGATAATCACTTTTTCCTGGTTTTGACGAAGAAATTCGGTTACGACCAGTGCTTTGGCATTTTGACGGATGCTCCGGGCCAGCGGGATCAGTTCATGCAGTTCCATCGACTCGATGGTGCCGAGGGCGGCGAAAGAGGAGGAACAAACTTCGCGCAGCAACGTGAGGAGCCCCAGGACGCTTTTGTGGGCTTTTTGTCGTTCTTGGTATTCGTTGTGCAGGTAATTGACGACTTGATTGTAGAGTTGTCGTTCCGGTTCGGTAAGTTGGAGGGGCAAAAGATGAACGTGGCGCGGCGGTAGTTGGATCTGGCATTCATTGCGGTGATGCCGGATCATGATGCCGGACAGGACTTGTTGGAGTTCCGCCGGTTGCTGCGGTTCCCGGGGATTGCGCATGAACGCAGCCTGAAACTGGGCATAAGGGCCAAAGTAGCCGGGCCGCAGCAGTTCAATCAAGTGATACAGTTCTTGCATTTTATTTTGCAGCGGTGTGGCCGTCAAAAGAAGCAGGTTTTGGGTGTTCAGCCCCTGCACAAAGCGATAATTGGTCGACTGAGGATTTTTGAGGCGATGGGCTTCGTCGATCACAATGATGTCATAGGCAATGGTGCTGATGATGCTGGCATGGGGATCCCGTTTGGCCAAATCGAGTGAGGCGACGACGAAAGGATGCCACTGCCAGCCGTACTCCCGCTTGTTGACCCAACAGCCCATATCGAAGCGGTTGCGCATCTCGCTGGCCCACTGGCCTGTTAGATTGGCCGGCGTGAGGATCAGAACTTTGAGCGGATTTTTGCGTAAAGACAGTTCTTTGATCACTAAGCCCGCTTCGATGGTCTTGCCGAGGCCTACTTCGTCGGCGAGCAGGGCTCGGCCACCCATCTGATCAAGTGCTTTCTGAGCGGCCACAATCTGGTGGGGAAGGGGTTGAAAATTCAATTGGTTGAGGCATTGCAGTGGTGCCACGAGCGGTCACTCCTGTAGCTTCTGTATTGGTCTTATTCTGGGGGATACTAGTTTTGTTATGTATGGAGATTTTTTCTGCTTAGCTTGAGCATACTAACACCGTTGGTTATCTGAGAGCAAATCAGGGGTTGAGGTGGCGACGGTGATCTATTTTCTTTTGCCGGCCTATAATGAGGCGGGAAGTCTCCCCAGTTTATTGCGTAAGCTTGTCCGGTTGACCGAGTGTGTACCGGCTATGCAGGTCGTCGTTGTTGATGATGGTTCCCAAGATGCAACACTGGCTGTGGCGGAAGGGTTTCGTGGACGCTTACCGCTGGAAGTGCTGCACCACCCGGTCAATCGCGGGTTGGGCCGGGCGATGATGACGGGCTTGCGCTGGATTGCGGAGCGGTCCGCAGCTGATGATGTGATCGTGACGATGGATGCCGACGATACCCATGATCCGGCGTTGGCGCGGGTAATGGTGCATAAGTTGGGACAGGGATACGATGTGGTTATCGCTTCGCGGTATCAGCGAGGCGGTGAACAGGTCGGCCTGTCGCTGTTGCGCCGGGTGTTGTCGTGGGGGGCATCATGGCTGCTGGGGCGCGTTTTCGGGATTGACGGGGTACGGGACTACTCGTCAGGATTTCGCGCGTACCGAGCATCGGTGATTCAAGGGGCTTTTGCGCATTTCGGTGATCGTTTAATTGAAACCCGTGGTTTTGATTGTATGGCGGAACTGCTCTTGAAATTGCGTTCGATGAACTTGCGTTTTGGCGAAGTACCGATGGTGTTGCGCTATGATCGCAAAGCCGGTCGCAGCAAGATGCCGCTTGTAGAGACGGTCCTGCAGTATTTTGTCATGGCGCGTCGGGTCACGCGGATGGACGAGCGCTCATGAAGGTACTGGGTGCCAGTGGTGGATTGATCCTCCTTTCGATTGCTCTCGGTTCGTTGGGGCAGGTACTCCTGAAGGTAGGCGCCAGCCGTTTGGTCTTGCCGTCACCTGCAGGGTGGGTGCGCCTGCTTCCGGAGGCAGCGGGACAGATGCTGCAAAACCCGCCGATTATCACAGGGATGTTGCTTTTTGTGATCAGTTCTTTTTTGTGGATTCTTGGCGTTTCGCAAGTGGAATTGAGCGTGGCCTATCCCATGGTCAGTTTGGGTTATGGGATCGTGCTGTTGGTGTCTTGGCTATTTTTAGGGGAGGCAGTTTCATGGGTACGAGTCGTTGGGGTAGCAGTGATCATAGCCGGGGTCGTTTTAGTCGCCCGCAGTTAGGTTGGCCGTCAACATGGCTGCTCATGACGCTAGTGATGCTTGCGGGGTTGATCGTGCGCTTGCCTGGGATCGATCAACCCTTGACGGATTTTCATGGCTGGCGGCAGTGCGATACGGCAGCGGTAGCCCGGTTTTTTTATGAGCGGGAAATGAATATTGTACGCCCCCAACTGCCCTATGCCGGAGCGCCGCCGAACTATGCCGAGTTGGAATTGGGGCTGGCACCGATGCTGGCCGCCTGGGGCTACCGGTTGGTCGGAGAGCAAGTCTGGGTGGCCCGGTCGGTGGTGATCGGTTTTTCGCTGGTTTCGCTGGTGGCGATGTTTCGCATTGGCCGGGCCATGGCCGGTGACCGGGCCGGTCTGCTGGCGGCAGGAACCCTAGCGCTGCATCCGGTCTATGTGTATTTTTCACGGTCCTTTCAGCCCGATGTGCCGATGATTGCACTGGCCTTGTCTGCCTGGGCTGCCTTGTTATCATGGGCAGAGACGGGTCGCAAGGCAACTGCCGGTTGGGCGATCGTTCTGTTTACGCTGGCGGTGTTGGTGAAACCGCCAGCGTTGTTGTTTGCCGTTCCCATGGCGGTTGTTTGGTGGCAGGCACGTTGGGTAAAAAAGTGGGTGGCCGCCGGGCTGATCTTGGTGCCTGCCGCAGCGGTGGCGGCCTATCTTGGAGCAGTCCATGCCGTGGCGGAGCATCCCTTTGTATCCGGTTTGGCCCAGGGCGCGTTGACTCGGTTGCTGCAAGAGGGGATTTTGGCGTCCTGGTGGCGGGAGTGCCTGCGTGGCGGATTTTTTTTCGTCTTGACTCCTTTTTTTCTCTGGCCGGCGCTGGTCGGCTTGGGGCGTTTACTGGCGGGGCCCTGGGCGTTGGCGATGGGCCTGTGGATCGTGGCGTTGCTCAGTTTTTTTCTGCTTGTCGGGGAGGCGGTACTGTATAACTTGCAGTACTATTATTTGCCGGCCATTCCCTTGGTGGCCCTGGCGGTAGCGGCAGCGCTTGATCCGCTGGTCCTGAAAACGGTACCTCTGGAAGATGATACGGATGAACAAAGGGCTACGGCAGAGGCGGACTGGCAAATGTCGGATGATCTTGGCGAAGAAGATGAAGTTGGACTTACCGTAGCGGAACGGCGCTGGCTGGCAACTGTGCCGGTCAAGAAGCGCCGCTGGCGGCAACAGGCACAAGCAAAGGACCGCCGTTTATTGGCAGTGCTGTTGCTGGGGCTGACAGTGGTGAGTTGGTGGCAGTTGGAGACATGGTTGCCGGCGAAGTGGCGCGAAGGCGAACCCTGGCGCTATGATCTCTGGTATCATTGGGAAGAGCGTCCGGTGCAAATTGGGCAAGCGGTCGATAGAACGGTGCCGGTTGATGCCTTGGTCGTGATGGCAGTCGAGGAATCGCCGCGCACGCTTTTCTACGGGCGCCGTTTTGGCTGGTTTGTTGAGCCGCAAGATTGTACGCCCGAATATCTTCAGCAGGTGATCGGGGAAGGCGCCGCTTTTTTAATCTGGAATATAGAAGGGCCGCCTCCCGGGGGAGAGGCGGCGCGCTGGATGGATGAAGGCTTTTGGTTGATTCAATTGGCACGGTCGGACGGAGTATCGGCAGGTTTTTGAACAATTTCATAAATACCCATGAGAATCAGGAAAACAGCAAAGACCATGCGTAAGGTGGCACTGGGCAACTGTGCGGCGAGCAAGGAACCGGCAATTGCACCGACGACGCCGCCCAGACTGAGTTGGAAGGCTAGACGCGGTTGCACATGCCCGTGCCGGACATGGGTGGCGATGGCCACGATGGCGATGGGCAAAAAGGCGACGAGGGTGATCGCTTGCGCTTGCTGTTGTTCCAGGTCATAAAGCAAATCCAGTGCAGGAATGAGCAAGGTGCCGCCGCCCACGGCCATCCCGGCCAGGATCCCGCTGAGGATGCCGATGATGACTATCGCCATAGCATGCGCAGTCCGGCAACGATCATAAAGCTGCCAAAGAAAATGCGTAAGTGCCGTGGAGAAAGGCGAGTCATCAGCCGGGCGCCGATGTAAGCACCGAACATGCCCGTGGCGGCGACGGTAGCGGTGAGTTTCCAGGGAAGATAGCCTTGCTGCCAATAGATGTAGCCGCTGATCAAGGAAGTCGGCAAGATCACGGCGAGCGAAGTCCCATGGGCGGTGTAGTCCGGGATGCCCAAGAGAAAAACCATCGCGGGAATGGCGATGGTGCCACCGCCCATACCGATGAGGCCGTTGACGAGGCCGATGATCAAGCCGATCACCAAAAGCAGCACTGTTGATGGATGGGTCTTTAAGGGCAGTTTCATCGTTATCACCTAGGGCAAGTGTGCCCGGGTTGATGATTTTTTACTTAAGAGGAGATAAAGATGGAGAAGACCAAAGTAGTGGGGACCAAAGTAGCATTGGTCACCGGGGGCGCAAAAGGCATCGGGGCGGCTTGTGTACAGCGCCTGGCACGAGCCGGGTGGGCCACCGTAGTGCATTATCATCACTCGCACGTGCAGGCAAAGGCGCTGGCAGCATCACTGCTCGCGGAGGGATGTCAAGTGATGGCGCTGAAAGCTGATGTGACCAGCCGGGCAGCGATGACGGCATTAATCGAACAGGTGCGGGAACAGTGGGGCGATGTTGATCTGCTCGTCAATAATGCCGGAATTGCCCAATCCAAACTGTTCACCGAGTTGTGCGACGATGATTGGGAGCAGATGATGGCGGTTCATCTCAAGGGAGCCTTTTACTGTAGCCAGTTGGTGCTTCCGGCGATGATCGCTCGTCAAGCTGGGAAAATCATTAACATTGCATCGATTTGGGGACTTGTGGGCGCCGCTTGTGAAGTCCATTATTCGGTAGCGAAAGCTGGCTTGATCGGTATGACCAAAGCGCTGGCCAAAGAATTGGGACCGTCAAACATTCAGGTCAATTGTGTAGCACCGGGTGTGATTTTAACGGATATGCTGGCTGAATATACCGATGAAGACCGGGCGGCACTTTGTGAACAAACGCCCTTAATGCGTCTTGGTCAGACGGAAGATGTAGCCGCAGCGGTAGCGTTTTTAGCGTCAAAAGACGGCGATTTTATGACAGGACAGGTGCTCAGTCCCAATGGTGGCTTGGTGATCTAAGGTGGACCGTTCTTTTCCTGACAGGCTGGGGCTAAGATAGTCTCAAGGGATGGAAAGGAGCGGATGACGTGTCCACCTTAGGCTCGTTATTGCTGGTTAGCGGTATGGCCGGTTTGGCAACGACGGCAGGTGCCTTGGCGGTCTTGCTGTGGGGTCATTTGGGCCGACGCAGCTTAAGCGCCTTGCTTGGGTTTGCATCTGGTGTGATGGTTGCCGTTGTCGCTTTTGATCTCTGGCCCACAGCATGGCGCTGGGGCGGAGCGATGGTTTGCTTTTGGGGGGCCGTGGCCGGTGTGTTGCTCCTGATGGTGGCTGATTGGGGATTGAGCTACCGGTCGGGGGGGGAGAGCAGTACCGGGCAAGACTTGCGCCGCATGGGGATCTTGATTGCTGTCGGGATTTCACTGCACGATTTTCCGGAAGGCATGGCGATTGCTGCGGGAGCGGCGGCAGAAGCTCATTTGGGGTGGCTGGTGGCGCTGGCGATTGGACTACATAATATCCCTGAAGGCATTGCGACGGCCTTGCCGCTGCGGATGAGCTTGATGCCGCGGCGGCAGATTTTAGGGTTAACGACGGTGATGGCCTGCTTTACGCCGCTGGGTACATTGCTCGGTTATGGGATGCTGAAGATCCGACCGGATGGGATTGCCTTGCTCCTGGCGCTGGCCGGTGGCGCCATGGCCTACCTGGTTGTCGGTGAGTTGTGGCCGCAGGCACGGCGGGAGCACCGACGATGGGCGCTGGCTGGTGGAGCCATGGGGTGCGTGGGGATGGTCCTGGCGACGATGATGCATTAACGTACGGGCCAACAACGTGCCGGCCAACTAAAATTGGTAAAAAAGTGGGAATAGAAGCGATGACCTGTCCATATTTATGAACCAGAACCGGAAGCAATGGGACAAAGGGGAGGACGAGTAGGATGGACAGAGAGCGCAGTTGGTCAGCCGGCATCATTTTGCTGGTGACGGCCTTGGTCATCGCTTTTGGCTTGGGCGGCTGTCAAGCGATTGATCGTTTTGTGGCCATGAAGGAGGATTTTAAGGCCAAGGAAACCAGCATGATCAAAGTGCCGGCGCTGACCACGTCGGGCGAAGGAACGGGACAAGCCGGGGCAGGCGAAGCAACGGCACCAAGTGCGGCAGAGCCGACGGGTACCCAGGATCGAGGGGTAACGGCACAACCGGCCCAAGAAGTGACGCTGACGCTGTACTTTGCTGATCCCAAAGGACAGAATTTGGTCCAGGAAAAACGAACGGTCGCCAAAAGTGAAAGCCCGGCTCGGATGGCGATGCAGGAATTAATCAAAGGACCAAGCGCCGGAACGCAAAAGTTGCCAACGATTCCCACGGGAACACGCTTGCTCGATATTGGCGTGAAAGATGGACTTTGCACCGTTAACTTAAGTGGAGAAGTCCAGAAAAATCATCAAGGCGGATCCACCAACGAATCCTTGACGGTCTACTCGATTGTCAATACGCTGACGCAGTTCCCGACGATTACCAAAGTGCAGTTGCTCGTCGAAGGCAAGAAAGTCGAAAGCTTGGCCGGCCATATGGATGTATCCCAAGCGATGGCTCGGCGCTCGATGACAGGTACGTCTGAGCAAAAATTGCGATAGATAAGTTGGTTCGCCGTTGCTTTCCTTCCGGAGGCAACGGCTCTTTTTTTGACTTGTAACTTTCCTTTTCAGCGCTCATATTCTATGATATGTTTTATAAGGTTAAGGATCATCATGGGAAGAGGCTAGGAGTGAGCGTTTTGGTGCGCTGTCGTCCGATCGGGGTTTTTGATTCAGGTGTCGGGGGCTTTACGGTGGTGCGGGAGATCTGCCGCCAAATGCCGGGAGAGGAAATTCTATATTTTGCTGACACGGCCCATGTACCGTACGGACCTCGGCCAGCAGATGAATTGATTCGCTTTGCCATAGATATTACTGGGTTTTTAGTTGCGCAAGGGGCAAAAATGATCTTAGTGGCCTGTAATACAAGTTCTTCGCTGGCGCTGGATGTGTTACAGGAGCGGTTTCCCGTGCCTATCGTGGGCGTGGTGCAACCAGGTGCGGAAGAAGCAGTGCGACAGACGCGCAATGGCCGTGTCGGTGTACTGGCGACGGAAGCGACGATTCGTAAAGGGGCCCATGCTGCCAAGATCCGGGAGCTATCCAATGAGATTGAGGTTTTTGGCCAAGCGTGCCCGCGGTTTGTACCGCTGGTGGAATCGGGGTGTTTTGCCGGACCGGAGGCCTATGCGGCCGCCAAGGAGTATGTAACCCCCTTGATCGATGCCGGTGTTGATACGATCATCTTTGGTTGTACCCATTATCCTTTTCTGGAGCCGGTCATTCGTTCGATCACCGGTGATCAGATCACCTTGGTTGATCCGGCTTGTCAGACTGTGGCCCGTGGGCAGGCGATTTTACAAAAGTTACGCCTTACTTGTCGTGATCCCTATGGCAAAGCATTGCATCATCGTTTTTATGTCAGTGGTGATCGCGATGATTTCTATGCGTCCGGTCGTGCCCTGCTGGACCCGGATCTCTTAGAAGATGTTCGGCCGGTCGTGCTCGATCAATGGCAGGAAAAAGAAGCCGAATCGGCTTCGGCGTAGTAAGCCGAATGGGGGAGTACGGTTCTGAGTAGGCAAATCGGTTTAACAACAACGATTCCCGTGGAAATTGTGTATGCTGCCGGTTGGGTACCGGTGGATATTAACAATCGGTTTATTGGTGCGATGAAGCCGGGGGAAGCCGTGGAAAAGGCGGAACAAGCCGGATTCCCCCGGAATGTTTGCGGCTGGATCAAAGGGTTGTATTCCACTTTGTTGGAGGGTGCCGACATTCGCCATGTGATTGCTGTTACGCAAGGTGATTGTTCCAATACCCATGCCTTGATGGAGACGTGGCAAGTGGCCGGCATTGAAGTCATCCCTTTTGCTTTTCCCTATGATCGCGATGCTGATATGTTGCGCTTGCAGATGGAAAAGTTGGCCCAGGCGCTGGGGGCATCGTGGGATGATGTGATTTTTTGGAAAAAACGCTTGGATCAAGTGCGTTCCTACGCCCATCAGTTGGACGAACTGACCTGGCGCACAACAGCCGTGACGGGAGAACAAAATCATTTGGCCTTGATCGGCTGTTCTGATTTTGACGGTGATCCCGAGGCGTATGAGGCGCGGTTGCAACAGCAAGTCGAGAAGGCGCTGGCGGTAGCTCCGCCGGGGTGGGAGAATCATATCGTCGATGACGGACGGGTACGTATTGGCTATGTGGGGGTACCGCCGATTCAAAGCGATTTTTATGCTTTGATCGAAGAGTGGAACGGCCGGATCGTCTACAATGAGGTGCAGCGGCAATTTGCCATGCCGGTGCTCGGTACCGATCTGGTCGAACAATATCGTGCCTATACCTATCCCTACTCGGTGTTTTTTCGCTTGGAAGATATGCAGCAGCAGATAGCGGCGCGCCGCATTGATGGGATTATTCATTATACCCAGAGCTTTTGTTTTCGCCAGATTGAAGACATGATTTTGCGCCGCCAGATCCAAGTGCCGGTCTTGACGATTGAAGGGGATCGGCCCGGTCCCGTCGATGCACGGACGTGTATGCGTATGGAGGCGTTTATCGATATGGTCGGGCAACGGAAGCGGGAAACGATGGGAAGGTGAACGCGGTGAAAATCGGATTGGACCTGGGCAGTCGCTATGTCAAAGCGGTGTTTATGGAAGCCGGCCAGATGCAGGAGCATCGCCTTTATGACACGTTGACGTTCTATCGGCAATTTGGACGTAAAGTCCATGATGAACTGGTGATTGATCAGGCTGCCTTGGCTTGGCCGGCTTACCAGGAAATCGTGGCCACCGGCTATGGACGCAATTTGCTGCGGGTAGCCGGCGGGCGAACGATTCCCGAACTGCGTGCCCATGTGCAAGGGGCCTTAGCGCAGACGGGGCTACGAGATTTTACCTTGCTGGATCTGGGTGGACAAGACAGCAAAGTCATTCAAGTTGCTGGGGGGCGGATGGTCGATTTTCGCACCAATGATAAGTGTGCTGCTTCTTCCGGGCGCTACCTGGAGAATATGGCCACTGTCTTAGGTGTGGATGTAACCTGGCTGGGTCAGCATTGGGAAGATCCGGTGGAACTTTCTTCGACCTGTGCGGTTTTCGGCGAATCCGAGTTAATTGGCCGCATTGTGGAGGGCCACGAACTGGAGCGCTTAGCGGCCGGTGTGAATTATACGATTGTCAAACGGGTGGAACCGCTTTTACGGGAGATGCTTAGCCCGGCGCTGGTCTTTACCGGCGGCGTTGCCTATAACCAAGCGGTGCGCCACATGCTGGCCACCATGCTCGGCGTGGAAGTGATCGTGCCGGAATATCCGCAGCTGAACGGCGCGATTGGTTGTGCCGTTTAACTTTTTAACGTGATTCATCGCTGCTTCTTTCTCCCGGGGTTGCCGGGCAGCGGTTGAATATTAGTGTTTTCCCTGATCAGTATAAGTAAAAAAGGAGGACATGGAGTTTGCGTACGATTCAATTTGAACAAATCGTTTCGGCTGTAGAAGGATTGTGTATTCAAGCGAATACGATTATTGGTGACGATGTATTGAAGGCATTGCAAAAAGCCCGCGATACGGAGGAGTCGCCCATCGGCCAGACCATCCTCGGTCACATTTTGGAGAATGATGCCATTGCCGCTACTGAAGCGGTACCGGTATGTCAAGATACAGGGATGGCGGTTGTCTTTGTCACGATTGGACAAGAAGTATACATTGAGGGTGGTGCCTTAGGTGAAGCGATTCATGAAGGGGTGCGCCGCGGCTATGAAAAAGGCTACCTGCGTAAGTCCATCGTCAAAGATCCGCTGGAACGGGTAAACACCGGCGACAATACGCCCGCCGTGATTCATTACGACATTGTTCCGGGGGACAAGCTGCACATCTTGGTGGCACCGAAAGGTTTTGGCAGTGAAAACATGAGCTCGCTCAAAATGTTCAAACCGGCCGACGGTGTGGAAGCGGTCAAGAAGTTTGTCGTTCAAACCGTGGAAAATGCCGGCCCCAACCCTTGCCCGCCGATCATCGTCGGTGTGGGCCTGGGCGGCACGATGGAAAAAGCAGCGATTCTGGCGAAGCGGGCTGTGGTGCGTCATCTGGGCCATCATAACGAAAAACCGCACCTGGCAGCATTAGAAAAAGAACTGCTGGAAAAGGTCAATCAACTCGGTATCGGGCCGCAGGGACTGGGCGGACGCACAACGGCACTGGCGGTCAACATTGAGTCCTACCCAACGCATATTGCCGGGTTGCCTTGTGCAGTCAATATCAACTGCCATGTGGCGCGCCACGCCGAAATTGAACTCTAACCGGTAGCGCAGGAAGGAGCGATACAATGAAAAGAGCAATTCGTTTGACAACCCCGTTGACGCAAGAAATGTTGCGTGAATTAAAAGCAGGCGATTCGGTACTGATCAGCGGTACCGTTTATACCGGCCGTGACGCGGCCCATAAACGGATGGTCGAAGCGCTTGATCGCGGTGAAGAACTGCCCTTTGATGTCAAAGATCAAGTGATCTACTATGTCGGTCCTTGTCCGGCCAAACCGGGCCAAGTGATCGGTTCCGCCGGTCCGACTACGTCGTACCGGATGGACTCCTATGCACCACGGTTGATTGAAAAAGGATTGACCGGCATGATCGGTAAAGGCCTCCGCAATGCCGATGTAGTCAATGCCATGAAAGAACATGGAGCGGTCTATATGGTGGCCATCGGTGGTGCCGGCGCACTGATTGCGCGCACGATCAAAGAAGCTAAGGTCATCGCCTATGACGATCTGGGCACCGAAGCGGTGCGCGAAATGGTCGTCGAAGATTTTCCGGCCATTGTTTGCATTGATGCCGAAGGCAATAATCTCTATGAACAGGGCAAACTACAGTATCGCCAAGATTAATTTTTGTTGGCCCGTAGCCAATCAAAGGAGGTCGACCGATGGTTCGCAGTGATGGCCGCAGTGCTGCTCAGTTGCGTCCGGTACGTATTGAGGGAAACTACTTGATGCATCCGGAAGGTTCCGTATTGATCACCGTGGGTCATACCAAAGTGATCTGTACGGCGACGGTGGAAGAGAAAGTCCCGCCTTTTCTCAAAGGCTCAGGAAAAGGTTGGGTGACAGCCGAGTATGGAATGCTCCCCCGGGCGACCGGTTCGCGGACGCAACGCGAGGCAGCAAGAGGCAAGCAGGGCGGGCGGACGCTGGAAATCCAGCGGTTGATCGGCCGTGCATTACGTTCGGTCGTCGACGCTGCGGCGCTTAAGGAACGAACCATCTGGATCGACTGTGATGTGATTCAAGCGGACGGCGGCACACGGACGGCGGCGATCACCGGCGCCTATGTGGCCCTTTATCAAGCTTGTGCCAAGTTGCTGGCAGCCGGTCTCGTCGAACGGCAACCGGTGCAGGAAGGCTTGGCCGCCGTTTCGGTTGGCAAAGTGGATGGGGAGCTTTATCTCGATCTTTGCTATTCCGAAGATTCACAGGCCGAAGTGGACATGAATGTCGTCATGACAGCGAGCGGCAACTTGGTGGAACTGCAAGGAACCGCCGAAGGTGTGCCTTTTTCCCGCGCGGAGATGAACGGGATGCTCGATCTGGCCACCGAGGGGATTACACAGTTGCTCCGTGAGCAGAAGGCGGCGCTGTTGGCGCTGGGCATCCCAATCACTGAATAAAAGCAAGGGCCGGATGCAGCTTCCTGCATCCGGTTTGCCTATTCTTTCGAAATGAAACCGACCAAAGGAGGCGAAGCGATGATACCGATCATCGTAGCCACACGTAATGAAGGCAAAGTACGCGAACTGGCGGCATTGACCAAAGATCAAGATTTACCGATACAGTGGCGTTCGCTGCGGGACTATCCGACTGTCGGTGAACTGGCTGAGACCGGCGATACGTTTCAGGCCAATGCACGGATGAAAGCGGCCCAAGTGGTCGAACTTACCGGCGTAGCGGCACTGGCTGATGATTCCGGCCTGGTGGTCGATGCACTGCAAGGCGCACCGGGTATTTATTCGGCACGTTTTGCCGGTGAGCCCAAAGATGATCGCCGCAACATCGCCAAGCTGCTGACGCAGCTGGAAGGTGTGCCCGCTCAGGCACGGACGGCCCGTTTTGTTTGCGCCCTGGCACTGCTGTTGCCGGACGGGCGCGAGGTCATTGTGGAAGGCACTTGCGAAGGGCAGATCACCACGAGCCTGCGTGGCGATGGCGGCTTTGGCTATGATCCCGTATTTTTGATCCCGGCCTTGGGCCAGACCTTTGCTGAAATCGACGGAGCGGAAAAAAATCGCCGCAGTCACCGGGCGCAGGCCATGCAAGCATTAATTAAGGCGTTACCTTCCCTGTTAGGTGTTGACAAGGGCTAAGGAGAACTTTATAATTATTTTCGTTAGTTTTGCGAGAGGTTGTGCGGCTAGGCGCTGCGGAAGTAAAGGGTCGCTAAGGGCGATTGGTTACCTCAACTTGTTGTGAATACCTAGCAGGCGCCTGTAGCTCAGTGGATAGAGCACCGTCCTTCTAAGTCGGGAGTCGCAGGTTCGATCCCTGCCAGGCGCGCCACTTTTCCGAATTAACTTTGATAATTATTGGGGTGTCGCCAAGCGGTAAGGCAGTGGACTTTGACTCCACCATGCGTTGGTTCGAATCCAGCCACCCCAGCCATTTGCTTATCGGAACTCGGCGCAGTAGCACCGGGTTTTTATTTTGCAAGTTTTTCCAAAAAAGTCCACCTTGACATTTATGAAACCTTTCGATAGAATCTGTAGGTGCAGGTTTTTGCTGAAAGGTTACCAACCTTTTTTAACGCGGGAGTGGCGGAATTGGTAGACGCACTGGATTTAGGTTCCAGCGGGCAACCGTGGGGGTTCGAGTCCCTTCTCCCGCACCAACTTTTGGTTTGGGCATAGAAAAACCTCGGTGAACCTTCGCCGAGGTTTTTTGTATATTGGTTGCAGGGCACCGCTTGTGCCGTTGTTCCCAACAGCGTGCTTCACCGGTGATGAGGGAGGAATGAGCAAGGTACCTGGTAAATGTAAGCATGGATTTGAGAAACCTGGATATGGGGAAGGAAACCGAACAATTTCGTAGAATAGTAAGCTTACAATAGAATAGGAAACCAACAACAGGGATAAACTACGGTGGGTACATCCTGCCGATTAGGCAATAAAAACGAGAGGTGTACATAGATGAAAGCGACAGTTGAAAAAAGCAACCAACACACAGCCGTCCTAACGATTGAAGCCGATGCCAAACAATTTGAGGCGGCCCTGCAACGGGCTTACAAAAAAGTCGTGCAAAAAGTGCAAGTTCCCGGTTTCCGTAAAGGCAAAGTGCCGCGGGTGATTTTAGAAGCCCGTTACGGTAAAGAAGTGCTCTTCGAAGATGCACTGGAGATCCTGATTCCCGAAGCCTATGCCGAAGCAGTCACGGAACTGCAAGTGGAGCCGGTAGCTCAGCCCCAGATCGAAGTGGAAAAAATCGAAGCCGGTCAACCGCTGGTCTTTAAAGCAACCGTCACGGTCAAACCGGAAGTGACCCTCGGAGAATACAAAGGCATTGAAGTGGACATGCAACCCGTCGAAGTCAGCGACGAAGACGTAGAAAAACAACTGCAAACGATGCAAAAGCGCCATGCCCAGATCAAAACGCTTGGCGAAGGCGAAGCTGCCCAACTGGGTGATACGGCAGTGATTGACTTCACCGGTTACAAAGAAGGTGTTCCCTTTGAAGGCGGCGAAGGTGAAGACTACTCGCTGGAATTAGGCAGCGGTTCCTTCATCGCTGGTTTTGAAGAAGGTCTCGTCGGGGCCGTCACCGGTCAAGAGTTAGATCTGAACCTGACCTTCCCGGCCGAGTATCATGTCGCCGATCTTGCCGGCAAAGATGTCGTCTTCAAAGTCAAAGTCAAAGAGATCAAACGCCGTGAAGTGGCAGCTCTCGACGATGAATTTGCCAAAGACGTCAGCGAATTCGAAACGCTGGAAGAACTGAAAGCCGACGTGCGGGCCAACCTGCTCAAGCAAGCCGAGAAAACGCAAGAGCAAAAACGGATCAACGATATTGTCGCCCGTGTAGTTGACAACGCAACGGTCGATATTCCGCAAGTGATGATCGATAATGAAGTCGCAGATATGCTCAAAGACTACGGTCGCCGTTTGGAGTATCAAGGGTTGACCTTAGAAAAATTCATGGAACTGACCGGCCAAACCGAAGAGTTCCTGAAAGAACAGTTTGCACCGGAAGCAGAAAAGGTGGTCAAACGGGAATTGGTCCTGGCTGCTGTGGCTAAAGCCGAAGGATTAACCGTTACCGAAGAAGAAATCGATCAAGAGATCGAAGCGATGGCTGCTCAATATCGCCAAAAACCACAACAACTGCGCAAGCTGCTGGCATCGCGTGGCCAAATTGAAGGCTTGGCGGAAAACCTCCTGCTGCAAAAAGCAAGTGCCCTGATCACAGGAAAAACAGCAGAGTAAATCAATAAAATTTGGTTGAACTGGCAAGGATCGAGTGACATAGATTGAAGTGTGTACCTGAGGAGGTTCTGCCCATGAGTTATCTGGTGCCAATGGTTGTTGAGCAGACAAATCGTGGTGAACGCGCCTATGACATTTATTCGCGACTGTTAAAGGACCGCATCATTATCTTGGGGAGCCCGATCGACGACGGTGTGGCCAATTTGATTATTGCCCAGTTGTTGTTTTTGGAAGCGGAAGACCCCGATAAAGACATTCACCTTTACATCAACAGTCCCGGTGGTGCCATTACGGCAGGTATGGCCATTTATGACACGATGAATCTCATCCGTTGCGACGTATCGACGATCTGTGTCGGGTTGGCCGCTTCGATGGGTGCGTTCTTGCTCACGGCAGGAGCGCCGGGCAAACGGTTTGCCTTGCCCAATTCGGAGATCATGATCCATCAGCCTCTTGGTGGCGTCAAAGGTCAGGCTTCCGAGATTGAAATTCATGCGCGCCATATCCTGAAAACTCGGGACCGTCTCAATCGAATCCTGGCGGAACGCACCGGTCAGCCCCTGGAACGTATCGAACGTGATACCGATCGCGACTATTTTATGTCGGCGGAGGAATCCAAAGAGTACGGAATCATCGATGGGGTGATGGCCTCCAAACCAACCAAGGCGTGATTAGCAGTGAGGTGATGAAATGAACAAAGGTTTCGGCGACGACAAGGGGCAGTTAAAGTGTTCCTTCTGTGGGAAGACCCAGGACCAAGTTAAAAAGTTAGTAGCAGGGCCCGGTGTCTATATCTGTGATGAGTGCATCGAATTATGCAACGAGATCATCGAAGAAGAACTGCATGATGAGACGGCCCTGGATCTCACGGATATCCCCAAGCCTCGGGAGATTCATGAAGTACTCGATCAGTACGTCATCGGTCAAGAACAAGCTAAAAAAGCACTTTCCGTTGCCGTTTATAATCATTACAAACGTATCAATTTAGGCTCAAAGATCGATGATATTGAGTTGCAAAAATCGAACATTGTAATGCTTGGGCCCACGGGAAGCGGCAAAACCTTGCTGGCTCAAACCCTGGCGCGTATACTGAACGTTCCCTTTGCCATCGCAGACGCCACCTCGCTGACGGAAGCCGGTTATGTAGGCGAGGATGTGGAAAACATCCTGCTGAAACTGATCCAGGCTGCCGATTATGATGTTGAAAAAGCCGAAAAGGGCATTGTCTATATCGATGAAATTGATAAAATTGCCCGTAAATCGGAGAACCCTTCGATCACCCGCGATGTATCCGGTGAAGGGGTACAGCAAGCCCTTTTGAAAATCCTGGAGGGTACCGTTGCTTCTGTACCGCCGCAAGGTGGTCGTAAGCATCCCCATCAGGAATTCATTCAACTCGATACCACCAACATTCTCTTTATTTGCGGTGGTGCTTTTGACGGCATTGACAAAATGATCATGAACCGTGTTGGCAAAAAGACCATGGGTTTTGGTGCCGATATTCAAGGCAAAAAAGAGAAAAAGATCGGCGAAGTATTGCGGGAAATCCTGCCATCGGATCTGCTCAAGTTCGGCTTGATCCCCGAATTTGTGGGCCGCTTGCCAGTGATCGTCACCCTCGATGCGCTTGACGAAACGGCATTGGTGCGGATTCTTACGGAGCCCAAAAACGCGCTGATCAAACAATACCAAAAATTCTTTGAGCTTGATCAAGTGCAGTTGGAGTTTAACCCCGATGCACTGAAAGCGATTGCTCATGAAGCGATTAAGCGTAACACCGGTGCCCGTGGCCTGCGGGCAATCATTGAAGATATCATGCTTGATGTGATGTTTGATATTCCTTCACGTTCCGATGTGACCAAATGTTTGATTACCAAAGAAGTCATTCAAAAGGAAAAAGAACCTGTTTTGGTTACAAGTGATCGAAAAAAAAAGAAGGAAGAGTCGGCCTAGAGACACCTTCGAAGCCCAATGAACCGGCAAAACCGGGGCGACGCCACCGGTAGTCCCAGTAAGTAGCCCTGATATAACAAAATCAACACCATCGAATGAATAATTCGGTGGTGTTTTTTTTATAAATTGGCAAATTGGATAACATACTAAGGAGGATGGAGATAAAATAGGGAGTGGATAAGGTGGATATCAGTTCGGGAATTAGCGGGATCTTAAGTCTCGTGCAGATTGTATTCGTCGTCATCACCGGGATTTATTTCTGGAACATGCTGAAGAACCAGCAGAACAATAAAGTAAGCATCGAGCGAGAATCGGGTAAGGAACTGGAGAAGCTGCAGCGACTGCGCCGCGTGGCCCTTACGGAACCGCTGGCGGAAAAAACACGTCCCGCCAGTTTACAGGACATCGTCGGGCAAGAAGAGGGAATTCAGGCGCTGCGCGCCGCCCTTTGCGGCCCCAACCCGCAGCACGTCATCATTTACGGGCCACCGGGTGTCGGCAAAACAGCGGCAGCCCGTCTCATCCTGGAAGAAGCGAAAAAACAACTACTGTCGCCCTTTGGGGCGGATGCGAAGTTCGTCGAACTTGATGGGGCCACCGCACGTTTTGATGAACGGGGGATCGCCGATCCCTTAATTGGTTCCGTTCATGATCCCATCTATCAAGGTGCCGGCGCCTTAGGCATGGCCGGGATTCCTCAGCCCAAAGCCGGTGCCGTCACGAAGGCCCACGGCGGCATGCTTTTTATCGACGAAATTGGGGAACTTCATCCGATCCAGATCAATAAATTATTAAAAGTCCTTGAAGACCGTAAAGTCATGCTCGAAAGCGCATACTACTCCAGTGAAGATGCCCACGTGCCGAGCCATATTCATGACATTTTTCAAAACGGTTTGCCTGCTGACTTTCGCTTGATCGGTGCGACAACGCGGCAACCCCATGAAATTCCCCCGGCGATTCGCAGTCGCTGCCTGGAAGTCTATTTCCGGTCGCTTACGGGAGGGGAGATCGGGCAAATCTGTCGCGGTGCTATGGAAAAAATGGAGGTCTATCTTCCTGCCAGTGCCATTGAAGTGGTCCAAAATTATGCCACGAACGGCCGTGAAGCCGTAAACATCGTCCAAATTGCGGCGGGATTAGCCTTAACGCGTGGCGAAACCAAAGTCACGACTGCAGACGTAGAGTGGGTCGTCCAGTCTGGGCAGTATAGTTTGCGTATCGATAAAAAGATCCCTGCGGAACCGCAGGTTGGTGTAGTTAACGGCTTGGCACTGGCCGGCCCTTCCGCCGGCGTTTTGATGGAAATTGAGGCCACCGTATCGCCGGCATCGCCAGGTAAGGGAAAGATCATCGTCACCGGGATTGTCGATGAAGAAGAGATCGGTTCCGGACAAGGCAAGTCCATACGGCGCAAGAGTCTTGTGCGCAGTTCCGTAGAAAATGTGCTTACGGTGATGCGCCAATCGACGGACATTGCTCCTGATGATTGGGACATTCACATTAACTTTCCCGGCGGAACGCCGGTTGACGGCCCGTCGGCAGGCATTGCGATCGCCACGGCCGTGTACTCGGCCATTAAAAACCAACCGATTGATCACCAAGTAGCGATGACCGGTGAGTTATCGGTACGAGGGTACGTAAAGCCTGTAGGCGGCATTGTGGCGAAGGTCGAAGCAGCGCGGTTAGCCGGTGCGACACGCGTCCTTATACCGGCAGACAATCAACTGGACGTCTTTCAGCGCTACGACGATATTACGGTGCTACCTATGCACCGGTTGGAACAAGTATTGGTGGAGGCCATGTCGATTTCCGGGAAAACTACGGAAGACCGACATCCCGCTCATTCGACAGAATTGTTACCAGCACCGGCCCTGGGAGCCCTTGGCTGCGACTAAATAGACGAAAAATGCTGGGAATAGGCTAAATTAGCCCCGTAGCTCTGGGATTTATCCGTAGAATATAGTAGAATGACTATGTACATCAAGGAATGTCAGGCTAACAGGAGGTGTTTGCGGGATGACAGAAGAGAAAAAAACGCGTCCTTCGGTTCAGGAACTTCCGTTGCTACCGTTACGAGGCATCCTCGTCTTTCCATACATGGTTATTCACCTTGACGTCGGGCGGGAACGATCGGTCAGTGCCATCGATCAAGCGATGCTCCAAAATCGCTTGATTTTTTTGGCGACGCAGAAAGAAGCCCAAACCGACCAGCCTCGGCAAGAAGAGATTTATCGCGTCGGTACTATTGCCGAAATCAAGCAGTTGTTGAAGCTACCGGGCGGAACATTGCGGGTTTTGGTGGAAGGTTTGGCCCGGGCTGAGATCCTGGAGTACTTGGAAACAGAGCCCTTTATGCAGGTCCGAGCCCAAGAACACGAAGATGTAGAGATCAAAACACCGGCCGTTGAGGCCCAAATGCGCGCGTTGCTTACGCAGTTTGAACAATACGTCAAAATGTCCAAAAAAATTCCCCCGGAAACGTTCGTAACCGTCGTGGCCGTTGAGGAACCGGGACGCTTGGCCGATATCGTCGCTTCCCATCTGACCTTGAAAACATTGGAAAAACAACGGGTGCTGGAAGCGCTGGATGTGGCCGAACGTCTGGAGATCCTAACGGAAGTTCTGACCAAAGAGATGGAAATCCTCGAACTGGAACGCAAGATCAATGTGCGCGTGCGCAAGCAGATGGAAAAAACCCAAAAGGAATATTACCTGCGCGAACAGATCAAAGCGATCCAAAAAGAGCTTGGCGACAAGGATGACCGGGTGGCCGAAAGTGAAGAACTGCGGGAGAAGATCGCCAAGGCCAAACTGCCCAAAGAAATCGAAGAAAAAGCACTGCGCGAAGTGGACCGTTTGGAAAAAATGCCGCCCATGGTGGCCGAAGCGACAGTGGTGCGCAATTACCTGGACTGGTTGCTGGCGTTACCTTGGTCAAAGCAAACCAAGGACCGCATGGATATTGACAAAGCCGAACAAGTGCTTAACGAAGACCACTACGGCTTAGAAAAACCCAAAGAGCGGATCATCGAATACCTGGCGATTCGCAAACTGGTCCAGAAGATGAAAGGACCGATTCTTTGCTTGGTGGGACCGCCCGGTGTGGGTAAAACATCGCTGGCGCGCTCCATCGCTCGGGCGCTCGATCGCAAATTTGTCCGGCTCTCCCTCGGCGGCGTCCGTGATGAAGCGGAGATTCGCGGCCATCGTCGCACTTATATCGGAGCGATGCCCGGCCGGATCATTCAAGGCATGCGTAACGCCGGTTCCAAAAACCCGCTGTTCTTGCTCGATGAGATCGACAAGATGAGCATGGATTTCCGGGGAGACCCATCGTCGGCGCTGTTGGAAGTGCTTGATCCGGAACAAAACAGCACTTTTTCTGATCACTTTATCGAAGTGCCCTTTGACCTTTCGCGGGTCATGTTCATCACAACCGCCAATGGCATGCACAACATCCCCCGGCCGCTTTTGGACCGGATGGAGACCATCTATATTCCCGGCTATACAGAAGAAGAAAAACTCCATATCGCTACGGATTATCTGATTCCGAAGCAGATCAAAGAGCATGGACTGAAAAAAGATCAGATTCAAATCTCTGAAAACACTGTGCGCCGGATCATCCGTGAATACACCCGTGAAGCCGGTGTCCGTAACCTGGAACGGGAAATCGGGTCGCTCTGCCGCAAATCGGCCCGGGCCATCGTTAAGGAACCACAGAAGAAAATCAGCATCTCTTCCGGCAATTTGCCGACCTATCTGGGAATTCCCCGTTACCGCTTCGGCCTCGCCGAAACGGAGTCGCAAATTGGTCTCGCTACCGGCCTGGCCTGGACGGAAGTCGGTGGTGATACCCTGGCGATCGAAGTGGCGCTCTTGGCCGGTAAAGGCAGCTTGGCGCTGACCGGGAAGCTGGGCGATGTCATGAAAGAATCAGCCCATGCCGGGATGACCTATGTACGTTCCAAAACAAAGGCGCTAGGCATTGCCGAGAACTTTCATCAGTCGACAGATGTGCACATTCACGTGCCGGAAGGTGCCATTCCCAAAGATGGCCCTTCGGCCGGTATCACCATGGCTACGGCCTTAACGTCGGCCTTAACGGGCCGGGCCGTTCGGCGCGAAGTGGCCATGACCGGTGAGATTACGCTGCGTGGTCGTGTTCTCCCCGTCGGCGGGATCAAAGAAAAAGTGCTGGCGGCGCACCGCGCCGGTTGTACGACGGTGATCATGCCGGCCGATAACAAAAAAGATCTGGAAGATGTACCGGCGAATATACGGCGCAAATTGCGCTTTGTCTTGGTCGAACACATGGATCAAGTGCTGCCGGAAGCGCTCTTGGAACCAGAGAAAGTGGAAATGCCCGAACCGCCGGAAACGATCCCCGCGCTGGTGGAAGCACCGCCGCTGACGCCGCTGGCCGTGCCGATGGAGGAAGTACCGGGGTATCAGCAATCGTGAACGAGGCTACAGTGATACTCGCATCGATCCCCATGCCACTGCGTAGCATCCGAGAAGGATGAAAACAGAGAAGTGAATTTTCAGGGTAGGGAAAGTACGGAAGCTCCTGTTGTCAACGGCAACGGGAGCTTTCGATAACTAAGTGATTGTAACTTTGGAACAGCGGTGATGATGGGGAGAGGCCCTGAAGTCAAAAGGATGGATATTACATTGGTAGAACAACATAAAGAAAAGGAAGCTACGCCTTTTTTGATCCGGGACGCTCAATTTGTGATCAGCGCCGTACGCCATGATCAATACCCGCAAGAACCGTGGCCGGAAGTGGCATTGGCCGGTCGATCGAACGTAGGCAAATCTTCCTTGATCAATCGGCTCTGCAATCGCCGCCACTTGGCCAAGACATCATCGAAGCCGGGAAAGACGCAAACGATCAATTTTTATCGGATCAACAACAACTGCCATTTGATCGATTTGCCCGGTTACGGATACGCCAGTGTCTCCAAGACGCAAAGGGCCACTTGGGGTCCGATGATGGAGACGTACATGAAAAAGCGGGAGCAACTGCGGGCCGTGCTGCAATTGGTCGATCTGCGGCACCCGCCGAGCAGTGATGACAAGGCCATGCATGCGTGGTTGAATCATTATGAAATCGCCACGGCCGTGATCGCTACCAAGGCGGATAAGATTCCCCGCGGTAAACGTAGCGCCCATCTGGCCGTCATTCGCCGTGATCTGCAAGTGCCCAAAGAAATACCGATCTTGGCCTTTTCCGCAGAGACGGGAGAAGGTAAGGAGGATGTTCTGGACTTGCTGGCCTACTTGTGGGAAGAACGGGACGAAGAGATGCTTATCTCTGTCGATGCCGTTCCGGAGGAATAGACGACAATAGAAAAACCTCGCCTTTTCAGAATGAAGGCGAGGTTTTTGCTTTTGGTTTAAAGTTTGATCTGGCCATCGTTCTGTTCCGGTAATTTTGATAGTTTTTCCGGCTCTTCGCTGTTTCGTGTGGGTAACGAGTCGTAAAATAGGGTAAAATTAGGATATGAAAAACATCGATTTATTCCAACTTGGATTAGGCCTGA
>NZ_SLXT01000006.1 GCF_004341395.1 Heliophilum fasciatum
CTGCCAAGGGCAGTGCTGGGTAGCTATGTCGGGAGCGGATAAGCACTGAAAGCATCTAAGTGCGAAACCGACCCAAAGATGAGACTTCCCACTACGTTAAGTAGGTAAGACTCCAGAAAGACGATCTGGTCGATCGGCCCGGCATGTACGCACCGCGAGGTGTTTAGTGGACGGGTACGAATCAGTCGAGGTCTTGACCTTACAGGACGTGAGGTCGTTCGTCGCCGCCTGGATGGCGAAGGCGACGAACTTCCTTACATCCGCAGGACATTCATCACTCACTAAAATGACTGTGCAGTTTTCAGGGAGCTAAAGTTAGAAGGTAGCTTCAGGCTTATTATCAAGGATAACGAGCCATTGTCGCGGGGTGGAGCAGTTGGTAGCTCGTCGGGCTCATAACCCGAAGGTCACAGGTTCGAGTCCTGTCCCCGCAACCAAATGAATAGCTAGAGAAGGTCAAAGACCTTCTCTTTTTTATTTTTCATAACAAGAATCTATTCGTTATAAAAAATAGCGCATGTTAAAAGATAATCCGTAAGTGTATGATATGAGATGTGTATTAAATGAAATGGTATCCAGAGTGAGGGGGTGCCTTGTTGACAATGGAGCGCTTGTGGACAAAAAATTTTATCCTGATTTGTATGGCCAATTTAATGCTCTTTATCAGTTTTTATTTTTTACTGCCGACACTGCCCATTTTCGTTACGGAAAAGCTTGGCGGTAATAACGATCATGTGGGTTATATCATTGGTATCCTTTCTTTGACGGCCGTGTTGGTTCGCCCAGTTGCCGGTCATCTGTTTGATTCCTTTTCGCGTAAAAAGATTCAAATCGTCGCGTTGATTGCGTTTGCTTTGATCGTCAGTGCCTATCTGGGTGTCACTACCCTGGCGATGCTGTTGTTGTTACGTGTTTTTCACGGGATAAGCTGGGGAATGGTTACGACCGGTTCCGGCACGATGGTTGCCGATATTGTTCCGGCTTCGCGACGCGGTGAAGGACTTGGCTACTATGGATTATCGAATACACTGGCGATGGCTTTGGGGCCAAGTTTAGGTCTTTATATTGTGCAGCAGGCGGGATTTCCGGTTTTATTTTTAGGGAGTTTATTTTTCGCCATCGCAACGCTGGTCGCGGTGGTGATGATTACGGATCGATCTGTAAAGGAAGAACAGCAACATCCCTCGCCGGCATCGCCTGGCAGTTCGGAAAAGCAGCAACCTTGGTATGCGCCAACCCGTTTTTTTGAACCGAAGGTGCTTGATTTAGCGGGGATCATGCTGTTTATCTCCACCGGTTATGGCGGTATTGTGTCCTTTATCACGATTTATGGGCCGCAGATCGGTGTGCACAATGGCGGCTTGTATTTCTTTGTCTACGCGGCGACATTGCTGCTTGTACGTCCGATCGCCGGTAAAATTTATGATCGTCAAGGACCGGCCAAGGTGATGTTTTTGGGTTTCAGTGGATTGATCATCGCCTTTTTACTGCTTTATCTTGCGCAAGGAGCTTTTTTGTTTTTTGCATCGGCTGTGTGGATGGGCATTGGTTTTGGAATTACACAGCCCAATCTCATGGCGATGGCCATTCAACGGGTTTCGCCGTTTCGACGGGGTAAGGTAAATGGCACCATATTGAGCGCATTGGATTTTGGTATTGGTATCGGCGCCATTTTGTTAGGCATGTTTTCTGCGCGCTATGGCCTTGATATGATGTATTTGCTTTGTGCATTGATCACTTTAGTTCCTTTTGGCTGGTTCTACTTGCGGGAAGGGCGATCCAAGCCTCGTGCGCAGCATGAATGATGATAAATAAAGCAAATCAGAGTATTTATGATTAATCCCAAAAAATAAAGAGATAAACGGTGATATTCGTTTGATAGAATCCCATATGCCTGATGACAACCGATATGATTCGGCCTACCATACATTCAGGAAATGATGTTTCTTAAATGTGTTGGCACTGACGCCATTTCAAAGCGAAAGCTTTGGGATGGCGTTTTTTTGTTTTATTACGATTCAGAAAAAAGCACAGAACCAACTGCGCGAGGAGGGGGTTTCCCATGGCGATGATCTGTCAAGAGCTTGATCCATCACCTTCGTTAGAACGAGTTGCTTTTTCGGCGGTCCTTTCGTTGTAAGCCAATAACGGGACAACAACAACGGTGGTTTTTTGTTCGTCCCCTATCCCTACTGGAAAAATCAATTATGCTTGTCCCTGCGCTGGGAATCGTGTAAAATAATTGGGTAGTCACTGAGCGACTGCGTTTCGCACAAAAAAATCAAAATGATCAGGGCGCCCCCGGCGCGGGAGGCCTCAAGGGAGCCCGGGAAGCACGGGGAGGATGGATGTAATGACTGCAGAAAAAGGAACTTGGGTAGTTAAAAAAGGGTTGGCCGAGATGCTCAAAGGCGGCGTGATTATGGATGTAACGACGCCGGAACAGGCCAAGATCGCTGAGGAAGCAGGCGCTTGTGCCGTTATGGCCCTGGAACGCGTTCCTGCTGATATTCGCGCAACCGGTGGTGTGGCGCGGATGGCTGATCCGACGGTGTTGCTGCGCATTTTGGATGCCGTAACGATTCCGGTCATGGCCAAAGCACGCATTGGCCACTTTGTGGAAGCGCAAGTGTTGGAATCGCTGGGCGCGGACTACATCGATGAATCGGAAGTATTGACGCCGGCTGATGACCTTTATCACATCAATAAAAACGATTTTAAGGTGCCCTTTGTGTGTGGCGCCCGTAACCTTGGCGAAGCACTGCGCCGTATCGGTGAAGGTGCGGCCATGATCCGGACCAAAGGTGAGCCGGGCACAGGTAACGTCGTCGAAGCGGTGCGTCATGCCCGTCAGGTCTTTGGCGATATCCGCCGTCTGGTTAACCTGCCGAAAGAAGAGCGCATGAGCTTTGCCAAAGAAATCGGCGCTCCTTATGATCTCGTTTGCCAGGTAGCCGAATTGGGTCGTTTACCGGTCGTTAACTTTGCTGCCGGCGGTATCGCTACGCCTTCCGATGCAGCGTTGATGATGCAACTGGGTATGGACGGTGTTTTTGTCGGTTCCGGTATCTTCAAATCGGGTGATCCTGTGCGCCGTGCCAAAGCGATTGTGGCCGCGACGACGCACTTTAACGATCCCAAGATCATCGCGGAAGTTTCCAAAGATCTCGGTGAACCGATGGTCGGTATTGACATTCCCACGATTCCTGCGGACCAACGCATGCAAGAGCGCGGCTGGTAAGCCTGGCATCGGACATTAAGAAAGGGACAGCAATGACGGTGACCATTGGAGTCTTGGCGATGCAAGGCGCTTTTGCCGAGCATGAAAAAGTGCTACGCCAACTTGGCGTGGAGACGATGCAAGTACGGACCCGGGAGCAATTAGCAGAAGTAGACGGTTTGATCATTCCGGGCGGTGAAAGCACGACGATCGGCAAACTGCTGATGGCCTTTGAGCTTGACGAACTGTTGATCGCCCGAGCACGGCAAGGGATGCCCGTCTGGGGTACCTGCGCCGGGATGATTTTGATGGCTAAGAGAATTGAAGGGTATCCCGAGCAGTTTCGCTTAGGTTTGATGGATATGACAGCCGTACGCAATGCCTTTGGACGGCAAGTCGATTCCTTTGAAGTGGAATTGCCGGTTATCGGTCTGGATGACCAACCGTTTACGGCTGTTTTTATCCGGGCACCGTATCTTAAAGATGCCGGAGCCGGTGTACAGATCTTGGCGGAGTACGAAGGCAAAGCGGTACTGGCCCGGCAGGGCAACTGTCTCGCTACGGCTTTTCACCCGGAATTGACCGCTGATCGGCGGTTGCATGAATACTTTTGTGGTATTGTGAACCGATCAAAGGAGTAGAGATGGCATCCGTTACGGTAAATGGTGTAAACCTCTACTATGAAGTCCATGGCCCAGCCGATGCACCGGTGCTGTTGTTTACGCACGGTGCTGGCTGGGATCACCAGCAGTGGGAGCCGCAGGTTGCGGCTTTTTCTGCTACATATCGAACGATCGTCTGGGATGTGCGTGGCCATGGACAGTCTTCCTGCCCGCTTGGCCCGATGAATCCCGATGATTTTAGCCGTGATCTGATCGCGCTGCTTGATCATCTGGGTGTAGCCAGAGCGGTGCTGATCGGTCTTTCGATGGGTGGGCACATTTCCTTGCGGGCGGCCGTGCAGTATCCAGAGCGCGTTGCCGGGTTGATCCTCATGGGCACGCCGGTAACGAGCGCGTACAACTGGATCAAACGCTTACGGCTTGCCTTTTGGAAGCGGTCACTGCGCCGGTTGCTCATGGAGATCGTCGATATGTCCCTGCAAGGCCTTTCGTTTATCGCCTATGGCCGATCGATTCGCAAATTTTCGATGGATAAGCTGGCCCAGATGCATGCCCGGGCGCTAAGCACCTTGGTGCCGGAAAATGCCGACTATTTCTATCGCGTCACGGCTCAGCATCCCAAAGAGCGTTGGGAACGGATCTGGCATGTGGTTTCGCGCATGGAATTGCTAGAGGGTCTTCCACATGTGGCTTGTCCGACGCTGGTACTGGAAGGCGAAGGCGATTGGATGATGCGTCGCCAGCATCACTTCATTTGCGAATACATACCGGGCAGCGAGCGCAAGATGGTGTGCCGTGCCGGTCATGCGACCAGTCTCGATAACCCGGAAGAAGTGAATCAATATTTGACGGAGTTTTTAACGACGAAGCCGTTGGATTTTTAGCCAGATAGCCCCTTGCCAAAAGGAAAAAGCTGTGCTACACTTCGTCTCGAAACCTTACATTTGCAAGTGCGATGAAGGGGAACAGTAGTGAAAAGGCGTCTCAGAAAGTTGGCGGTTGCTGCGAGCCAATGCGCTGATCATGAATTTCCGCCCCGGATGCAGGTGGTGATGAACCACCCGGTCATGTCCGATATGCATGCTGAGTGGGTTTTTGCTTTGGCGAAGACCAATAAGGGTGGCAACGCGGGATCTACCTCTCGTCCCTGATGTGAATGAATATCAGATCAGGACGAGGGGTTTTTCTATATCTAGAACCGTTGTATACGTTAAACTGTATACACAGAAGCGGTTTTTCCCCTCCGCACGACGGTAATAGATAGTACACGTTCCCCAAACACTGTTGTTTAGTAGGGGATATCAAAGGAGGAAAAGACCTATGTATGAAAAAGAGTACCTTATGCTTCCCGGGCCAACACCGGTGCCACCACGGGTACTGCGTGCCATGTCGGAGCCGCTCGTCAACCACCGGGGACCGAGCTTCAAAAAGTTGATTGAAGAAGTCACTGAAGGCATTCAATATGTTTATCAGACGAAAAATGATGTGCTGACGCTGCCCTCGTCCGGTACGGGCGGGTTGGAAGCGGCGATCGTCAACTTCCTGTCACCGGGAGATAAGGTTCTCGCTTTGTCCATTGGTGCTTTTGGTGAGCGCTTTGCCACGATCGCCCGCAACTACGGTTGCATCGTGGAACAGATCGATTATGAGTGGGGCACGGCGGCCAATCCCGACGATGTACGGACACGGCTGAGCGCCGATACCAAAGGTGAATACAAAGCCGTTTTGGTTACGCATAATGAAACATCGACCGGTGTGGCCAACGATCTGAAAGCGATCTCGGAAGCGCGGGGCAATCACCCGGCGCTGCTCTTGGTTGACTCGGTCTCTGGTCTCGGCGTGATGGATGCCAAGACCGATGACTGGCAGTTAGACGTCGTGGTGACGGCCGCCCAAAAAGGCTTTATGATTCCGCCCGGTGTGGCTTTTGTTTCCGTCAGCCCGCGGGCATGGAAAGCTTATGAGAGCTCCAAAGCACCGAAATTCTACTGGGATCTGGGTACTGCCAAAAAGTACTTAGAAAAAGGGCAAACCTCCTGGACACCGCCCATTCCCCAGTACACAGCGCTTAAAGAAGCCCTCAAGATCTTCCGGGACAAAGGCATGGATTATATTTTCACCAAGCAGCTATACCTGCGCGATATCACCCGCGCCGGTGTCAAAGCGATGGGCCTGAAATTAGTGGCTGCCGATGAAGTGGCTTCCGCGGCCGTGACGGCTGTCTGGGCGCCGGAAGGCATTGAAGGCAAGCTGATCAACAAAAAGATGCGCGAAGAGTACAACGTGGTCGTCGCCGGCGGCCAGAAGAAAATGGAAAACAAAGCATTCCGGATCGGTCACCTGGGCTATGTGCAACATGTGGATATGCTCGTAGTGATTGCGGCCCTCGAAATGTGCTTGCTGGACCTGGGCTATCCCGTCGAATTGGGTAAAGGGGTCAAAGCAGCGCAAGAAGTTATCATGTCGAGAAAGGGGATTCTCTAAACTATGCGCGTACTCGTCTGCGATAAAGTATCGGAAAAGGGGATCCAAATCCTGCAAAACGCCGGGATCACGGTGGATGTGAAGCTGAAACAGACGGAAGATGAAATTGTCAACATCGTAGGCGACTACCAAGCGGTCATCGTCCGTTCCGAAACGAAAATCACCAAGCGGATCATCGAAGCGGGCAATCAATTAAAAGTTATTGGCCGCGCCGGTGTCGGTGTGGATAATATCGACGTGGAAGCGGCGACGATGAAAGGGATCGTCGTTTGCAACGCCCCGGAAGGCAACACGATTGCCGCCGCTGAACTGACCATGAGCCACATGTTGGCGCTGGCCCGTAAGATCTACCCGGCCGCTAACGCCCTCAAAGGCGGCCAATGGGCACGCAGTAAATATACCGGTGTGGAATTAAAAGGCAAGATTCTGGGCATCCTAGGACTGGGCAAAATTGGATCAGAAGTCGCCAAATTTGCACAAGCCTTCGGTATGACCATCTATGGCTATGACCCCTATGTGACGGAAGAGCGGGCCAAAAACCTCGGCGTCGAAATCAAAAGCCTCGAAGAGATCTATGCCCATGCGGACTTTATCACCGTCCACATGCCCAAAACCAAAGAAACGTACCGCATGATCAGCACCGAGCAACTGGCGATGATGAAAGACGGCGTTCGCTTGATCAACTGTGCGCGCGGCGGCATCATCGACGAAGAAGCGCTGTACAATGCGATTGTGTCCGGTAAAGTAGCCGGTGCCGGGATTGACGTTTTTGAAAAAGAACCGACGACGGAAAGCCCGCTCTTTGGCTTGGAGCAAGTGCTGGTGACGCCGCACCTGGGCGCGTCCACCGAAGAAGCCCAAGTTAATGTGGCCATTGATGTGTCCGAAGAGATTGTTCGTGTGCTCCATGGCGAAGTCGTGCGGGCCGCTGTCAACATTCCTTCGGTGAAGCCGGAATTGATGGCGATCTTTGCGCCTTATCTGGACTTGATCGAACGTCTCGGCCGCTTTATCGGTCAAACCGTCAACGGCAGCATTGAAAAGGTGACGATCAGCTATGCCGGTGATCTGGCGAAGCATAACCTCAACCCGTTAACGACGAGCTTCCTCAAAGGGATGTTCAAACCTTCGCTGCAAGATTCGGTCAACTTCGTCAATGCACCGCACGTGGCCAAACAGCGCGGCATTAAAGTGTCCGAAATCAAAACGGGCGATACGGAAGATTATTCGAACTTGATCACGGCTACGGTGGAAACGAGCAAAGGTACGCGGTCCGTCGCCGGCACTGTCCTGCGCCGCAACCGCGGCCACATCTTGCGGGTTGATGACTACAACCTCAATGTGGAACTGGAAGGCCACATGATCGTTGCGCCACACTATGATCGGCCGCGCATCATCGGCGGCATCGGCACCGTGCTGGGTGAGCATGAAATCAACATCGCGCACATGCATGTGGGCCGCAACGTGGTCGGCGGCGAAGCGATTGCCATCTTGTCGGTTGACGCGGCTGTGCCGACGGAAGCGGTCAAAGAACTGGCCAAAGTTGATGGCGTTCTCGATGTAAAATATGTTGATTTGACCTAAGTGATGGGGGGCTGATGGCCGTCGATATGGCGATCCATCAAGCCCCTTGTTTTTTTTCACCTTGGTAGAGGAGGAAGCCGATTTGCTGGATATCAAATTTGTTCGTGCCAATCCGGCGCTGGTGCAAGAAGCGTTGGACAAGCGGGGCGCGAAGATCTCCCTTGATGATTTTTTAGCGATGGATCAAAAGCGGCGGGCAATACTCGTGGAGGTTGAAGGGCTGAAAGCCGAGCGTAACCGCGTGTCCCAAGAGATTGCCCGGCTGAAAAAAGCCAAGGAAGATGCCGAAAACCTCGTTGTGGAAATGCGGGCCGTCGGTGATCGGATCAAGGTGCTCGATGAAGAACTGGCGGCGATAGAAGGGGAAATGGAGAATGTTCTCTACTATATCCCTAACATCCCCCATGCATCAGTGCCGGTCGGTGTTTCCGAAGCGGACAACCCAGTCGTGCGCACCTGGGGTACGCCGAAGCCAATGGACTTTACACCGAAGCCGCACTGGGACCTGGGCGAATCGCTCGATATTCTTGATTTTCAACGAGGTGCCAAGATCACCGGTGCGCGCTTTACCATCTATAAAGGCTTAGGTGCGCGGCTGGAGCGGTCGATCATCAACTTGATGCTCAATACCCATACGGACCGCGGCTACCGGGAGATCTTGCCGCCCTTTATCGTCAATCGGCAATCGATGATGGGGACCGGTCAGTTGCCCAAATTTGCCGAGGATATGTTCGGCATCAGCGGCACCGAGTATTTCTTGATTCCCACAGCCGAAGTGCCGGTGACCAATATGTATGGCAGTGAGATCCTTGATGGCGATCAACTGCCGATCCACCACTGCGCCTACTCGGCTTGTTTCCGGGCCGAAGCCGGTGCGGCCGGCCGCGATACGCGGGGCCTGATTCGCCAGCACCAGTTTAACAAGGTGGAACTGGTCAAGTTCACGAAGCCGGAAGATTCCTATGCGGAGCTGGAGAAGCTGACGGCTGATGCGGAGCATATCCTGCAGCTGCTGGAACTGCCGTACCGGGTAATCACGCTTTGCACTGGCGATATGGGCTTTTCGTCGGCCAAGACTTATGATATTGAAGTGTGGCTGCCGAGCTTTGAGACGTACCGGGAGATTTCGTCGTGCTCGAACTTTGAAGATTTCCAAGCGCGCCGGGCGGGGATCCGCTACCGGTCCAATCCGAAGGCGAAGCCGGAGTTTGTCCACACGTTGAATGGTTCCGGGCTGGCCATTGGCCGTACAGTGGCGGCGGTGCTGGAGAATTATCAACAGGCGGACGGTTCGGTGATCGTGCCGGAAGCGTTGCGGCCGTATATGGGTGTCGATGTGATCCGGCCGGAGTAACGCATTGGTTCAAGGTTGTGCTTAGCGAAAGATACCAATAACCATGATTTACGGAAAAGCAGTGATGTATGGATCTCAGTACGTGAATCATGGATCCGATTAGGGAGCCTTCCTGCGGGAATGGCTCCTTTTTTGCTGGGGCGAGAATGAAGGGGTACCTTGAAATTAGAACGTTTTTGTGCTAGAATATAGTTCGGTTGCTGATAAGGTTACGGAGAGATGGCCGAGCGGTTGAAGGCGGCGGTCTTGAAAACCGTTGAACTCGTGAGGGTTCCGTGGGTTCGAATCCCACTCTCTCCGCCATCTATTTTATGGGGATACAAAGTCAAGGTTTTGGTTATAAAATTGCATAAAAATAATATACCGCTATCCTTTGATACAGCAAAGGGCAGTGGTTTTTTTATGGGGTTTTCCATCAATTTTGGTTAGCATGGAAAAAAGCTTGTTTTGGCATACTGTGAGTGTCGCTGAATATTACGGTTGCTGCGACCGGCATGCCTGGACCAGGTGAGCCAATGGCTAGGACAGTAAAACATGCATACAGAAGCGGGAGGATCACTGATGAGCGATAAAACAAGAAAGATTCCCTACGAAATGGTCTCGACCGATGAAAAGGATATCTGGAATAAACGGAGTGAAGAGCTGTCGGACAAGCTGGCTAACGATGTGGAACAGTATAACGTAAGTGTGGCAGATTACGGTCCTCCGGCCGGACAAGAAAAGTTCATTCAAGGAACGAATACCGGCAGCCCCAAACGGATGCATCCTAATAAGAAACCGCTATAATGATGACGGGAGAGTTGCTGGGAGCATGCCCTTTTGTTTTAAGGCATGGTGAAACCAAAAAAGCTGAGTAAAAGAGCTGCATAAAGGGCCACAAAAAAGAAACCGTTCGCCTTATTATTAAGAGCAACGGTTTCATTCTTTTTGACCTAATTTCTTACTTGGCAGTGACTGCTTAAGCTGGCCGAGCATGTCGAGTACTTCGGTAGACAGTTGCTTGATTTCCACCAACCTGACGAAAATGGCCATGGGGGACATCAAAGAAAAAATGGGAGGTATTGAGATGACCAGCAAGACATTAACACAGGATGTCATGAAAGCAGACGTGAGAAAAAAAGCCGATCAAGGGTGTTATCTTCGCAGTGTTCGGTTCCGGCGAGATGAAGTGCCTTCTTTTTCCGAATATCCCTTTTCGTTGCCGGCGGTTTGCAGGTTAACAGAGATAAGGCTTCACCCGAAAGTTACCTTTTTGGTCGGTGAAAACGGCACAGGAAAATCAACGCTCTTGGAGGCGATCGCCGTTGCTGCGGGTTTTAACCCGGAAGGCGGCACGAGGAATTTTAATTTTTCGACGAAGGATTCCCATTCGGAGCTGCATCGTTATTTGACGATCGTCCGTACGTATAAAAAGCCAGTTGACGGGTTCTTTTTACGGGCGGAGAGCTTTTATAACTTGGCAACGAAGATTGATGAGCTTGCGGTGGCTTCCTCCTATGGCAACCGATCGCTTCATGAGCAATCGCACGGCGAAGCTTTTTGGGCGACGATGATGAACCGGTGTAAGGGACGTGGCCTTTACCTCCTCGATGAACCGGAAGCGGCCCTTTCGCCCAGTCGTCAGATGGCGATGGTAGCACGTATTCATGAACTAGTTCAGCAGGATTCTCAATTGGTGATCGCTACCCACTCGCCGATCATCATGGCTTATCCCGATGCGATGATCTTGCAGTTTTCCGAAGAGGGCGTGGAAGTGGTGGAGTATGAGGAGACGGAACATTACCGGGTAACCCGAGAATTTATGATCAATCGAAAAAAAATGTTGGATATTTTGTTGGAGTAGATCGCTGGCGTTCTCGAAAGGTGTATGTATGCGCAATTTTCATCATCTGTAAGGGCGGGAAGCAAGGAGATTTGAGGGATTTATAGAATATCCTATTAATTTACATAAAAGCTAAGTGTTTCGATAATACGCGCTACCCCAAAAGGAAATGGGAACTGAATAATGAACACAAACCGAGAACTGACAAAGTATAGCCTCTCCTTCATTGGTGACGGACTCTTTCACCAAGAGTCCGTCACCGTCGCCCGACTGTACTTGGAAACAGCCAATTGGGCCGAGTTCTATCAGCACATCCCGAAGGATAACTGTTTACAGGTAAGGACAATGCGCTTTGGGATGATTGTGGATCACGAATGGGGAAAGCGACGCTCCAATAAGTTGAAAAAGCTGATCCGAACGGCAGCGTTTCGGTGTCCCAATGCCTGTATGGAGGATATTGAGTACCACGAGGACAGAAAACTGAACAAATCACAGTTATTGCAGTTCTCCACCTGCCGCTATATCCATGATGGTCATCATCTTATTATTGAGGGGCCATCGGGAAATGGAAAAACCTTCTTGGCTTGTGCCCTTGGTAATGCGGCCTGCCGGAACTTCATGACCGTTCGCTATGACGACTTCCGGAACTGCTCAACGACCTTGTTGTTGCAAGAGGTGAGGGCACATATAAAAAGATCATAAAAACCTACTAGAAGGTTGACCTGCTGATTCTCGATGAATGGCTATTAAAGCCATTAACGACCGATCAGGCCATGGATCTGTTTGAGATCATCGAAGCTCGAACGCGAAAGGGTGCGATGATTTTCAGTACTCAGTTTGATCCCAGAGGATGGTATGATCGCATCGGAACGCCAGAAGATGGTACTGTATCGGAGGCCATCATTGACCGAATTAAGCACAATGCGTATGAAATACTCATCGACGGAAAAGTATCCATGCGTGAGCGCCATGGCTTAAACTCGAATAAGTCGGGAGATAAAGTGACTCTTTCACTCCGAAATACTCACATTGAACTCGAAACCTTTTTTGTGAAATAAACTGGCCACGATAATGAATCGATATAAGGCGAACCAATAAGAAAACGCCTTTGGATTCTTATAGAGGATCCAAGGGCGTTTTGTGGAAATCCGTAACAACAACTTGCCTATTTTTCGGGACCGGAAGTTTAAAGAGATCGTTAATAAGTTTACGAGGCTTGTCCATTCTTGTTAGATTCATTCAAAAGATTATGTGCATTTTCTGTTATTATCATTGCATTTTACCCCCAAATCCTTGCATAGATTTTTAAGTTCAGGGCAAATATTATTCATTATTAATTTGATATCTAAAGAGTCTACAAACCCCCTTGTAGAACCTTTAATGTAGACTTTACCACCTTTTTTAAACAAAGTTTCAATGGTTTTTGTCCCACCGTTTTTAGAAACTTTAGTACCCTTTGACAAATTTAAATAATGGAGTATGCCTCCTTCGTCTAATAAAAACCAATCTTCGATTGATCGTTTTGCTTTAATATGGAAGATTTTTTTAGCGCCCCAAGCCTTTAAATCTTTTTCGACCTCTGACCAGTTCACTATTGGCTTGGTAGAATATTCAAAGACATCCGTGTCGTAACATAAAAATACAGTAAAACTCACACCTGGATTCTGACGAATTATTTCTTGAAAAATCCGTTTTATCGTAGTTTTATAGTTTCCGATACCTTTAAGATTTTTTAATATCAGAGTGTCAACCTTGAATCTCTGTTGAGGTATATAGGAACGGATTTGATCGCGCAATTTTGCATAGAATTCCATTTCCGAATAACCCTCTACGAATATCACGATCCCCCTACTCATGATTTTCAAACTCCAAATACTTCTCAAGTATTTTCATATCATCTTCGGTACCACTAATTAATTCAAATAGGTAATCGCCAGTTGACATTTCTAAGTTTGAAGCATCATCAAATAGAAATTTCTGGGCGGATTTGCGTATTTTGGCGAATTGTGCTACACCATAGGGTTTGGGTAATCCAACATAAATGTTTTGCGGCTCAAGATATTGAATAATATAAGGCGAATGACTTGTAATAATTATTTTGGTATCTCCTAGTAATTGTGAAAGGACCCTTAGATAATTTTGAAGTAAGCTTGGATGAATGGAATTTTCAGGTTCTTCAACTGCAATTAAAGATAGGTTATTCAAATCTGCTATTACTATATTCGTTAATAACAAAAAAACACGCTTTGCTCCGTCAGACATGGCTTCGAAGCTAATAGGTTGATTAAGGTTATTATCAATAACATAAAGTGCATATATTTTATTGTCTAATTTAAATGGGATATCATCTGGGATTTTGCTTTGAAATTTATTTTGGATATCTATTTCTTCTACGATGAGTTCTGTTATCTGAGGGAAAAGTTGTGTATATGCGTTTATGAGTAGATTGTATTTTTCGCTATATTGTTTTTTTAGATGGTAGATTACCCTTGGTAAATTATTCACCCCCTCCATTTCCAACACATCAATGTCTTTTCTGATGATTGGGTCAGGTGTATATGATTGACTAGCATCGAGATGACGCTCAATATAAACCTTTAAGCTATTAATTCCTTTTATGACATCATGATAATATAAGTTTTCAAAAGCCTTCAATTTGTTTATAATAAGATCGTTGTTGTCTATCGATATCTTAGTGTTGCATCTTCCTGTTTCGGAACTGCGATAAAATGCTTTATCTTCATCTCTATTAATTAAAATATTAAACTTCTGATTTTTTCCTTCGATTTTTATTTTTAGCCATTCACCTATGATGTTAGCGCCGGTTTCGTCGCTTCTTATCCACCTGAATTGATATCCGTATATTATATTGTATACTTTATTGTTCAAAGAGGTTGTCATTTCAAATTCTATACGAAAGTCTTTGGAAGCAGTGCCCTTGTTCAGAGGAATTCCTTTTGTCCAGGACATCATTTTTTTCTTTGTATTCTCATTACTTGATATAAAGTCAACCCCAAAGTCAATAGCTTGAAGTAAATTTGATTTACCATAGCTATTTAGAGAAACTAGTGCAACCATTTCGGTGCAAATAACTTTGGACCTTTGTATATTCCGAAATCCTTCGACGGATACGCTGCAAAGCCTCATGATTCCACTCCGTCCTTTCGCCTGTGGAAGAATTTTTAATATCATCATAGCACTACAACTCCTAAAGTGCAATTATTTATTTCATTTATATGATATTATTGGCGCGAAAAGACTTTTTTATTTAATGAAACGAAAAAAAATATTTCGTTTCTCCTGGGGGGTCTGCGTGGACGTTTCAATTTGGTAGGAAGGGTTGAGAGATTAGATACAATTTATCGAAGCACGGTACAAAAAAACCGTTGGCAGCTCTACGCAAGAAGGCCAACGGTTTCTTTTTTATGTTCTATATTTTTCAAGTAGTAGCTGCATCGATCGGAGCGAGAAGGCTATGATCCCTACACTGCCCCTTTAAGCTGATCAAGCATGGCCAGCACTTCTTTGGACAACCGTTCGATTTCCACCAGTTTTTGCTTGGCTTGCTCATGGTTGCCCTTGCGATAGAGGCCAATCGCTTCATAACAGGCCTGGTGAAAGCGGGCATGGGGGCCGTCAAGCTGACGAAATACATCGAGATGGCCAAATGTGTTTTGGCCGCTGCTGAAATACCAATTGCCCAGCCGGCAGCTATGGTGATCTTTTGCTTTTTCCTCGTCGGGACTCACGATACCCTTGAGCATATAGCCGATGCGGGCCTTCCAAAGCAAGTGATCTGTTTTGGCCAAATCGATCACTTCTTGTGGCGTAAAGGGCACCTTATAAGCGCTGATCTGAGCACGTACACCGTCTGCTTCCGCGATAACGTTGTACAGATTTTTATTGCAGGACTGCATATTTTTATTGATCAGTGCAGCGTCTTGGGAGATTTCGGTGAGGGTAGCGCTCAGTTCTTCAAAGGAAGCCGATTGTTGTTCGGCAATCGGGGCCAGGTGGCTTACGGATTGATCAATCACCGAAAAAACATCCAGCAGATGATGAACGCTGGTGGTCGCTTGCTCCGAAGCCTGAATACTGCTCGTGGAGGAGCGTTGCAGGGCCTGAATTCCCTCGCCAATCTGGTCGACTTCCTGGCGTATTGAGGTGACTTGTCCGGTAATCTCAGTGACAGACTCGCGGGTACGGTCGGCCAGGGCACGCACTTCTTCGGCGACCACACCAAAGCCGCGACCATGCGCACCGGCCCGGGCGGCCTCTATGGCGGCGTTTAAGGCCAGCAAATTGGTTTGATCGGCCACTTCGCGCACGACGGTAACCAGCCCGCTGATCTTGCCGGTGGCTTGTTCCAACTCGGCCATGCGTTCATGGAGTGTCAATAGCAACTGCTTGGTTTTTTGATTTTCGCTGGCCACAAGCTGGAGCCGGGTTTCTGTATCGGCCGTCGATTGATAGCCTTCCATCGATTGCGTGGCCGTCGTGCTGGCCGTTTCGGCAATGCCGGTGACGGAGGTGGCCAGTTCCTGTGTAGCTGCGGAAATCTCTTGAATACCGGCAGTTTGATGGGCAAAACGTCCGGACAACTGATCGAGGTGCTCACCTTCTTGCAGTGCCGAAGATACCAGGGTGGTCATGTCCACGGAAAGCTTGGCAATTAACTGCGTGGCAAAATCCAAGATCCGGTTGATTGCTCCGGCGAGCGGGGCAAGTGATGGATCGGCGGGAATCGTTACCCGTGCGGTCATATCGCCGGCGAGGAATTTTTCAATATCTTTTTGCATAGGGGATGTGGCCGGGCGCACCGTTTCCGTGACGACGACGGGAGCAGCGGGACGTGAATTTTCTCGATTCGAAAAAAAGCCCATAAGGATACCTCCGTTTGCTCAGCGAATCGTTCATTATACACATTCTAGATAGTGATATTGCAAATAATTTCACTTTCGCTTTTATAGTAGCACCTCATAGGGCGTTTGAGTAGTTAAGTTTTTCTTATCTAGGACAAGGGTAGGGCTAGCGCGGCACGGCATGCTGTCGCGATGATTTGGTTGACTGTTATTAAAACCATGATTACGCTGTGTGCTTCATGGCTTTTGTTTTCGTTTATAGCCCAGTCGCAGGAGCATCAGCAGCATGATGGCTACACCGCAAGCAGTAAAACCGATGCGGGCATTAAAATGTTCCGTAAACATCCCCGCATAAAGATTCCCCAACGGTGTTGCACCGACAAAAGCTAACGTATACACACTCATGACCCGGCCGCGATATTCATTGCTGGCATGAAGCTGTAGCGTGGAATTGGCGCTGGAGATAAAGGTAATAAAGAAGAATCCGGCGACAGCCAGACTGATTCCGGTCAATAAAAACAGGTTAGTAAACCCGGTAATAATCAAAAAGGCACCGACGACGAAGGGCCCCAGATAAAGCACGGATTTTTTCGGGCCTGATTGATTGAATGTGGCGATCGCCAATGCCCCTAACAACGATCCGAATCCCACAAAGGACATGAGGAGGCCAAAGCCCGTTTCATTTTGGGCCAGGATTTCTTTGGCGAAAACGGGGACCAGCACGTTGAAATTGGTGGCGAACATGCCGACAATGGCGACCACCACTAAGGTGTTGAAAATCGTTTCCTGGTGATAGATATAGACAAGTCCCTCTTTGATTTCTCCCCATAGATTCGTCTTTTTGGGGGAGTGTTTTTGGCTGGACTTTGTTTGGATCGAACTTGTTTGGATGGGCCTTGGCTTGATCAACAACAAGCTGCATAAAACGGCGGCAAAACTGATCGCGTTGAGAAAAAAGCAAAAGGCGATGCCAAAGTACCCCATGATCAATCCGGCGATGGCAGGGCCGATGATCCGGGCCGTGTTAAAGGCCATCGAGTTCAAGGCAATAGCGTTCATCAGATCTTCTTTGCCGACCAGTTCGATCACGAACGATTGTCGTGACGGCATGTCAAGGGTATTGACGACACCGAGGGCGAAGGACATCGTCAGGATGTGCCAATACTGAATTTGTTCTGTCCATACCAACAAGGCCAGGAGCAAGGTAATGATAAGTGAGGCCGATTGCGTATATAAAAGGATGCGCTTTTTAGGAAATTTATCGATCATGGCCCCGGCAAAGAGTGAAAAAAACAAAATCGGTGTGAATTGCAGGGTGCCGACCAAGCTGAGCAAAAAGGGCGACTTGGTTAAGCTATAGGCTAGCCATGGTTGGGCGATATTCTGCATCCAGGTGCCAATAAGCGAAACGCACATGCCCAGCCAGTAATATCGGAAATTTTTATGCTTCATCGAGGAAAACGGGTTGTTGAATTTATTTTTCACAGACATGGTGGCGTTCGTAGAAGATCACCTCCCATCGTTTTTGTCGAATAGAATCATCGGATAACATCATCGGATAGCTTCCTCTGATAACATCGTCGGAAGCATCGTTGGTTAGCATATGCAAAACGAAACCCGCTAACACAAATCGGCTCAGGAACTAAAGATGATCGCACTATCGTTAGTATTTGGCAGGCATGGCCATATTCCTTTCGTTGAAAATAAGCCAATCGGCTACAGCGGAAAATTTCGTGGATCATAGCCGCCGAATGATAATAATCAAGAGGACAATGGGATATTCTATGCTATAGGTAGAACTAAAAAGGCAGACCCAAGAAGGATTTTTCACTTTGGCATTTAATTTATATATAAAATAGTAAACATTCATCGTTGGATGATATGGAGGGACTGTCTGTGACCGAAAAATTAAAAGGTACCAAAACAGAAGCGAACTTGAAAGCTGCTTTTGCCGGTGAGTCCATGGCCCGGAACAAGTACACCTTCTATGCCAGTGTGGCCAAAAAAGAAGGATACGAACAAATCGCCGCGAAATTCCAGGACACGGCCGATAATGAACAAGCGCACGCTAAAATCTGGTTTAAGTTGCTGCAAGGGATTGGCGATACCAAAACCAACCTCCAGCACGCAGCCCAAGGCGAACATGAAGAGTGGACCTCCATGTATAAAGAGTTTGCCGAAACAGCCCGTGCCGAAGGATTTGCCGATATTGCCGCATTGTTTGAGCGCGTGGCTGACATCGAAAAAGAGCATGAAGAGCGCTATAATGATCTGCTGAAAAATCTTGAAAACGGTACCGTCTTCAAGAAAGAAACAGCCCAGACCTGGCAATGCCGGGTTTGCGGACACCACCATGAAGGAGCAGAGGCTCCGAAGGTTTGTCCGACTTGCGCCCATCCCCAAGCCTATTTTGAACTTACTTGCAAAAATTATTAAGAAGTAAAAGAACAAGCCATGGGATCCCGCGATGAGGGGTTCCATGGCTTGTTCTTTTTTGAATGGCGGTTGCTTGTTTGAATGGATACGAGACGAAGGACATGTGCTGAAAAGGATTTTCTCGAACGGTGTTGAATAAAAAACAACAAGGAACAAAGTGGGGAGAAGGGAGGGAAGGTAGGGGTGGATTTGACGAAGAAAATCAAAGTTGCTGTTCTGGCCACCGGCATAACACTGGCCCTGGCCGGCGCAGCAACGGCAACGATGCACGCTGTCACCAAAGATTCGGCCTTTTGTGGAACTTGTCATGTGATGGACAACTACATGGGGTCCTGGAGCCACTCATCGCATCGCGAAGTCGCCGGATGTAACGACTGTCATACGGACCAGCGCAATTATTTGGCGAAGACCTACTCTAAAGCTACCGCCGGTGCCCGCCATGCTTATGTCAATATTATCGGACCGCCGGATCACTTGAAGATGATCCCATCCAGCAAAGAGGTGACGCAGCGCAACTGTCTCCGTTGCCATGACGATCTTGTAGAAAAAACAAGACTGGCCGAATCAGATGGCAATTACTGTTTTGATTGCCACCGTTCAACCCCCCATGGAAGAGAACGGCCCAGTACATAATGGGGGTTGTCCATGCAACGTTTCTTACCGTACAGGAAAGGAGAGAAATCGATGCACCGTAAAAAATGGATACTCGCCGGATGTATGCTGCTCGTGATGGCTTTTATGATCATGGCCGTCGGCGGATGCGGCAAGCCGGCAGCCAAGTCGACCGTAGGGACCATCGACACCGGCTTGACGGCCGATGAAATGGACCTGCAAAAGTTTGCGAACCTCTTCCCCCATCATTACGACTCCTTTATGAAAAACGCCGAGATGAGCTCTTTTGGCACCAAGTATGGTGGCAATTTGGAGAAGGACAGCCACCTGGAAAAATACCCGTACTTAAGTACCCTCTTTGCCGGTTACCCCTTTTCCTTGGAATATAACGAAGATCGCGGCCACGTCTACGCGATGCGCGACATTGCAACCGTCAAACGGGTGACCAGCTTACCGAACGGCAAAAAGCAAGTGGGCTCCTGTTTGACTTGTAAAAGTGCCGAAGTGCCCGGTATGATTCAAAAAATGGGCCTTGACTATTATTCCACACCGGTGGAAGAGCACCTCAAAAATGTCAATCACGGCATGACCTGCGCCAACTGTCATGATCCGCAGACGATGAAACTGCGTGTGGTTCAACCGGCCTTTATTGCGGCTATGAAAGAACGTGGCGAAGACGTGACCAAAGCAACGCAAAAACAACTGCGTGATTATGTTTGTGCCCAGTGTCATGTGGAATATTACTTTAACCCCAGTCGTCAAGGCGAAGTGACCTTCCCTTGGGAGAAAGGCTTTACTCCCGATGCGATCGAGCAATACTACAATGAAGTTGCCGCTACCGAAAATAAATTCGCTCAGGACTGGAAGCATCCCCTGGCGGGAACGCCCATGTTAAAAGCTCAGCACCCGGAATTTGAAACTTATCAAGGATCCATTCACCAAGTTAATGGTGTTTCTTGTGCTGACTGCCACATGCCCTATATCAAAGAAGGCGGCCAAAAGATCTCCAGCCACCAGTGGACGTCACCGCTGAAACAGATGGAGCAATCCTGTGTGGTTTGCCACCGGGAAGACACAGAAACGCTACGCAATTATGTGATTAATAAACAGGATCTCACCTTTGAGTTGCTGAACAAAGCCGGTTCGGCGACGGAAGTGGCCGCCAAATCGATTGAAAAAGCGATGCAGGCCGGCGCGACCGATGCCGATCTGGAGGCAGCCCGCAAACTTCATCGCTCGGCCCAGTGGCGCTGGGATTTTGTCGCTGCTGAAAACTCGATGGGCTTCCATAACACGCCGCTGACCATGAACACACTCGCCAAATCGATCGATCTGGCGAATCAAGCCACAATGGCGGCGGCCAAAGCCGGTAACTTCCACGACATTCCGGCAGCAACGCCCTATAGTGAATTTATCAATGAACGGTTAGCTACCAAAGGATGGCCCAAAGACAAAGGGGAGAAGAGGCCCGCCGGTGATCTGAGCTGGAAATAAGGCCCCTAAAAACGATCGCCGCCTCCTGTCTGCGGCTATGCAGTCAGGAGCGCGGCGATCGTTTTTTTGTATGGCACAGCAACAGCGGTCATTGCGGTGATCGGCTTCGGTTTTTTAGGTAAAGGAACGCGGAAGGCCCTGCGTGAGGATCCCTTTGAAAATCCGGTTGACTTCATCCCACTCTCCTTGAAGTACCTCGTGGTCCGGTGCTTGATCGAGATGGTTAGCGCGAGCAATGGCTTCGTAATGTGCACAGATAGCGGCCAGTCGCAAGGCACCTAAGGCCGAGGAAGCCGATTTAAGGCTATGGGCCAGTTTGATGATCGCCGGAATATCGGTAAGTTTCAGGGCGGTGATCAGTTGCGTCAACAGTACGGAGGACTCTTTTAAAAACATTTGAAGCAATTGATTAACGAGATTCGGATCATCATCGCCTTCCATGACCTGATATTCCTTGATGGTAAGGAAGTCAACACTGGGGATATGAGCAAAGGCTCGACTGCCGGTTGGCGGGGCGGGTGCTGTTTTTTGATCTTGAATCCAACGGCTCAACGTTTTTTGGAGAATGGCTTTGCTCACGGGTTTGGAGAGATAGTCGTCCATGCCGGCATTGAGACATTTGTCCCGATCGCCATGCATCGCAAAAGCGGTCATGGCAATGATGGGGATATTTTTGCCTTTTTCCGTTTGCCGGATGCGGCGAGTGGCTTCATAGCCATCCATGAGCGGCATTTGACAATCCATCAGGATGAGAGAATAGTCCCCCTGGGCAACTTGCTCAAGCGCTTCGCGGCCATTGCCCGCCAGGGTTACGGAATAGCCCAATTTTTGTAACTGCGTGGAAGCGATGGTCACGTTGAGCGGGTTATCTTCGACAAGTAAGATGTTGTGGACGGTGGGCTGTTGATGGTCAGCGTCATCCAGGGCTTGTACGGAAGCAGGGGGCTGGTTGTCTTGCGCACGTTGCAAGGGAATGGCAAACCACATCAGCAGCCCTTGGCCCTTTGGGCTTTGGATATGAATCTCGCCGTTCATCGACTGGACGAGCCGCTGGCTGATGGACAAGGCTAACCCGGGGAGATTTAAACGGCGGTCGGTGGTATTATTTTCTTCGATAAAAGGTTGAAACAATTCCTTTTGTTTTTCTTCCGTGAGGGTGTTCCCGGTGCCTCGAATGGTGAAACAGATCTTTTGTATGGAAGGCCGTTGATCCACAACTGTCATCGATATGTCGACATACCCATGATCGGTAAATTTAATCGTATTGCCGATGAGATTTAAAAGAACTTGTTTTAAGTGGGATGGATCACCGTGGACCTGCGGTGCGATCGTCGGATCGATACGCAAATTCAAGGACAGGCCTTTTTCGGTGGCCATCGCCACCAGGATATTGGTGGTTTCACGAACCAACTGGTGAAGATCAAAATCGACTGGTTCCAACTCAAAGCGCTGGGTTTCCATTTTCGAAAAATTAACGATGTCGTTGATGAGCGTCAGCAATAATTGTGAAGACTGCATCAGTGACAAACATAACTCCCGTTGATCTTGCGTAAGCGATGTATCGGAAAGGAGTTCAATAATGCCGGTGATGCTGTTCAGCGGTTGTTGAATTTCATGATTCAAGGTAGTCAGGAAGTCGCTTTTGGCCTGATCGGCTTTTTCGGCGGCTTCTTTGGCCAGACGCAAGTCGTTTTCCATTCCTTTGCTATCGCTCATGTCGGTAACAAAGGCGTAGAAGTACCGTAAGCGGGAGGATGCATCCAGGTGAGCAGATCCGTGAAGGCGAACGGGGACATGATCGCCTGATTTAGTTTTCATCGTCAGATCATACACGCGCTGGGGTTGGACGGAAAAGAGTTTCAGTTGCTGGGCCACGATATCCACTGATTCTTTGGAAACTAGATCAAAAACCAGTTTACCGATCAGTTCATTACGCTCGTAACCCAAAAGGCGGCAAAGGGCCCCGTTGCAGTCGACAATCCGCACATTGCTGTCGATCATCAAGAAGCCTTCGAAGGATGATGCGATAGCTTCGTAGTAACGCTCGAACTTTTTCTGGGAAGCCGCTTGGGTTGCCCTTGATTGCTGGGCCCTTTCTGCGACTTTTTTTGCGTCCCGGACAAGGCGGTATGATGCAGGACGTCCGTGAAGGGGCCTCGTCGATAGGTCTTGCGATTTGGCCATGAGAAATGCTCCTTCGCTCTATTGGACTGTTATGCATGAATACACGATTATGAATATATTTATTATAACGTACAAAATGTAATTCTGGCAAAAAGATTACTTTTTGTGCTCTTGGCAAGAGAAAAAAAGACGCCCCCTAAGGGGCGCTTTATGTACAATAGCCTTACTTATTCTTCGTCATGAATATCAGCATGAACGTCTTTTTCAAATACACATACTTCCGTTTCCGCACGGTAGCACTTGGCACGGTGTGCACAAACATGGCAGGGTCCGGTTACGATTTCCATTATGGTTCACCTCCCAAGTAATATTTATAGAACATTACGGAAGTTTATTCAAGAGAAAAAGCAAGTCGGGAAAAAAATTTTTAGGGAGCAAGGGGTGAACTCGATGATCTATTATGATGACTTGTCCACCGATATGGGCACGATTTATGTGGCGCTGCAAGAAAGAGGTGTTTGCAAAGTGGCCCTTCGGGAAGATGATTGGCAAACCTACTTGCAGCGGCACAGTAGCATTCATGACCGGCAACGCTGCGCCGGTGTGCGACAGGAATTGCAGGAGTATTTCCGCGGTGAGCGCCGGCAGTTTACCGTGCCGCTCGTGATCGAAGGAACGTACTTTTATCGTCAAGTTTGGCAGGCGTTGTTGCAGATTCCCTATGGACAAGTACGAACCTATGAGGATATCGCCCGGGAGATTGGGCGCCCGCGCGCCTACCGGGCGGTGGGACAAGCCAATTATCATAATCCGTTGCCCATCTTGATTCCCTGTCACCGAGTGATCGGCAAAAACGGCAAGCTGACTGGCTACATGGGAAGCTACACCGGGATGAAGGCGCAGCTATTGCAACTGGAAGGGGCGATGCTATCGTGAAAATCATCAGCAATGTTACGGTGGATATCAGTACACCGCCAAGTTTTTCCTTTGCCGAGCAGCTGCGCTTTATGGCGTTGTTTCCACTGGAATGCCGCTATCAAATTGTTGAGGGAGCGCTTTACCAGGCGATCCGCGGGGATACGCGTCCGGTGGTACTGCAGGTAACAGCTCCGGCGGCCGGTACATTGCGGGTTTCTTGGGTTGGGCACGATGGCTCCGTTGCAGCGACCGATGCGCAAGCGGCGGCCGCCCATGTCAAAGCGTGGCTGGATTTGGACCGGGATCTTCGCCCCTTTTACGAGCTGGCCGCCCAGGACGTGGTGCTGAAACCGGCTATCGCAGCCTACCGGGGGTTGCATCTGGTCGGCATTCCCGATCTGTTTGAAGCACTGGCGTGGGCGATCATCGGCCAGCAGATCCATATGACCTTTGCCTACCGGCTCAAAGCGCGCTTGATCCAGGCTTTTGGGGAGTTCATTGATGATGGTGAGCGGCGCCACTGGTTGTTTCCGTTACCGGAAAAGATGGCATCGTTGTCCATTGATGATTTATTACCGCTGCAGTTTTCCCGGCAAAAAGCGGCCTACCTGATTGGTGTGGCCCAGGCGATCGTGGACGGGCAGATCAGTAAAGCCCGGTTAGCAACGGCAGAAACACCGGCGGCCATGAAGGCGCAGTTGCTCGCGCTGAAAGGAATCGGCCCCTGGACCGCCGACTATGTGCTGATGATCTGCTTGCGACAACCAACAGCCTATCCGATCGGCGATGTGGGCTTGCAAAATGCCGTGAAAAAGCAGTTGGGCCTGGCCGCAAAGCCTAGCCCCACAGAACTAATGCGTATCGCCGAGCTATGGCAAGGGTGGGAGGCCTATGCTACCTTTTATCTTTGGCGTACCGGGGTAGAGTCGTGATGCCGGCGTCCAAAGAAAATGCCGGCGCAGAGGAAGTGCACCGGCATTCATTGGCGATCAATTGTAGAGCTTACCGTTGCGTGGACCGGTCTTCGGTGAAGAGAAGGGACGTGGGGTGGCGTCGTCCGGCGAAGTGCCTGTTGGCGTTAATGTCGCCGAGAGCGGCGGCAGTTCTTGGAGGCGATCGACCCAAGCACGCAGTTCCGTCGCCAGCGGGGGCAGGTACTTAAACAGTTGGTGTAACAGTGCTTCATCATAGCGGTTGGTGGCCTGCGTATAGGCATCGGTGCAGATGCGCAAGTATTTGACCGATTCGACCGCATCCGGGTCTTGTTGCAGCAGTGTCAGTAACGGCCGTTCCTGCGCCGACGGAGCCTCTTCCCGATCGAGCATGCGCTCAAATATACTCATCAAGGCGATCAGCGCCAACGAAAAGCGAAAAATGGCAGCATCCCGTTCCACCGTGGACAGTGGCTTGTCTCGGGACAGCAGTTCCTGTAAGGCAACCAAGGCACGCTGCACGTCGTCAAGGGTGCTCGGACGGGTGAGATCGCTCGTGGGAAAAATGGTCATCGTTGATCACATCCTTCAAGACAAGCCCACAGACCGCTGCTTCACCCCTGCGTTAGAGCGCGGGCGGCGCTCATGGTACTTACACGGCCGGTTGGGTGCAGTCAAGGCATCAGGGATCTTGGAGGGAAAAGGGAGCGGCAGGCTTTAAATTGGGCAGATGGCTGAGGAAGTAGGGCATTTGAATGCGCCACCAGGGCCAGTCATGATCCACGTCATAGCCCCAGAAGTCTACCCAGGCCGGGATGTTTTTTGACTCCAGGATCGCTTGGAGCGCCCTTGTTTCGGGGATGATTTCTTCTTCCCAGCGGCCTTGCCCCGTAGCGATGATGATCTCGCTTTGGCGTAGCGGTTCGAGATAGGCCGGATCGGTAAGGTTCGGTAAATAAGACAGCGGTGAGTTCATGTAGACGTCTTCGTTCATAAAGTCGCCGACACTGAATTTGGCGCTGTAGGGACCGCTCAAGGCGATCACCGTGTCAAAGATGTCAGGATGGCGGAAAAAGAAGTTGGCCGCATGGTACGCACCGAGGCTGCACCCGGTGGCCATGAATTTCTGTCCGTGCCGTCCTTCGCAGGCGAGGCGTGCTCGGACAAGCGGAACAAACTCGTTGGCGATATAGCGATCATAGTCATTGTGGCGCCGGGCACGTGCTTCCGGGGGGGGCGTCATGGTTGAGCCAAGACTGGCTGTCCACGCTGTCCACGCAGAAAAGCTGGATTTGTCCGCTTTCAAGAAAGGGGCGGCAGACTTCAACCATACCAAAATCTTCGTACTCATAAAAACGGCCGCCGGAGGTTGGAAAAACGATTACGGGCTTGCCAGCGTGCCCATAGACTTTATACTCCATCACTTGATTGAGGTGATGGCTGAAAAAGTGGCGGTGGTACTCAATGTTCATGGTCAAACCTCGATTCTTGAAAGATTCCGGAGTTAAGACAACTCGTGGATATAGGCAACCGCTTCATGAATCCGGTGGATATCGGTTGCCCGGATGAGGTACCCAAAGTCGCCGAGAGCGGGACTGAAGATGGAATTAATCGGTTCATGATGAACGATCATATAGCCAAGGTGGTCCAGGATCGCTTCGTGACTGTGTGCGTAGGGTTTGGAGGATTTACGCCCGACATAAGCACAGTGATATTTGCGTTCATAGGTCGCCGTAAAACGATTGTGGACGAGGATCTGGGCCCACTGCTCGTAGATATCAAAATCATTGGCATAGTTAAACATATCGACGGTCAAGCCGCCGGGCGGGCGCATGTTGACTTCCAGGGCAATGATTTGGCCGTTTTGGCGGGAGCGAAAGAATTCAAAGTGGAAAAAGCGTGAACGCGGATTAAAGGCACGCAGGGTGCGCAGCCCCATTTCCATCAGATCACCGGGAACTTCCCGCATGGAGTAATAAAAGACATGGCGATCTTCATTGACCGTTTCCATGATGCCGTCGCCGTATTGATGGGCTGTAATAAATACAGGATTGCCGTCGCTGTCGGTCAGACCGTCAAAGGAGCAGATGTCGCCGTCGATAAATTCTTCGAGAATGTATTCAACGGGCGGCTTTTCGGCAAAAAAGGTGACCAACTCTTCGTCGCTGTTGATGCGGTACGTATGGGCGGCACCGACACCGATATCGGGTTTGACGACGACCGGATAGCCGATCTCATCGATCAGGCGGCGGGCGTCTTCAATGGTGGCGATGAGATCGCCCCGTGCCACCGGTACGCCGGCGTTGCGGTACGTTTGCTTCATTCTCGATTTGCGTTTGATTTGCTCGATATCGGCTTCGTTGATGCCGGGAATGTTAAAGTCGGTACGCAGTTGGGCTTCCAGTTGCAGCCAGTGCTCATTTAAGGAGTCGATGCGGTCGATCTTGCCGTAGCGATGGGTAAAGTAGCCGCAGGCACGAAGCAGTTGATCGTAGTCTTCCATCGACTCAACGCGATAGTACTCGTTCAACGCTTCACGCAGTTCCGGGCGCAGTCGGTCAAAGTGTTCGTCGGCAATGCCCAGAACGTTGACGCCAAGCTCGCGCAGGCGCACACAGAACCGATAAAAATTAGGCGGGAAGTGGGGGGAAAGGAAGATAATGTTCATATAAGCCTCCTTGCCAAAGTAAGTTGATTTTTTAAATGGTGTTTCTCAAAGGACAGGTAGAAATTCATGGTTGAAACACTGCGAATAAGAATCAATTCGCAATGAAACATAGTTATCCCTGCTACAACGTTGTGATTTTTATACATCTTTTAGGATTTTTGAGCGCAATGATATTCTTTTTTTCACTTGCTTGCCTTAGCGGCATCGCGTACACTGAGATGAGGATGGAGTCTTTTTGATGGCACGGATCAGAAAAAGTGAGGCGATAGAACTTGCGCAAGGATGCGGCGAACCGGATGAAAAAGCTCCCCTTGTTTCGTTGGATATGGCGCTCGTATTTTAAGACCGCTTTGATACCGATTCTTACGATCGAGTTAATTTTTATCGGTATTTATTTTTATTCAAACGAGTGGAGCAAGCAGGAAAATACGATCGTTGTTCGTGAGATGGCCGATGAGGAACTGCGGCGGATAGCCAATAAAGAAGCGGCGGTGATCGGTCAGCAGACGGAGCGCGTGGCCCGGTTAACGGAGATTTACCGGCAAGAGACGCGACGGGCCATGGATTTACCGGCCCTGTTGGATCGTACCGATGCTGCGCGTCTGGCCTATACCGATGATGGGGCCTACTACACAACGCATGGCGGTGAAAATCGCTCGGCCGTCTTTTATAGTGGGTTTTACCCGGTCGGTGCGGCGGAACGCGATAAGGTGGCGCGACTGTTACATTTGCAGCCGTTAATGGCTACGCTCAAGCACAGCGAGCCGCTGGTGGCGGCACTGTACGTCAATACCTTTGATTCACTCAATGTCATCTATCCCTACTTTGAGGTATTGGATCAGTATCCCAAAAAGACAGACATCACCACGTTTAATTTTTACTATGAAGCAGATGCTATACATAATCCTGAACAAAAGGTGCGTTGGACTGACGCTTATCTCGATCCGGCCGGTAACGGTTGGATGGCGTCATGCATTGCACCGGTGTACAACGGGGACAAGCTGGAAGCCGTTGTCGGTATTGATATGACGATCGACACGATCATCAAGGGGATCTTGAATCTGAATATTCCCTGGAATGGCTATGGCATGCTGGTCGGCAAAGACGGTGCGATTCTGGCGCTACCGGGATCGGGGGAAGACGATTGGGGATTGCAAGAATTAACGACCCATCAATATGCCAATGCCGTGGAGCAAAATACCTTCAAACCGGATTTTTTCAACCTTTATAAACGGTCCGATGTGGCGGAATTGGCGATGCAGGTTCGTGATGCCGACGAGGGACTGTTGCCGTTGTCGATGAACGGCCAAAAGAAATTGGTGTCGTGGTCGACCGTCACGGAAACCGGGTGGAAGCTGCTGGTCTTTGTCCCGGAAGCCAATATTTACGAAAAAGCGCAAACGTTACGGGATGCGTTGTGGCGTATCGGGGCGTTGATGGTGGGCGGGATGGTGCTTTTCTATGCCGTGTTTTTCGTGGTGCTTTATCGCCAGTCGAAGCGTGTTTCTCAGGACATCTCGCAGCCGTTGGTGGCGATTGATGAAATGCTCAAACGGATCGGTCAAGGCGAATATCGCCAACCGGTGCCCAATTTTCCGGTGACGGAATTGCAGGACACGGCCTCCTTGCTGGCCCAGATGGGTGAGCGCCTTGGTGGGGTCACGGAGGATCTGACGAAAGCGCAAGAGGAAGTGGCGATGCAGGCGGCGGAATTGCGGGCATTGGTCGTGTCCCTTGAGGATTTGATTATCGAAGTCGATGGGGACGGTCGGTTGCTTCGCCTTTGGTCCCAGGGAGACGACTATTTAATCCGTCCCCGTGATCAGTTGTTGGAACAGTATCTGCATGAGATTATCGGCGGTGAGAAGGGGCAGCAAGCGCGGCGGATGATCAAGCTCATCGCCGAGTGCAGTGAAGCGCAGACGATGGAGATCTTTTTGCCAACGCTGAGCGGTGAGCGCTGGTTTGAAATGCGAGCGTCGCTGATTCACAAGGATCAGGGCGCGGGGACGCGGATTTCTATTTTGATTCGCCACATTACGGAACGCAAGCAAATGCAGGACCGACTGGTGCAAGCGAAGGAAGAGGCCGAGCAGGCGAGCCGGGCTAAGTCGGAGTTTTTATCCAGTATGAGCCATGAATTGCGAACGCCGATGAATGCGATTCTTGGTTTTGCTCAAGTATTGGATACGGATGATCTTTCGGAATCCGAACGCGATCATCTTCAGGAGATCCAAAAGGCCGGTAAACACTTGCTGGCGCTGATCAATGATGTGCTTGATTTGTCGCGGATTGAATCGGGCCGGCTGGAACTGCAAACGGAAACGATCGATATCGATGACGTGATTGATGAATGCCTCACGTTGATGCAACCGATGGCGCAAAAAATGGATGTCGATTTGCAGAAGCCGGAAACATCAATGTCAGGTGTATGGATCAAAGGCGACTTGATCCGGGTCAAACAGGTACTACTGAATTTGATTTCCAATGCGATCAAATACAATCGAGTGCAAGGAACGGTGCGTGTCGGCTGCCGGAAGCTCGATGAAGCGACGGTAGCGATTGATGTGATGGATACGGGGCTGGGAATTGCCCAAGATCAATGGGAATTGATCTTTGAACCGTTTCATCGCAGCCATAGCAAGCAAAAGACCGTCGAGGGGATTGGTGTGGGTTTGACGGTGACGAAACAGCTGGTGGAGGTCATGGGCGGCCGGATTAAGCTGACCAGTGTGCCGGGCCAAGGCAGCCATTTCTGGATGGAACTGCCGCTGGTCGCGAAACCCGATACCGATTCGGCAGTGCAACAAGTGCGCCCGCAACGTCCTGAGAAGCGGGAAATGGTGCCGGAAATGGTGACGCCGGTAACGCAGGCACCAACGGCGTCGGCAGCATCACCGCCCGCAGCGCAAGCGCCGAAGGTGCGATCGGCAGCATCACCGCCGACGGGCCAAACATCGAAGGCGCGTTCGACAGCATCGCAACCGAAGGGGCAAGCAGCGAAGACGCGTCCGGGAGCTTGGTCACAGCATGGTCCGGTTGCGACGCCGACCCCGACCGCGGAGCAACAAGATGGGTCAGTGTCTGCACAACGGATTTTGCTTGTCGATGATAATAAAGCCAACCAAAAGCTAGCCTGTCTTTTACTTAAGAAGCAGGGTTATATTGTGGATGTGGCGGTCAATGGTGAGGAAGCCCTGGCGGCATCGGAACGGGAAACCTATGATGTGATTTTGATGGATTGTCAGATGCCCATCATGGATGGTTTTGAAGCGACCCGCTTAATTCGCCAACGAGAAGCCATGCAAGGCGGTGAAGCCGTAACGATCATCGCCATGACGGCCAATGCGATGCATGGCGATCGGGAAAAATGTTTGCAAGCCGGAATGAATGATTATATCAGTAAGCCCATTGACCCGCTCACGATCAAGCGGATGCTGGAACAGTGGTCGGTCCGTAGCGAAGGATAGAGAAGATTGCCGATGGAAGAGGGAATGCAGGATTGTTGTATCGTGCGATGGGGAAAACAGGGGTGCAGGTTTCGAACCTGGGATTTGGTTGCATGCGGTTGCCGGTCATCGATGGTCAACCGGATCAGATCGATGAAGCCAAGGCCACCGAGATGATCCATTATGCCATTGATCAGGGTGTAAATTATATTGATACGGCCTATCCGTACCATGGCAAGGGATTTGGCGAGCCAGGCATGAGCGAAGTGTTTGTTGGCAAGGTGCTGCAAGGCGGTTACCGGCAGAAAGTCCACCTCGCTACCAAATTGCCTTGCTGGATGGTCGGGTCGCGCAGCGATATGGATCGGTTATTGAATGAGCAGTTGCAGCGGTTGCAGACGGACCGGATTGATTTTTATCTGCTGCACAGTTTGCAACAGGATACTTGGGCGAAGGTAACGAAGCTTGATGTGTTTTCCTTCTTGGATCAGGCGATTGCCGACGGGCGGATTGGCTATGCCGGATTTTCGTTTCATGACGAGTACCCGCTGTTTCCGGAGATCATTGATGCGTACCCATGGTCTTTTTGCCAAATTCAATATAATTACATGGATGTGACCTATCAGGCGGGGCTGAAGGGATTGGAGTATGCAGCCCAAAAAGGGATGGGCGTCGTGATTATGGAACCGCTCCGGGGCGGACGGTTAGCGACGCGAATCCCGGCGGATATTCAGCAACTGTGGGATCGGGCGGAAGTAAAGCGGACCCCGGCAGGGTGGGCGCTGCAATATGTGTGGAATCATCCTGCGGTCAGCACCGTGCTCAGTGGCATGAATGAAATGGCACAGGTTGTGGAGAACATTCAAGCGGCCGAACAAGGCTATGCCAACGCAATGACGGCAAAAGAAAAAGACCTGATCGCGCAGGTCAAGAAAATCTATGAGTCAAGGACTAAAGTGGACTGTACCAATTGCCGCTACTGCATGCCCTGTCCGTTAGGTGTCGATATTCCGGGAAGTTTTATACAGCTTAATAATGCGTCTATGTATGATGACATCAAGGGGGCCCGCTGGACCTATCAAACCTTTTTGTCACCGGCGGAACGGGCTTCTGGTTGTACCGAATGTGGGCGTTATGAGGAGATCTGTCCGCAGCAACTGCCGATTCGTGAAAGGCTAAAAGAAGTAGTTCGTGAATTGGAAAGCTAGCAAGCAGAATACCATAATCGCAAACAGGGTCGGTAAACCGAAGTTTACTGACCCTGTTTGCTTTACAGGACTTTTTTGTTACATCAAACTTGTGGGTAGGACTGTGTTACGATGGGATGCCGGAAGTTAGCGGAGGCGAATAAGGGCTTGATTCACTTGATCGCTTGTGTAGAAGTGGGAGATCATACTGTTCGAAAAAGCCCCCAAACCAGGGTTATAGGCAAGCAAGATCGGCGTCTTGACATTACCCCATTGAATGTCAAGAGAAACCTGGGAGGTCGCCGTTGCCCCGGGAAGTTTGGCTAAAGGAATGGTCACCGACCAGTTGGTACCGCTATCGGCAGCGCGTAACCCGAGAAATTCGAGGGTCAACAGGCGCTGCATTTCAAAAGCGTTGGTCGCATTGGTGAGGGCGATAACGGCGTTGTTGATCTGGGTTTGATTGGCATTGGGATTATTGTAGACGGTATAGGCAACGTTAATTTCGCTTTGTAACAGTAGTCCGGAGCCGGGTTGGTAGTTACCGACCTGATAGCCCTCTACGGCGTTGTGAAGGCGTGTCTCGGCCACATCAATGGCACCGAGGAGTGCCCGTTTGTTGCCGAGCGGTTGGGCTACTTTGGACGTTTCGATGAATCGCAGCGTTGTATTTAAGTTATCAACGGCGTTATTCACCTGCGGTTGCGTTGTGGTCAAACTGGCCAGCACGTCGCGGGCGCTGTTGATGGCAGCTTGAAGCGCATCTTTGGTGCCGCTGATATATTGGCCCGGTTGGGAGCCTTCAATAATGCTGCTTTGTTTGTTCTGGGCCGTTGTCACCAGCGATTGAAGCACCGATTTATCAACCAGGTTGACGGGGGAGTCGGTAGTGCCAGTGGAGCCCGTAGAGCCAGTGGAGCCGGTAGAGCCGGTAGAGCCCGTAGAGCCCGTAGAGCCAGTAGAACTGCCCGGTAATGTGGTCGCTGTGGGATTGGTGTAGAAAGGCCCGATTTGCCATACTGTTTGTGGTGTTGTGCTTCCCGGTGTGCTTGTCCCTTGATTGGCGTTACTGCCGTTTTCATTGGTACCGTTGTTATTCCCGGTTTGGTTTTGCTCATTATTGCCGTCTTCTTCCGGGGCGTCCTTTTCCGGCACCGTCGGCTTGGGCAGTTCCGGTGTTACCGGTTTGGGCACTGGTTGCTGAACAGTGGGCTGCAGGGCATTCATGGCCCGGGCAATGGTGACAAGCGCTTCAGCGCGGGTAATAAACTGCTTGGGCTGAAAGCGTCCATCAGGATAGCCTTGCATGATCGATTGCTCTGAGACCGCAAAGACGCTGGGCTTGGCCCAGGCGCTGATGGCGTAATCATCAGTAAAGTGGGAAATTTGTTCGTTGCCGGGGCTAAAGGCAAGTAAACGAGCAATGATTGCCGCTGCTTCTTCACGGGTGATCGATTGGTTCGGGCGAAATGTGCGGTCGGGATAGCCGTTGATATACCCGGCATCTTTGCCGGAAGCAACTTGCACATAATACCAGTCAGAGGTACGGACATCGATAAAATTGGCCGTGGCATCGGGGTTGAGTTTATCAAAGGCTTGGTTGACCATCGTAACAAATTCAGCGCGCGTTACTCGTTTGTCCGGTTGGAAGGTTCCGTCCGGATAACCTTGAATGATCCCGCGATCATACATGGTTTCGATCCAAGCTTGGGCCCAGTGCCCGTCAATGTCACGAAACGATGCAGCGAGCGCGGGAAGACAGAAACTGGAGACGAGAAAAAGAGTAATGATGATGCGGCACAGGATGCGGAAATGTTGCGCAAACATAGAGCGAAGCCACCTTTCTCATGACTGAGCTGCATACCCCGGTTTTGATAAGCGGGGGTGACTAAAAACAAAAAACACGCAAATATTATAGTATATTTGCAGACAATTAGCACTTGAATCAGGCGATAAAAAAAGATGAACTTGCGATCCTTATGAAGATCACAAGTTCATCTTCGTTTAAAGGGCTGTAAATTGCTAGATTGACGTTACGTCAACACTCAATGATGAGATTGCCAAAAAGTAAACCGTTCAACCGGCAACATGAAAGGGTCGAAACGATGTATCCGGCGATCTAGTGAACGGAAATTCGTTTGGTACCGCTATCGGCGATGAGCATTTTCCGACCTAAATCGCCTAAAACAAATTGGCCGATCTTATCGCGGTAGAGACTGCAGCGAATCAAGCCGCGGTTTCCTTTGTTTTGTCGCAATACTTTTTCTAAATACTGCAGGGATGGGTTGGCGTCCACGTTTTTCTTCACCAAGATCATTACCTCTCATAAAAAAATATTTTTCATAAATTTGTTGCTGGATTTTCAGGTCATTTGTTTCAATGTAGGTTATATGGAAAGAAAAAAAGCTGCAGGGAACATGCCTGAGGGCAGTATCTCTCAGCTTCCAGTATATCTAGTCAGCTTTATTAATTCCTAGTTATTCAATCCATCTTTATCATTTTAGTGGATTTCCAAGTATTTGTCAATAGCCGTTTGAATTTAAATTATTTCCATTGATTTCAACCGGAGAGAGGTTGGTTACGGGTAACAAGTAAAAACCGGATTTGATTCAAATAAAAAGAGCTCTGGAATAATTCCAAAGCTCATCATTAACAAATATGGCGGAGAGACAGGGATTCGAACCCTGGAGACCGTTCATCACGGCCTACCCGATTTCGAGTCGGGCGCCTTCGACCAGCTCAGCCATCTCTCCATAACATGCGATGCCATTATAAATGCCGACGTTCGGCAAAAAAACCTTTGATCAAAGCGCGTGCTTCGTCCTCGCGAATACCGGATGTTACGGATACGCGGTGATTTGTCCATGGGCTTTCTAGGATATTAAAGCACGTACCACCGGCACCACCTTTGGGATCCATTACCCCAAAAACAACACGGGGAATACGAGCTAAGACAATCGCACCGGCACACATGGGACAAGGCTCGACAGTGACATACAACGTAGTTCCCGCTAAGCGCCAAGCACCGGTATGCTGCGCTGCATCGGCAATCGCGACCACTTCGGCGTGCAGGATGGGGCTTTGCTGCGCCTCGCGCAGGTTATGACCACGGCCGATGACACGTCCGTCTTTAACGATTACGCAACCGATGGGAATTTCACCTTTGGCCAACGCCGCTTGGGCTTCGGCCAGCGCCATGTCCATCCAATGACGGTCATCCAGCATCAAGCAAAACGCCTTTCACAGGATTTTACCTGGTGCCCCCGGAGAGAATCGAACTCCCGACGCAAGGCTTAGGACGCCCTCGCTCTATCCACTGAGCTACGGAGGCTCTCCTGAAAAAAATAATGGCGCGCCCGAAGGGATTCGAACCCCTGACCTCTTGATTCGTAGTCAATTACTCTATCCAGCTGAGCTACGGGCGCAAGTTATCGGGCACATCATGTGCCGCGAAGGTGATTATAGCAAATGGATGTGCCTCTGTCAATGGCTGTGACCTTGCCAATAAAAATGCAGGGGATGATCGGACCGAAAAAGGGCAGAAGGATGGTTAGAACACAAACGGTAAGACGCAAAACGCCAGTTAAAACGCAAAACGCCGGATCAAACTTAACAAGGCGCCGCTGCTGTTTTTCATCTGTTGGGCTGAAGATGCAGCGGCTTGGGTCGCCGCACTTTGATGTTGCAGCCCTTTTGCAATTCGTGATGCATCATCGGCGATTACCCGGGCATCTTCATGGGCCTCACGTATCGAAACGGCCAGCGTGGCTGCTTCTTGTTCCAGCATGTGGGCCATTTGTCGACTGTTCGTCAAGCGCTCCATGGTCGTCGTTGTTGCTTGGGCCAATTCATCGACGTAACGAGCGACGCCCTCAATTTTGGAACTACCGGTGGTGACGGCCACATGGTTTTCATGCATCGATCCTACGGCTTCGGCGATTTGTCCGTTAATCCCTTTAAGAATGGTCATGATCTCACGGGTTGCCCGCGAGGCTTCATCTGCTAAATTATGGACTTCGCCGGCTACAACCGCAAAGCCGCGACCATGCTCGCCGGCACGCGCCGCCTCGATGGCCGCATTAAAAGCGAGCAACTGCGTTTGCGTCGCGATTCCGGTGACCGTATTGGTGATTTGGATGATTTGTGCCGCCTGTTGTTCCAAATGCTCCATGATGGCCAGTGAACGATCGACCGAGCAACGAATCAACTGCATTTGTTCGCGCGCATCACTGGCCGCTGCTAATCCTTGCTGAACGTCGGCAGTAGCCGCTTGTCCCGCTTGCCAGGCTTCCTCGGCTAATTGGTACATTTGTTTCACCGTAGCGTTAATTTCATCGGTTCCATCCTTGGCTGCAACAAGGCGGGAACGTTGATGGGCTGTTTGTTCCGCTAGTTCTTCGACGGCCGAGCCGATTTGATCATGGGCAAAGGCGACTTCTTGGCTTGCCTCCGCTAAGCTGATGGAGGCAGACTCCACATCATGGGCGGCGCCATCGACGATGGAGAGAATTCCTTTCATTCCGATGGAGATTTTGTTCATTTCGAGGACGATCTGACCCAGTTCATTGCGTACCGGAGGTTCAACCAGGGTTTGCAATTGTCCGCGATTGATCGCGGTTGTTGCCTGTAAGGACACCTGTAATAGGGAGCGCAGTTGACTTTGTAAACGCTGCGCCATGGCGATACTCAAGGCCAGTGCGATAAGCCATCCGATGAGGCCCAGCATCATTCCATAATCACCAACAGACATACCTGTACTGCGTAGAAAAGCGTCCCCCAGTCCGACCAATAGGGCCATCAGTGCCCATGGCGCTACGGTTGCCAACATCAACGGTGTGGACATACTGGACATTGGGACTAACCAGCCGATGCGTAAGGTTCCGATGCGTTGGCCCTTTACAGTTACCGGTTCGCAGGCGTCAACGAGCACTTCGCCGGTATTGCGCCGGTAAACTTGAGTTAATGGAACTGCTGATTGCACCGCTGCTTTGCCAACGGGATCTAAAAAGACCATGCCCTCACGTAGACGATTGGTATGTAAAAGACTATGACCTTGTTGATCGACGAGAACCAGATACTCGTTATTGCCCAGATAGCTATCGAAGAGATGGCGAAGTTCCTCCTCGACTGCTTCCATTGACTGGCTGTCAAGTAAAGTTTCTAACCGGCGGGCCGCCTGCGACACTGCTTGACGCGCTTTATCCACTTCCGGTCTGCTTAGGATCGCACGCTCATCCTTGTTTGGCGTAATTGGTAAGGCCACGGGTATTCGCCCCCTTCGCTATAGGATTTTGTTATGGGGTTTAGTATAACAAAATTCGCAACCTTGATAAACAAATTTTATTGAATTGACAAAATATTCGACCAATTATCCAAACAATTAGGTGCAAACCGACGATGAAAAAAAATAAAACTCCTGTGTTCCCACAGGAGTTAGATAATTCATATGGCGCGCCCGAAGGGATTCGAACCCCTGACCTCTTGATTCGTAGTCAATTACTCTATCCAGCTGAGCTACGGGCGCATGATTGGTTCGGTGGCGGAGAGAGCGGGATTCGAACCCGCGACACGAGTTTAAGCCCGTGTAATCGCTTAGCAGGCGACCGCCTTCGACCTACTCGGCCATCTCTCCACATGACGACAAGCTTGTCTAAGCGGCTATCACCTTGCCGCGAATAACAGTATACTCCGAAAAAGGGGAAAAAGCAAGCAGCATTTTGCTTCCTGCTTTTGTACGGACTTTGGCATTTTGGATCATTTTAACCTGTTTCCGATTTGATTCATGCTTGTTGCTGTTCCGTGTAGCGCAGTTCCAGTTCTACGATTTGAATAATTTTTTCCCGTTGTGCCGGTGTCAAACGCCCCTCTAAACAATAATCCAAGGCATAGCGCGGATTTTTCAGTAATCGTAGTTTTTCCTCCAAGTGCTGCAGTTGACTCAGCAATTGGAGGAGGTTTTCCTCTAAACGGTGTAGTGGGTTATTGCTGGAGGATAGTTGTTCTCGGGAGAGGACTCCTTCCGGTTTGACTGTAGGCGAATTAGTAAAAGCAGCAAATGAATTTATCGACCTCTCTGGTGGATGCAAAGGCATCACGGTGGTTTGTCGATGGGGGATAGGCGATATCGGTTGTGTTTCTTTGGAACGGGGTTCTTGGGTATCAAAGAAACCGGCCCGTGTATAAAGCATTTCCAGTGAGAGATCAAACTCCAGCGCGATCTTTTGAAGCAAGCTAACCGTCAATTTGCGTTCGCTTTTGGCGATGCGTGAAATTAAACTCGTAGAGACGCCGAGGCGTTTGGCCATCTCCACCTGGGTCAATCCGGTGTCTTGTAATAGCCAATGAATAAGCTCGCTGTGATTATTCATAGTGATTGCGGATCCTTCCATAGTCAGTTTGTGGCGGCGATTTTCTTCTTGTGGTAGGGCTTCATGCCTTGATTTTAGTCTAATCTTCGGTTTACCCGATGTCAATCCAGTCTGACGGATACGTATCTTTTTTTGAGCGTGGTCTTTTTGACAAAAAGTAAAAACCACTATACGTTATGACGATTTGTCGATTTGCTGGAGCTTTAAAGATAATACAGAGATTTCGTAACGATACTAAATACACTATATTTAATATTAGAAGTAGATGTTCATTGATTAATAAATTTGGTCCTGTATCTGAGCAAAGAAGTGTTCAATAAGGACACTGGAATTGACATCCAATTGGTAATTGGCTAAAATAATCGTATTGATGGAGAGTATATCCTGTAAATATAGCAAAAAATAAAATACAAACACTATCAACGGCGTTGCTTCGATGAATTCCTTTTGCGTGGTAAGTCAAGTGCTTCAAGTATGCAATAAAAAGCGACAACTGTAAGGCCCCAATCGCGATAAATATAGGCATCGGAACAACGCGCTCTCCATTTATTGAGGTAGGAGCGTTGTTGTATTGTGTCCATTTTATCAAATTCGTCAAATGAGGCCATGGAATCATTTAAATAGTAAACACTGACGGGGCTGGGGCGTTTATATTTGCGACGTTCTTCTTTGGATAATAGATCCAGGGGTGTGCGCATGGACCGAACCCGGCCGGTCCTACTGGCACGGCACATCACGCCACGACCGGCTTTGCGCTTTTCTGAATGATCTTTTAATAAAAGCTGCTCAATCCAATGACTGGATTTGTGACTCATAGGGACGCCTCCAAATTGATAGATTAACAAGAGTAATCCTGCGAAAAACAAGGGTTGAAATACATAAAAAGAGAATAGGTAATAAACAAAGAACTTAAAGATTAGGTTCTAGACCGTAAGATAAATTCTATTTAAAAATTGATTGGGCTTGTATCCTTGATAAGGGAGAACGTATAATAATTATATGTTTAATTGCCAAAATTATACCTGCTTTTTAGATGCATAGGTTGTGGTTTGCCCAGTTTGTGCTCTTGCAATAAATAGTAATTAACCAGGTGTAGGAATCGATAGAATCACTAGGATGCGGGGGGAGGTATGTGGAACGATTGATTCAGTTAAAAACGCGCCTGGGTTAGGAATGTTTTCGATATTTACGAAATGAAGCTGAGCGTCTTGTCCACAATATATAATGATGTTCCTTGTCCTGGGTGCAGGTCAAAAATTTTCAGGAGGTGTTGAATGTTGGTATCCCGTTTCCTGCAAAAACGGATTCGGCAAAGGAATCGTTTCATCCAAGTCTTCGTAGCTAGTTTGTTTATATTTCTGACGGCAATTGCCGGAGCTACTAATTATGCGTACGCTGAAGGTAGTAAGGAGTTAAACCAGTATGGAGGGAATCGGCCATTTATCGAATGGACATCTCAAAAATTAGCTGGAACTGAAATTACGCGACAGACGACCTTCAATGTCTATGCGAAGGCGGGGGAAACCATATATTTGGGTTCCAGTGTTTCCGATTCCAGCGACTCAAAAGATATTGTGGTAACGAGTCCGACGAATACAACCCACGTCTTTGATGTTATCAATAACGGTACTGGATTTATCGGAACTCTTGCACAGGAGCAAAATGGCCCCTTGCCTAATCCCGGCGGGTACAATCCCCATAAGATTGAAGTAACAGAAACGGGATGGTGGAAGGTTGAGTTTCATGCAAAAGGTACAGGAAGCCCGCCTAAAACAGAACACAATGCATTCCCTGATTTAGCATCTCAAGGATCGGGAATCGCGGCTTGGGATATAACGGTTCGAGATAGCGCAGGAACTACAAAACCGGGGCGTACCTTTGCTTGGTATATCGCCATTAACATGGGCAAGGCAGGTTCTAAACTTAACTCGAAGGTTTATGTGCTAACGAAAGACGGCTATCAATATCTAACAGATTTAAACGGTATCGATCCCCAAGTGTTTATCTTTTATTCAAATAACCGTGGTTACATAGACAAGACCAATGGTGCGACCCTGTACCACTCGAGGATAATAAGCGAGGATAATTATAATCCCAGCGATAATCTCGATTTTTTATATCCGAGTGATAAGGATATAGCGCCGAATATTACCCATCGCGTATTTCTTAATAAACCGAGTAATGATTTGCCGCTCGATGTCCCGACAACAGCAACACCGCCGCCTACATCGTCGAATCTCACTTTTGTTAACGATCAGGCACTTGCAGAACCGGCCATTGTCGGTAAAGGCGGAGTGTTTCAATTCGAAACAAAAAGCGAGACAGAAAATAGTTCAGGGACATATCAATTAATTATCGATACTACTGATAGCGCAGGCACTGGTGGGCCTGACGGTAAGTTTGACGCAACAAGAGATGTAGTGTTGGAAAACTACTCCTTATTGGGGACAACCGTCGTCCCGTGGAACGGCAAAGATAAAAATCGAAAGAATGTTCCTTCCGGAACCTATCAAGCCCGCTTGGTCATACGGGGCGGAGAATACCATTTTCCCATGCTCGATGTGGAAAACGCAGAAAATGGCATTAAAATTTCATTAGAAAACGCTCCAAAGTCTTACCCAGAGGGGTATTCAGCAACAACGATCTATTATAATGACGAATTTTATTATACAGCTAACGGCACCCCCATTGACCTTTCCGGAGGCGGGACAGCCCCCGTACCATTGAATGCCGCCAATGGTGTAGATAGCAGCAATGGTGCGCACGCCTTTTCCGGCGGATTCGGTGATAATGTAGGCATTGATTCATGGACCAATTTCCCCGGCGAACCGCTGTTTCTAACGATTACGATTGTCAATAAAGTAACCGGTAATCTCTTTATTGACGCTAACGGAGACGGGAAACAAGATCCTTCTGAAGAGGGCTTACCTGGAATTGAGATCACCATTACGGACGCCGACGGTCCCAAGACGGTAACGACTGATGCAGAAGGTAATTATTCGGTCACAGTCGTTCCCGGCCCGGTGGAAGTTAAAGTCGGCGATGTCAGTTCCAACTATACCCGGACAACCGGTGATCTTACGCAGACACTGAACATCCCCAACAATGACAACGGCCAAGCTGCCGCAGTCGGCTTTCAACCTTCCAAAATGATCAGCACAGCACCGGCGGCAATAACGGTGCCTAATGGAACACCCATCGATACGGCAAAAACAAAACTGGGCACAACGGTAAAAGTCACCTTATCGAATGGCAGCACGATCGATGTACCCATCACCTGGAGTGCCGATTCCAAGCCAGCCTATAACGGCACAGTGGCGGGCGATTATGTCTTTGACGGTACCTTCGGAACCTTGCCGGATGGTGTCATCAATACCGATAATGTACCTGCACCGCCAGGAACGGTGACAGTCGACAGGCGCCCGGAAGCGACGTTCAATCCGCTGGATGACTCGACTGATGTCAGCGTAGATACGAATCTGGTTATGACCTTTGACAAAGCAGTCAATGCCGTGAGCGGCAAGACCATAGCAATCTACAAAGCATCCAATGACGAACTCTTAGAAAGCATTACGTTGGAAGATGCACGTGTCACCGTCAACGACAAGGTCGTGACGATTAACCCGGACAATACGATGGAAGACCTGACCGAATACTATGTAAAGATTGAAGCCGGGGCATTTATTGACGGAGCGAACAACCCTTATGGCGGCATCGCCGATAAAACAAGCTGGAATTTTACGACAGGTGACGAAAACGCTCCAACGGCAACCTTTACGCCGGCGGATAACTCAACCGGTGTCAGTGTAACGACCAAATTGGTCATGACGTTTAATGAAGCAGTGACAGCCAAACCCGATAAGACGATCAACATCTACAAAGCATCCAATGACGATTTGGTGGAAAGTATCCATGCTGATGACAGTCAGGTTGTCATCAGCGATAACGGAACAATCGTGACCATCACCCTAACAGATCCATTACGCAGTTTGACCGAATACTACGTGCAGGTTGACGCTGACGCTTTTGCGGACAGGGCTAACAACCCCTATAGCGGCATTAATGACAAAACGAGTTGGAGTTTTACCACGGCCGATGTAAACGCCCCGACGGCAACCTTCACACCGGCTGATGACGCAACTGATGTACCTGTGACGACCGATCTGGTCATCACCTTCAATGAAGCAGTAACAACCGTACCCAACAAGACCATTAAGATCTATCAAGCATCCAATAACAACCTAGTGGAAAGCATTTCTGTGAATGACAGTCAAGTTGCCATTGACGATACTAAAACGAAAGTAACCGTTACCCTGAGTGACCCGCTGAACAGCTTTACGGAATATTATGTGCAGATTGAAGCGGGCGCTTTTGAAGATGACTCGAACAATCCCTACAGCGGCATCGCTGATAACACCAGTTGGAGCTTTACCACCGGCGACGGGGCGGCTCCGACGGCGACGTTCAGTCCAGAAGATAACTCGACCGGCGTCAGTGTAACGACGGACTTGAACATCACCTTTAATGAAGCAGTAACGGCCGTACCTAACAAGACCATCAAGATCTATCAATCATCTAATGACAAATTAGTGGAAAGCATTCCTGTGAATGACGATCAAGTTGTCATTAGTGATGACAAAACGAAGGTAACCGTTAAACTGAGTGACCCGCTGAATAGCTCTACGGAATATTATGTGCAGATTGAAGCGGGTGCTTTTGAAGACGACTCAAACAATTCCTACATCGGCATTAATGACAAAACGAGTTGGAGTTTTACCACGGCCGATGTGGGTGCCCCAACCGCAACCTTCACGCCGGTCGATGAATCGACCAATGTGCCTGTGACGACCGACCTGGTCATGACGTTTAATGAAGCAGTAACGGCCGTACCCAATAAGACCATCAAGATCTATCAAGCATCCAATGACGACCTAGCGGAAAGCATTTTTGTAGACAGCAGCCAAGTCGTTATCAGTGATAACGAAACGAAGTTCACCGTCACTTTAAGTAACCCGCTTGATAGCTTAACGAGATACTATGTGCAAGTAGAAGCTGGTGCTTTTGTCGACGGGGCCAATAACCCTTACAGCGGTATTGATGACAAAACTACATGGAATTTTACTACAGCCGATAGCAAGGCTCCGACGCCAGAATTCAGCCCGCCCGATAACGCAACCAATGTCAGTGTAACGACCGATTTGGTTATCACTTTCAATGAAGCGGTGACAGCCGAACCCGGCAAGACGATCGCGATTTATAAGCAGGATGATGGCAGCTTATTTGAAAGTATCTCTGTAGATGACAACAAGCGGGTCAGCATCAGCCCTAACGGTACGCAAGTGACGATTAACCCGAATGGAAATCTGGAAGGGTTGACCAAATACTACGTGCAGATTGATGCAGGAGCCTTTGTTGACGATGCGGGCAATGCCTATGCTGGAATCGCTGATAATACCAGTTGGAATTTTACTACCGCTGACACATCAGCACTGACAGCAACATTCACTCCCGTTGATAATGCCACCGATGTTAGCATGGACACGAACTTGACGATGACCTTTAATCGACCGGTAACGGCAGTGAACGGGAACATCGAAATCTATGCTGCGTCTAGTGACTCCCTTTTTGAAAGTATTCCGATAGGTGACCCACGGGTCAGTATTGATGGCGGGGGCAAGCAGGTCACAGTTAATCCAAATGGAATACTAAAACCCTTAACTGAATATTATGTGCACATTGCAGCCGGTGCTTTTGTTGACGGATTAAACAATTCCTACGCAGGGATTACCGATAATGAAAGCTGGAGCTTTACAACAACCGGCGCGAAAATGACACTCAGTGCAAACCCTCCGGAAATTGTTGGTGATGGCGTATCAACATCTACGTTGAAGGCAATCGTAAAAACACAAGCTGGAGTCCCGTTAGAGAATATTAAAGTAACATTCGCGCTTACAGATCTTTCCCTCGCTACGTTAGGTAGCACGGAAGCCATTACCGATGCAAATGGCGAAGTCGAAATCACATTGACGGCTAAGGATCGCAGCGGTACTACTGATCCTGTTCTAGGTGAAATTGTTGTAACGGCTGCCGATCCGAGCAACAGCGCTTATGCCCAAGAAAGCGTCTTTGTAAAGTTCTATCCACCGTCGGTTCGGGGTAGTGTTCGCGATAATAATAAAGGAACAATCGTACCAAATGCGACAGTAATTGTCAGTACAGATGGATTCCAAAAAACCGTACAAACAGACGGAAATGGCAATTACTACGTGGTCGTACCTTGGAGCAACACTGATTATGATGTGACTGTTCGATACACGCAACACATAACCCAAGATGGCAATATAATCCCGGTGGACGTGGAAACTAATCAAATTGCACCGGTTGGTAAAATCACAGGGGCTAAAAATGAGATATTCACCGCGACGAAAAGACTAAGCTTCCAACTGTATCAAATGGATAAAGGATCCACCACCTCAGCTAGAAAGATTACCAATACCTCGGGATTCACGCTGAAAATTTTGAATGGGCAAGAAGAGAAAAAGACTGCTACACGTGATGAAAGAGGTAACTTCCTGGTGGATGTGGATGACCTCGCGCCAGGAACCTATGACGCTATCTTAACCTTTCAATCGGGCGATCAAACACTAGCTGGACAAAAAATGAAAATAACTGTCACAGAAGTAGATGGAGAATTAGCGGTCCAGACGATACTCATCGACCCCTTTGGAACTGTGAGGGATCGCAAAACAAAACAAGTTATCCCGGGCGTTCAGCTCAAATTGCATTGGGCGGCTACCCCGCTTAACGGTTTATCTGGTCGCATGCCTGGGGAACTTCCTCAATTCCCCGATCATCCATGGGCCACCAACGATAACCAAAACCCACAATCCACAGATAACGCAGGCTACTATGCGTGGATGGTCTTCCCTAACGGAGATTACTACATCACCGCTACTAAAGACGGTTACGAAAACTACGACAGCCGTAAAGAAGGACGCAATGTAGGTAATCTAACCGATGACAGTTACATTCAAAATGGAATCATTCATATTGGTAATACCATTATGAATTATGATTTCGAAATGACCCCGATAACCAATAGCGGCGGCGACGGCGGTGGCGGCGACCCCTGGGGAATGGATGAGATCCGCATTCCGGCAGCGGAAGTGGACAATGTAACCATACCCAAGCAGCCCGAGTGGGATATCGTTCCCGTGATCAATGCTCCGCAAGGGTACCCTGTTCAAGTCACCATCGACAAAACCACCGGTGATATTATTATCGTCAAAGCGCCGAACGGCGTACTGGAAATCGAGATCAACGCCAAAGGAAGCAATGGTGAAACCGTACCCGGTCCCATCATTCATGTGACCATCGAGAACAAAGATTATAGCTCCATCGAAATGTTCTATCCTCATGGTCGTGTCAAAGATGCCAATACCAAGGCGCTGCTCGCTGATGCTACTGTTAGCCTGTACTGGGCCAACACAAGCCGTAATCAAACGAACAATCGACCGATCGATCAAAAAGTAGAACTGCCTGTTCTGACCAACTTCCGCGTCGATCAAAGCAATCCCCAAACAACCAAAGTTGACGGCTTATACGGATGGTTCGTCTTTGCGAACTCCGACTACTACGTAGTAGCTGAAAAAGACGGCTATGTGGTCTATGACAGCCGCAACGAAAAAACCACCTGGAATTCTTTGGTCGGTGACAGCGTCTTTGAAAACGGCATCTTACGAACCGGCAAAACAATGGCACAGTTTGCTGACTTGCTGCTCATACGAAAAGGCAGTCTGCAACCGACGGGAGTTAACCAACCAACCACAACGGAGTCGGGCCAATCGGCAGAATTGGGACACTATTTGTATATCCGTGGTTATGAAGACGGAACATTCCGTGCCGATCGTTCCATCACCCGAGCCGAAGTCGCCGGCATGCTCGCCCGCTTGATTCAGGCGGATAATCCCAAGCTCCCTGTTGTTTCCTATCAAGATGTCGCGGCGGACCATTGGGCCGCCCAATACATCGAGTTGCTACGAGACAAGGGCATCATGGAAGGCTATGAAACCGGAAACTTTGGGCCAGAACGACCGATAACACGAGCCGAAATGGCCACAACGCTGGTACGGTACAAACAAATACCGGCAACTACCAATGAGACGGTGCAGTTTTCCGATACCCAGGGGCATTGGGCAGAAGGCTATATTGAAAGCGCTTATCGCTCCAACTATTTAATGGGTTACCCCGATGGCAGTTACCGTCCGGATCAACCGATTACACGCTCCGAAACAGTGGCGATCATCAACCGTGTCATGGAGCGGGGCCCCCTGTTTAATGTTCCTGCATACCGATGGGATGACGTGCCCGCGAATCACTGGGCGATTAATCACATCGAAGAAGCTTCGCAAAGTCATATTTCCGTGCGGAGTGATTCAGGAGAAGAATGGAAGCGCTACATTACGAGAGATACGTGGTAAACAATGCGCTTTCCGGGATGAATCAATGAAAAAAAGCGATCGGGAGATTTCTTCCGGTCGCTTTTTTCTACCGTTTATACCCTACCGTTAGTACAAAAAACCACCGTTCACATAAAACCATCATGAAACATAAATAAGAAACCCCAGCGCTATGTGCAAATTTTAGCTTGATGCAGAGAATACTGGCTTAGTACAACAAAAAAGCCGAAGCCCAAAAACCGAAGTCCAAAGAACCGAAGCCAAAAGAACCAAAGGAGGAGTTAAGCATGACGCCAACAACAGAACTAGCCACCTTTGCCGGCGGATGTTTCTGGTGCATGGTCGCCCCGTTTGAAAAAACATCAGGCATCATCAAGGTCGTCTCCGGCTACACTGGTGGACATACCGAAAACCCCACCTATCAAGAAGTTTGTTCTGATACAACCGGCCATTTCGAAGCCGTCCAAATCACGTTCAATCCCGCTATCTATTCTTATCAACAGCTGCTTGATCTTTTCTGGCAACAAATCGACCCCACCGATCCAGGCGGCCAGTTCCACGACCGCGGTGATTCCTATCGCACCGCCATCTTTTATCACACGGAAGAGCAGCGAAAACTCGCAGAAGCCTCGAAAAAGGCGCTGGAAGCCAGCGGGCGCTTTGACAAACCCATCGTAACCCTTATCGTGCCGGCAGGGCCTTTTTACCCCGCCGAAGAGTATCACCAACAGTTTTATCAAAAAAATAAGCTCCACTACAGCCGTTACCGGCAAGGCTCCGGTCGAGACGCTTTTTTGGAGCATCACTGGCGCCGGCGTCCATCGGTGCCCGATAAAAAACGGCTCAAAGAGACACTCACCAAGATGCAGTATGAAGTCACGCAAAACAACGGCACCGAGCCGCCTTTTGCCAATGCCTATTGGGATCATCTTGCCGAAGGGATCTACGTCGATATCGTTTCCGGAGAGCCCCTGTTTACCTCTCATGACAAATTCGATTCCGGCTGTGGCTGGCCCAGTTTTAGTCAGCCCTTAGAACCGGAGAATATCAAAACCAAACGGGATTTCAGTCATTTCATGATTCGTACCGAAGTGCGCAGCCGTGCCGGCGATTCCCATCTCGGTCATGTCTTTGATGATGGACCGGCGCCGACTGGCAAGCGCTATTGCATTAACTCGGCGGCATTGCGCTTCATTCCGAAAGAGGACTTGGAAAAAGAGGGGTACCGTGAGTATCTGCGCTTGTTTTCCAAGTAAAAAATCAGCAAGCGCAGTCGGCGATAGTAAAATTTGCGATTTTGCACTTACAAAAAAGAGGAAAAAGACTATTTTTATTGAATAATAGTCCTAGGACTTTTCATGTTGTTAGTAAACAAGAACATCGTGGTGAAAATCGTAGTAAAACAATCTTGATGAAACATCGTAGTGTAATAATTGTGACGAAACATCGTAGTGTATAATCATGACAAACATCATGGTGAAACAACTTAGTTGGCAAGGAGGAAACGAATGAGCGTCTATGATTTCACAGCAAAAACCATAGCCGGTAAGGAAAAGCCCCTAGCAGACTATCGTGGCAAGGTGTTAATCATTGTGAATACGGCCAGTCATTGCGGTTTTACATCACAGTACAAAGGGCTACAGAAACTCTATGAGCAATACAACGAAGCCGGTTTCGAGATTTTAGGATTTCCCTGTAATCAGTTCATGAATCAAGAACCGGGGACGAACGACGAAATCGAAAGCTTCTGCCAAATCAACTTTGGCGTCACTTTCCAACTGTTCGATAAAATCGACGTAAATGGTCCTGACGCCCATCCACTTTATAAGTATTTGGTCAAAGAAGCACCGGGCTTTTTGCAAACGGAAGCCATCAAGTGGAACTTCACCAAGTTTATGGTTGACCGTCAAGGGCGTGTGGTCAAACGTTTTGCTCCTACGGTGACCCCGGAAGAAATGGAAGCCGAGATCAAAGCATTGCTGTAAGCTGCTTTGTGATTTGCAAAATGGCGATCAAAAGATAAGAAAACTGTTTGCTTGTTCTCAAAATCTGCTGTTGATGCAGCAGTTTTTTTATATAATAAATCCATTTGTGAAGGAAAGAAGGTTCTTCGCTGGTGATTATCGAAGAAATATAGCGAAGATTTGAATATTTTTGAAAAACTAGCGAAGGTGAGGTGCCCTTATCAGTGAAACACTGCCAACGCAAATGGGGGAACTGCATCGATTAGCGCATGGATGTATAGATAGATCACAATTGAAGCATTGTGAGTAGTACTAACGAAGCTACACAAGATCGTGCGGGCGGGGGTATGGCAAATGGAATTGTCCATGAACCTCCATCCACCCTTCGAAAAGCAGTTCCTCACGGAGGCTGACAATCAAAGCTTTACGATGCAATCAGCAGCCCTATCTGAACTTGAACTGGCCGATACCATGATGGGAATGGCCAATGCTGGCGGAGGAACCATCGTAGTTGGGATCAAGGATGGTCAATACGAAGGATTCAAAGGTCAAGACGCTGCGCAGATGGAAGCTTGGCTGGAAAAAAGCATAAGCTGTTGCTTTCCACCGGTTCAGGCTCAAACGCACTGGGTAAGGATCGATCAAAGCATCGAAAGTATCGAAAGCACCGAAAGCACCGAAAGCATCGAAAGTGCCGAAAGCATCGATAGCCCCGAACAGGTGTTACAGATCCACGTGGCGGGAGCAACCGAAATTCACCGCAACCAAGCAGGGCTTGTTTTTTTGCGGGTGGGTGCACAAAACATTGCATTAACGGAAGAGCAACAATCGCGCCTTGCTAAAGACATCGTCGAACGGGCCAGGATGGCCCAAGGGTGTCCGGAATGCAGAGAAGAAGATCTCGATCCAAACATCGTGGCGCGTTTGCAACATGCGCTGGATGAGTTAGCCAAAGCGTCGCTTGCATCACATGATCAGCAGGCAAGCGATGAAACCGATGGCCCTAAGGACGGATTTGACGACTCCTTGGATGAGATTTATAGGTGGATGGCTACTGAAGGCACGAAGTCCTTCGGGAGTCAGCCGGAAAACGGAGAAATCCGTTCCAAGCCCGAACCCGAAGCCGAGTTGCCGGAAGTCCATCTCGTTGAGCAGTTATGCCGTTGTGGTGTTGCCCATGCAACACCGGAAGGCTGGGAACTTAACTATACCGGTGTACTTTTACTGGCGAAAAATCCGCAAAAGTATCACTCCGGTCCGGTTATCGTGTTTCGCCAGTATAGCAGCAAGCGGGAAGACGATGAAGCGCTGCCGGTATATGAACAGCAGATCCATGGTTCTTTACCGCATGTGCTGGATACGACGGTAGAACTTATTCGTGACCGATTGCGCGTATTTTGTGCAATTCATCCCATCAAAGGGCGCTTTATTACGGTGCCCGAATATCCGCATACGGCCTATGTGGCACTCGTCACTAATGCCTTGCAGCACGCAGCGTATCAACAGAGGGAGCCTATTTACGTAAGTATGTACAGCGATGCCATGACGATCATCAGCCCCGGCCTTTTTCCCGGGATTGTGGATGAAGCGAATCTTTATGAGACGCAAAGCTGGCGCAATCCGGCGTTGGCCCATACCTTAAAACTGGTTATGCGAGCGATCCTTCCTAAAGCATCGCTCAAACGCGTCCGGCTGGAAATGGAACAGGCGATCCTGCCTGCACCGACTTTTGAAGTTAAAGAAGGCCGAGTGGAAGTCCGCTTGCAAAATTACGCGGAGCAGCGTCGCAACCGGCATCAAGAACGCATGAAGCTGATGATTCGTTCGGAATGGAGCAGCATGACCTTCGATGAACGAAGAGCCCTGGAGATGATCTATAACCGCAAAAGCCTTACGCCGCAAGAACTGGCCGATCGCATGAAGCGCACCGTGAATCATGCGCGGCAGCTACTCAACACACTGCAGGCGCGGGGATTGGTCGACCGGATTGTGCTTCGACGGAATGACGTGAACCAAGTATATAAATTATTGGATATCTAAACGCCCCGGCAACTGGTGCCAGGGCGTTTTTGTTCAACCTTAACCTTTGACAACACCATGTTGATCCCGGGCCTTAACCCCTTCAATTTGGGTCACCGGCGTCGCGTGCGCATGTTCGGGATGTTGGTTCGGATCGGGATGATCGGGCGTTGGGATCAGCGGATCCTTGCTGGGATGGGAAATCACGTTATGGGCTCCTTTGACGGTCACGCCTTTTCCTTTGGTCATTGATACCCCTCCTTTCCAAGCTAACAGTAGTGTTACTCACCCGGTTCGTGATCATGCAGGCACGTATAAAAAACAACCGCAGCGGGTGATTGTTGGTTGGAAGCAAGATTGTGCAGTATAATGTTGCTAGGAAAGATTGATGAAAGACATGGAAGAGAGCGAGGTTAAGGCATGTTATTTGATACCCATATTCATACCCGTTATTCCACCGATTCCCGCATGACGATCGAAGAAGCGAGCGCGCAAGCACGGGCGCAACAAATAGGGCTGATATTGACGGAGCACTTGGATTTGAAATTTCCGGAAGCCGATGCATTTTTGCTCGATGTGGACAGTTACTTTACCGATTACCTTCCCTGGCGCAGTGATACGCTGCTGCTCGGGGTGGAGGTGGGACTGCGTGAGGATGTCGATGTGGAAAACCGCGAATGTGTCGAGCGCTATCCTTTTGATTATGTGATTGGCTCGATCCACGTAGTCGATAATATCGATCTTTACACGGAAGGGTACTATCGCGGTCGCTCGAAAGAAGAAGCCTATGGTGCTTATTTTAATGCGATGATCGCTTGTTTGCGTGCCAGTGACTACATTGACAGCTTGGGCCACATTGACTATATTGCACGCTATGCCCGGGTCGACAACCCGGAGATCGAATACGAGGCCTTTCGCGAGCAGATTGACGGGGTGTTACGCTTGCTGATTGAACGCAACATTATCTTGGAACTGAACACGCGGCGGCTGGAACGCAAAGCGGCCATCGATGCGCTGCGGCCCATCTTGCAGCGCTATCGTGAGCTGGGCGGGCGCTGTGTGACGATCGGTTCCGATGCCCATGTTCCGGCTGCTATCGGTTCGCAAATGGCCACCGCCGTAGCCTTGGCCGATGCCTGTCAACTTCGTCCGGTGTACTTTAAACAGCGGCGCATGGAGTACTGCACGTGAGCCTCCAATAAAAAAAGCTTCGTTTTCAGGAACGAAGCTTGAGGAGTACGGTATGAGTGGGGGATTAGTGAGGTGTTGGGGCGAACCGATCAGAAGTAATTGATTATTGCTGGGGTGCCGGAGCAGTTTGAGCGGGGGCTTGCGTGAGGGCTTGCGTGTTGGTGGCAGCGAGCGCTTTGTGCTCTTGTTCAAGCGTTTGAATCGTCTGGGTATTGGCTTGGATGGCGCGCGTATTGGCGCCAATCAATGAGGCGAGGTTCAGCATATTAATCAATGCAAAAATAAAAATAAAAGAAAAGATCAGTTCAGCCATAAGAATCTTTTTCCGGCTGACGACAACCATGTCGGCGTCGTGCAGATTTTCTTTTTCCATCCAAATCCTCCTGCTCTTTTGGGGATAGGCGACATCGGTCGCTTGGGTAAAGAAAAATCCAAGGGGCGCAAAACCGTGTTGTCGCGGGCGCCCCAACACCTCCTCAACCAATGACAGGCAGCTACGGGGTTGTGCAAAAAATCAAAAAAGTGTGAACAAAGACATACAGAATTTTTTTCGGCAGGATCCATCGAACTCCTGCTGGATAAAAATATTTTTCCGCAGTTTTCCCTGCAACGTGGGTATGGACGCAGGAAAGTTTCTCGTTATACTGAAGAAAGTGAATGGTTTGAATATCGAGGAGGAACGGACGTGGCGAATCGCAACCAAACGAAGCCGGAACCGGCAGAAATGCATGAATTGGACAAGCCGATTTGGAAGTACTCAGGGATCGCTTTTGGAGCCGTTGTTGCTTTTTTTGCCGGGTCACTGGTGGAAAGCGGTGGAGGTATCCCTTATGTACGCTATTATTTACCGGGATTGTTTTTGCTGATCGTCGGTTTATACATGTATCGTTATCGTAATAAGCCCGCCGATGGGTCTGCGGTAAAAGCGCCCAAGCGGGGTGGGACAAAAACCAAAGCGTCCGCAGAAAGCAAAGCCGCCGCGGAAAGCAAGTCGGCCACGAATAGCAAGCCAGCCGCCCGTAATCAGGGAAAGTCCAATTCCAAGCGCCGCCGCTAGATCAACTACAGGGCGCGGTGGTAACGTAGGCGCTGGGCAGCGTCGTGGGGCGCTGCCATCGTGATCGAAAAAAGGTGCCGCTTCATCATAAGAAGCAGCACCTTTTTTGTGTATTCAGCTATCACTGTCGGAAAGACGGTCGACAACGCGTGCATTGGTCAGCCAACCCGGTGCCAAGCGCTGCAACCTACGTGCCGCGTAGGTGAGGCCGTAGGCGGCTGTGACGGCAAGCGCGCCGGTCCAGATGATCAACAAGGGCATCATCGGAAAAGCATAGCGATCCATCGAATAATAGACGGCATGAATCAAGGTGAAATAGAGGGGAATTACGGCAACCACGGCGATCGCCGTCCGCCGCCCCTTGGCGATGACCAGCTGCAGGAGCAGACCGGCCAAGGATAAAAGCAAGAGGCCGTAATGAATGAAAAGCTGATCATTCCAGTTGAGATAAGGCAGCGGGATCGGCTTCCAATAATAGGGCGTGCTCCACAGCATGGATGGTTTGGTCACCAGGTAGTGATAGGCAAAGCTGGCCGGGTCATCCTGGATAAACTGAAGTATCCGTGCTTTGGCGTAGGCAGCCTCAAACTTATCGGTGGCATATTGATCAACAAAGCCGTTCGCATCCACCTCCGGGTAGACCCAGTTCGGATCAGGCTCAATGGTGGTACCTGGAGGCATCGTGCCCAGAAGTAAGGGATTGCCGCTGGAAACGGCCAGGGGAATAAAGGTCTCATAAGCCAGATAATTGCGGATCCACCAAGGGGAAAGTACCAAGCAAAAAAGGGCGACCATGGCCGCCAAGCGGCGCCAAGGAAACTGCCAGGAAAGTAGCTCACGCCAGAATAGAATCGGCAAGATGGCCACAGGCAGCAGCGCCAAGGTGGGGCGCACGTAGGTGCCTAAGGCCCAGATCAGCCCCAACAGTAGCCAGTCACCCATGCTTTTTAAGTGCAGGCTGCGCCAGATGAAGGCCAGAAAAAAAACTTGAAATAAGGGCTCTGTCAGAATTAAGCCGGTCGCCACCAGGTTCGGTGGGTAGACGGCCATGACCAGGGCGGCCAGTAACCCCGTCTTTTGCCCAAAGAGATCGCGGCCGATCAAGTAGGTGAGCAGTACGCTGAGCGTGGTGAGCACGGCCTGCACGAGGCGCACTGTTTGCACATCACCGCCGGCAGCAAAGACGGCCGCCAAGAGCGCCGGAAAGCCCGGTGTAATAAAGACGGTAGGCTGCATGGGGTTGCGGTAGGTGAACATGCCCGTATTGAGCCAATGGTAGGCCGTATTGATGTAGTTTTGATCATCGCTGTGGAGATACAGTGTTTCTCCGTACGTGAGCACATAAAGTACCCGAAGGCCCAAGGCCACAAGGACAATCAGGGAAAGCAATACCGGGGCCGAGGCGATATTGCGCTCAGCCGTATGTAGCCAGTAGGAAAGATGCTGACGCACCGTCAAAAAACCTCCTCATTTTTGTGCTGGGCGCCGGAGACAAAACATCTGCGGCCAATGATTATGATAAGAGTACCATAAATAAAAGGAAACTGTTAGTATTTTCAATGGCTTTTGGCTGTGCATGACGGGAATAAAAGCGCTGATATCGGGGCGCAGATTAGACGGGGGAACCAAAACACCGATCCGAGGGCGCAGATTAGATATGGGGAACCCAAACGCTGATCCAAGCTTCAGATTAGACAGAGAAACCCAAGGGCCGATCTCACGGTGCCAAGGAGCATGGAAAGGAAGGGGAGCACGGAAAAAGGATCTTATCACACGGTGTCGAAGGAAAAAATGGGCTGACGACGATGCGTAGAGGAGGAAAGGCGTTGCAAGTAACCATTGAGGATGGCAGTCTCGTTTATATTTATTTGCGGCGGGGCAATGCCGGTGACTATATGATTCCCGAATTGCGCTGTGAATTGCTTTTTGATGCGGAGGAGCAGTGGTTGGGCCTTAGGGTGTACGGGGAAACCTTGGATGACGGCTTGCCGGTGGAGTTGCCCCGGATCAGTGCCTTGACGGAGATCCCACCGGGGGTGTCCTTGACACGCCAAGACAACCAAGTGGAGTTGCTTTTTGATCAGCACCGGCCCATAGCCCGGAAGGTTGTTGTCGACGGCAGCATTGATGCCTACCATGAACGCTTAAATGGGATTGAGTTGATCTTGCCGCTGGGGTATTTGCAGGGAAAAACCGCACGGGTGGAGCCTTTTTGTGAATCCATCGATTGAGGCCATCGTTCCCTGTGGCGACAGTGCCTTGCTGCTGGTACTTGGAGCGAAAGCAGACAAAGCGACTACCGACAAAGCGACCACCGACAAGGTGGCGCGAATCACGCAGGTGCTACGTACCCATCCTTTTCCGGGATGGATCGAGTGTGTGCCTGCCTATGTGTCGATTATGATCCATTATGATCCATTGCAAGTGTATGCGCAGTGCCCGCCGGGGGTGACGCCTTTGACGCAGATCCGTCGCTGGATCGATGATGCGCTGGCCCGCGGCGAAGCAGCGCAGGCGCCCGTAAACCGGCAGGTGCAGATTCCTGTTTGCTATGACCAGGACTTTGCGCCGGATCTATCGGGGCTTGCGCAGGCGCACGGCATCAGCGAAGCCGAAGTGGTGGCGCGGCATACCGGGCGAGATTACTGGGTGGCCATGATCGGATTTTTGCCGGGTTTCGCTTATCTTGGGGGCCTTGATCCGGTGTTGGCTACGCCGCGCCATCGACAACCGCGCTTGCAGGTGCCGGCCGGCTCCGTCGGTATTGCCGGTGAGCAAACGGGAATTTATTCGCTGGCTTCGCCCGGGGGATGGCAGATCATCGGCAGAACACCGGTGGCGATGTTTTCCCCCGGTGAAAAAATACCTGGCCGTTTGCAACCCGGTGATCAGGTGCGTTTTTATGCGATTGACCGCAAGACGTTCTTGACTTGGGGGGAGGGGCACCGATGATCGAAGTGATGCACCCGGGGATGATGACGACCGTACAAGATCAGGGACGGTCGGGCTATCGCTGCTGGGGGATCCCCCTGGGTGGCGCCATGGATCCGGTCGCCTTGCAGTTAGCCAATTGGCTGGTGGGCAATGACGGTGCTTTGGCTGGACTGGAAATGACCTTGCGCGGTCCGCGGTTACGCTTCACGGTAGATACGCTGATCGCCTTGACCGGGGCCGATCTGGAAGCGATGTTGGACGGCTTGCCGCTGTCCAATGGCCGGGCGATCGGCGTGAAGGCGGGACAAGTGCTTTCTTTTGGCCGTTGTCGCCGAGGGTGCCGAGGCTATCTGGCGGTTGCCGGCGGCATCACGGTGCCACTTGTTTGGGACAGTCGCAGCACCGATGTGCGTGCCCATCTGGGCGGATTCGCCGGACGGGCTTTGCAGGCCGGCGATCAGGTGCCGATTGACGCCATCGCCGATTCTATCAGGGAGCGCTGGAAACGAGCTTGTCCTCGTTGTGACGGCAGCGGTGGCCTAACGTGGTATGTGACGGAAAGCGCGCCTGCAACGAAAACCACGGGAACTATTGTGACCGTGCGGGCGCTCCGTGGTCGCTGGTTTTCTCGCTTGACGCCGGCGGCCCAAGGGCGATGCTGGGAACAAGCTTGGCAGATCACGGCGGCGGCCGATCGCATGGGTTACCGTTTGCAGGGCGAAGCCTTGGCCTGGCGTGAGCCCGTGGAGATGATTTCGGAAGGGGTAGCTGTTGGCGCGATGCAAGTGCCGCCCGATGGGCAGCCGATCGTTCTGCTGGCCGACAGCCAAACGACCGGTGGCTATCCGGTGGTGGCGAATGTGGCGACCATTGATCGTTCCAAGCTGGCCCAATGCAAGCCCGGTGACGTAGTCCAACTGCAGGAAGTGACCTTGGAAGAAGCCCAAGCCGCCTATCGACAGCAGGCCCAAAAACTGGCCTTGCTGAAACAAGCGATAGGTTGGCGATGGGCCAATGAGCGGAGGTGACCACAATGGCCGAACGCGTGATGACCCTCGATTTGAACTGTGACATGGGCGAAGGATTCGGCATCTACCGGCTGGGTGATGATTCGGCCTTGCTGGAGCAGATCACCTCGGCGAATATTGCTTGCGGCTGGCATGGCGGCGACCCGCGGATCATGCGGCGAACAGTAGCCCAGGCCCTGGCCCGGGGAGTCGCCGTCGGTGCCCATCCGGGGCTGCCTGACCGGGAAGGGTTCGGTCGCCGGGACATGAACCTGTCTGCGCAGGAAGTCTACGATCTGGTGCTTTACCAGATGGGCGCACTGGAAGCTTTTTTACGGCCCCAAGGCGGCAAACTGCACCATGTCAAGCCTCATGGCGCGTTATACAATCAAGCGGCCCAGCGAGCCGATTGGGCCGGAGCGATCGCCCAGGCTGTGGCTGATTTTGACCAGAACGTGGTGCTTGTCGGGCTCGCCGGCAGCCTGCTCTGTGCAGCGGGCCGGCGTGTGGGTTTAACGGTGGCCGAGGAGGTCTTTGCCGATCGAACCTATCAAGCCGATGGCTCCTTAACGCCCCGTCATCAAGCCGATGCGCTGTTGACCGACGTGCATCAGGCGCTTGAGCAAGTGCTCACGATGGTGCGAACGGGCACAGTAGTGGCACGTACGGGCGAGCATGTGCCCATCAAAGCCGATACCATTTGCATACACGGTGATCATCCCGGGGCGGCTCAATTTGCCGAACGTTTGCGGCAGGGGTTAAGGGCCGAAGGAATAACGATTAGGGCGCTCAACCAACCAGCGCGCATCGGTGACGATGCCGAAAGAAAGTGCTGAATTTGTCGAAATTATCGGTGGAAGCAGGATGTAGATAAAAGCAATGCTGTGCTACAATGGTGAGCAAAGGGGGAATCAGAGATGGCGGATAAGCCCAAAAATGTGCTCGAACCGGTCAAAGCGGGTTCGAAGTTTTACCGGATTTCCGACGCTTGTGTCGGATGCAAATTTTGCTTGGATATTTGCACGTGGAATGCGCTGGAGGAACCGGTTCGCCAGGGCGATCAGGAGGTCTATGTCATCGAAGAAGCCTCCTGCCCCGGTTGTGGCTGTTGTGCAGCCTGTTGCCCTGTCGGTGCGATTGAAGCCTGCGAACCGGTGCCCGCGTCGAAAGCAAAAGCGTCAGAACCGTTAGCGGCAAAAAAATAAATACAAAAAAGGAAGCTCCCGCATTCTGACGGGAGCTTCCTTTTTGCTTATGTTCGGGATGGTTAACGGTGGTGTTCAGTATTAACCGGCTGCGTTTTGAGCCATAGTCATGGCGCATTCTTTACAAACAATTTTGTTGCGGAAGTTCTGGACTTGCGAAGCGCTGCCGCAGAATACGCAAGCAGGTTCATACTTTTTCAGGATGATTTTTTCAGCATCAACGTAGATTTCCAGGGGATCTTTTTCATCAATACCCATGGTGCGGCGCAGTTCAATGGGAATGACAACGCGGCCCAATTCATCAACTTTGCGAACAATACCTGTAGATTTCATATGTGGTCTCTCCTTCAGCATTTTTCGACACCGTTCTACATAGATAGTACAAATTTATCCCAAATAAGTCAAGAACAAATTTCGATTGTGATAAAAAAACTTACATTTACAACAGAAGCTTGGATTCAAAGCAAGCGGTGGTAAGTGAGCAGGGGTAAGCAAGCAGGGATGGATACCGAAAACGAAGGAGGGCATTGGTTTGCTGGGGAGCAACTACCGTTAACCGGGAAGCAACGACAGTCATCTGAAAAGCAACTACGGTCAACGGGGAAGCAGTTGCAGCAGTTCCAGAGGATGATCGATAAGATGGCGGGCGCCGTAGCGCTTTAGTTCTTCGGCCGGGCGAAAGCCCCAGGTGACGCCGACGGCCACCATGCCGGACGTTGTGGCCGTTTCCATATCGGTACGGGTATCGCCGAGGTAGAGAAACTGCTCCGGCGGAATTTGTAAGCGATCAGCGATTTCCAGCGCGCCGGACGGATCGGGTTTGCGGGGGACGTGAGCTCGTTCACCAAAGATCAGCGAGAACGTGCCGGGGGCAAAGTAGTGGCTGGCCATCTGTTGGGTCCATTCGTCGATTTTATTCGACAAGATGGTCAGGATCAAGCCACGCTGTTGCAATTCGGCAATTAATTCGGGAATACCGGGATAGGGCTTGGTTTGATCCGGCCAGCACCGGCTGTATTCGCGCTGCATGGCGTCGAAGCACTGGGCAAAGGTGGTGTCATCGCGCGCTTCCGGGGGCAGGGCTGACCAGACGGTGTTGCGCAGGCCGTTGCCGACAAAATAGCGATAGCTGGAGCGATCATGCGTCGGATAGCCGCTGCGAGCGAGAACCCTGTTCATGGCATCGGCCAGGCCGTCCAGGGTATCGAGCAACGTACCGTCAAGATCGAAGAGAACTGCACGATAGGGCATCATAAGCGCACCTCCTTGAAACGTGATAAGTGAGAGCCAATGATAATTTTCCATGGCGGCCGGGCAAAATCCTGTTATGATGAGCAGTGTGAACAAGGATGCGAAGGAGGATGTACCGTTGGACAAGAAACAACAAGAAGCGGCCCAAGCGGCTACGTGGCGCAGTGCTGCTGAACAAGGTGAGCCGGAGGCCCAATATCACTACGGTCGTTGCTGTGAAGAGGGCCGTGGTGTGGCCCAAAGTTATAAAGAGGCCAAGTCCTGGTATGAACAGGCTGCGGCCCAGGGGCACTCTGGCGCCCAGTATGCACTAGGCCTTTTGTATGAAGAAGGATGGGGTGTTTCCCCCAGTGACGAGCAGGCGGTGCACTGGTACAAGCTGGCGGCAGCCCAAGGCGACAGTGAGGCGCAGTATGCGCTGGGCTGTCTAACGGCAGAAGGGCGCGGTGTACCGCGCAGTGATGAAGCCGCGCTGGCCTGTTACCGGCAGGCAGCAGAGCAGAATCATGCCGATGCCCAATTCAACCTGGGGCTGATGCTGCAGCTTGGACAAGGCACCGATAAGGATGATCAAGCGGCGGCACTGTGGTTTCGCCGTGCCGCCGAACAGGGCCATGTGGACGCACAGTTTAACTTGGGCTTTCTTTATGAAGAGGGGCAAGGCGTAACGGCGGACCCCGTGGAAGCACTGCAATGGTATGAAAAAGCGGCAGCCCAAGGCGATGAAGATGCCCGCAAAAAGCTGCCGCTGCTGCGCAAAAAAAAGCGATAGCATCGCTGGAAGAAGCACCCTCTTGCGGCGTGGGGCATACATTGGAGCGACCGTAAGGTTCGAACAAAGCAAGAGGTGGTTTTCTTTTATGTGTTGTGAAAAAGGGCGCAGTACCTATATGATGTGCGATCATTTGCGACAGATGGTGGGGCAAACATTCAAGGCCGAAGTGCGTACGCCGCAAGGTGAAACGCGGGAATATCAGGGCCGTTTGGTGGCCGTCGGCGACGATTTCATCGAATTGGAAACCGAATCACCAACGCCGGCCCAAGGCGAAGATGTGGAGATCAAGCAGTTTGGCCGCGGCTTTGGTCGCGTGATTTTGCCGACGTTGCTCTTGACGTCACTCCTCCCCTACACGCTGGGGGGCTATGGGGGACCGTTTTTCTATCCCTATCCCTATGCTTACCCCTACCCCTATTCCTATCCGGGGTACCGTCGCCGGCGGTAATAAAAAGACGATTCGCATTCCCGATTCGGGGATGCAGAATCGTCTTTTTTGGTTACGCCACAGGGAACGCTTTTTGCCGGAGACGGTACACTTGGGCAGTGATGTCATCGGCACCGACAATTTCGGTGACCATGGCGATGGAAGAAGCGCCGCGCCCGGCCACTTCGGCGATGTTATGTTCCTTGATGCCGCCGATGGCCACAAAGGGGATCGTGACATGGCGGACCGCATCATCGAGGTAGGCGAGACCGACGGGGGCGCAAACGTCTTTTTTGGTTTGGGTGGCGTAGATCGGCCCGACGCCGATGTAATCGGCACCGCGGGCCATGGCATCGCTCGCTTGTTCCAGTGAGTGCGTAGAAAGGCCGATAATCTTGCCGGGGCCGAGCAGTTGACGAACCGCTTCGATCGGCAAGTCGTCCTGGCCGATATGGACACCGTCGGCGTCGACCAAGCGGGCCAATTCGATGTAATCGTTGATAATTAAGGTTACGCCGGCATCGCGGGTCAGCTGGCGGATGGCCAAGCACTCGGCGTACTGCTGACCGAGGGGTTTGTCTTTTTCGCGGTATTGAATCGTCTTAATGCCACCGGCGATCATCTGGCGGACCACATCGATATTGCTTCTTCCTCGGGAATGGGCTTCCGCCGTAAGGCCGTAGATGCCGCGAAAATTGGCGCGCCAGTCAAGAGGCATGGGGGGAACTCCTTTCGAAATCAGAATGGCAAGGCTAATCCGCGACGGTTAAGACATAGTTGAGGATGACATTGGCTTGCTTGGCCGCGGCAATCTGGACGCGCGGTGACAGCGGCGGGCGGCCGGGACCGATCGCCGTCTGAAGATCGCCGATGAGGTAAAACTTTTCGCCCAGCTTATGGGTTTGAATCGCATCGCTGTTTTGCCAGCCGGCCAGACCGGAAGCGGCCACCAGCAACTTACCGGAACAGCTCAGTTCTTCGATCAGCAGTTGTTTGGCGCCCACTTGGTCAAAGGCTTCCACGACAATCGCACACTCGGCAAACAAAGTGTGGATGTTTTCCCGGGTAATCAAGACAGGGTGAAGCGTCAGTTCCAGGTTATCGTTGATGGCGCGCAAGTTGTCGGCCAAGGCCTGCACTTTGGGCTGATCGATTTGATGGGCAAAGAAAAACTGCCGGTTTAAGTTGCTCGGCGCAACCGTGTCGAAGTCGGCAATGACCAAGCGGCGAAAGCCGCTGCGCACCAGGTTAACGGCGCAGTTGGAGCCCAGACCGCCGGCGCCGGCAATGCCGATGCGGACGTTTTGGATTTTCTCGAGTTGTTCCGGTTGCAGGTACGTCAGCAACCCTTGTTCAAAAGCATTCACGGTTCGAACACCTGCCAATCTTTAAACACCGGTTGGTAGCCCAAGCCGGTGATGGCCGCGGCCATGGTCGATACGTCGCGCGGATCAGCGATTTCAAATTGGCCTTCGCCGTCACCGGGTTCACCATGTCCGCCGACGGACGTTGAGACGCCAGCGGACATCTTGGTGACGCCGAGCGGCACGATGTGATTACGAAATTGCGCCGTTTCGCGGGTGGAGATGGTGATGCCGGCACGGGGCATCCAAAGGCGCAGGGCCGTCATCAACTGGACCATTTGCTTGTCCGTGACCAAGCAAGCCGGTGCAAAGGCGCCTTTATGGGGGCGGATGCGGGGCAGCGAAAAACTGATTTCGGCGGACGGGTAGCGTTCTTGCAGATAAAGACCGTGCAGCGCTGTAAAAAAAGCGTCCCGCTGCCATTCGGCCAAGCCGAGCAAAGCGCCGATATTGACATTGCGCATGCCAGCGCGGCAGGCCGCTTCCGGGGCATCCAAGCGGAAACGAAAGTCTTTTTTGGGACCCCATAAGTGCAATTGATCGTACCGGGCTTCGTCATAGGTTTCCTGATACAAGGTCATTTGATCGACGCCGGCGGCAATCAAGCGGCGGTAGCCCGCTTCGTCGAGGGCGTAGAGTTCCACACCGATGCAAGTAAAATATTTTTTGATGATGGCGATGGCGTCAGCAAGATAGTCAAGCGAAGCGATCTCTGGCGCATCGCCGGTCAGCAGCAAGATATGTTTGAGGCCGCTGGCGGCAATCAGCGCTGCTTCCCGCTCCACTTCGTCCAGGCGCAGTTGTTTGCGTTGCAGGCGGTTGTGGGCGGCAAAGGAGCAGTAGACGCAGCGGTTGCTGCAGTAATTGGAAAGGTAAAGCGGTGTGTACAGCAAGATGGTGCGGCCGAAATGTTGTTTCGTCAACTGATGGGCTTTTTGCGCCATCGCTTCGAGGAACGGTTCGGCGGCCGGTGCGAGCAACGCCAAAAAATCAAGCGGTGACAGTTGATCTTTTTGCAGCGCTCGGGCCACTTGGTTTGGCGTCACATCGGCGCAGTAGGCGGCAACATCGAATTCCCGATAGGCATGAAGCTGATCATAAAAGGACAATGAACGCACCTTCTCCGTGGGCCGCCATCGAGGCGGCAGATTCTCCTGGGCACAAGGGTTGGCCTGGAGCGGGTTTCGGCGATATACGCGGTAGGGGGCGGTAGGGCGCGGTAACCGCACTGGCTCATCGAGGCTTAGCTGTGGAGAAAGCCCGTCAGCGGTGAAGAGGCCTGGGCAAGCTGGGAAATGGGGCCTACGCCGGCGCGATAAGCCTGGCGACCGGCGGCGACGGCATCGCCGAAGGCTTTGGCCATGGCGACGGGATCGTTGGCGGAGGCGATGGCCGTGTTGACCAAGCAGGCGGCGGCGCCCATTTCCATGGCTTCGCAGGCCTCAGAAGGACGGCCGATGCCGGCATCGACGATCACCGGCAGGGCGATTTCGGCGATCAAAATGCGGAGCAGTTCTTTGGTTTGGAGGCCGCGGTTGGAGCCAATCGGTGCACCGAGGGGCATGACGGCGGCGGCACCGGCATCGACGAGCGCCTTGGCCACCATCAGATCGGGACTGATGTAGGGCAGGACAACAAAGTCTTCCCGGGCCAAAATCTCCGTGGCTTTGACGGTTTCGTACCCGTCGGGCAAAAGATACTTGTTGTCGGCGATCACTTCGATTTTAATCCAGTTGCCACAGCCGGCAGCGCGGGCCAGGCGCGCGATGCGGACGGCCTCTTCGGCGGTTCGTGCTCCGGAGGTGTTCGGCAGTAACTGCACGGTTTTCGGAATGTGCCGCATCACATTATCGGTGGATGCGGCAAAATCAACGCGCCGCAACGCGACGGTGATTACTTCGGAACCGGACTGGGCAAGTACGTCCGGAATCAAGTGGTCCGAAGCGTATTTACCGGTGCCGACAAAGAGGCGGCTGGTCAGGGTCCGGCCACCCAGGACGAAGGGATCAAGGTGATATTCGGCCATGGTCAGCCCCCTCCCACAAAACGCAGTACTTCCAGGTTGTCCTTTTCCTGGAGTGTGATCGTGGCCCACTGATCCTGTTTGATGATCTGTCCGTTGTATTCCACGATGATGCCGGACAGATCGTCCATTTTTTTGGTCAGATAGGCCGATAAAGTTTGGGTGCCGGTCAGTTCTGCCGGCTGGCCGTTGACGGTGATGCCCATGAAAAAACTCCTTTCTGATGGGAAAGAGGCTAGTTGTACGTCAGCTTGCCTTTTTGATAAAGGTCAATCAGGTGGCCCACCGGGCCAGCACCTTGTCCGAGGGGCAGCGCATGGGTGATGGCGGCAGTGATGTAGGTTTTCGCTTGGCTGACCGCTTCGGCCACCGTGGCGCCCCGGGCGAGATACGAAGCAATCGCCGAAGAAAGAGTGCAGCCGGTGCCGTGGGTGTTTTTGGTGTCGATGCGTTTTCCTGGCAGGACCATGATCTGGTTACCGTCAAAAAGCAGGTCGTTGGCATCGTTGCAGCGGTGCCCTCCTTTGACGAGAACGTGCTTGGCGCCGCTCTGGGCAATCTGGCGGGCGGCCGCTTCCATACCGGCGGCGTCCTCGATGGTCAGCCCTGTGAGGGCCTCCGCTTCGGGAATGTTCGGTGTTGCTACGTCGGCGATGGCCAGCAGGTGGCGCAGTTCATCGACAGCCTCCGGCTGTAAGAGAAAATGACCGCTTTTGGCAACCATGACCGGGTCGACGACGATGTTCTTGGCGTCGTAGGCCTGCAGGGTTTCGCGAATGGTTCGGATGATCGGTGCGCTGCTGACCATACCGATTTTGACAGCCGCCGGTGGGATGTCTTCGAAAATGGCTTGCATCTGCTGGCGCACCATTTCCGGCGTGAGCTCGGTAACGGCAAAGACGCCGGTGGTGTTCTGAGCGGTGATCGCCGTGATCACGGTCATCCCGTAAACGCCGAGAGCACACATGGTTTTGAGATCGGCTTGGATGCCAGCACCGCCGGAGCAGTCCGAACCGGCAATCGAAAGAACAGGTTGCATAAAGATCCTCCTAATAAAAAAAGCCTGCGGAAAGCAAGCTTTTAAAAATTAGCCAACTTTCCTACGCCGGTATGACCCGGATCAGGTAATGAGGGTTGGATTGCTCCTCTCAGCCTTGCGGCACCCCTAGTGGATGTATGCAGTTGTGGATACTACCTTAAGTATAGGCGGGAAAAAGGCTGCTGGCAAGTGCCACGATCCTTTCCGGTAGCGTATTTATGCAAGATCATGCTCGTTCGAGCGAGGGGATACGTGTCAGGCGGTTAGGTGCTCTAAACGCATCGGAACGAGGTTTGAGCGCTTTTTGGATACTGCGTATACTGTATACAATGGATGCGTTAGGAATGAAAGGATTGTGGTACCATGCATTATCGAATGGAACGCGATATGATCGGCACGATGAATATCCCGCAAAGTGCCTACTACGGAATCCATACAGCACGGGCGGCGGAGAATTTTCGTGTATCCGGGCAAATGGTTCATCCGGAACTGATTCGGGCAATCGCGCTGGTAAAACAAGCGGCGGCAGAGACGAATATGGCCCTGGGGTTGCTCGATCGCCAGGTCGGCAATGCGATTGTCCGGGCAGCCGGTGAAGTGGCGCAGGGCAACCTGGCTGATCAATTTATCGTCGATGCGATGCAAGGCGGTGCCGGGACTTCGACCAACATGAATGTCAATGAAGTGATCGCCAACCGGGCGATTGAGATGCTCGGCGGCAGCAAAGGCGATTATACGGTCGTTCATCCGCTCAATCAGGTGAACTTGGCCCAATCGACCAATGATGTTTACCCAACGGCACTGCGCATCGCGACCATTCGGTTGCTGCGCCGACTTGCCGAAGCTTGCGCCACCTTGCTAAGTGCGCTGCAAGTAAAGGAAGCTGAATTTGCTGACATACTGAAGCTGGGGCGCACCGAGATGCAAGATGCGGTGCCTATTATGCTGGGGCAAACTTTTGCGGCCTGGGCCGAAGCGGTGGCACGGGATCGCCGGCGTTTCGGCGCAGTGGAAGAGCGTTTAGGACAAGTTAACCTTGGCGGCACCGCCATTGGCACGGGCATCAATGCGGACAGCCAATATATTGCTCAAGTAACAGAGCGCTTGCGTGACCTGGCAGGGCTGGCCCTGGGGCGCACAGAAAACATGATCGACAGTACACAAAATGCCGATATTTTTGTGGAAGTCTCGGGACTCTTAAAAGCCAGTGCTACGAATCTGATCAAAATAACCGCTGATTTGCGCTTGCTGTCATCCGGTCCCCGCGGTGGACTGGGGGAACTGCGGTTGCCCAAGCAACAAGCCGGCTCATCGATCATGCCGGGCAAAGTCAATCCGGTGATGACGGAGATGCTGACGCAAGTGGCCTACCAGGCAATGGCCCAGGATCTGGCGATTACGCTGGCGGCCCAGGGGGGGCAATTGGAACTCAATGCGTTTTTACCACTGATCACGGCCAACTTGCTGCCGGCCATCGATACGCTGGCGCGGGCGATCGAGTTGTTTGCGGAGCGGTGCGTCCGTGGAATTGAGGCCGTGCCGGAACGCTGCCGTGCTCATCTGGATAACAGCGTAGGTATCATTACGGCCCTGGCACCGTTGCTGGGCTATGATCAAGCGGCAGCTTTGGCTGGAGAAGCATTAGCCGAAAACCGAACCGTGCAGGATGTGCTCATGCAGTCCGGTATTTTTACCACCGAAGAATTAAAGGAATTATTGCGCCCGGAACATATGACGCGCCCGGGGATCATTGCGCGTTCGGGGCCATTAACGCGCTAGGCTTGAACCGAGGCCTGACCATGCCAGGCGATGATCTCGGGCGGTTTTTTTTCCGGGGCCGGCATCTTGCCCTGCGGATAGCCGATGATGATCGGAGCCACAACCTGATAATCAGCAGGGACGCCCAGCGATGCCTTGATGTCCGGTTGATCCAGCAGCGGCTGGGCAAAGCCGATCCAGCAAGTGCCCAATCCGAGGGCGTGGGCGGCTAGCATGAGGTTCTGGGCGGCGAGGCTACAGTCAACGATGGTACGGTGGCTTTCCGGTTTGCCGTAGATGACGAGCAACGTTGCTGCTTCATAGAAGATGTTGAACTTCGGGTTGGACAGGGCCGTTTCATAGCGGCGCAGGTTCGGCGCTTGTTCAAGCAACGTCAGGAGCAGCGCTTTGGCTTGGGTCGAAAACTCGGCCAATTTGGCGCGATCTTGAATAATGAGAAAAGCCCAGGGCTGAAAGTTCATCGCACTTGGCGCCTGGGTGGCCGCTTGGAGCAACTGCTCAATCGTTTCCTTGGTCACTGGTTGATCCGTATAGCGGCGAACAGAACGGCGTGTATAGAGTGCTTCCAGCAGTTCCATCGTGCGATCATCCTTCCAACATCGTATTTAGGCAATATCATACCATTTTGGGCGATGGGAAGCGAGCCCATGCCAAAAGCTGTGGTGCACCCTTCCCGGAACGGCGCGTATGGTAGAGGGAGTGCAAGAACGGGAATAGGGCAAGAACGGGAATGGGGCAAGAAAGGCAGGCGGAAAAAAGGATGGCTACTCGACCACCCATACTGCGTCAAGGCGATACCTTTGGCATTGTCACGCTGGGCAGTCCCTTGGCGCGGGAGATGATCGATGCCCGTGTAGCCTATTTAGAGAGTTTTGGCTTTAATGTAGTCCTCGGCCGCTACGTCTATGGGCAAGCGGGGTTTCTTGCCGCAACGGCGCAACAGCGGGCCGGCGACTTGATGGATATGTTTCGCAATCGCGATGTCAATGTGATTTTGCCGACGCGAGGCGGTGTCGGCGTGGCCGGCATCTTGCCTTTTTTGGACTATGCCGTGATTCGTAGCAACCCCAAGATCCTCTCCGGGTACAGCGACGTGACGATCTTGCTCAATACGCTCTATCAACAGGCGAATTTGATCACCTTTCACAGTTTGTTGCTGATCGATTTTCGTCCTGATACGCCGCCGTACAACTATAACCAGTTTTACGGCGTCACCGCGACCATAGCGCCACAGCGCCAGGTGCAAAACCCACCGGGCGTTTCGTTGGTCAGTGTCATCCCCGGCAACGTCACCGGACCGATCGTGGGCGGTAATTTGACGTCGCTCGTGGGGAGCCTGGGGACCGCTTTTGAGATCGATACGCGCGGTAAAATTTTCTTTTTGGAAGAGACCCATGAGCCGATCAATAGGGTCTACCGTTACCTGGAACATCTCCGGTTAGCCGGAAAGTTTCGCGATTGTATTGGCATCATCATGGGCGAGTGTACCAATTGCGCCGATGCCTACGGAAAAACGTACAGTGACTTGATCCGGGACGAGATCGTTCCGCTGCGTAAGCCCTTGATGACGAACTTGGCCAGCGGTCACGGCCTCTTTAAGGCGGCGATTCCCATCGGTGCGGTGGCCAATCTCAACACCCTCAATAATACGTTGACCATCGTGGAACCGACCGTCAGTGCACGCTAGCCGGCGGGGTAGTTGGGATGGAAGTCGCAGAAAAGGTACGGGCACGGCAGGGCCGTGCCGCTTTTATGAGCTAATATGGCTGTTGAGGCGATAGATGACCCAGGAAAGATAGGTAGCGAAGGTCGTCCAAAGCGCGTACGGAGCCAGCAGACCGGCAGCCAGCGGTGAGTACGTCCAAGTCGTTACAGCGATGAGCACGGCAGTGATGGCGATCAGCCCTGTGTCGAGGAACGAAAGCAGCAAGTTACGGCTGAAGGCCTGGCCGATAAAAAAGAGAATGCTGAATCCATAGTTGGCAGTGGCGAGCACTTTCCAGAACAGGGGCAGATTCCGAAGGCCCATGTTCCGGGAAAGTACGACCATGGCCAGGGAGATCAGGCCGTAGATCACCAGCCAGATGAAACCAATGACCATGCCGGGCGGTGACCAAGACGGTTTTTCCAGAGAGTCGATAACGTCGCGGTTCATCGGAAAGATCCAAGCAGGGATGATCAGCAACCCGTAAGTAAGCAAAAAAACAACAGCACGCATGGGTATCGCCTCCGGATCAACGTTGTATCGTAGAGAGTATTCCCGAAAAGAGAGGGGATACACCTAGCGTTGTGTAAGGGTTGATTGAATTCCCTTGGCGAAAAGGTGGCGATAAGCAAGGTGGCGATTTGCAATAAAAATAAGATAAGATAAGATACATAAAAAAAGCCGCTTACCTCCGGCAATATCTGCGGAGGCAAGCGGCTTTTGCGATTGTTGTAACTCAATTTGTAAGCGAGATGGAATTTTTGTTGATGGATTACGCGCTCACGCCGGCCCGGTAGGCCAAGTACTCATCAAAGGTGGACACACGGTCAATCAGCCCATCGGGTGTAATTTCAATGATCCGGTTGGCAATGGTCTGGACAAACTGGTGATCTTGCGAGACAAACAGCACCGTGCCGTCAAAAGCGATCAAGCCGTTGTTCAGCGCCGTGATCGATTCCAGATCAAGGTGGTTCGTCGGTTCGTCCAGGAGCAGCACGTTGGCAGCCGTCAGCATCATCCGCGAAAGCATGCAGCGCACTTTTTCGCCGCCTGAGAGCACGGTGGCTTTTTTCAGCGATTCCTCACCGGAGAAAAGCATGCGGCCCAGGAAGCCGCGGACGAAGTTCTCGTCTTGCTCTTTCGAGTACTGGCGCAGCCAGTCGACAAGGCTTAAGTCCACACCGTCGAAGTAGGCGCTGTTGTCTTTGGGGAAGTAGGCTTGCTTTGTCGTGATCCCCCATTTGAATTCGCCAGTGTCAGCGGTGAGTTCGCCCATGAGAATCTGGAACAAGGTTGTCTTGGCCAAGCTGTCGGGACCGACGAGGGCCACCTTATCACCGCGATTCAAGGTGAAGGAAACGTTATTAAGTACAGGGATGCCGTCGATGCTTTTGCACAGATCGGTGACGGTGAGAATATCTTTACCGGCTTCACGCTCGGATTTAAAGTCCACATAAGGGAACTTGCGGCTCGACGGTTTGATATCGTCAAGGGTCAGCTTCTCGAGCTGCTTTTTCCGTGATGTAGCTTGCTTGGACTTGGAGGCATTGGCGCTAAAGCGGCGGATGAATTGCTCTAGTTCCTTGATCTTCTCTTCTTTTTTCTTGTTGGCGTTGCGGCTCAGTTGCAGTGCCAACTGGCTCGATTCATACCAGAAGTCATAGTTACCGACATAAAGCTGCACTTTGCCAAAGTCGATGTCGACGATGTGCGTGCAGACTTGATTCAAAAAGTGGCGATCGTGAGAAACGACGATGACCGTGCCTTTGAAGGAGTAGAGGAAGTTCTCCAGCCAGGTGATCGACGCAATATCGAGATGGTTCGTCGGTTCGTCGAGCAGCAGGATGTGGGGGTTGCCGAAGAGCGCCTGTGCCAGGAGGACGCGCACTTTTTGCGGGCCGTCCAGGTCTTTCATCAGGCACTGGTGCAGTTCGTCAGCGATGCCCAAGCCCACGAGCAGTTCGGCCGCTTCCGACTCGGCATCCCAGCCGTTTAACTCGGCAAATTCGCCTTCCAGTTCCGCCGCGCGGATGCCGTCTTCTTCGGAAAAATCGCTCTTGGCGTAGAGTTCATTTTTTTCTTCCATGATGCGATAAAGGCGGGCATGACCCATGATCACGGTATCGAGCACGGGATATTCATCATAGGCATAGTGGTCTTGCTTTAAGACAGCGAGGCGCTCGCCCGGTGTGATAAAAACATCCCCACGATCGGCTTCCAGATCGCCGGAGAGGATTTTGAGAAAAGTCGATTTGCCGGCACCGTTGGCACCGATCAGCCCGTAACAGTTGCCGGGCAGAAATTTAATCGTCGCGTCTTCAAACAGGGTGCGCTTGCCAAAGCGCAGGGTAATGCCGTCCGTACTGATCACGTGATACGCTCCTTTTTTATCTCATGTGGGTAGGAATAATGGTTTGGAAAAGCGAAAAAAAGATGAAACTGATTCCAGGGAAAAGTACGCCACATCGTGGCATGATAACCAGTTCAGTATAACCCATTGCCACGTAAAGGGCAAAGAAAATCAACGTTGGCAACGAGGGACGAAAACAAGGGACGAAAAGGAAGCACAAAACGGTGTGCGAAATGAAGTACAAGGGAGGACTAGTGATGAAACAAGCCATATCGACAGCCGGTGCGCCGGCGGCCATCGGTCCCTATTCGCAAGCGATGGTGGTGGGCAATCTCGTGATGACGAGCGGGCAAATTCCCTTGACGCCGGCCGGGGAACTGGTCGGAGAGGGCATTGAAGCGCAAACACGGCAATGCCTGGAGAATGTGCAAGCGATTCTTCAGGAAGCGGGCTTGACGATGAACCATGTTGTCAAGACAACGGTGTTTTTGCAGGATATGAATGATTTTGCGGCCATGAACGGTGTTTACGGACAGTTTTTTCAAGAGCCCTTTCCGGTACGCTCTTGTGTACAGGTCGCGCGCCTTCCCCGCGATGTGCGTGTCGAAATCGAGGCGATGGCGCTTCGACCGTAGTGGCTTGCCAGGACGGCTTCTTTTATGGCATGATAGCACTGATTCCCACCTGCCCCGCCCGAACTTGCGGTGATGATGGTTACAATAATGAATGGGGAGCCTGATCAGGGCGGTGATCAGGACAGCGAAGGGAGCGCAACCATGACGAACGAACGTAAGCAGTACAGTGCACCACCGGCGATGGTGATTGATCCACAAAAAAGCTACAAGGCCACTTTCACCACCACCATGGGCAACTTTCAAATTGAATTGCTGCCGGCCAACGCACCGAATACGGTAAATAACTTTGTGTTTCTGGCGCGCGATCACTTTTATGACGGTGTGGTCTTTCACCGCATTATCAAAGATTTTATGATTCAAACCGGTTGTCCCCAGGGAACGGGTACCGGCGGCCCGGGCTATCGCTTTGCCGATGAACTGCCGCCACAATTGCCTTATGAAGCGGGGATCGTGGCCATGGCCAATGCCGGTCCCAATACCAACGGCAGTCAATTTTTTATCTGTAACGGTAAAAGTGCCCGTAACCTGAACAGCTATCCCAACTACACGGTTTTTGGGCGTGTGGTGGACGGTATGGACGTGGTGCTGGCGATTTCGGCGGTGCCGGTGGGACGGAGCCCCCATGGGGAGATGAGCCGTCCGCTGGAACCGGTGACGATCGAGAAGGTGACGATCGAAGAGGCCTAAGGGTCTGTAGACGTCTGTAGGCGTCTGTGGGCGTCTGTGGGCGTCCTGACGTACGCGGACAGCGAAGGGTTCTCCAGTGGGTTCTAGGGGACCCTTCGCTGGCGGCAAAAGCACGGAAGAAGATGATGGAGCAGGGGCGCTTGTGGGACAAGGGCCTTTTTTTGCTCATCGGGGAATTGGATCACAGGAGGCGGGCATGATCAAACGGCTGACCCTGGATTATCTACGCACCTTGATGCGCCGCGCCGATGCCAAAGGGCGCAGTTTTGCCGATACGCAGGCGCTGCTGGAAGCTGGTCCGACCTTTTTTGCTTATCTGGAATGGTTGATTGTGCCGATGGATGGGCAAGAGCGAGCTTCGATCAGCGAGGACCGGATGCGCGTCGTCGGTTCGGACGGTTGGTCGCTTCGGCCATGGGAACAGGTGATCTTTGGGCAAATCTTGCGGCAGCGGCTTTTTTTCTGCGCCCTCGATGATGTGGTTATGCTGGCCGATTTGCACCGGGCCATGGGAGACTTGGCCGAAGTATATGGCCGGCAAGTTGTCCTTGACGCATGGCGGGCTTGGGAAGAGCGTGTGCTGGCGGCGAAACCGGTTTGCCCTCATGACGATGGGCTGGCCTGCGTGATTGCCGAGATCCTACGTACGGGTGATCGCGCTGCCAGGGAAGCGTTGTTGACGCACTTGCTTGTCTACCGGCGCACACTGGCCGATGCACCTGATGCGGATGCACTTGATGAGGAAGCTGGGGAATCGGCGGGAGAACCGTTAAGAGAACCGATAGCCTGGCTTGCCGAGGAGGTACGCTGTGCCCGGGAAAAAGCGGCAGCCATCGTGACAGCGCTGCGCCCCTTTGATCAGATTGCTGCAAGCCATGGCCGGCCGGCGCCAAAACTGCGGCAAGCGCACTGGATGGAATGCGTAAGCTACTACCGCCATGCTCACCGAGGGTTGTCCTTGATCATCGAAGAGCCCGACCCGGTGCGGCAAGGTCAAGGGCTGGCCTTGCTGCTGCGGGAGCGACATTTTCCCTGGACGGAGCATCTCTCATCGGATGCCTCCTTCGTGCAGGTCTTGTCCGCTCTTGTTCAGGACCGCCAAGCGTGCCTGCGGTGGCTGCGACAGTTGACCGCGCCGACCGTACCGGCGGCGCTACGTTGGCTATTGTTGTGGTATGGATTGGCCGGTGCCGGCGATTCAAGCGCGGTGGGGGAAGTGTTGGCGAAGGCCTATCAGGACGAGCGAAAAACCGGACAAAAACAACGGTTGTTGATCGATGCTCCCAATCTGGCGGTGATCGAGCAGCGTTGTGCTCAGGTGGTCCACGGCAACTCAGCAGGTGCAACCGCAGCGGCATTGACGCTGGCCGGTGATCTGTTGCCTGCCGCGCGACTGCACCAACTGGCAGTGCAGCTTTGCCGCCATTGGGGCCTGGAGGCCGGTCAATTTTCGCCGGAACTGCAGGCTTGCGGCTTGCGATGGCTTGGCATGAATGCGGCAGGAACACCGCTCACCGGAGAGGCGCTACGGAATCAATTGCGCCGCCGCCCCGGTGCCTTTGCGTTTGACGGTACGCAGGCGGAATTGGAAGACCGCCTGTGGACGTACCGCTTGCTGACACCGGGTCTGCTCGAGCCGGAGCAGGGTGAAGTCCTGTTGCGGGCCGTCGTGCAGCCGGAAGTGGAAGATGAAGCGGCAATCGATGCGTTGTTTGCCGGATTAAAAGATTGCTAGATTGCTAGATCGATAGATTGCTGGATTGCAGGGGAAAGGGTGGACTCCATGGCACGAACGACCCGCTACTACGTAGGGATTGACTTTGGCACAACGAACAGTTCAGTAGCTCGTATTGCGGTGAAGGCGCGCCGTTCCCGCCGGCAGCCCGATGTGGCGCCGGAAGTACTGGCGCTACAGAACGGTTACGGGACCAAAGAACTGGTCCGCACGGTGCTCTTTTTCAGTCCCGATGGCCGGGTCATGACCGAAGAAGTGCCGGCCTTTGAGCAGCCGGAACGGGGAGTCTTGTCCTTAAAGCGCAAGATTATGGAAAACCGCCACTACACCAAAACCATCAACGGCCGCGTCTACCGGGCCGAGGAATTGGTGGGGCTTTTTCTCCAGGAATTATTGCGGCAAGCGGAATTGCGCTTGTCGATGATTGAGCGGTTGGTGCTCAGTGTACCGACGGGCGATCGTCACGACTGGAAAGATGTATTGCTGGCCGGTGCGGTTCGTTGCGGGATCAAAGAAGAGCAAGTTTGGTTTGTCGATGAGCCGATCGCTGTACTTTGGGACTATAAAGATACCTTGGTACGACGCTTGCCTGATGATGCGCCGGTGCTGGTTTTTGATTTTGGCGGCGGCACCTTGGATCTGGCGGTGATGGACAAAGGACATTCCTTATCGAGCACCGACCCGGCGGCGGATCATCACCGGCGCAGCTTGATCTGGGCCAAGCGCGGTATTCCCGTGGGCGGTGATGATCTGGACGAAGTGATCTTGCGCTTGCTCATTGAAAAAGGCCAAGCCCAAGGCAATGTGGTCTGTCAGCAGATCAATACGGAACTGTTTGCATCGCCGGAACGGTTAGGGCGATTTCGTGAGCATCCGGTCTATGCACGGTTAAAACGCCATGCCGAGTTGATCAAAGCGGAACTGAGCCACGTGGAAGCGGTGCCGGTCGCGATTCCGCCGCTGTTGCCCCGGGTGGATCGGATGGGACTGGTGGGCTTACGCATGGAGCGGGATGAATGGGTGCAGGCGGCCGAGCCGATCTGGGCGCAGATCCGGGAAGGGCTGTGCCGTCTGGATCAGGATCTGCAAGCCAATCAGGGCAAAAGCTTGGCCGATGTGCAGGCGGTACTGCTTTCCGGCGGCAGCAGTCAAGTTCCCTATGTGATGGATTTGCTGGAGGAAGCGCTGCCGCAGGCACGGTTAATTTTTGATGAGCATCTGCAAACACGGATTTGTCGCGGCAATGCCCGTTATGGCCGCGATGACCATGAATGGGCGCTGGAGGATACGGTCGGTGTGGCCATCGGGGTGTACAACCACCGACAAGGTAAGGTCAATGTGTTGATTCCGGAGAACAGCACCTACCCGGTGGAGGTGACACGCCGCATAGCCACGACGCGCCCGGAACAGCGGGCCATCGATATCCGGCCCATGATCGGTAAAGACGGCGCTTTTCAACCGTTATACCGCGATGCTCAGGCGGTAGCTTGTCGCATGCAGATTCAGCCGGTGGCTACGGTCGGCGATTATGAGCGGTTTTCGCTGACCTTGACGTTGGATAAATCGCAGCGTCTACAAATTCGTGCATACGATCATCAGTTTGATGAGACCGTCGGCGTGGAGGAGATTGCCTGGCCCGAGGAACCGCAACTGCCTTGACGGAAGCTTTCCGGCATGCCCGGTGGAAGGTTACCATAGGATGATCGCGAGGAAGATCGCAAAAGCCCGCAAGCCACTGCAAAGGCTGCGGGTTGCGTTGCTTTGGGTTGTGCCTGGGTAGAGAAGAACGAGGTGAGAGTTATCATTTTTCAACCCATAGGTTTAGAGGATCAAGCGTTGTTTCGTTCCTACTTACGCCAACGCCGTGATGAGGGCTCGGAATGTAATTTTACAACACTTTATATCTGGCGCCGGGCGTTTCAAACGGCATGGATGATTCTGGGCGATCACTTGGTGGTGCAAGCCGGCCGGGGGGAAAGGTACTTTTTACCGCCTTTTGGACCGGACGATGAACGCCTGGATGAAGTCATCCAGCAGTTGCAAGCGTTTTGCCGGGTGCAAGGGATGACCTGGGTCATGCGTGGAACGCCCGATTGGCTCGTTTGCCGGTTAGCGACACGCTTTCCCGGCAAGTACCGTTTTCGGGCTGATCGGGCCAGCTATGACTATGTATACCGGGCTCAAGATCTGATCGAACTGGGCGGGCGGAAGTATCAAGCGAAGCGCAATCATCTGCATAAGTTCGAAAAGGAATATCCGAACCATCGCTATGTGCCCTTGACGGAAGAGTGGATCGGCGCTTGTCTGGACAATGAACGGGAATGGTGCAGTCAACGCGGCTGTGACCAAGATGAGAACCTGCGTCTGGAAAAAGAGGCCATTACCGATGCCCTCGATCATTTTTTGGAGTTAGGCGTTACCGGCGGTGTGTTGATCATCCGGGACAAAGTGGAGGCTTTTACCTTTGGGGAAGCGCTTCATGCCGATACGGCATTGATCCATGTGGAAAAAGCGAATCCCAATATTGCCGGCTGTTATCCCTTTATTAACCGTGAATTTTGCCGGCAAGCCTGGTCAACGATGACCTATATCAATCGGGAAGAAGATCTGGGCTTGGAGGGCTTACGCAAAGCCAAACTGTCTTATCGTCCGGTCAAGTTTGTGAAAAAATATACGGTGACGTTGGCCTAAGCCGAGGCAAATTAAGTGCAGAAACGAAGTGGAGTGACAACGGTGGAATATCGCATGGCCGGGCCGGCTGATCAAGCGGCGATTCAATGGCTTTGGGATTACTGTTTTGAACGCGAAAGCGATCCCTTTTATCAATGGTATTTTTCACAGTACTACGCCCTTGACCGTGTGCTGGGCGGCTATGACGGGGATCAAATGGACTGTTGTTTACACTTGAATCCCTATACGCTGGAACTGCGCGGGCGAGCCGTGCCGGTGTCCTACATTGTCGGTGTGGCCACAAGGCCGGAAGCGCGCCGTGGCGGTGCGGTGCGGGGTTTGTTGCAAGCATCGCTGGGGGAGATGCGGCGGCGCGAGATCGCCGTCAGCATCCTCATGCCTTCCGCCGTCGGGTTCTACCGGCCCCTGCATTGGGAATTTTGCTATCACCGCTTGGTCTATAAATTAAGCCCGATGGATCTCAAGGGCTTTCAAGGCGGACCGGGACGCATGCGTCCGGCAACGATGGATGATTTCGGTCGCATGCAAGCCATTTATCGCACGTTTTTAGCCGAGAAGCACGGCTATGTGCTGCGCAGTTTTGCCAACTGGCAGCAACTTTTTGAAGAGCATACCCTCGGCGGCGGCCGGATCTACATCCTGGAGGAGGGCGCTGCGCCCATCGGCTACCTCTTCTATGCTCTCCAAGGAAGTACGCTGGTGGTCCGGGAGATGGCTTTTGTCGATGGCGCGGCCCAGACGAGTTTGCTGCAGTTTTTACACAATCACCGCTCGCAAGTCGAGCACATTGAGTGGAATGCAGCCATTGATGATGACGTGCTGTTTAGCTTGCCGAACCCCAAGGGGCAGGTGCTGTTGGAGCCGATGATGACGGGGCGCATTGTCGATGTGGCCGCCGCCTTTACCGGTTTGCCCTGGTCGGGCAGTACGGCGCCAATCCGGCTGCGTGTGGATGACCCGTTGGCGCCTTGGAATGATCAGCTTTTCTTGCTAGAAGAGCAAGACGGTTGCGTGACGGTGACGCCCTGCGGTGAAGGAACGGGCGATGTGCGCTGTTCCATCGGTGCGTTGACGCAGCTGCTTTTTGGCCGGTTGTCCGTAGAGGAGTTGCATCGAGCCGGTCGTTGCCAAGGGGAGGCCATCGCGATGGCTGCTTTATCGACCTTGTTGCCGCCGATGATCAATTATATTAATGAATATTACTAAGCTAGAAAGGCGCGAGGATTCGCGTCTTTTTGATTTTTCCGGAACAGCGGACTATTGGTCCCAGCGGAAGCGTAAGGTAAAAAAAGTAGCCGAAGGTTGGCAAAAAGATGTTTGTTTTGGCAACCTTCACAAAAGAATCAGCAGAAGGAGCTGATTAGGATGAACAAGCGATTCCTGATGGCGGTTGCCGGCATCGGTCTGTTGATCGGTGGTGCCTACGATGTCATCGACGGTCAACCGTTTCATTTTCTCCGGGAAGCAACAGTGAGAAAAACCGTAGCGACCACTGCACCGGAAAACGCGCTGACGTTGCTGCAGGACGGCAATCGGCGTTTTGTTGAGGGCGAGCCAGTGGCTGTTGATCTGCGTGCGCAAAAGCGCCAAGCCCTGGTGCAAGGGCAAACCCCTTTTGCGGTGGTCGTCAGTTGTTCTGATTCCCGGGTGCCGCCGGAACTGATCTTTAACCAGGGGTTGGGCGATCTTTTTGTGATCCGGGTAGCCGGGAACGTGGTGGACGACCATGAGATCGGCAGTGTGGAGTACGCTGTGGAACACCTAAAAGCGCCGTTGGTGGTTGTGTTGGGTCACGAAAAATGTGGTGCTGTAGCCGCCACTGTTCAAGGCGGCGAAGTGCACGGCCACATCGATGAGATCGTGAAAAAAATCAAACCTTCGGTGGAAAAAGCCAAAGCCAGCAGTGTTAGCGGCAATGATCTGGTGGAAGAAGCGGTTGTTGAAAATGTGAGAAACACGGTCAATGCGTTAGAAAAAAGCGCCATCATCAAAGCGGCCATCCAAAAGCAAGCGATCCTGCTTGTAGGAGCAAAGTATGACTTGGATGAGGGCCAGGTGCAGTGGCTGAACCAACCGGTAACCGCCACGACCCAGCCCAACTAAGCCCGAACCGGCAAGTCACGCCGGGACTTTGATGCAGATGGTTGTGGGATGGCCCGGATTCAGGTAAGATGAACGTGGCAAGTTGTGCGATTTCCGCAATGGATGTCGATAGAAGTAGTGCTGATGGTGTTGCGACAAGGAGGAGAATCGATGACAGACGCAGTGAAACGGATTTATGTAGAGAAAAAAGCAGGATTTGACGTAGAAGCGCGGCATTTGTTGGCGGATCTGCAGGTGAATCTGGGCATCAAGGGGCTGACGGGGCTGCGGATCGTTCAGCGCTATGATGTGGCCGGGATGGCCAATGAGGAATATCAACAAGCCCGAGAGACGATTTTTGCCGAACCGATGGTTGATCAGGTCTACGATGAAGAACTGCCGATCCCGGCGGGGACAAAACGCTTTGCCATGGAATACTTGCCCGGCCAATATGATCAACGGGCCGATTCGGCGGCCCAGTGTGTGCAGATTTTAACGCAAAAAGAGCGCCCGGCGCTCTTGTCGGCCAAGGTGATCCTCTTGACCGGCGACATCGACGATGACGATCTGGCCAAGATCAAAGCCTACTGCATCAACCCCGTCGAGTCGCGGGAAGCGGCCTTGGCCAAACCGGCGACGCTGGAGGTCGCTGCTGAGATTCCGCCTGATGTGCCGGTGCTGACTGGCTGGACAGCCTATGGAGAAGCAGAACTGCGTGCATGGATGAGCGAGATGGGTCTGGCCATGAGCTTTGCCGATCTGCAGTTCTGCCAGGCTTATTTCCGCGATACGGAAAAGCGCGATCCGACGCTGACGGAAATCAAAGTGATCGATACCTACTGGTCCGATCACTGCCGCCATACCACTTTCCTGACGCGGGTGGAAGACGTAGACATTCTGGAAGGCCATTTTACCCGGCCGATCCGTACCGCCTACCAGGAATATTTGCAGGCCCGGGAGCAAGTCTATGGTCAAGAGGGAGTCAACAACCGCGATGTTTGTTTGATGGACATTGCGGTGATTGGCATGAAAGCGCTCCGCAAAGCCGGCAAGCTGGCTGATCTGGACGAGTCCGAAGAGATCAACGCCTGCAGCATCGTTGTGCCCGTCGATGTGGACGGCCGCCAGGAAGATTGGCTGGTCATGTTCAAAAACGAAACGCACAACCACCCGACGGAGATCGAGCCTTTTGGCGGGGCCGCCACTTGTCTCGGCGGAGCGATCCGCGATCCCCTGTCCGGCCGTTCCTATGTGTATCAAGCGATGCGAGTGACCGGCAGCGGTGATCCGCGCCGTAAGGTAGAAGAAACCTTGCCCGGCAAACTGCCGCAGCGCAAGATCACCATCGGCGCCGCCGCCGGATACAGTTCCTATGGCAACCAAATCGGCTTGGCCACCGGTCAGGTCGCAGAGATCTATGACGAAGGTTATGTGGCCAAGCGGATGGAAATCGGTGCCGTCATCGCCGCCGCGCCGCGCGAGAATGTCGTGCGGGAAGCGCCCGTCGCCGGTGATGTGGTCATCTTGGTCGGTGGCCGGACCGGCCGTGACGGTTGCGGCGGTGCCACCGGTTCTTCCAAGGAGCACACGGCCGATTCGCTGATGACCTGCGGCGCCGAAGTGCAAAAAGGCAATCCACCGACGGAGCGCAAGATCCAGCGCTTGTTCCGCAACCCCGCCGTCAGCCGTTTGATCAAACGCTGTAACGACTTTGGCGCCGGCGGTGTTTCTGTGGCCATCGGTGAACTGACCGATGCGCTGGAAATCGATCTGGCGGCAGTGCCCAAAAAGTATGAAGGCCTCGACGGCACGGAACTGGCCATCTCGGAATCGCAGGAGCGGATGGCGGTGGTCGTCAGCGCTGCCGATGTGGACGCCTTTTGCGCGCAGGCGGCAGCGGAGAACTTGGAAACGACGGTCGTGGCCAAAGTGACCGATAACGGCCGCTTGGTGATGCGTTGGCGCGACAAGGCCATTGTCGATTTGAGCCGCGAATTCTTGAATACCCACGGTGTAAAGCAGTCCACCCAAGTGCGCGTGACGGTGCCGACAGTTGATCAAATGGTCTTTCATCAATTGCCCTCCCACGTGACGGCGCAGCTCGGCGATTTACGGGCCGCCTGGCTGGCCAACTTGGGCGATCTGAATGTCTGCAGCCAAAAAGGCCTGGTCGAGCGTTTTGACAGCACCATCGGCGCCGGTACGGTGCTGATGCCCCTCGGCGGCAGCGAACAACTGACGCCGGCCGAAGGGATGGTCGCCAAGATTCCGATCCTCCACGGGGAAACGACAACCGCCACCGCCATGTCCTTTGGCTTCAATCCGCAGATTGCCCGCTGGAGTCCCTTCCACGGCGCGTTGTATGCCGTGATCGAAGCGGTCGCCAAGATCGTGGCCATGGGCGGCGACTACCGGAAAGTTCGCCTGACACTGCAAGAGTATTTTGAAAAGCTCGGTCAAGACGCCGAGCGCTGGGGCAAGCCCTTTGCCGCCCTCTTAGGCGCTTTTTACGCGCAAGCCCGTCTGGGTATCCCGGCCATTGGCGGCAAAGACAGCATGTCCGGTACGTTTATGGACCTCCATGTGCCGCCGACGCTGGTCGCTTTTGCCGTCGGCACCTTGTCCACCCAACAGGTGGTCTCGCCGGAGTGGAAAAAGGCCGGCAGCCAAATTGTGCTGGTACCGCTGGCCCGTGACGCCTATGATTGCCCCGATTTTGATGAACTCGCCAAAAATTACAGCCGGATCACGTCGCTCATCCAAAACGGTCATGTGCTGGCGGCGCAAAGTGTGCGCGTCGGCGGCTTGGCGGCCGCTTTGACCAAAGCGTGTTTTGGCAACCGCATTGGCGTCAAACTTTCGATGGTGCTGTCGCCGGAACAGCTTTTTGCGCCGGAATACGGGGCGATCGTGCTGGAACTGCCGGAAGGCAGCGATGCAGCGGCGCTGCTGGGCGATGTGGAGTTTGTTCGTCTCGGCGTGACCATCGACGAGCCCGAGATCATCGTCAATGACCAGGTGATCGCGCTTGACGATGCGCTGGACGCCTGGACGGCGCCGCTGGAGCCGATTTTTGCCACACGCCTGGCCGGCACTGCGGCGGCCGTACCTGCCGAAGCAACGGCCAATCAAGCGTCCTTGGTCGTACCGGCGCCGGTAGCACCGGTCCCGACGGCACGCCGGCGCGCACCGGCCTTGGCTCGGCCGCGCGTATTGATTCCGGTGTTCCCGGGGACGAACTGTGAATATGACTCGGCTCGGGCCTTCACACAAGCCGGCGCCGACGTATCGACGTTGATTTTCCGCAACTTGACGGCTCATGATGTGGAAGAGTCGCTGGCCGCGCTCGTCGAAGAGATTCGCCGCGCCCAGATTGTCATGGTGCCCGGTGGTTTCAGCGCCGGTGACGAACCGGAAGGTTCGGGAAAATTTATTGCGACGGTGCTGCGTAACCCCCGCGTCAAAGAAGCCGTGATGGAACTGCTTAAGCAGCGTGACGGCTTGATGCTGGGCATCTGCAACGGTTTCCAGGCGCTGATCAAAGTGGGCCTTGTGCCGTTTGGTGAGATTGTCGACATGACGCCGGACTATCCGACGTTGACCTTTAACCAGATCGGCCGCCATATCTCCTGCATGGTGCGCACCAAAGTGGTGAACAATGGGTCGCCCTGGTTCCATAACGTGGAAGTGGGTGCCGTCCATACGGTGGCCATGTCCCACGGTGAGGGCCGCTTTGTGGCGCCGCCGGAGCAATTAGCCAAGCTGGTCGCTTCCGGACAGATTGCCACGCAGTATGTCGATGCCGTTGGACAGCCGACCATGGCGATTGAATGGAACCCCAACGGGTCAATGATGGCCATTGAAGGGATCACCAGCCCCGACGGCCGCGTACTCGGCAAGATGGGCCACTCGGAGCGGATCGGTCAGTCCGTAGCCATCAATGTGCCCGGTGAAAAGGATCAAGGGATTTTCGCGGCAGGTGTCGCTTATTTCCGGTAAGAATATGTATCGCCGTCCGGTGCTCTCGGTGCCGGGCGGCTTTTTTCGGGCGTACGCTCCAATGCCGCCGAGGCATTTTTGCAGGCACCTTGCATCCAACTCCGGAAGGACGTATGATGAACATAAACGAACAATGCCGGGGGAGTCATGATGGAGTTATGGCAGCAGTTAAAATGCATGGATGGGCTTTCGGTCCTGCCCGATGAAGCACTGCAAGCCCTGGCGGCGGCCCAGGGGGAGCGCATCCATAAAAAGCGGCACCGCCTGTTTGGCGAGGGAGAGACGGCAGAAGCCGTCTATTTTCTGCTCCAAGGAAAAGTCAAACTGATCAAAGTCAACCTCGACGGGCTGGAAAAAATGTTGACGATCATCCGGCCCGGGCAATTTTTCGGCGAGATTGCCGTCATGGACGGTAGTCCGGCACCGTACACCGCCGAGACTCTGGAAGAAGTGCGTCTTATTGCGATCAATAAGGAATCCTTTCACAAGTTGTTGCACCAGTATCCCTTGATGGCCTGTGAATTGCTACGCATTGAAGCCAAACGATTGCGTCATGCCTACCGGCACATGAAAAATCTGGCCTTGCTGGACACCCACGGCCGTGTGGCGGCCAGTTTGGTTCGCTTGGCCCATAACGACAGTGTCAGTGAAGGCAATACCATTTCGATTCGCACCAACCTGACGCGACAGGAAATGGCGCAGCTTATCGGTACGTCCCGTGAAACGGTCTCCCGCATCCTGGCCGAATATGAACGCTTGGGCATCTTGGAGATCGATCGGCAGACGATCATCATCCGCGATATGGAAGAACTCCGCTATCGTGCTTCCGGTGGGCGCGAGCGCGAATAACCGCGTAGGGAAAAGCCGGAGCCCATGGCCGGGGAACCGTAACCCGGTGAACAGGTGCGGCAGAACGTAGACACCTGGGGGTTCATGGGATATACTCTATTGCACTGGAACAAATAAACAAGCCATCGGTTAGGCAGCGCGGCAACACTTACCCGTACACAGCAATGTACCAGGTACAATGGCCAAAAGTGATCAAGAGCTACGAACGCTTCGCGTGCATCGGGATGTTGATCCAACCGACGCCGGCCCCGAGCCATCATCGAACCAGTGATAATAGAGGAGAGACCGTCTAATTATGAAAAAAAACGTACTTGTGACGATTAAAGGCACCCAGATCAATGACCTCGGTGAAGCCGATACGATGGAGCTTTTTACAGAGGGATTGCTTTTTATTCGCCCCGATTCGTATTATATCGTCTATAACGAATCCGCCATGTCCGGCATGGAAGGTTCCACCACATCCCTGCGGATCCAAACTGACAAAGTCGTCCTTAATCGCATGGGCAAAGCCGAAATGAAGCAGACCTTCGAACTGGGTAAGCTCGATGAAGGCATGTACGTTACCCCGCAGGGCGCGATCCATCTGGGCATCATCCCGTCACGCGTTCACGTTGATTTTGGCGAAACCGGGGGAGCGATCAATCTCGAATATGAACTACAGATCGGTCAGCAAACGGTGTGCAACAATTCCTTGCTGATCACTGTTAAGGAGGACCGCTATTCATGAATTCTGTGGAATCGATACGGCAAAAGATTATTACCTCCCTTGGGCAGGCACTGGCATCGCTGCAGCAAGACGGCACGATCAACGTAGACGATCTTCCGTTGGCCGAACTGGAAGTGCCCCGTGAAAAACAGCACGGTGACTTTGCCACCAACATTGCCATGACCATGGCCAAAAAAGCGCGCATGAACCCGCGCCAGTTAGCGCAAAAAATCGTCGACCGTTTTGATCGGACCGGCACTTGGGTGCAGGACATTCAAATTGCCGGCCCCGGTTTTATCAACTTTGCCCTCGATCATCGCTGGCTCTATCCGGTGCTGGTTCACGTGCAGGCCGAAGATCACGCCTATGGCACCTCCGATGCCGGTCAAGGCAAACGGGTCCAAGTGGAATTCGTGTCGGCCAATCCCACGGGACTGCTGCACATGGGGAACGCTCGCGGCGCTGCGCTGGGCGACACCTTAGCCAATTTGCTGCGCGCCGCCGGTTTTGACGTACAAAAAGAATTTTATATCAATGACGCCGGCAACCAGATTGAGAATTTTGCCAAATCACTGGAAGCGCGCTATCTGGAACTTTTGGGCCACGACGTGATCTTCCCGGAAGAAGGCTATCATGGCCACGATATCATCGAGACCATGCAAGGATTGATCGCCCGCGACGGCGACCGGTACGTACAGATGGAAACAGCTGAGCGGCGCGCCGCTCTCGTCGCCTATGGCTTGCAAGAGAAAATCGGTGCCATCCGGCAAACCCTGGCCAACTTTGGCGTCGAATACGACGTTTGGTTTTCGGAAAAAACGCTCCATGAATCCGGTGCGATTCAGGAAACCTTAGAAACCCTGCGCACCAACGGCTACGTTGACGAAAACGAAGGTGCCCAGTGGTTCAAGGCGACGGCCTTTGGGGAAGAAAAGGACGAAGTGCTCGTCCGTTCCAACGGTATCCCCACCTATTTTGCCGCCGATATCGCCTATCACAAAAATAAATTTGATCGCGGCTTTGACTGGGTGATCAACATCTGGGGTGCCGACCACCACGGTCACGTGGCCCGGATGAAAAACGCCGTGCAAGCCGTCGGCTATCCGCCGGAAGATCTCGATGTCATCCTCATGCAACTCGTACGCCTCTTCAAAGGCGGCGAGATCGTGCGCATGTCCAAGCGGACCGGCCAGTACATCACCTTGGAAGAACTGATGGAAGAAGTCGGCAAAGATGCGGCCCGCTTTTTCTTTGTCATGCGCGGCGCCGACTCGCACCTCGATTTTGACCTGGATCTGGCCAAAAGCCAGTCCGCCGAAAACCCTGTCTACTATGTCCAATACGCCCATGCCCGGATCTGCTCGATCCTGCGCACCGCCCAAGATGCCGGTGCCGCCGTACCGCGCGTCGCATCGGCACCGGCGTCGATGCCGAGTTCTTGCGGCCTTACGGGCTGCGGTTCCTGCGACGTTTCCGGCACATCGCTGACGAGCCTCCTTAAGGCGGCGCCGGCAGCGCCGGATAATATCGATCTGACGGTGCTTACTCATCCCTCCGAACTGGCTTTGCTGCGTAAGATTGCCGATCTGCCCGATGAAGTGGCGCGGGCGGCGATGCAAATGGAACCGCACCGGATGGCCCGCTACGCCCAAGATCTGGCGGCCCTTTTCCACGCGTTTTACACCCATTGCCGTGTCCTCAATGATGATCCGGCGCTGCAACAGGCGCGCTTGCTCGTTGTCGATGATACGCGCATCGTCCTGCGCAACGTTTTGCACTGGCTGGGTTTGACAGCACCGGAGCGGATGTAGTATAGTCGGATAAATTGTGGATTCACAGGTAGATGAGTTCGGATAAGGAGTGTTGACACAAGTGTCCGAAGTAACGGAAACCAAGAACGTTAACGAAGCGGCCGGCCAAAGCATCACGGCCGACGCCCAAGCCGTGGAAACGGTGGAAGCGCCGAAGCCGCCGCGGGCGACCCGGCCGGCACCGCGCTTTTCGGAGGCCGATACACTGTATAGCGTGTTAAACCAACAAGGCGAGCCCATGTATTATCGTGATCTGATTGAAGCGGCTCTCGGTAAGTTGGGCTATCAGTCGCCCTACGCAGCAACCGATATTAACTTTGTCTATTCCCAGTTAAATCTGGACATGCGCTTTGTTCATTTTGGCAACGGTATGTGGGGGATTCGCAACTGGGCACCGACAAAAACCGCCAAGAAAGTGCCGACCATTTCGCTGCTCAGCAAAACCGTCGACTACGATGACAGCGACGTCGATGATGAGTTTGACGAGCGTGACCACGATTACGGACGCAGCCGCGACGATGATTGGGAGCGGGCCGACTAGGCCCGCTTTTTTGCGCGCTTATCGGGTTGCCCAAATGTTCGGAGTCAGCTAGAATAAATAAAGGTTGAAAAAATGCTCGAAAGCAGGCCAAAATGATGCAAACGAAATTTATATTTGTTACCGGAGGCGTCGTCTCCTCACTGGGCAAAGGGATCACTGCGGCATCCTTGGGCCGTTTGCTCAAAAGCAGGGGCTTAAAAGTAGCGATTCAAAAATTTGATCCCTATATTAATTTTGACCCCGGCACGATGAGCCCCTATCAGCACGGCGAGGTTTTTGTCACCGATGACGGTGCCGAAACCGATCTCGATCTGGGTCACTATGAGCGCTTCGTCGATATTAACGTGACGAAAGCGTCCAACGTGACGACCGGCAAGATCTACTGGTCCGTCATCAGCAAGGAGCGCAAAGGTGAATATCTGGGTGGCACGGTGCAAGTGATCCCCCATATCACCAACGAAATCAAGGAGCGCGTCTTGCGTGTCGCCCGGGAATCCAATCCTGACGTGGTCATCACCGAAATCGGCGGCACCGTCGGTGACATTGAGTCGCTGCCCTTTCTCGAAGCCATCCGTCAGATGAAGTCCGATATCGGCAAAGAGCGCGTAGCCTATATTCACGTAACCTTGGTACCGTACTTAGGGGCGGCCGGTGAAGTCAAAACGAAACCGACGCAGCATTCCGTCAAAGAACTGCGCTCGATCGGCATCCAGCCGGACGTCATCGTCTGCCGGACCGAAAAAGAATTCCCCCGCGACTTGGCCGAAAAAATTGCCCTCTTTTGCAACACCGAACCGGAAGCCGTCATCCAAGCGGTCGATGCACCGTCAATTTACGAGTGCCCGCTGCTCCTCAAAAAAGAAGGCCTCGATGACATCATCATCAAAAAATTCAAGTTGGACTGTGCTGAGCCTGACTTAACCGAATGGGAAGCGCTCGTGGAAAAAACGCGCAATCAAAGCCATCAAGTCACGATCGGCCTTGTCGGCAAATATGTGGCGCTTCCGGACGCTTATATGAGCGTTGCCGAGTCCCTCCGCCACGCCGGATTTTTCCATGATACAGCCGTCAAGATCAAGTGGATCTACTCGGCGGACTTGGAAGGCGGCAACCTGGAAGAATTCCTCGCCGACGTAGACGGCATTCTTGTACCCGGTGGCTTCGGCGACCGCGGCATCGAAGGCAAGATCCGCGCCATCCAATATGCCCGTGAGTATCGTGTACCGATGCTGGGCATCTGCCTCGGCATGCAACTGGCCGTGATTGAATACTGCCGTAACGTCCTGGGGTGGGCCGATGCCAATTCCAGCGAGTTTACACCGGAGACGACCCATCCCGTCATCGATCTTTTGCCGGAGCAAAAAGACATCGAAGACAAAGGCGGCACCATGCGTCTCGGTACCTATGCTTGCCGCGTGGCCCGCGGCACCAAGACCTGGGATGCTTATCAAGATGAAGTGATCTACGAACGTCACCGCCATCGCTATGAATTCAACAACACCTTCCGCGAGGCCATCGTCAAGGCCGGAATGACCATTGCCGGTACATCGCCAGACGAGCGTCTTGTGGAAATCATCGAGTTGACAGACCATCCCTGGTTCGTCGCTTCCCAGTTCCATCCCGAATTTAAATCGCGGCCCAACCGTCCCCATCCGTTGTTCCGCGATTTCATCCGCGCCGCGCTGCAGTTTGGACGGCGGTAATCGCACGATTAACAAGAAGAAGCCCCGAACATAGCAGACCTTTTCGCAGCCTGCCTAACAACACTGCGAAAAGGTCTCTTTCGGTTTATTCGCGGGCAGGCTATTGGGTAGCACTGTCACGCCCATGAGGAGGACTACATGCAGGCCACTGAACTTACCCTGGCGGATAAAGAGCGCTTTAATGCGTTTATTGCCATGCACCCCAAAGGTCATGTGCTGCAAACCTGGCAGTGGGGCGATGTGAAAGCCAAAACCGGCTGGCAGCCCTATCGCCTGGTGGTGGAAGAAGGCGGCCAGATCCGCGCCGCTGTTTCGATCTTGAAACGGCGCCTGCCGGTCATCGGCAAACATATTTTCTATGCGCCTCGCGGTCCCGTCGTTGATCCGGCCGATCGGGCCGCCGCCGATTTGCTTTTGCAAGCGGTCGAGCGCCTGGCCCAACGGGAAGACGCCATTTTTCTGAAAATCGATCCCGATATAACCACGCCCAACCCGGTTTGGAGCCAGTATCTACAGGATCAGCAGTTTCAGCGTGTCGATACGGGGGAAGGTTTTGAAGGCGTGCAGCCGCGCTATGTCTTTCGCTTGGACATCAGCGACGATCTGGACAAGGTCTTTGCCCGTTTTCACCAGAAAACCCGCTACAACATCCGCCTCGCTGAAAAACGCGGCGTCGTGATCGATGATCAAGTGGGCAAAGAGGAACTGCCCGTTTTTTATCAAGTGCTCAAAGAAACCTGCGAACGGGATAACTTCCTCGTTCGCTCCTACTCTTATTTTGAAGACATGTGGGACAACCTGGTCGAGCAAGGCTTAGGCAAGCTCTTTTTGGCGCGCTATGAAGGCCAAGTGATCGCCGGTACCCTGGCACTGATCAACGGCAAAACGGCCTGGTATCTCTACGGCGCTTCGTCCAACCAGTATCGCAACGTCATGCCCAACTACTTGATCCAGTGGAAAATGATCAACTGGGCCAAAGCCAACGGCTGCAACTTGTACGATTTTCGCGGTGTGCCCGGCCATGTCGGCGAAGATCATCCCCTCTACGGCTTGGTGCGCTTTAAGAAAGGCTTTAACGGCGATTATGTGGAGTTTATCGGTGAATACGACCGTGTGTACCAACCGCTCATGTACCGGTTTTGGAATTTTGCCGAACCGCTGTACCAAAACACGGTGCGTAAACTCCTCGTGCGCAAGAAATGAGAAGGGACGAAGCCATGCAAGCGATCGAACAAAGGGCCGGTGATCAGCCGGTGACGCCCCGGGCTGCCCTCGATGATGTCACCGGCGCGCTGGCCGCTTGGGTGGAAGTCGATCTCGACGCCATCGCCCATAACGCTCGCGCCGTTCGCCGGCACATCGGCGCAGAGACGATCTTTTATGCCGTTGTTAAAGCCAACGCCTACGGCTGCGGAGCTGTGGCTTGCGCCCGTACGTTGCTTGAAGCCGGTGCCGATCGCCTGGCGGTTACTCATGTAGTCGAAGGCCGGGAACTGCGCCGTCATGGCATCGAAGCCCCGATTCTCGTCATGGGGCCGACGTTGCCGGGCGAGATGGACGCGCTGGTGGCTGCTGATTTGACGCCGGCCATCAGCACCGTCGAAGCGGCGGAGGCGCTCCGCCAGGCCGTACAAGCCCAGAGCAAAGCGAACTACCCGGTGCAGATTAAAGTGGAGACCGGCCTCGGGCGCACCGGCGTAACACCGGAACAAGCGCCATCGCTGGTGCAAGCCATCCTCGTCATGGAGGAACTGGTGATCGAAGGCGCCTTTACCCATCTGGCCACGGCCGCCACGGGCGATCCGGCCTGGGTACATCATCAGGCGCGCCAATTCGAGCAGGCCCTTCGAGCGATGGAAGCCGCCGGGGCCGTGTTGCCGATTGTGCATCTGGCCAATTCGGCGGCCACACTGGCTTATCCTGAATATCGATGGACGGCGGTACGTGTGGGCACACTGTTGTATGGACAGTCCCCGCTGGCCGGTGGCAGCGCCATGATCGATGTGCGTGATCCCTGGCGGCTCAAAGCGCGCATCGCCCACGTCGCTGATGTACCGGCCGGGCACGGTGTAGGCTACGGCCGCGCTTTTGTGACGTCCCGGCCGACGACGGTGGCCGTTGTGCCTGTGGGGTACGTCGACGGTTGGCAACTGGAACCGGTCAGTGTACCGGTGGGCATCATCGATTTGCTCAAAGTGCTGGCCAAACAAGCGCTGGCTTTTTTCGGCTACGGGCCGGGGCGGCGCCGGGTCCGTGTCGGTGATCAGGAGCGGCCTGTTCTTGGTAAAGTGGCCATGCAGTTTACCATGATCGATGTGACCGGCATGGATGTCTGCATCGGTGATCCGGTGGAACTGCCGGCCCGGCGCACCGTGATTCGACCGGACTTACCGCGGGTATGGGTAGCGTCGGGGGCGGCAGAGCAACAGGAAAAGAGGGATGAACGGTGACCACGAAAAAGTGGGTAGTCGGTGGTCTGGCGGCGATTCTCGTGGCCTCTTTCGCAGCGCTCTTTTTTTATGGACCGAATCATGACGCCAAGCCAAGCAAAGGACCCGGTGCCGATCAAACGGTAGCGGTGGTGCGTGTGGAAGGCGTGATCAGCGACGCATCGACGGGCACGGTATTGGCGACACCGGGCAGCGGGCGGCAGATTTTGGAGACGCTGCGCCAGTTGCGTGATGATTCGTCGATCAAAGCGGTGGTGCTACGCATCAATTCGCCGGGCGGAACGTCGGCAGCATCACAAGAGCTAGGGGAAGAATTGGCCAAGGTCCGGCAATCCGGTAAAGTCGTTGTGGCTTCCATGGGGGAGATGGCTACGTCCGGCGGGTACTGGCTGGCGGCCAAGTGTGACAAGATTGTGGCATTGCCGACGACGACGACAGGCTCTATCGGTGTGCGTATCGACTACGCAAACTTACAAGAACTGTATAAAAAGATTGGCTACCGTCCCGGTGTGATCAAAAGCGGCCCTTATAAAGACATCCTTTCGACGGATCGTGAGTTGACACCGGAAGAATTAGCCATTGTGCAAGCGTTGGTCAACGACACTTATGAACAGTTTCTCGATGTGGTCGCTGACGGGCGCAAGATGACCAAAGATCAAGTGCGTACCTTGGCCGACGGGCGCATCTATACCGGTCGCCAAGCGCTGAACGTGGGCCTCGTCGATGAGCTGGGCACCTTTTATGATGCTGTCGATCGGGCGGCGCAACTGGCCGGGATCGAAGGCGAGCCGGTGATCGAAGAATACGGCAATATAAGCACCTTAGAAAAACTTCTTGGCTCCATGGGGGCGCAAAGCAAGCTCCAGCAAGCGGTGACGCCGGCGGACTTCTTGCGCTGGCTGCAAGTGGACCAAGGAAAACCGGCACTCCCCTAATCCGGAACGAAAGGCGGAATGGCTGTGGAGGAAAAACAACCGTGGCCGGAGGCAAGTGGGCCCGGTACGGCTGATGAGAAAGGGCCGTTGCCGGCCGCCGACGGGGGCGTAGCCGAACCGGTGATGACTACCAACAATTGGCCCTGGAGTGACTATCTCTACTATGTGCTGGTGGCACCGGTACGGGCACTGCGCCAGGCGGCACGGCAAAAACCCTTGGGCCTGGCCGTAGCCGTCGTGTTGACCATCGCCATGATCGCCTTGGCGGCCCAGATTTTGCTCGGGCCGCCGGAGGCGGGCTTTATGGGCCGCCCCATGAACAGCAGCACATGGCGGGCACTGGTCACCCTGGCCGGAACCGGCGCCATCATCATCGGTCTTGGTGGTTGGATCATGGCCGCCGCGTTTTTTAACCTGGCCGGGGAGCTGCTGCGGGGTCGGCCCAATGCCAAAGGGTTACTGACGGCGCTGGGGTTGGCGCAATTGCCCAACTTGTTCCAGATTCCGCTGCAAGCGATCGACGCAACCGTCGGCTTGCCCCAAGGCGTAGAGAGTTTACTGGTCACAGTGCTTTCCCTTTGGGTGGCCCTGTTACAGATCATCGCTGTGCGCGAAGCGCTGGCCCTCAGCACGGGGCGAGCGTTGCTCATTGTTTGCGTACCGCTTTTGCTGATTGGCGCCATTACCGTTGCGGCGGTCATCGCGGCGGTGACCTTTATTCATGCCGTGCCCGGCTTGTCGACGCTCTAACGACTTGCGCCGATATCACCTGGCTTTGGTGGCTCCCCAAGCATGTCCACAAGCGAAAAAAGCGCATCACCAAAAACCTGCCAGAACCAACGGCAGGTCTTTTTTTGCCCGGAAAGGAGATTTGCTTTAGGATACTTTGTTAAATCCGTGGTTTTTTTAAAAAATGGCAGGAAAGCGGACGGCGGATCGCGAATCGATCCTGCGAGCAATGTGGTTACTGATAACGATTACAATTGACGAAGAGTCAGAGAGGAGGCATGCCAATGCCCGATCAAGCGCAAATATTGGTCGTCGATGATCAGCGTGGGGTCCGCCATTTGCTTGTCGACGCGCTGATGTTGCTTGATATTAAGGCCGATACAGCAAGCAATGGCAACGAAGCACTGGCTCGATTGACCCAAAGTGCCTACGACCTGGTCATTCTCGACATGAAGATGCCGGGATTGAGCGGTCTCCAAGTGGCGGTGGAACTGCACCGCCACGGTAAAGTGCCGGAGATCTGGCTGATGACGGCCTATGATGACGTAGAACTGCGCCAGCAAGCGATCGTCCAGGGGATTCACCGCCAGATTACCAAGCCTTTTGACGTGCTACAATTAGTCGAAGATATCCGGACTTGGATAACGGCAAAACAAGCCGAAAAAGCGTTGTTTTAAGCAGAAAAAACTATGTTGATCCTGGCAGTGGGAAAAGAGGATTTTCTAGTAGAGCGTTGAATAATGGGGGAGAGAGGAGGTTATCCACATGACTGTGTCCACCATGACAATTGTCACATTGCGGTGTCCTGTGTGCGGCCGCATGGAGTTTCACGCCCTTTCGCTGTTTGCGTTTGCCGGCCGAAAAAACCAGAAGCTCTATTGCAGTTGCGGGGCGGAAGTAATGACGGTGGGCAGCAAGGATCGGCGACAATTCTGGTTACAGATCCACTGTATCATGTGTGAAACGCAACACCTCTATTGGTTTACCCGCAAGCAGCTCTGGGCGCACAACCTGATCGATCTGCAGTGCGTGGAGACCCTCGTCGACATTGGTTATGTCGGCCCGCGAGACAAGGTAAAAGCGGCAATCATGAAGCAGGAAAAGTCTCTCCAGGAAATGGCCGCCGATCTGGGTGTGGCCGATTACTTTGAAAATCCCGAGATCATGTATGAAGTGCTGGAACGGTTGCATCAATTGGCTGAGGCAGGGCTCTTGTCTTGTACCTGCGGGAGCCGGCAGATTGCCGTGGAAGTATTTCCCGATCGCGTGGAATTGCGTTGTGAAGTTTGCGATCATACCTGTACCTGCTATGCCGAATCCGACAACGATCTGGAAAGCGTCAAACGATTTGATAACATACAGATTCAAGGAGCCTATCATCCGGTACCCCGGAATCGCGGGGCCCGGAAGCGGCCAACCAAAAAGACAACGTAAGTGGATCATGCGGCCGCAGTTTCTGATGCTCACCCCATCAGTCGTGCGGTTTTTATTTTTCAAATCCCATCGTTCCATCCAGCGGCGTGCATGGGGATCCGCCGGATCAGGCATTCTGTTCCTATGGTGGGTTCTTTGCAATAGAACTAATTTATCAAGGAGGTTTTTTCATGCCTATGGTTTCCGTGGCCCAGCTTCTTGCCAAGGCAAAAGAGGGGAAATATGCAGTAGGTGCATTTAACTGCAACAATATGGAGATTGTCCAAGCGATCGTTGCTGCTGCCGAAGCAGAGCGCGCTCCCGTGATCATTCAAGCGTCCCAAGGGGCGATTAAGTATGCCGGTATCGAATACATTGTTGCCCTGGCCCGTTTGGCCGCTGACCAATCGACCATCCCGGTAGCGCTGCACCTTGATCATGGCACTTCGTTTGAGCAGTGTGTCAAATGCATCGCCAGCGGTTTTACGTCGGTCATGATCGATGGCTCCAAGCATCCCCTCGATGAAAACATCGCCCTGACCAATCGCGTCTTGGCCGTCGCTCGGGCCGTCGGCGTTTCGGTGGAAGGCGAACTGGGCAAGATCGGCGGCACCGAAGATGACATCCATGTGGATGAACGGGATGTCTTTTTCACGGAGCCTGCGGAAGCGCTGCGTTTTGTGCAAGAAACGGGCGTCGACTCCTTTGCGCCGGCGTTCGGTACGGCCCATGGCCAATACAAAGGCCGTCCCGAGTTGGACTTTGCTCGCCTGGAGAAGATCTATTCGCTCGTTCCGGAAACGCCCATCGTCATGCATGGCTCTTCCGGTGTGCCTGATGAAGACATTCGCCGGGCCATTGAACGGGGCGGCGTGCGCAAGATCAACATTGACACGAACATTCGCGAGCAATTTGTGGCTGGTGTCAAAGAAGCCATCGCCAAAAATCCTGCCGAGATCGACCCGCGTAAACTCCTGGGACCGGCGAAGGAAAAGATGATCGAGATCATTCGTGAAAAAATCCGGTTGTTCGGATCGTCTGGTCAAGCCTAAGCAGGGAGTAAAGAGCAGGAGGTAGTACCGTGCGTTTATTTCTGGACAGTGCGAATATTGCCGAGATCCGGGCGGCCAATGAACTGGGTGTGATCAGCGGTGTCACGACGAATCCGTCGCTGATTGCCAAAGAGGGCCGGAATTTTCAACAGGTCGTGGAGGAAATTACCTCGATCGTAGACGGCCCGATTTCGGCCGAAGTGATTGGTATGCAAGCGGAAGCCATGGTGGCCGAGGCGCAGGAATTGGTCAAGATCCATCCCAATATCGTGATCAAGATTCCCATGTGTGCCGAAGGCCTCAAAGCGACGGCCCAACTGTCGCGCCAAGGGATCGCCACCAATGTGACGTTGATTTTTTCGGCCAATCAAGGGCTGTTAGCGGCGCTGGCCGGTGCTACCTATGTCAGTCCTTTTGTGGGACGGCTCGACGATGTAGGCCAAGAAGGCATGGACATGGTCCGTGAACTGGTCGAGATTCTGGCGATTCACGATCTGGACACGGAAGTGATTGCCGCCAGCATTCGCCATCCCGTGCATGTCACGGCGGCGGCTCGTGCCGGAGCGTCGATTGCTACCGTCCCTTATAAAGTCTTGCAGCAAATGATCGGTCATCCCTTGACGGAAGCGGGGATCGAAAAGTTCCTGCAAGATTGGGAAACAGTGAAAAATAAATAGAAAACGAACAACCGGGTGGGGACACAGAGGAGATAAATAGGGATTATGAACAGAAGATTAGCATTAGAATTTGCCCGTGTGACGGAAGCGGCGGCGTTGGCGGCAGCGCGCTGGATGGGCCGGGGCAACAAGAATGCAGCCGATGAAGCAGCGACGGAAGCGATGCGCGCCATGTTTGACAGCATTCACATGGACGGCACCGTCGTCATCGGTGAAGGGGAAATGGATGAAGCGCCGATGCTTTATATCGGTGAACGCGTCGGTACCGGCGAAGAACCGCAATTGGATATTGCCGTTGATCCCCTGGAAGGCACCAACCTGGTTGCCAAGGGCTTGGCCGGTTCGATCGCCGTTATGGCCATCGCCGACCGGGGATGTTTGCTCCATGCGCCCGATATGTACATGGACAAAATCGTCGTCGGTCCGCGGGCAGCCGGTCGGATTTCGCTGGATGCGCCGGTGGAAGATAACCTGCGCAATGTCGCCGATGCCCTCGGCAAAGACGTGGAAGACCTGACGGTGGTGATTCTCGATCGGCCTCGTCACCAAGCGTTGATCCACTCGGTGCGTGCTGCCGGTGCGCGGATTCACCTGATCGGTGACGGTGACGTGGCGCCGGCCGTGGCGACGGCGTTTCCCGATTCCGGGATCGATATCATGATGGGGATCGGCGGTGCACCGGAAGGCGTCATCGCGGCGGCGGCGATTCGTTGTCTCGGCGGGGAGATGCAAGGGCGTCTTTGGCCGGAAAATGAGCAAGAAGAAGCTCGTTGTCGCACCATGGGCCTCGATGATCCCCGGAAACTGTTGACCATGGATGATCTGGTCCAAGGCCACGGTGTGGTTTTTGCGGCCACCGGCATCACCGACGGCAGCCTGCTCAAAGGAGTCAAGTTCACCGCCGAAGGTGCCCATACGCACACGCTCGTCATTCGTGGACGGACAGGCACGGTGCGCTTCATCAATGCGTTACACCGTTTAGATAAAAAGCCCTTTTTCGGACTGGGCCGTCAAGGTTGCACCAACCCTGAATTTGAGGCATAATAAACCGTAGGAATGACAACATGCAAAGGCATCGTTGCACCAAGAAGAAATGGCGGGGATAGCCATGAAGCGGTGGCAGAATTTTAAGCGCTACTTGCGATTGCAGTATTTGCGATTGTTGCGTTTGCGTGATCAACCGGAACCTCTGGCGCGAGGCGTAGCCTTGGGCTTTGCTTCTGGCTTTGGCCCTTTTTTTGGTATTGGTGTCTTGGCCGCCTATGCCTTTGCGGCGTTGCTCAAAGGCAATCGTGTCGCTGCGGTGTTGACGGCACTGATGTTTAAATGGGCAATTCCGTTGTTCATGGCCACAAATATGGCCATCGGCACGTTAGTGCTTGGTGATGCATCTGGCTATGGAGCGCAAGGGATTCAATCGCATGATCTGATGACGTGGCAGTTTTGGCAAAGTGCCGGTTTGGCTTATGTGACCGGCAGCGCTGTCAGCAGTACGATTGCCTATGGCCTTACCTACTATCCGGTGCGCCGGTGGGCGCTGCAGCGGCAGCAGGGCCGGCAGCAACGTCGTAACGCAGCATCATCCTATGTGGCGTAACGGAAGCGGTTGCGTTAGTAAAGCATCACACCGTAGTTGCATGAATCGCAACCGGTCAATGTATAATGCATATTGAAGATGGGCAATCTATCATCGGGACCGCAATGATCCGAGGTGATTGTTCATAACTATGGTTTCGAACAAAAGAGACACCAACGGTCCCAAGGCTGTTTCGTGTCTCTTACTTTTTTGCCTGTGGACGTCCGTCAGTTTGGCCGTGCCCGCTGTAAGCTCCGCGTGGACGGAGGCTATCGCTGATGTTTTTCAGTCCTCACCGCCGGTAAAGGCCGGCTTGGATGATGATGAAGTGGCACGCTTACTCAAAGGTGAGGCGGAAGCAGGGCAACCGGTAACAACGGTGGCCATGAACGTTCCGGTGCAAGGTGCAACCGGTGATAACCGGCAGCGCGCGGAAGCTTCGAAGTTCCACATTGTACGTTCCGGAGAAACGCTGTATACGATTGCCCGTACCAACCATATACCTGTCGAACGGTTGCTTGCACTAAACGGTCTGACGCCAAGCAACCCCATTTATCCGGGACAAAATTTGCAATTGCAGTCTCCCGAGGACGCGGAAGATGCCCTGGGTGGAGGCGAACTTGATCGGGACGGACGTGGCGATGACGTAGAGCAGGACGTAGCGGGTTTGCCCCCCGATGGTGATCGGCAAGCCAAGGAAAAGAGAGAGCCACGAACGATCTACCCGTCACGGGGAGCGTTGCTTTCGGCCATGCGCCCGCCTCTCGTGGGTGTCATTACCTCCTCCTTTGGACCGCGCCGGCGAGGATTCCATCACGGTCTGGACATTGCCCGTGAAACCGGTGCACCGATCCGCGCTGCCCAAACCGGCAAGGTAACCTATGCCGGATGGCGGCCGGTCTATGGGAAAACGGTGATTCTGGAGCATGCCTATGGCGTGCGCACCATCTACGGTCATCTGTCACGCCTGGCGGTTCGCCAAGGCGACGAAATCACGCGCGGTGAAGTGATTGGTGAGGTTGGTTCGACGGGAATATCCACCGGACCGCATTTGCATTGGGAAGTACAAGTCGAGCGCCGGGCGGTGAATCCGGCGGCCTATGTGAGCACCGCTGCCAAAGGCAATTAAATTCCCACTTGCACCATTCTTTGACCTATGGTACAATCCTTTCTGTTATAATTTGCTGAAGTATGGCTCGGCCGATCGGTCTGGTCTGGGTGGGAAAGAGGTGAACCCTGTGAAAGAAGGGCTCCATCCGAATTATTTTCGGAGCAACGTGATGTGCGCCTGCGGTGAAACATTTGAAACAGGCTCGACGCGCAAAGAAATCAAAGTGGATGTCTGTTCCAAATGCCATCCTTTTTACACCGGCAAGAAATCTCGTCTGGTTGAGGTCGGTGGACGGGTCGACAAGTTCAAGAAGAAATACGGTATGTAAGCCGTGTAGCAGAGCTCTTTTGTGCTCTGCTATTTTTCTATGCAAAGGAGGCGCTTATGGGGAACTTTACCTACGGCGGGCAAGCCGTGATTGAAGGCGTGATGATGCGTGGTCCCGACGAAATGGCCATCGCCGTTCGCCGTCCCGATGCCAGCATTGTGGTGCAGCGGCAGCCGATCGCTTCTTGGCTCAATGCGTCTTGGTTGATGAAGACGCCCATCTTGCGCGGTACGGGGGCGTTAATCGATGCGCTGGTGCTGGGCATCAAAGCGCTTTCCTTTTCGGCCAGCCAGCAAGGTGAGGACGAAGAAGAGCAACTGAGCAGTACCGAGATTGCGGTTACCATCGCCATTGCCATGCTCGCCGGTGCCTTTTTATTTATTGTGGTGCCCACATCGGCGGCCCATTTGGTGCGCGCTTGGGTGCCTAATCTCTTTTTGCAGAATCTGTTGGAAGGTATCGTCCGGATCGGCGTTTTTTTTGCCTACATTTTGTTGATGGCGCGCATGCCCGAGATCCAGCGGGTGTTTCAATATCATGGTGCTGAGCACAAAGTGATTCATGCCCATGAAGCCGGTGTGGAACTGACCGTCGATAACGCCCAGCGCTACACGACGGAGCACCCGCGCTGTGGCACCAGTTTTTTGCTTTTTGTGATGGTCTTGAAGATCTTGGTCTTTTCGTTGTTGCCCGATGCGGCGCTGGCCATGAAAGTACTTTTTCGCTTGGCCTTGGTGCCGCTGGTGGCGGGGATCAGTTATGAGTTGATCAAGCTTTCCGGCAAGTATCCCGCGATGGGGCTGGTGCGCTTGTTCATCTTACCGGGGCTTTGGTTGCAGCGCTTGACGACGCGGGAGCCCGATGATCAGCAAGTGGAAGTGGCGATTCATGCACTCCAGGCCGTACGGCGCTAAGTACGTACGCCACGACGTAAAAGAGAATCGAAAATGGGAAGTTCAAGCAAAGCAGGTGAGAGTGGCATGATTGATAAATTAGAAGTGTTGGAGCAGCGCTATGAAGAACTAACGTCGCTGCTCAGTGACCCCGAAGTGATCAATGATCAAGCATCGTGGCAACGTCACGCCAAGCAGCAAGCCGGAATGACGGAAATCGTCGAAGTGTTCCGGCAGTATAAGGGCATCTTGGCCGATCAGGAAACGGCCGAACTGATGCTGGCCGAAGACGATCCGGAGATGCGCGAGATGGCTGAAGCGGAGCTCAAAGAATTGGCCCAAAGCCGGGCGGCGCTGGAACAATCGCTGAAGCTGTTGCTGCTGCCCAAAGATCCCAACGATGAAAAGAACGTCATCGTCGAAGTGCGCGCCGGTACCGGTGGTGAAGAAGCGGCGCTGTTTGCCGGTGATCTTTATCGCATGTACACGCGCTACGCCGATCGGCAGGGGTGGCGCACGGAATTGTTGTCGGCCAACTATACCGACATCGGCGGTTTCAAAGAAGTGATCTTCCTGATCGAAGGGCGCGGCGCCTTCTCCAAGCTTAAGTTCGAGTCCGGGGTACACCGGGTGCAGCGGGTACCGGCAACCGAAGCCAGCGGTCGTATCCATACGTCGGCAGCGACGGTCGCCGTCTTGCCGGAAGCGGAAGAAGTGGAGATCGACATCAATCCCAATGAACTGCGCATCGATGTGTTTTGCGCCTCCGGTGCCGGTGGCCAGCACGTTAACAAAACCGAATCAGCGGTGCGGATTACCCATATACCGACGGGCGTTGTCGTTTCCTGCCAAGATGAAAAATCCCAGTTGAAAAACAAGGATAAGGCCATGCGTGTGCTCCGGGCGCGGTTGTTGGAAAAAGCCCAGGAAGAACAGCAAGGGGAAATGGCCAGCGTGCGTAAGTCCCAAGTTGGATCGGGCGATCGTTCCGAGCGCATCCGCACCTATAACTTTCCCCAAGGGCGCGTGACGGATCATCGCATCGGCTTGACGCTGCACAAACTGGACACGATCTTGGACGGCGATCTGACAGAGGTCATCGATGCCTTGGTGACGACAGATCAAGCGGAGAAGTTGAAAGACATTGAATAAGCAAAAAACCATCGGCGAGGCATTGCGGCAGGGGGTAGCGGCTTTTACAGAAGCGGCCATCCCTTCGCCGCGGCTGGAAGCCGAAGTGTTATTGGCCTCGCTGCTGGGTCTCCGGCGGGCGGGGCTTTTGGCGCGCTTGCGCGATCCTCTGGAAGAAAAAACGGAGCAGCAGTGGTCGCGGTGGCTCGCCGAGCGCTGCTGCGGCCGGCCGCTGCAATACATTACGGGACAGCAGGAATTCTGGGGCCTGGATTTTGCTGTGACACCGGACGTGCTGATCCCGCGGGGCGACACGGAAGTGTTGGTGGAAACGGCGCTGGCCTTGCTGCGCGACCCGGCGACGGCCTTGCCGGGGTCGATTGTCGATGTCGGTACCGGTTCCGGGGCGATTGCTGTGGCGCTGGCGCGGGAACTGCCGGACCGGACGGTGCTGGCGATCGATCGTTCGGAAGCCGCCCTGGCGGTGGCCCGGGCAAACGGCCGACGCCACGGCGTAAATGGGCAAATTACGTGGCTGCCGGGTGATTTGCTGCAACCCGTGCTGGATCGGGGTGAACGTCCGGCGATGATCCTGTCCAATCCGCCTTATATTTGCACCGGTGATCTGGCGGGGTTGCAGCGGGAAGTGGTCGGCTTTGAGCCCCACCTGGCCCTTGATGGCGGTGATGACGGTCTCCTCTGTTACCGCCGGTTGGTGCCCCAGGCAGCAGCGTTGCTTTTGCCGGGTGGTTGGCTGGTCGTGGAAATCGGCTGTGACCAGGGAAGCGATGTGGCGGGACTGATGAGGGCGCAAGGCTTTGCCGGTGTGCGCGTCATTGCCGATATGGCCGGGCTCGATCGTGTAGTGGTTGGTCAGTGGCATCGTCGGGAGGCGAAATAAGCGTGAAAGATACAAGACAATGGCAGGTTGATCCGCAACAAGCAACGACGGAGGCCGTCGCGGAAGCCGTCGTGCCGGCGGCGGCGATCTTGCGCCAGGGGGGATTGGTCGCCTTTCCGACGGAAACGGTCTATGGCGTAGGGGCCAATGCCCTGGACGCGCAGGCGGTACAAGCCATTTTTGCGGCCAAAGGTCGGCCTGCCGATAACCCGCTGATTGTGCATATCGCTGACTGGGCGGCCTTGACACCGCTGATTACGGGGTTGCCCCCGTTGGCAAAGCGCTTGGCTGAATGCTTTTGGCCGGGACCGCTCACCTTGATTTTGCCGGCATCGCCGCTGGTACCGGCGGAAGTCACGGCTGGATTACCGACTGTGGCGGTGCGCTGGCCGGCCCATCCCGTGGCGGAAGCCTTGATTCGTGCCGCCGGTGTGCCGGTGGCGGCGCCTTCGGCCAATCGCTCCGGCAAGCCGAGCCCAACCGATGCGGTGCATGTGCTCGAAGATCTGGGCGGGCGTATCGACGGGATCGTTGACGGCGGTCCTTGCGCCGTCGGTGTCGAGTCGACGGTTCTCGATGTGACCGTCGATCCGCCGGCGATCTTGCGGCCCGGTGGCATTACGGCCGATATGTTGCGACCGCTGCTGCCTGGTGGACGCTTGCAGGGGGAAGGCGTGTCGGAACAGGAACGGGCCGGTGAGCCGGTCGGCGATCCGGTGGGAGAAGCACCGCGAGCGCCAGGGATGAAATATACCCACTACGCACCTTCGGCGGACGTGTTTTTGCTGCCCGGCCCTTGGGAAGCGCAAGTGGCGCTGCTGCGCCGTACGATTGCAGCGCCTCCGGCAGGGGGGACGCTGGGGTTGCTGATCTCCGAGGAGACCTTGCGGGAACTGGGCGATCTTTTGGTACGGCCGGAATCGGCGGAAGGGGTGCTGTACCGTTCCGGTCACTTGATTGTCGGCATCGTCGGCCGGCGAGGTCAATTGACAACGGTCGCCAAAAAACTCTTCCGCGCTTTGCGTGCCTTTGATCATACCGATGCGGCAATGATTGTCGCCGAAACCTACCCAGCCGAAGGTATCGGTGCTGCCCTGATGAATCGTCTCTGCAAAAGCGCTGGTGGCCGCGTATGGCCGGCAGGCAATCCGGCATATAACGTAAGGAGGTAGCCGGAGAGCGAGGGGGCGTATCGCGTGGTCTGGGATCCATGGATGATCGGCGGTCTCGCGCTGGGGCTCAGTGCCGATGCGTGTACGGTGGCGATCGGCATCGGGTTGCGCGGTGTGCAACTACGCACGCTTATAAGTTTTGCGCTGCTCGTGGCCTTTTTTCATGTATGCATGCCTTGGGGCGGCACGTGGATTGGTACACTGTTGGGCCGGTTTGTCGGTGAGTGGGCCGGACCGGCCGTTGCTTTGCTGTTTGTGGGGTTAGGTCTGCGGGAGATCTGGACTGCTTGTCAACCGGCCCGGGACGGTTCGCTGCCGGCCGCGAAGATGACGGTGCTGGAGTTGGTTCTTTTGGCGTTTGGTGTCAGTTTGGATGCCCTCACCGTCGGCGTGGGCTTAGGGACGCTCGGTGTGATGCAAAACGCCTTGTATCTGGGCATCGGCGCCGCCGCCGGTTTGATGAGTTTCGGCGGCAGTTTGTTGGGGCGCCATGCAGGGCAGCGTATGGGCGGTGTTGCCCAGGTGGCCGGCGGCTTGCTTTTGCTTGTGCTCGGCGGTAAGCTATGGTTAGGCATGGGCCCATGATCGAAAGCAGGAAGCGGAGGGCGGTAACGGGTGCAACTTTTATTGGTTTGTTTTGGCAACACTTGTCGCAGTGCCATGGCGCAGGCCTTGGCGGAGCAGATGCTTGCGGAGGAACCGGCGGGAACCATGACGATCCGATCGGCCGGTATTTTTGCTGCCGGTGGCGCGCCGGCATCGTTGATGGCGCAAAAAGTGATGGCCAAGCGCGGGATCAGTCTGGCCGGTCATCGCGCAACGCCGGTGCAACTGGACTTGGTCGCTGAGAGTGACTTGGTGTTAACGATGGAAGGTCGCCATCGCCAGCTTCTTTGTGAGCGCATGCCGGAGCATGCCCATAAAATTCATGAGCTGCTGGCCTTTGCCGGTAGCAGCGGCGATGTATCCGACCCGTACGGTGGCGATGAGGAAGTCTATCAAGCTTGTGCGGATGAACTCACTGCGGCGCTGCAGGCACTGTTGGCGCGGCTGCGTCGAACGGAAGGACCGTTGTAAGCTTCGTCAAAGGCATCGGCTACCAGGCAAAGTCGATGCTTTTTTTGCGGTTTTTTATCAGGATAAAAGGGAATAGCCCAATGGATGTCGAACGAATTTATGTTTATCTAAAATTATTTTGTGCAGAAAGAATAGGATGATGATCATGCGCATTGCGATCGCCAGCGATCATGGTGGCTTCCGGCTCAAAGAAGAAGTAAAAGGTTTTTTACAGGGACTCCAAAACGCGGATGCCGACGGGGGTTCGTTGGAGATTATCGATCTGGGCACGGATTCGGAACAGTCGGTGGACTATCCGGACTACGGTGAAAAAGTGGCTCGTGCTGTGGCCGCCGGTGATTACGATCGCGGAATTGTGGTTTGCGGCACCGGAATCGGCATTTCGATCGCCGCCAATAAAATTGCCGGGATCCGGGCTGCCCTTTGCCATGAGCCCTACTCCGCACGGATGGCACGGGAACATAATGATGCCAATGTGCTGGCTTTGGGTGGACGGGTAACGGGACCGGAACTGGCGCGCGAGATCGTCCAAGCTTTTGTAACAACGGAATTTGCCGGGGGGCGTCACGCCAAGCGGCTGGACAAGATCGCTGCCTTAGAGCGCTAAGTGAAGGAGGCGACTGGGGTGAGCGAAGCGATCGAGGCCCAAGTACGCGATGCGGCGGAAGAGCTTTGCCGCATCGCAGCGCTGCAGGCCGGACAGATCCTTGTCGTAGGTTGCAGTACGTCGGAAGTGATCGGCAGGGTCATCGGTACGTCCGGATCGGCCGAAGCGGCCCAGGCGATTTTGGCCGGTTTGCAGAGCGCCGTCCGTGAAAAAAACATCTTTTTAGCGATCCAGTGCTGTGAGCACTTGAATCGTGCCCTGGTCGTGGAGCGCGCACTGTTGCAAATCTATCCGCACTTGGAAGAAGTGACCGTGTACCCGGTGGCGCAGGCCGGCGGTGCATTGGCAGCAGCAGCGATGGCGGCTTTTGTCGAACCGGTGGTCATCGCCCAGGTACAAGCCCATGCCGGATTGGATATCGGTGAAACGATGATCGGGATGCATTTGCGGCCCGTAGCCGTGCCGGTTCGCTTGCAACGGCGCCAGATCGGTCAAGCCCGGCTCAATGCGGCCCGAACGCGGCCTAAATTGATCGGTGGCGAACGCGCTTGCTATAGCCGGCCTTAATCACAGCAATATCAGTACATGCTTGCGCGGGCAACCAAGCAAAGCGAGATCAAAAAGTGGAGGAACCAACATGAATAACTGGAATCATCTCACCCAAGTCGATCCGGAAGTGGCCGCACTGATCGGCCAGGAGCAACACCGTCAACAGCACAACATCGAACTGATCGCATCCGAAAATTTTGTCAGTGAAGCCGTATTGGAAGCGGCCGGTACGGTGCTGACCAACAAGTATGCCGAAGGCTATCCGGGCAAACGCTACTACGGCGGTTGTGAGTTCGTGGACCAAGTGGAAACGCTGGCCATTGAGCGGGCCAAACAACTTTTTGGTGCGGAACATGCCAACGTGCAGCCCCATTCCGGTGCCAACGCCAACATCGGTGTTTATTTTGCTTGTCTGGAACCGGGCGACACCGTGCTGGGCATGAGCTTAGCCCATGGCGGGCACTTGACCCATGGTTCGCCGGTCAACTTATCGGGGAAATACTTTAACTTTGTGTCCTACGGTGTCGGTGAACATACGGGACGGATCGATTATGATGAAGTGCTGCGCATCGCCAAAGAATCGCGGCCCAAACTGATTGTGGCCGGTGCCAGCGCCTATCCGCGTACGCTTGATTTTGCTCGGTTCCGCGCCATTGCCGATGAAGTGGGCGCCATGTTCATGGTCGATATGGCCCACATCGCCGGCCTGGTCGCTGCCGGCCTCCATCCCAACCCGGTGCCCTATGCCGATTTTGTCACGACGACGACGCACAAAACCTTGCGCGGGCCCCGCGGCGGCATGATCCTCTGCAAAGAAGCCTGGGCCGCCAAAGTCAACAAAGCGATTTTCCCCGGCTTGCAAGGCGGTCCGCTGATGCACATCATCGCGGCCAAAGCAGTCGCGTTTAAAGAAGCGATGGACCCTGGTTTTGTGACCTATCAACAGCAGATCAAAGAAAATGCAGCGGCCCTGGCCGATGCGCTTGTCGCCCGCGATTTTACGCTCGTTTCCGGCGGGACCGATAACCACTTGATGCTCGTGGACCTGCGCAACAAAAACCTAACCGGCAAAGCGGCGGAGCATCGCCTCGATGAAGTCAACATCACCGTCAATAAAAACGCGATTCCCTTTGATCCCCAAAGCCCCTTTGTCACCAGCGGCATCCGGATCGGTACGCCGGCGTCGACGGCCCGCGGTATGGATCAAGCGGCCATGGCCAAAATCGCCGAAGCGATCGATTGCACCTTGACCGACGGCAGCGAAGACGCCATGAACCGAGCCCGGGCGATCGTGGCGGACCTTTGTGGGCGGTTCCCGCTCTACGAAGGCGAATAAGACGATGACCGGCCCATCCAACGATCAAGGGAGAGATACGATGCAGATGCGCAAAGATTGGGATCGCTATTTTATCGACATCGCCTTTGAAGTCGGGAGCCGGAGCACCTGCCCCCGCCGTTTTGTCGGCGCCGTCATCGTCAAAGATAAAAAAATTAAAGCGACCGGCTACAATGGTAGCCCGCCGCAATTGCCCCATTGTCTTGACGAAGGATGCTTGATGCGCGACAATCATTGTGTGCGTACCATTCATGCGGAAGTGAACGCATTGATGGAATGTGACCCGGAAGATCGAATAAATGCCACCATCTATGTGACCGATCGTCCCTGCGCCGAATGTTCAAAGTTGATCATTGCCGCCGGTATCACCCGCGTGGTCTATGCCCGCGATTATCCGATGGATTGTGACTGGCTGGCGCTGGCCCCCGGGATCGAAGTGGTCCATCACCCACGCACGGAGGCGACCCCAGAGGCGACGTGATGATGAGGGGGGATACTCCCCTCATCGCACTTTTTCCAGATGATGAGGAGATGAAACTGCGTGCGCTCACCGATTACCGTCCTTTCTGTTTTTGGTACCCGTCCGGAAGCGATCAAAATGGCGCCGGTGGTGAAAGCCTTAGAAGCCTATGGCGAGCCGATCCGGTCCCGTGTAGCCGTTACGGCCCAGCACCGGGAGATGCTCGATCAAGTGCTGCGCTTGTTCTCCATTGTTCCTGATGAAGATCTGAACATCATGGCGCCGGAACAAACACTGTACGATGTGACCAGCCGGGCGCTTCTGGGGCTGCGCGACGTCTTTACCCGTGAAAAGCCCGATCTGGTGCTTGTCCACGGCGATACGACGACCACCTTTATCGCATCGCTGGCCGCCTATTACCAGCAGATTCCTGTTGGGCACGTTGAAGCGGGCCTGCGAACGGGCAACAAGTACTCGCCCTTTCCCGAAGAGATGAATCGTCGTTTGACCGGTGCCATCGCTGAATTGCACTTTGCGCCCACGGCCACATCGGAGCAAAACCTGCTGCAAGAAGCCGTCGCCCCGTCGGGCATTTATATCACGGGCAACACGGTTATCGACGCCTTGCTGGCCACCGTTCGCCCCGATTACACCTTTGCCGACCCGGCCCTTAATGCCATCGATTTTGCGAAGCAGGAAGTGCTGCTGGTGACGACGCACCGCCGGGAAAACCTTGGTGAGCCGATGCGCCAGGTCTATACGGCGCTCAAGACGATCATCGAAACGCGGCCCAAGGCGGTGGTGATTTTCCCGGTGCATAAAAACCCGGCCGTTCGACGTGTGGTGGCGGAAGTGCTCGGCGACCTTGACCGCGTTCACTTGATCGAGCCGATGGATTATGAGCCCTTTGTCAACCTTATGGCACGCTCTACCTTGATCTTGACGGACTCCGGCGGTATGCAAGAAGAAGCACCGTCGCTGGGCAAACCGGTCCTGGTCCTTAGGGATACGACGGAACGCCCCGAAGCGGTGGAAGCCGGGACGGTGAAGCTGGTCGGGACCGACGGCGCGCTGATCGTCCGTGAGGCGCTGACGCTGCTAAGCGATCCCCTGGCCTATGGAGCCATGGCCAATGCGGTGAATCCCTACGGTGACGGCCAGGCATCGCAGCGCATCGCCCAAGCCATCGCCTATCACTTTGGCCTTACGGGGGAACGACCCGACGCCTTTATCCCGCGAGCGTAGCGTAGAAAAAAGGCGGATGCGAACCGGGCGCCCCGATGTCGTCGATTGTATTTTTGTGTACTCGCCAAGTTTTTTTTGAATCCTAACAGGATTTTCGAATTTCGCCCCGAATAGGTTATGTCGGAATAAAAAGGACGGGCCTAAATCGATAGCTCCCGGTGAGGTATGAATGACAATTCACCAGGAGAGGATAACGATGGGAAGCTTGAAGTAGGAGGAAGCGCGTTGACGAGCTCTATGCGTGACACACGACGCACGTTTAAGGCGATCGCCTTGGTTTCGTCGATCGGTACCCAATTTGCTGCTTCCGTCGTTCTTGGTTTTATGGCCGGCCGTTATGCAGACACCCAATTGGGGACAGACCCGTGGCTCATGCTCTGTGGCGTGTTGGTGGGCGTAGCCAGCGGGTTTTTCAGCGTCTACCATCTGGTAAAAAAACACTATCGCGAAGACGAACGTAAGTTCGGTACCTCGCCAACCAACGGCCCATCGAAAAACGGCGGTACCTGATTCCAGGGAACGCTTGTTCATCGAGAGAGAGGATGAGGCCGAACATGGAACTATCCAGGCTTCTCGCACGGCTGTGGCGACAGGCGCTCCTCGGGGTGGGTACTTGCCTGGCGCTCGTGCCTTTTGTTGATACACCAGCGTGGCCAGCCGGTTTCGCCCTCGGGTTGACATCGGGGCTCCTGGCTTCCTGGCTACTCATTCTGCGGCTTCGCCGCATGGAGGAACAACCGGCCGCACAAGCGGTGCGCAGCATTCAACTTAGTTCCCTGTCGCGGTTTGCGCTGGGGGCACTGGCGCTGCTGATTGCTTTTCAAAACCCCCGGCTGTTTGACCTCCTTGCTACGGGAATCGGCTTGATCAGCTATCACCTCTATTCCATCTTCCTGGGATGGGTGGAGACGCAACGAGCCGATACCGAAATTACGCAGAGAAAGGAGTGAAACAGAAAACAACATGGAACACGCTAGAACTTTATGGCACTTCTTGGGGATGGACTTTTGGGCGGACACCCTCGTGATGACTTGGATCGTCATTATCTTTATGGTAATCTTCGGGGCAATGGCCGGACGGGCGGCGACGACTGGTGTACCGGGCCGTTTGGTCGCTGTCTGGGAAATCATCATCGACTTTGTCCGCGGACTCGTTGCCGAAAACTGCGACTACAAGAAGATGGCCGGCTTGCTCAGCTACCTGGTAACGCTGATCATGTTCATTTTCTTCTCCAACATCCTGGGGCTCTTCCCGAACCTGACCTTTGAAATCGGCCACATCAAGGCAGGGGGGAACATGGCTTCGCCAACAGCCGACTTAAACACCACCTTGGCCTTGGCCACCCTGACGATCGTCTTGGCCCAATACTACGGCATCAAGTACAACGGCGCTCACTACTTTGGCCACTTCTTCGCACCGCACTGGGCGTTCTTCCCTTTGCATGCAGTTGAACTGGTGACCAAGCCGGTGACGCTGGCTTTCCGTCTATATGGCAACATCTACGCCGGTGAAGTTTTGATCGCCGTACTGTTGACCTTTATCCCCTTTGGTTTAACCTACGTACTGGGTGGATTTATTCCCCACGTCGTATGGTTAGCCTTCTCCACCTTCGTCGGCGTCATCCAATCCTTCGTCTTCACCGTGCTGACGATCGTCTACATTTCCCAAGCCATCGGCGAAGCGGCCGACGGACATTAATCCCGGCGGCCCCAGTCCGCCCCATCCCGGTCTGCATGCAGACCGCTGACCAGTCCCTGAAATGGGAAGGGCTACATGCCCGACACATCAACATACCATGATTATTTTGGTGATTTTGAAAGGAGAGGTCTTTTCGTGGAAGTCAAAGCTTTAGCTCTCTTAGGTGCAGGTCTCGCAGTGGGTCTGGCTGCACTCGGTGCCTCCATTGGTAACGGTATGGTTACAGCCAAAACGGTTGAAGGTATTGCTCGTCAACCGCAAGCGCGCGGCGTACTGCAAACCACCATGTTTATCTCCGTTGGTCTGATCGAAGCTCTGCCGATCATCACCGTTGTTATCGCCTTCTTGCTCTACAACATCGGCAGCAAGTAATCTCGGTTTCCATTCCCGGTTGCCGTCGCGAATGTGGCCAGGCATCATGTCTGAAGACCGCATAACGGACGGATATCGTTCCCTATCGTTCTCCACTTGGGAGGTTGTGCAATGCTAGAAGCCCTGAACCTGAACGCGACCTTTTTCGCGATGCTCGCCAGCTTCCTGCTCCTGGTAGCGCTTCTGAAAGCGGTAGCCTTTAACCCGATTTTGAAGGCCATCGATGACCGTCGCACGAAAATTGAGACTGAAATCAAACGTGCTGAGTTAGACCTCGAAGAAGCAGCCAAACTGCGTGCAGATTACTCGCAAGAGCAGAAAAAGGCCCGTCAAGAGGCCCATGAACTCCTCGCAGCCGCGAAAAAGACGGCCGAGGAAAGTGCCCATGATATCGTCGCCGCCGCCCAAGCCGAGGCGGAAAGCATGAAACAAAAAGCGATTGCTGAAATCGAGCGGGAAAAGCAAAAAGCCCTGGAAGATGTACGCAACTACGCTGTGAACTTGTCGATGCTGGCGGCTGAAAAGATCATCCAAAAGAACATCGATGCCCAAACGCAAGCCCAGCTCATGGATGAAGCGATCCGCGAAGTGGGGAATTTGCCATGCTAACTGGAGCTGTAGCACGCCGATATGCCCAAGCACTCTTGGACATCGGCGTCGAAAACAAGGCGCTCGACCAACTGGAAAAGGAATTGGGCAGTTTTGTCGCCCTGCTGGAAGAAAATGCGGAACTCAAGCGTGTACTCTTCCACCCGTCCATTATCGTCGCTGAAAAAAAAGCACTGGTTGAGAAGTTGCTGGCTCAGGCCCAATTCTCTGCTACTGCCCGCGCCTTTATCTTGCTCGTCATTGATCGGCGTCGCGAGACGTATTTTGCCGACATCTACCGCGAATACGTACTCCTGGCCAACCAGGTACGCAACATCGCCCATGTCAATATCACCAGCGCTGTCGCTCTCAGTGACGGACAGGTAACCAAGTTAAAAGAACAACTCGCTTCAGCCACAGGTAAAACCGTCGTCCTGCAACAAAAGGTCGATGCAAGCCTGCTTGGCGGCATGATCATCGCTATTGGCGACCTGATCATCGACGGCAGCATCGCCGGCAAACTGCGTGACCTCAAAGCCACGCTGCAGCGCGCGCCACTGCCAACAGCTAACTAATGTTAAATAGTGGCAGACCGCCTGTCGCGCTTGCGCCGGCAGTTGCCGCTTGCACGAGAATAGGGGTGAAGAACCGTCCATGAGTTTACGTCCAGAAGAGATCAGCGCCATTATTAAGCAGCAGATCGAGCGCTATGAAAAACCGCTGGAAGCTGCCGAGTCCGGCACCGTCATTCAAGTAGGTGACGGCATCGCCCGCATCTACGGTTTGGAAAAAGCCATGGCCGGCGAACTCTTGGAGTTCCCGGGTCAAGTCTACGGTATGGTGTTGAACCTCGAAGAAGATAACATCGGTTGCGTTATCCTTGGTCCCTATACGGAAATCAAAGAAGGCGACACGGTTAAACGTACAGGCCGTATCGTGGAAGTTCCCGTTGGTCCGGAACTGGTCGGTCGCGTCGTGAACCCGTTGGGGCAACCTGTCGACGGCAAAGGCCCGATCAACGCCAAACAATTCCGCCCGATCGAATCGCCAGCACCCGGCGTCATCAAACGGAAGTCCGTTCATGAGCCGCTGCAAACCGGTCTCAAAGCCGTTGACGCCATGGTTCCCATCGGCCGCGGTCAGCGGGAACTGATCATCGGTGACCGTCAGACCGGTAAAACGGCTGTCGCCATCGACACGATCATCAACCAAAAAGGTCAAGGCGTGATCTGCGTCTACGTCGCTGTTGGTCAAAAAGCATCAACCGTTGCCGGCGTCGTCAAGACGTTGGAAGAAAAAGGCGCAATGGATTACACCATCGTCGTCTCGGCGGCTGCTTCCGATCCGGCGCCGCTCTTGTACATCGCACCGTACTCCGGTTGCGCGATGGGTGAATACTTCCTGTACAACGGCCAGCACGCACTGGTCATCTATGATGACCTGTCCAAGCAAGCTGTCGCTTACCGCGAACTTTCCTTGCTGCTCCGTCGTCCTCCCGGTCGCGAAGCGTACCCTGGCGACGTTTTCTATCTCCACTCCCGCTTGCTCGAACGGGCAGCCAAACTGTCCGACGAAATGGGCGGTGGCTCGCTGACGGCGCTGCCGATCATCGAGACCCAAGCCGGTGACGTGTCGGCCTACATTCCGACGAACGTCATCTCCATCACCGATGGTCAGATCTTCTTGGAGTCCGACCTGTTTAACTCCGGTATCCGTCCGGCCATCAACGTCGGTCTTTCCGTCTCCCGCGTCGGTGGTGCGGCGCAGATTAAAGCGATGAAACAAGTCGCCGGTACGCTGCGTCTCGATCTGGCCCAATACCGTGAATTGGCCGCCTTTGCGCAGTTCGGTTCCGACCTGGACAAAGCGACCCAAGCCCGCCTCAACCGCGGTCAACGCATGGTGGAAGTGCTCAAACAAGCACAATATGTTCCCATGTCGGTTGAAGAACAAGTTGTGGTCATCTTTGCAGCTACCCAAGGCTACCTCGACGATATCGAAGTGGCCGAAGTACTTAGTTTTGAAGAAGGCCTGCTGAAATTTGTGCGTTCCTCGAAGGCGCAGATCCTCGCCGATATCCGCGAGAAAAAATCGCTCGGCGATGATCTGAAAGCGACGATGAAAGCCGCTATCGAAGAGTTTAAGAAAACCTTTGTCAGCTAAGACAAGGCACATAGTCGTTCCGCCTGTGCGTATGTCCGGTTCGGAAAGCCCATAGGGGGAACGACTGCCCGGCCTGCTGTATCTGTATCTAGGTACGTGCGGCCCAGCGACATAGGAACCAACGGGTTTGCTACCCTCGTACAAGTGAGGTGACACCCTTATGTCCGGAATGCGCGACATTAAGCGCCGCATCCGATCGATCAAAAGCACCCAGCAGATCACCAAAGCGATGAAAATGGTTGCGGCCGCCAAGTTGCGTCGTGCGCAAGACAAGGTTACCGCCGCCCGTCCCTTTGCGCGTGAGATTCAGGGCGTCCTTTCCCGACTCGTCGGCGCCGCCTCGGATGTGAGCCATCCGCTCCTCGAGACCCGCGAGGTCAAAAAAGTCGCCTATATCGTTGTCACTGCCGACCGCGGACTTTGCGGCGGCTACAATACGAACATTTTGCGGCTCGTCAATACGGCCTTCAAAAACCGTAACGACTTGGTCCTGATCCCCGTCGGGCGCAAAGGCCGCGATTTGTACAAGCGTCTGAACAAGACGATCATGGCTGAATACGTCGGTCTTGGCGAAGACATCAGCTTTGGCACGGCCCAAGAAATTGCCAAAACCGTGATCGACATGTACAGCGAAGGCCAGTTTGACGAAGTCCATCTGGTGTTTACCGAGTTCGTCTCGGCGCTGACCCAGCGTCCGCAACAGATGCAACTTCTGCCCATCCCGGCTGCCAAGGACGCCGAAGGTGAAGGCAACGCTGCCGTCGGCCCCTTATACATTTTTGAACCCAGCCCGGAAGGCGTACTCGATGAACTGCTTCCCAAGTATGTGGAAACGCAGATCTACCGAGCACTGCTGGAATCCAAAGCGTCCGAACATGGCGCACGGATGACCGCCATGGGTTCGGCGACGGACAACGCGAAGGAAATGATCGCCAAGCTGACCTTGACCTTCAACCGCGCCCGTCAAGCCGCCATTACCAAAGAAATTTCCGAAGTGGTCGGCGGGGCCGCCGCCCTCGGCTAAGCCCTACCGCCATTTATCACAACACGTAATGATCAACTCCCTAGAGGAGGTATGCAAGTTCCATGAATTTCGGCAAAGTCATTCAGGTTATTGGTCCGGTTGTCGACATCCAGTTCGAACCGGGTCAACTGCCTGAGATCTATAACGCCATTAAACTGCGCACCGAAGACCAGGAGAACTACGAAGGCATCGACATCAACATCACCCTGGAAGTTGCGCAGCATCTCGGCAACAACTCCGTCCGTTGCGTCGCTATGTCCTCGACCGACGGTTTGACCCGCGGTATGAAAGCCCTCGATACAGGCAAAGCCATCTCCGTGCCTGTCGGTGCGCCGACACTGGGCCGGATGTTCAGCGTTCTCGGTGAGCCCATTGACGAAGCCGGTGACACGAATGCCCAAGAATTCTGGCCCATTCACCGTCCCGCTCCGACCTTTGAAAACCTGGAACCGTCAACGCAGATCCTCGAAACCGGGATTAAAGTCGTTGACTTGCTGGCTCCCTACGCCAAAGGCGGTAAAGTCGGTCTCTTCGGCGGCGCCGGCGTCGGCAAAACCGTTTTGATTCAAGAACTGATCAACAACGTCGCTATGGAGCACTCCGGTTTCTCCGTCTTCGCCGGTGTCGGTGAACGTACCCGCGAAGGAAACGACTTGTACAACGAATTTAAAGAGTCCGGCATCTTGAAAAACGTTGCCATGGTCTTCGGTCAGATGAACGAGCCGCCCGGTGCCCGTCTGCGCGTGGCCCTTTCCGGTCTCGTCATGGCCGAATACTTCCGTGACGTCCAAAACCAAGACGTGTTGCTCTTTATCGACAACATCTTCCGTTTTACCCAGGCCGGTTCCGAAGTGTCGGCGCTCCTCGGCCGGATGCCCTCCGCCGTTGGTTACCAACCGACGCTGGCCACCGAAATGGGTCAATTGCAAGAACGGATCACGACGACGAAAAACGGTTCGATCACGTCGGTTCAGGCCATCTACGTGCCTGCTGACGACTTGACCGACCCGGCGCCGGCAACGGCCTTTGCTCACCTTGACGCGACGACGGTTCTTTCCCGTTCCATCGCCGAGTTGGGCATCTATCCCGCCGTTGACCCCCTTGACTCGACGTCGCGGATTCTCGACCCCAACATCCTCGGTGTGGAACACTACACCGTGGCCCGGGGCGTCCAAAAAGTCCTGCAGCGCTACAAAGAGCTGCAAGACATCATCGCCATCCTCGGGATGGACGAACTCTCCGACGATGATAAACTGATCGTGGCGCGCGCCCGGAAGATCCAACGCTTCCTGTCGCAACCGTTCCACGTCGCCGAAGCCTTCACCGGCACACCCGGCAAATACGTACCGATCAAAGAAACCATCCGTGGTTTCAAAGAAATCATCGAAGGCAAACACGACGAACTGCCCGAAGGTGCATTCTACATGGTCGGCACGATCGACGAGGCCGTCGCTAAAGCCAAGACAATGGCCTAACGAGGGGAGTGACCAGCCATGGCCAACAAGACCTACCGGCTTGAGGTGGTTACCCCGGAGCGGTTGGTACTCAGCGACGATGTTGAATTCACGTCCGCTCCGGGCGCAGAAGGCAGCATCGGCATTCTTGCTGACCACGCCCCCTTGCTCACGGCACTTCAGATCGGCGTACTTGAATACACCAAAGATGGACAAAACCAAAAGTTGACCGTAACCGGAGGCTTCTTGGAAGTCGGTGATGGCAAAGTCACCGTACTCTCCAATGCTTCTGAGCGTCCCGTCGAAATCGACATTTCCCGCGCCGAAGCGGCCCGACGCCGTGCGGAAGCACGGATCGAAGAAGCCAAGCGCGGCACCGAAGATGCGGATTTAGCGCGTGCCGAGTTTGCCCTCAAGCGAGCGCTCCTGCGCATCGATGTATCCAAATTCGATTAATTGATCCGTTTACACACCCCCTGTGGTCGTTTTGACCCAGGGGGTTTTGTGTTAGCAGCAAGTATATTTTCCGGGACACCGCGGGCATGCTAGAGGGAAGGAAAGCTAAAGAAGGTGTCCCAACATGTTACGATTGATCAGCCAACTGGTAGTACAAACGCTCATTATCCTTTTAATCAGTTATCTTCTCCTTTTTCGCCAAGACGGACAAGGCGCCAAATGGGTGATCCACCAGATTCCCCAATTGGAGCAAAGCGTTAGCGAACTGGGCGACAGTTTACTGGCTAATATTACCCGTTTGCCCTGGCCACAGGCGATTCAAAAAACAGCAACGTTCCAACAACTGCGCGAACAAACCGGAGAATTCCCCTATCCCGATGATCGGGAAAATAGGCAGATCTCATCGCCTGGCAGTGAAGCGGGAGCAGCCGCCAAAAAAACGGTTGAAGCCCCGTTGATCCAGCAGATCTATGCAGCCATGCAAGCCTGCAACATCTACGTCATTGACGGACGTCTCAGCGCCTGGGCACCGTTGCCGGAGCAACCGCTCGGCCGCCATACCATCACCATGAGTGCGGACGAACGGAAAAGTGCCGCCGAAGCCTATTTGCAGCGGGAATACCGGGCCTTATTGCCCAGTGCGGGGGGCCATGATCAAGTCCGTACCGAAGTCAAAGTGGAAGGCGATCGCATTTTTGCGCAACTGATCAGCGATGATGTGCAAGATTTGCGGATTGATATGACCATGCAGATTACAGGCGACCGGGGACATCTGAGTATTGCATTAAAGCAGCGCTTTCCCGACTTTGCGCGCGCTACCTGGACAACAGCATTAAACGATCTCAGCCGCCGTTCCAGCCAATTTGAATACAGTGTGGCGATCCACGGTGTTCGTCCCGGCGAACTGGGGCAAGAGGAACAAGCTTCACTGATCCGTGATACCTGGCGCAAACTGCAAGCCGAACCGGTGGAAAACGGTGAGGGCTATCGCGAGATCTACAATGCCTACAACGCATCATTTCCCGGTGGTATGAAGCTTGGGGGCAAAGCCATCAACATTCAGGCCACAAGCCGTTATTATGATAAGGACCAACAGACCCATATTACGGTCGGCTATCCCCTCGTTATGCCGGAAAGCTAACCACCCTGCGATCATCAGCAAAAGAAACGGGCAGGTATTCGTAAAAGCTTGTCAAATCGGCAGGTAAGCCATATACTGATGCCTGTGGAAAGAGCTCCTGTTTTTAGCGCGATGAACAGCCAAAGGAGGTGCCGCCGCTGACTGGAATGCCCCCGTCAATGGCATGACAGCGAAAAGCGGTAAGCCGATTGCATGATACAAAAATTCTGATTACCGGGGGACGACGCTTGCAAGGCACGATTCGTGTCAGCAGCGCCAAAAATGCCGTGCTTCCCCTGCTGATTGCCTCCCTGCTTGGCGAAGGCGAATCGGTGCTGACCGATGTGCCCAGCCTGGCCGATGTCGATACCACCTGCGCCGTACTGCAGCACCTTGGCTGTGAAGTGGCCCGGCAAAACAAAGACATCGTCATTCGCCCGGGACAAAGCAGTACCGTCGAAGCGCCCTACGAATTTGTACGGCGGATGCGTGCGTCCTTTCTTTGTCTTGGCCCGCTGTTGGCCCGTTATGGTCGGGCACGGATTTCCTTGCCCGGCGGTTGCGCCATCGGGTCCCGGCCGATCAATCTGCACCTCAAAGGATTGGAAGCCATGGGCGCCCGGGTACGCATGGAATATGGCCATGTGGAAGCCAGTTGCCGTCGTCTGCAAGGTGCGCAGATCTATCTCGACTTTCCCTCCGTCGGTGCGACGGAGCACTTGATGATGACCGCCGCGCTGGCCGAAGGACAAACCATCCTCGAAAATGCCGCTGAAGAGCCGGAGATCATCGATCTGGCCAATTACTTAAACAGCATGGGTGCCCATATCAAAGGTGCCGGCACCACCGTGATCAAAATCGAAGGTGTGAAGCAGCTTCGCGGAACCCATTACACACCGATTCCCGATCGCATCGAAGCCGGTTCCTATATGGTCGCTGCCGCAGCCACCCAAAGTGACCTGCTCATCGATAATGTCATTGCCGATCACGTCAAACCGATCACGGCCAAGCTTAAAGAAATGGGTGCCTATGTACAGGAAAACGACAGCAGCGTCCGTGTACGCAGCTGTGAACCCCTGAAGGCCGTCGATATCAAAACCTTACCCTATCCTGGTTTCCCCACCGATATGCAAGCGCAGATGATGGCCTTGCTGGCGATCACCCAAGGTACGAGCGTCGTTACGGAAACGGTGTTTGAAAATCGTTTTATGCATGTCGACGAATTAAAACGTATGGGTGCCCAGATCAAAGTGGAAAGCAGTTCTGCTGTCGTCCAAGGCGTGCCGCGCCTCTATGGTGCTCCCGTGAAGGCGACCGATCTGCGGGCCGGTGCGGCCCTCGTCGTGGCGGCGCTGGCGGCCCAAGATACAACAGAAATCAGTTGCATTCATCATATTGAACGCGGTTATGATGATATTGTCAGCAAACTGCAGCACATCGGCGCCCAAATTGGGCGAACGCATTCCAGCTAAAACGAAGCTCCCCGAAAGGGGGGCTTTTTGCTTTTCGGTTCATAAAACAAGCCGAGACCACATACTCATGAAAAACACAGGAACATCGTCAAGGTTTCCGTCGCCCCGGAGATAAAGGAGATGATTATGAGACGCTACCTGATCATTGCGGGCAGCATTCTCGTTGTACTCAGCATCATCGCCATCGGTGTACCCTATGTGATCATCCATACCCAACGTCAACCCCTGCCGACAGAACCGCTGGTCACGATCGAACAAAAAGATGGAGCAATGCAACAAGTACCCATGGAAACCTATCTCATCGGTGTTCTGGCCGGTGAACTTTCCCCCAACGATCCCGAACAAGCGCTCTACGCCCAAGCCGTGGCCGCCCGCACCTATGCCTGGCGGAAAATCCAAGCCGGAGAAACATTAACCACGACCGTCAGCACCCAAGTCTGGCTGTCACCGGAAGAACGGCTAGCGCGCTGGGGTGTCCTGAAAACGCCAACCTACACGTATCATTTACAACGGGCGATCCAAGCCACGAGCGGACAAATTCTGACCCATCAAGGGCAGCCGATCCTGGCCGCTTTTCATGCTTCCTGTGGTGGAAAAACTGAAGATGCCAGTGAAGTCTGGGGACAGGTACGGCCTTATCTGATCAGTGTGCCCTGTTCCGAAGAAGACCAAGCCCACAACCAAAGTGTTCGTACGGTCCACTTTAGTTTGATCGATCTGGACGGACGCTTAGGGACGAATTTGCAGAACACAACGGCAGTGACGGCAGGGGGAACAAGCAAAAAGGCAAAAAAAGACGAATCCGCCATAGCCCAAGCCATGCTGCCGGCCGTGGCCATTACCGAAACAACACTAAGTGGCCGAGCCAAAACCGTGCGCATCGGTGAGCAGACGTGGCGGGCGACGGAACTGCGCAAGTTGCTCCAACTGCGCTCGACTGATCTCACACTGGCCTGGCAAGGAAACCAACTCCAGATCACTACCCGTGGCTACGGACATGCCGTCGGACTTTGTCAAGACGGCGCATGTTTGCTGGCCCAACAAGGAAAGGCCTACCAAGAAATCCTTCAGCACTACTACCCCCATACGGAACTGCAAAAATTGTATTGATGCCTAGCGGGAACGGCCCGGCAGAATGTTCTTTTTTGCTTACCCCATCCATATAATCTACAGATTTTTTGGGTGAGGGAGGGCCACTCATGCAGGAATATATCCTCAAACGCGTCCTCGAAGTATCACAATACATTCTCGATTCGGCCGCGACTGTACGCCAAACGGCCAGCGTCTTTGGCGTGAGCAAAAGCACCATTCATAAAGATGTGACCGAACGCCTCCCCGGCGTCAATCCCCAGCTATCGGCCCAAGTCAAACAGATCCTGGATCGCAACAAATCAGAACGCCATATCCGCGGCGGTGAAGCCACACGCAAAAAGTATCAAGACAACTGAAATTTCCTGGCGAAGCGAAAGAAAAAAAAGCGAAGCGAACCGATTCCCCTTGGATCCAGCCAAATGACAGGGTATACTGTAGTTAGGGAAAAAACGCGTTTTTACGCTTCAGATGGACTAGGGGGACAAGTTCGTGTTAGGCTTGACTGAAGATATTGGTATTGATCTTGGCACCGCAAGTGTGCTTGTTTTTGTCAAAGGCAAAGGCATTGTTTTGATGGAACCATCGGTTGTAGCGATTAACAAAGATACAGGATCGATCATCGCTGTGGGTGAGGAAGCTCGGCGTATGCTGGGGCGTACACCGGGTAACATTGTCGCTATCCGCCCCTTGCGTGACGGCGTGATCGCTGACTATGATGTAACAGAGCGCATGTTGCGTTACTTTATTACCAAAGCTTGCGGAAAATCATTCTTTTTCAAACCACGGGTGATGGTCTGCATTCCTTCCGGTGTAACCGGCGTGGAAGAGCGGGCCGTTCGCCAAGCGGCTATGCAAGCCGGTGCTCGCCAAGCCTACCTGATCGAAGAACCACTGGCAGCGGCCTTAGGTGCCGGGCTGGAAATTTCCGAAGCATCGGGATCGATGATCGTCGACATCGGCGGAGGTACTACCGACATTGCCGTACTTTCCTTAGGCGGCATCGTCTGCTCCAAATCGTTGCGTGTCGGCGGTGATAAATTTGACGAATCGGTCGTTCGCTACATCCGCAAAGAACATTCCTTAATGATTGGTGAACGTACGGCCGAAGAACTGAAGATTAAAATCGGTACGGCCTATCCCTCGGGCCGTAAAGGGGACGACGCGGCCGATATTCGCGGTCGTGACCTGGTTACGGGCCTACCCAAAACGGTGCGCGTCAGTGCCATTGAGGCCTATCGCGCGATGCAAGAAAACATTGAAGCCGTTGTTTCCGGCGTTAAAGAAGTGCTGGAACGGACACCGCCGGAACTGGCTGCGGACATCATGAACAAAGGCATTGTCATGACCGGTGGCGGTTCCCTGCTGAACGGCCTCGATACGTTGATCGCCAAAGAAACACGTTTGCCCGTTCATGTGGCTGACGACGCCATCTCCTGTGTGGCTCTCGGTACAGGATTGGCGCTGGGCATGCTCAACTATCTCCATAAGGACAACATCATGTCCAAAAAAGTAATGATGTAAAAAAGGATGAGTGCCTTTGAAACGCAAAGTACGGAAGGCCATCATACCCGCTGCCGGTTTAGGTACGCGCTTTTTGCCGGCAACCAAATCACAACCCAAGGAAATGCTACCGATTATCGATAAACCAACCATCCAGTTTATCATTGAAGAAGCGATTGCCGCCGGCATTGAAGATATCCTGATTGTGACGGGGCGGAGCAAACGGGCGATCGAAGATCATTTCGATCGCTCGATTGAACTGGAAGTTTTTTTAGAAGAGCGCCAGAAGTTTGACCTGCTCGACACGGTTCAGGAAATCGGACGACTTGCCGATATACATTATGTACGGCAAAAAGAACCGTTGGGACTCGGTCATGCCATCTACTGCGCTCGCTCTTTTATCGGCCACGAGCCTTTTGCCGTGATGCTCGGTGATGACGTGATCCAGGGTGACATCCCTTGTATCGGCCAGATGATCGAAGCCTATGAACAAGTGGGCGGCACGATCGTCGGCGTGCAACCGATTCCGCCGGAGCATTCATCACGCTATGGCATCGTCGCCAAAAATCAACTTGTACGTCCGAATCTCTGGCAACTGCAAGCAATCGTTGAAAAGCCGAAGCCCGAGCAGGCCCCTTCCGACCTGGCCGTCATGGGGCGTTACATCATTGACCCGGCTGTCTTTGATGTCTTGGCAAGCCAGCGACCCGGTGCTGGCGGTGAGATTCAATTAACTGATGCTATTGATGCATTACATACTCAACACCACCAGCAGTTGTATGCGTACATTTTCCAAGGCCGCCGTTATGACGTCGGTGACCGGATGGGGTATCTGGAAGCGACCGTTGATTTTGCCTTACAGCGCCCGGACCTTGCCCGCGATTTCGCCGCCTATATGCAGCGAGCGCTACGTAATTATTCTGACCTTCCTTAAAGAAAGCAGTTCCCGAGTCACCGGCAACCAACAGCAATGGACAATGAAATGACCGACCGACTCATGGAGGAGGAATTGCTTTGATTCGTGGACTTTATACATCGGCAACCGGCATGCTGGTGCAGCAAAACAACCAAGATACCATCGCCAACAACTTGGCCAATGTGCAAACCACAGGCTTTCAAAAAGAACGGGCCGTCACCCGCCAATTTCCCCAATTACTGATTCGGCGTTTGGAAGACATGAGCCCTACCCGCATGGGTTTCGGTATCGGCCACGGCATCGCAATGAACGACCCTGCGCCGATCCTCGGTAACCTCGGTACGGGAGCGATGACTGACCAGATCTGGACGGATTACTCCCGTGCCGGCCTGCGAACTACCGGTAACCCTACAGACCTCGCGCTGAACGGCCGGGGATATTTTGTCATTCGCACGGACGGGGGCGACCGTTATACGCGCAATGGAGCCTTTACGATGGGACCGGACGGGCGCTTGATGACCCAGTCCGGTGCCCCTGTTCAAGGGCAAGGTGGCGACATCATCATCCCCCCAGCGAGCAACGTGGCCATTGATGAACAAGGCAACGTCAGTGCCAACGGGGAAGTGGTCGATCAACTGCGCATCGTTGATTTTCCTGATCCCCTGCCGGGCCAACCGGTTACCTTGGTCAAGCAAGGCGACAGCCTTTTTGCCGTAGCGGAAGGAGCTAACGCAACCCCGCAAGATTTGACCGGCCAAAACGGCCTCATCCGCGTCGGTGCGTTGGAAAACTCCAATGTCAATGTCGTTCAAGAGATGGTGCACATGATTGAGGCAGCGCGAGCCTATGAGGCCAATCAAAAAGCGATCACCGCCCAGGACGGAACCCTCGACAAAGTCTGCAACGAAGTAGGCCGTGCGTAGCCCAAGCACAAGCCGCCAACCGATCAAGGAGGTAACCCACCATGATGCGTGCCCTCTATTCCGCCGCTTCCGGTATGAACGCACAGCAACTGAACATGGACACTATTTCCAACAACCTGGCCAACGTTAACACCTATGGCTACAAAAAAGCCCGTGCAGAATTCAAAGATCTGCTGTATGCCAACTTGCGCAACGCAACGGCCCAAGTACCGACGGGGATGCAAGTCGGTTCCGGTGTTCGTCCCAGTTCCATCACCATCATCAATACAGGCGGCTCGTTAATCAACACTGGAAACCCCACCGATGTGGCCGTTTCCGGCGAAGGCTACTTCCGGGTGGTCAATCCTGCTGATGATACCCGGCCCTACTACACCCGTGACGGCAGCTTCAAGCTTGATGCAGAAGGGTACCTCGTCAATGGTGATGGCCTGCGCTTAGACGGTGTCGATCCGATTCCACCGCGCTCATCGAATGTCAACATTGATAAGGATGGCCAAATCAGCTATGTGGAAAGCGGTGCGGCTACGGCCACAGCCGGTTCGAAGCTTCAGCTTTACACCTTCCCGAACCCCGCGGGTCTCGAACGCAAAGGCGGCAACCTGTTGATGCAGACCGATGCATCAGGAGAAGCCGGCGGTGGTGATCCCAACACCGAAGACCGCGGTGGCATTGTGCAGGGGTTTTTGGAAGCATCGAACGTCCAAGTCGTGGAAGAGATGGTGGCCATGATCACGGCCCAGCGGGCCTATGAAGTGAGCACCAAAGCCATTCAAACGTCCGATGAAATGATGGGACAAGCCAATACGCTCAAACGATAAATCCCGACAACGCTAAACCCCGAGGATGAACGAACACCGCCTGATGAGGCGGTGTTTTTTTTATGCCCTGCTGCAATTGGGCAACCACTAAAGAAACAGGGGCAACGAAAGCTTCCACATAAGCGCAGGAAAAACAGGAATTTGTCATCTTTTTGGCGAAGGAACAAAGATAACGCCAACAGCTACATGGCGTACAAACAGGAGGGTTACCCCATGCACAAACGCCTTGTCGGCGGACTCCTCGCCATCAGCGTACTTGCCGCCCCGTTCAGTGGTTGGGCGGCGCCCGTAAAAACCTTTAGTGACGTAAGCACGGCGTTGCCGGAATACAGACCGATTACCAAGTTAGCCAGCCAAGGAGCGATCAAAGGCCGCGAAGACGGTACCTTCGGGCCGGCCGATCCGGTCAAACACCTGGAAGCCCTCGTTATGGTGCTACGCTTTTTTGGCTATGAAAAAACGGCCGATGCTGCCGGCAGCCAGCTAACGGCCGCCGACGAAGCGCGCTTTGGCGGCAAGGTACCCGCGTGGGGACGAGGGTACTTGGTTGTCGCCGGCAGTCAGAACTATATCGAGCCCGGTGAGCAGTTTAACTGGCAGCAAGGGGCATCCCGCGCTTGGATTGCCCGTACCCTGGTCAAAATGCTCGGCCATGACCAAAATGCCCAGGCCAAGATGAATCAACCGTTGACGTTTACCGATGACCACCAGATCCCGCCGGCGCTGCGCGGTTATATTGCGGCTGCGGTGGAACTGGGGTTAATTCGTGGTTATGAAGACGGCAGTTTTCAGCCCAACCGCACCGTATCGCGCGGCGAAATGGCCATCTTCCTCGATCGGGCCGAACGGCAGATGAAGCAACTGCCGCCCGGGGAAGCCCAAGCTACCGTCATTACCGCCCAAGACGGCGTGATCACCGCCATCGGCAGCGAAGGCCTCATGCTGAACTTGGCCTTAGATCCCAATGCGCGCATCTTTATCAAAGACAAACTGGGTACGGCTGCCGACTTGCAGCCGCAAGATCAAATTCGCTATATCAACAACGGCGATCAAGTGGTCTACGTGGAAGCCAGTCAGGGCATGACCACCACCAGCAGTACCTTGCGCGGTGAAGTGATCCAAAACAACAGCACGACGGGGATGATCACGATCCGCAAAGCTGACGGCAGCCTGGGCAGCTACTTTTTAGCAACCGGCGTGAAAATCATCAATATGCTGGGGCAACCGATGACATCTACCGGCATCACCGCCGGCACGGTCGTCCAGCTCAGCCTCAACCATGAAAGCAAAGCGTCGCAGATTCTGGTCGAAGCCAGCAGCCAAAACAGCAGCCAAGGTACGATCGTCGATATCAATTTGGCGAGCAAACTTTTGATCATTGCCGATACGCCCAATCACTTGAGTACCTACATGCTAAGTGATACAACGGCTGTGGAATACAAAGGCCAGCGCTTTGCCAGCGTCAGTGACCTGCGTAATGGCGATAAAATTGCCGTGGAAACCGATGGGGCGAACAGCGTCACTAAAATCACCGTCATTACCGCCCAAGATACCAATCAAATCGAAGGCACCGTCAGTTTGATCGACCGGGACAAGCGGATTGTCACGATCAAAGCAGGCAGCAGCCTCTATGCCTATGAAGTACCCAGCACCACGTCAGTGCAGTTCAGCGACGGGACCAAAGCCGGCTTTGATCAGATCTACGCCGGAGACAGCGTCACCGTGGCCGTGAACAACGGCGCCGTCACCAAGCTGACGGTCAACAAAACCGGGACAACAACAGGCATCGTCGGGAAAATCGTTTCGGTCGATACGGATCGGCGTCTGTTGATCGTCAAAGATCCCCAAGGCCAACTGCGCTCTTACGACATTAAGGATCCAGTGATTCTCGATATCGAAGGGATTAGCAGTCCCAGACTGACCCACCTGGCCATTGACAGCATGATCGAATTCCAGTTGATCGATGAAAAAGTCAGCTATATCAAAGTGCGCAACACCACCGAATGCGTCGTCACCCGTGTGGACAGTGACAGCCATTTGATCACCTTGCGTGATCTGACCGGTGTGGAAAAGAACTACTTGGTCAGTGATGACGTGGAAGTGCAGATCTACAAACGCTCCGGCGAAGACCTCGGGGACGTCAACGTCAACGATCGTGTCAAAGTGCGCATTACCGGTGACATCGTCGAGCAGATCAAAGTGCAGACCTTCCTGAGTGGTCAGATCACCGACCGATCCGAAAGCAGCAACAATGTCTACATCAAAGATACCAACGATGACGAGCGGTCCTATCAGATCGGCAGCGACATTGACTTGGTGGTTCCCAACCAACCGGACGCCCGGGTGGCCGATCTCACGCGCGGTCAATGGGCCGTCGTTACCTATTGGGGTAATACGCCCGAAGTGGTGACGATTCAGGAACCGGTCAGCGGGGAGGTAACGGCTGTCGATGCCGGCTACGGCAAAATTACCGTTCGTCAATATGACGGTACCTTGCGTGTTTGTGCCGTCGCACCGACGCTAAAAGTCGAGAAGAACGGTGAAACCACCGGCGCATTAAGCACCATCACCACCGGTGACCGGGTCCAACTGATCTTAGACAACCAAGCCCGCGTCTTCCGGGCCAGCGCCACCCGCAAAGTCACCGGCACCGTTACCGGCATCAATCGCGGCACCAAAGAAATCCTGATCAACGATACCTATCTTGGTTATCTGGTGGACAGCAACACCTATGTGCTGCAAAAGGGTGTACGTAAAACCTTCGATGATATTCAGCACAAACAAAATGTCACCATCTACTACTTGCCCGGTTACAAAGCATTGGAAGTTCTCCTGCCGAACTGATATCGTCAAGACAAATGACCTCCCGGCGATCTTGTTGGTGAGGTCATTTGTCGATTCCGCCCCTTACGTAAAGTGCCGGGACCGTTTTGTCGATAAAGAAGATAAGGGATGTTAGGACTGTTTCAGGAATTCGTTTCCAGGGGCTATGGCGTAAAGAACCATGGCGCGTAAAGAACCATCCAAGGAAGGAGCATTTCCATGGCGATCGTACATATTTATCGCAAAACGGTCCGATTCGTGGCCTTGATGCTGATCGGCTTGCTGTTGTTGCCGCTCATTCCCCCGGAGGCCGTACAAGCGGCGACGACGCCCGACCCGCCGCAACTCAAGGAGATCAGCTACACGGCACAGGCGCCGGGCACTCCCGTTACGGATATTACCATTACCGCTACCTACGGTTTGAGTGATGCGACGCGGGTGCGCTTGCGCGGTCCCAGCGGTTTTAGCCAGATCGTCAATATTGCCACGGTAGCGGAAGACCAACTCATCTTAGAGCCAGTCACTTTTCCCGAAACCTTGCGTGAAGCGTCACTGCTGACGGTGATCATTGAACGCAAAAGCACAACATTGACCTTTACTAATGCCATACAGTACCACGGCCTGGGGATTAGCTCCAGTGTCACCATCGATATCCCTTCCGGGAAGGCCGGCAGCCCTGAAACTCGCAACATCTACTCGGTTGGTTTTTATACCGAATATGAAAATCTCGATACGGATCCGCTAACGGGGCGAAGAATCCTGTTTGAGCCTCTCTATGGTGCGGCCATCCTTGATAACTACTCCGTCCTTCCCGGCGGCTTTGATCCCGCAGCGCCTGATGCGCCGTACGATTTTCCGTCAGGATTTACAGCCAAACGCGGCAAATCCGCCCTGGCCGGCTTTGAAGCGACAAGCTTTATTATTCCACCTACCGGTGTGCCTGGATCGCAGTACCGTCCGCGGTTGGAGCGCATCAATACGGCGCGCTTGTCGACGGTGCGTAACGTCATCAGAGAAAGCATTGCCGATCCCATCTTTCGTTTTACCGGCAACGAGTTGCCTTTGCCGGAAATTATCTCCATTGAAAATGATCCGCTTTATTCCCAACTGCAGATACCCGATCAAGTCGCACTCCAAAGTATGATTCCGGGACAAGTGTTTAACTCCCAGACGGTACAAGTGCGCGTCAAGTGGAAGCACGGTACGGACAAATCCAAATTCCAAAAAATCGGCAATAAATTGGTTATCGCCAATAAAAACTTGGAAATTGATATGGAAACACCGGCACCGCCTGATGACAACGGTTTTGTCTTGTCCTATGCGAATATACCGCGGGACCTCTATAAAACAACCACAACGGGCTATGTGTATGTGTTACGGAGCCACGACTTTGGTGCTACGCCGTTGCGATACGTCCGTTTCTGGGCCGATCCCTATCATCGTAATGCCGGTTCGAAACTAACGGTGAACCAGCCGACCGATGCTGCCGGACGGATTCTCATCCAATATAATACCAAAGGCGATCCAACCATCGAAATCGCCAGTGATGCGCCCGGTGCTTTTGATTTGCCGGCGCCCAACCAAGGAGATAAAGCGAATATTGAAATTGTCTTTGGCGATCATCCCCTGGCGGCTCCGCCGGAAAACGTTGTTCAACTGAGCACTGCCGAAGGCTCCGAGTTGTATAGCGATAAGTTCCTCTTTAAGGTACCACCCAATATGATCGTGCCGATCAGCAATACATCGACGAATGAGTACTTTGAAGTTCCCGTGTGGATTCGCAGTTACTATGGCTATTCGCGCCTCGATTCCAAGGTTTTTTTCTATGTGCTTCAAAACCAGCCGGTGATTCACGAGGTCAAGATTACCAGCATCAACAACGTCAAGGTGACCTACGAGAAGGATGCCAAGCCAGAAGACTATCCCAAACGGCCTACCGGCATGGAACGGACGATTCCCCGCAATGCCACCATCGCCAATCTGGAAATCAAGGGCTTCAACTTTATCCAGGGGCTGACGACAGTGAAAATCGGTGAACTGGTCGTGCCGCCGGAACTAATCCGCGTCAACACGCCCGCCGGCGGCATGACGATCACCCTGACCGGCACGCAGTTAGCCCAGTTGCCCGGTGACGTGCCGATTATCATCACCAATGGCATGGGACAAAGTGCCAACAGCACGACCGATCCGGTTCGCTATAAAATCGGTGACAACACCTACAGCGCCACCTATAGCTGGGGTGCTACCGTGGTTGGCGGCTTTCGCTATTTAAGTGTGCCCGACTTTCCTACCTTGCCCCATACCGGCGACCAGAAGCTATGGCCCACCTGGCTGATCGATCCTAACAAAGACAACCGGTATCGTCTCAAGCTCAATGACGTCGTCAAAGTGCCGACGCAGGCCATTGATATCATGGGCGGCCAGATCGTCAAGCTGAAAAACGGCCGCGATTTTTTCCGGGTATCCCAAGGGATTGATCAAGTGACGGGCATGGAGAAATGGCTCCTGCCCAAAATCGAACTACGCTATATCAGTAATGTAAAAGTTTCCACCGTTGCTGTGCCGCCGGGACAGATCGAAGTCCCCCTAGAAAACGGCGGCACCGAATTGAGTTTTCGTGTACCCTGCAATCCGGAGAAACCAGAGTACTTGCAAGAGGCGTTGGGGATTCCCAACAGCGATTTTGCCTTAGGGGTTCCCATCTACATCGATGTCATCATCACCAACCCGGACGGGCAAAAGGTCATCATCCCCAAGGCGATTGAAGTGATCAAGCGTGGAAATCCATCGACCGTACCGGTGATCACCGATCTGACGCCGGACATCGTGCCGAACATTGAAGGCGTCGAAACGCAGGGGCGCACCGTAGTGATCAACGGTTCCAACTTTCGGGGCTCTTCCACCGATAAACCGCGGGTCTTTATGCACTTTACGGAAGTGCCCGCCGCCAACATCACCTATATTGACGATAAACATATCAGCATCTCGACCGTTCCGTTGACTTTTTTTGATGGTATGCAAGATCGCCGGAAGATCATCATCACTGTGATTAACCCCGACGACGGCACTGCTTCCTATGCCTATTATGACCAGACCACCGGTGCGATCGTCGAAGATAAGCCAAACGTGATTACCGTGATCCGTCCGCAAGCCGATGCGCCTTACATTACGGCCGTAACCCCCAATTATTCCCCGATCAATCTAGGACCGCTTGCGGAGCGAAACGGTCCCTACATCTTCATTCGAGGGAATAACTTTAAGCCCACCGGTTCGACGCGGGGCATCAAACAGATCTACATGGATGAGATCCCCGTTTTTGTTAACGACCCATCGTCAGAGCATTATCTCCAGCCAGGCCAGTATACGTACAATAATGATCTGATCGCCATCCCCATGCCCGATATACCCACGGTGCGCAAGAACATGACGATCATCATTCAATTCTACGATGACACGGCCGCTTGGTCCGGCTTTAATACCTACCAAGCCAAACCGCTCAAGGTGGACAGTGTCAGTCCGAATAAAAGCCCCGAGGCCGCATCGGGATTGCCCATGGCCGACATCACGATCACCGGCAGCGGTTTTGGCACGAACGCCCAAGTTTATATCGGCGGGCAACTGGCGACCTTAAACGCGCCGTCGACGGATACCACGATTTTGGCCAAAGTGCCGCCGCTGCCGGCCGGAACCTATAAGATCACCGTAGCCAACCCCGACAGTTACGGTATCGGTTCACCGGCAGAAGATTTTACCTATCTTGGGGCGACGGACTCCGCACCGCCGAAGATTACCGACCTGTGGGTCGACGGTGTGCTCAATGGCTCCTTGCTTTCGTCCGGCGGGCAACAAGTGCTGCTCAAAGGTGATTTCTTTTACCCGCCCGACGCTGACCCGACGGACGCCAAGAACCAACCACTGATTTTCTTGAACAAAAAACTGGTGCCTGCCAGTTCCATTCCCACGGTGCCGACGATGACGGAGATTGAATTTACGGCCGTCGCCATCAATGTAGACTTTTTCGCCGCCGGTGAGAAAAGCAAAATGGCCGAAATCATGATCATGCGTGCCGACGGCGCCACCGTCATCAAGCAAGTGCTGATTACGCGCTCGGAGCCCTCCATCGATCCGCCGACGCCCTGCGGTGCCGATATCAACGATCTGCCGCGGCCCTCCATCTACATCTCCGGTTATAACCTGGACCGCAACATCGTCGTGCGCTTTGGTAATGATCAGCCGGGACAAGAAGCTGTCGGTACCGGCGACTTTGACGTATCAGGCAGTCAGGTGGAACGGGTGATCTACAGCGCCAAAGATCATCGTTCGGTCTTTCGCGTCACCGTACCGAATTTAGAAAGCCTTTATCGCGATCAAAGTGATGATCCGCGCAACTGGATTCGCGTCCGCGTCTTCAACCCCGACGGCCAAGTGGCCGAATCGCCCAATTTCCTTTTCCGTCTTTATGATAACGAAATCACACCGGTGATTACCGCCATCGAACCGAGTGAGCCCTTTTCCGCTTCCGGCGGCGCCGTCGCGTCCATCAAGATGCGCGGGATGGTGATCAACTGGCAAGACAAAAACCAATGGCCCATCTTCTCCTTTGGCGGTATCCGCGTGGCGCCGAACTATGCCAGCGCTGCGATTAACTATCCGCCTGATCCCAACACGGATATGACCAAAGAGCCGGTACGTTTGATCAAGCCGGCCATGAGTGAAAGTGAAGAATGGACCTGGGAAGTGATTGTCCCGGCCTATCCATGGCCCACGGAAGGTCAAAAGGCGACGGAAGACTATTTGGAAGCAGAAGTGCGGGTCATCAACCGCTATAACTGTACCGAAACTTCCGGCGCCGACGTGGGCTACATCACCTATTATCGCCCCCAAGGGGACATAAGCCTCGTGAAAGTGTCACCGGACATCGCTCCCTTGGAAGGCGGGATTTCGGCCGTCATCACCGCACAAATCACGCCGGCCAGTCCCGGGAAAAACGGCTCGAAAGGCTTCCTCGTCATGGACGGACAACTGCCCAAAGTCTATTTCGGTACCGTACCCGGTACCGTCAACGACGTGAATGCTGACGGTACGCGAATGACCGTGATCGTGCCGGCTCATGATCAGGGCAAAGTTGATATCACCGTCGTTAACCCCAACCGTACCCAAGGTGTTTTGCGCCAAGCCTTTACCTACGCCGCCATTCCCGTCATTGAGTCGCTGCGGCCCAATTCCGGTCCCAGCGCCGGCGGGATCAACGTGATGATCCGCGGTCGCGGCTTTGTCGCCGGTGCCAAAGTCAAAATCGGCCAAGTCGAAGCCGAAGTGCTTTCCACGAAGACCGAAGAGATCCAAATCATCCTGCCGGCCTACGCCAATTTCCCGACCGATGCCAGCAAAGTCGTCGTCGATGTTACGGTGATCAATGCCGACGGCGGTGAATATACGTTGGCCAATGGCTTTACCTATTACAAAGACGAAGGACAACCGACGGAACGGCCGCTGATCGTGGCCAAAGCCTTGAGCCGCGATACCATCCGCGTCACCTGGCCCATCGTTCCCCTGGCTAAATCGTACGAATTGGAAGTTTCCGAAGGCGGCCGGGGCAACTACCGGCTCAGTGACGTTGTCAAAAATGCGACGGCCCGCGACGGTGTTGTCTCTGTCTTGGTGACCGGCCTCAACGGCAACACGGTCTACTGGTTCCGCGTGCGCGCCGTTTCCTCCATCGGTATGGGTCCCTATTCCGATGAAGTATCGGCCTTGACCAAAAACAACACCGACAGTTGGGGCGGCTTTACGCAGCCTGATGTGGAAGCAATGACCACGGCCACCGGGCCGAAGCTGCTCCTACGCAAAGGAACGCCGGAAAAATACTATGATTTGCGTACCGGTCTTATGGGTGCCGGCAAAGTCAAACAGGTGACCTTTAGTCCGGAAACCCAAGTGTTCACCACGCCGGTGATGTTTGACAGCGGTGACTGGAAAGTGCTGATTCCGCCGCTGACGCTCAAGTACAACGCCGGATCGCTGACCGATTCCTATGCGACGATTCAAGTCGGCCCGGCGCCCAGCCGCAGCGCCGAGCAAGCGCGCTTGGCCAACCGGACCCAGCAACCACTAGCCCCCATCTATGAATTCAAGGCCGTCTTTGAAAAAGACAACCAAAGTTTTACTCCCCTGCAATACGGACAGCCTTTTACCTTAACCTTGAACTACCAACAACCCAAAAACAATCAGCGAGTTTCGCTTTTCTACTACGACGGCACCCTGCGCAACTGGATCAAGCAAAGCAGTTATGTGGATGCCGTGGCCGTATCGGCGGCGATCTATCGCGCCGGATTCTACACCGTCTATCCTGAATAAAGACGCCTCGACAAGGAAGTGAACGGCATGCCCCATGCTCGCCCCAGGGTGCGCAAATTCGGCGCGGCGCTGGCGCTGCTCGCCATGATCGGCACCGGATGGCCGGTCGCACCGGTGGACGCGGCAACGACCTTGCCCACGACCATCTACAGTGTGCCCTACTACCGCAGCTTGATCGGCAACGGCATCTTTCCCGATGCCCAAAGCCACTGGGCTGCCGAAGCCTTAGCGACGGCCGGCGTTCATGGCTGGCTGCGCGCCGATGGCAACGGACAGATCCATCCCGACAGCACCTTGAACAACCGCGATGCCTTGCTGGCCATTGCCAGCTTGGCCGGTTGGATGCCGGAGGTCCAAACGCCGCAGGCCCAAGCGGCGCCGGCGGGAAGCCACGATCCCTGGAGCGTCTGGGGACAACAAGTGGTGACGATTGCCGCGCAAAAAGGGATCTTGCCCCAAGGCACCACGGTGGCTCCCATCGGCAGCGGCCCGGGCAGCCGGGGCCTGCAACTGGATGCCCCGGTCAGCCGGGAGCAACTGACGGTCTGGCTCAGTAAGGCCATTCCCTTGCAGCCGATCTACGGCCTCAGCCAAGCCCACAGCTACCAGTTTGCCGATTGGAACCAACTCACACCGGACAACGTCCCTTGGATTGAAGCGGCCTTACAGCAAAACCTCCTCAACGGCCGCATTGGTGAAGATGGTGCGTACCGCATTTTACCGGCCGGCACGATTACCCGGGCCGAAGCGGCCACCTTGCTATCCAGGGCCTTGCGCCCCATGCTGGAACTACAAAAGCGCCCGGTCATTGAAGGCATCGTCACCGATATTGAGTCGGTCGATCTGGGAACGGGCACGCCCAACAAACAGCGGGTGCACTTGATCGGGCCGCTCGGCGAAAAAACGTCGCTGGAACTGGCCGGACCGTCGCCACGCAACCCTTTTGGTCAAAACCTGGCCGTCTGGAAAAAGCGCCTTGTCGACGGCTACGCTTTTGAAGTCGGCGATGCTGTAGAATTGTATCCCCTGGCGCCTTGGGGCGATAATGCGGCTCCCCCGGTGATCAATCCTGATGCAGCTGTGACGCCGGGCAGCGCTGCTGATATTCAAAAACAACAAAGCAGTGATCCCAACATCAACCCCAATACCAACGAAGCCCAGATGACCGGTACCACCGCCAGTGAAACGGCCAATGGAACGACAACGGCCGGAGCAACCGGTATCGGCACGGCAACGGCTGTACCGGTGCAAATCTACTTTGCCCGTGTGCTGCCGCCCAATCCGCCCATGGAAGGCATTCTGATGCAGTATGATGCGGAAAAACGCCAACTGGTCCTGCAAGATTCCTTTGGCAGCTTGCGCCAGGCCCGTGTATCGCCGGCGGCCGTCGCTTGGGTGGACGGCGTGGCCCAGCCTTTCAAAAATATCCCCAACGGTACCTATATCCGTGCGCAGTCCGCCGGTGATACGATCACGGCCATTAGCGCCGAATTACCGGTGCCCGAACCGGGCGCCATTCCGGCCGAAAGCATCATCAGTGAGGGCAGCGTGCTGGAAGTACAAAGCAACGCCATCCGGGTCGCCGACAGTCAGGGGCGCGAAGGCTACTATCCCTTCGCTAGCGACATCATCGTCCGCAAGGGCAACCAATTGGCTTCGCTCAATGACATCGAAGTCGGCGATCCCGTGAGTTTGCGTTTTTCCGATTACCGTGCCCAACTGGTCAGCGCCATCGAGATCCCGGTCTACAACCGGCGTGTGGAAGCGGTCTACCGCGGCACGATCAGCGCCCTCAACCCTGTGACCCAAACGGCGACGGTGCGCGCCGTGCAGCGGTTTGACGGCGGCGACTGGATCAGTCCGTTTAACCAAATGCAAGTGCGCTTGCATCCCTTGGAGACGGTGGCCCTGGAAGGGCGCGTCATGGCCAAAAAAGATTTTATGCGTTACGGCAAGGGCCAAGAAGTGCTGTTTAGTGCCGCTAACCGCTTTGACGGCGTGGAAGCATCGCGGCTGACGACCATTCAAGGCCGGCCGCAGATCTTTAATGACACCATCGATAATGTGAACGTACTCGGCGGCAGCGTGCGCCTCTTTAGAGAGGGCAGCACCATGAGCATTGACAACAACACGATTGTGCTGCGCAACGGGCGGCTTGGCGATATTCGTACGCTGAAAAACGGCGATGCCGTATGGGTGCTGGCCGACGTGACCCGCACAGGCTACCGCATCGCTTTTCTCAACATTGATACCGATCTGGTCGGTAACAACGCCGATGATAACGGACTGCTGCAAGGCGATATCTTCGAAATCGACGAAAAAGGTCAAGTGAAGATCGCGTTCTACAGCCGCTTCCGCAACAACGGCTGGGAACGGGCCAGCGGCAGCAATCAGACGATGACGGTCCGGCCGGTGCCCGACACGATGATCCTTGATTTTCGCGGCGTCACGAACAACCTGCCGGAAGTGCCGATCAGCGAATTCTTACGCCTCGGACCCAGCGGCTTCTATGATCAAGCGCACGTCTACACCTACATCCAAGATGGCCGGCCCATCGCCATGACCCTCTTCCCGGCCGGAACGTCGACCGATACAGCGCCGACGGAACGGACTACCTTGGGCCGGATCGCCAGCATCGATCCGATTGCCAAAACGATCACCTTCCAGCAAGTTCGCGACTGGACCGACTTCCAAGGACGTTGGCAGCCCAACCCGATCCGCTTGACCGTGCTGGCGGACAAAACGATGATCATCGATCATAAAAAGCAGATCAGCTTTACCGATCTGCGGGTTGGCGACACCTGTATGGTGATTCGTAAGACCATCAATCCCAATACAACGACGGAGCAAATGGCCTTGTACATGTTCCGGCAGTAACGAAGATACCGATGCGCCTCAACCTGTACGGGACGAGGCGCACCCCTTTTTCCGAGCCGATTACGGTTTGAGAGAGCCTCTTTTTCCGAGCTTGCCCCGGTATGGCCGATCTCCTTTTTCCAAGCCAATCCCCGTATGATGGATCCCTGCATGGTTGAACCGGGCATTTTTGCTTTTCACTTGGCTCTTCATCTGCTAAAGGAGGTGCCTTCCCTGCGTACCTACCGACAAATCCCCTTGCTGCTGGCGCTCTTACTTTGGATGCTGACCCTGCCTTCCGCCGGTTGGGCCGAGTCCAGCGCGATGACCATGGAAGGCGGCGTGGCCAACGAGTATGACTACCAGGAATACGTTTATTTGACGGGCAAACCGGTCTTGTTTCGCGGCAGCTTCAAAGTCACCGTCACCCCCAGCGGCGATACCAATACGACCAAACTGACCTATACGCTGCTCGATGAAAGCGGCAAAAACAAACTGTCCCGCAACAGCACTTATCTGGAGAAAGTGGCCGAACGGGAAGATAAAAGCCAAAGCGTGCGTACATCGCAACTGGACAAATTCAGCGAGACCATCACCATTGACGGTGTCAAATACCAACTGGTGGACGGCCGCATCAATAAGTCCGTGCTCTACGACAAGCATCCCGTGGTCAACTACTACAGCGGCAATTGGGAAGGACGCAAAATCTACACCGTCAACAAGGATCAAGGCCGGTTGACTGTCGACATTTCCGGCACGACCGTCGGCTACGATCACAACTGGGGGCGAACGGAGACGCAGCGCATGACCCAACTGCTGACGTACACACCGGGCATTGCGCCGAATACGACCACAACCGCCGCCGCAGCAGCCAATTCGGCAACGACAGCGCACCTGCAGACATCCTGGGAAGGACAAGTGGACACCACGATCAACCTTTCCACCGATCGCACCGTAAGCTATGCGCCCAATGAGCCCGAGGAGATCTCCTTTTTTGGTGGCTATGTGCTCAGTGAACGGGGCAGCATGGCCGGCAATGCCGAATATGACTTGCCTTATCTGGCGACGACGACGACTTCCACAACAACAGGCAATCGCACGACCACAACGACCAATACCGTGCTCAACAACTTGGTCCGCAATCACGGCAACTTGGCCATGAGCTATACAACGGCGCCGAAAGTACAGCGCCTTTATGTGCCCAGCTATGGCGACATCCGCGGACACTGGGCCGAAGAAAGCATCCATCAAACGGCAGGCCTCAAAGCCTGGGGCGCCCCGGAAGGCTATTTCGGACCGGCCCAACCGATCACGCGTTTGGACTTTGCCATGGCCTTTGTGCGTGCCCTCGGTGTGGCTGCGGCCGACGGACCGGCCGGCAACATTGCCTATACGGCCGGCTATCCCAATTTACCGGAGCCCGGCCAAACAGCAGCACCCAAAAAACCCGTCACGATAACGGCGAACTATAACGGGGCCACCGGTACGGCCCGGTTAAAAATCACCTTGCCGCCGCCGGAACCGGCTGCCGATGTACCGCCGAAGGCCCCGGGCTACGCTGAAGTCAAAGCGGCCGTGACCAGCCAATTGATGAAAGGCGTCAGTGAAACCCGTTTTGATCCCTTTGGTTTGATCACCCGTGAACAGGCGGCGACGATTCTTGTCCGAGGCCTTGGATTGAAAAATCTCGCTCCGGCCGGCCAATTTGAGTTACCGTACCAAGACAGCAGTCAGATCAGTCCCTGGGCGCGCGAATCGGTTTATGTGGCCCAGCGCCTCGGCCTGATGCAAGGCGATGACTACGGACTTTTTCGACCGGCCGATCCCATATCGCGCAGCGAAGCCGCCTACCTGTTGACGAAAATGATCACCTATCTCCAGGAGGATGTAAAAGAAGGCTACCGTGATCGCCTGATGAACCTCTACTAACCGATGAACCGCTACTAATGCTTTGATTACCGGGGGGTGAACCGATGAGAAGCCTACGCTTCTGGCCGGCAGGCTGGATCGGCTTTTTCCTGTTGTTCTTGGCCTTGTCCACGCCTGCCGATGCCTTAACCGTCACCAGTACCTATTTTGATAATAACGCCGTCTACACCAGCGGCGGCGCAACGCCGGAAAACATCACGACGCGGCCGACGATCCGCATCACCTTTGATCAAGACATTACCGTCCGCAATGACGCCGCTTTTCCGATCATTCCGACGGGCGGTGCCGCCAATACTTTTTCCACGAATTATAGCGTTCATGGCGGCAACACCTTGAACCTTACCTTGGTGAACAGTACTTATCTCAACTACGGCACTAACTATAGCTTGACCATCGCCAAAGATCTGGTGGCCGCCGCCGATAGCACCTTGAGCGAAGAGCAAAAGGTCTTGACCACCAATTACACGATTCCCTTCAAGACCGTACCGCTGAGCGCTTTTGCGCCGACCAATCTCAAAGCCCGCGTGATCGGCAACGGCATTGTCGAGTGGACTTGGGAATACAATGGCGGTTATGTGGACGGGTTTAAACTGGTAGACGGCTCTTCGACGTCGGGTTTGCTCAAAGGCGCTGTTAAGTCCGATATTCGTAAAGTGAACGAGACCGGTTTGATCGACGGCAATAGCTATACCCGTACAATCTTCGCCTACCGTGGCAGCGATGTGAGTACGCCGATGACCGTCACCTATACGCACACGTCCCTGGCGGCACCAACCGATCTGCGGGCGGACCTTACGCGGCGCGGTGTGCACGACTTGCTGTGGACCTGGTCAGACTACGCCTATGGCTCCACCGGCTATAACATCTACGATGCCGACGGTGACCACTTGGTCGGGCGCGTGGAAGCGGGCAGCACCAATTTCCTGGAATCCGGTTTAGAAGAAGATACACTCTACCAGCGCTATGTTCGCGCCTACCGCGCCGGTTCGGGTGTCGAAATGCCGCGGATCGGTCCACCGTCCAACGTAGCCACCGCGCGCACCTTGACTTCGTCCGGCTATACGAACACGGGTTCGGGCTCTTCCGGCAGCACGACGGACCGCTCCCGTATTGCCGATGCGATCCAAGATGCCTTGGATGTGGGCGTATCCACTTCCGATATTGTCAAGCTGGACGGCTCGAATATCGGTGACAGCACCGATTATCTGGTCAATACGGAAAAAAACCGCTATGTGGCCTTTACCGGTGATGCCTTTGCCGACTATACGGGCAGTATCCGCATTGCCACCAGCGACATGCAACTGCGCATTCCTTCCAAGTGGCTCGATCGCGGTGATGACACAGGCGGTTCTGTCGTGGCTGTTCGCGAATATGTGGACAACTCCTTCGCTCCGCCGGGTAAGCTGCGCATCGGTACGGCCTACGACCTTGATATTGTTCGCTACTCGAACTATTCCAAAAACGGCTATACGGCTAATACCTTTTCCAGTGATGAACCGGTGTATATTACGTTCTATTATGATTACTGGCGCACCAGTAACCCGGCATCCTTAAAGATTCATACCATTGAAAACGGCGGTTGGATCGAATTGCCCAGCGCGATCAACACGACGGACCGTTCGGTGCAGACGAAAGTAAGCCACTTCAGCCGATTTGCGTTATTCGAGACACCGGTCGGTGGTTACAGCAATACGCCGGTGGCCGGCGGTTATGCGGCGGCGCCGAGCACCGGCGCTTATCCTGGCGCACCGGGCTATGTGGGCTTTAGCCCCTATACGACCACCCCGGTCGGCTACCCGCCGGGCTTTGGCCCCGGCTACGGTCCCGGTTACAGTTACTCTACCCCCGGCTATAATCCGCAGCAATATGCCAGCGGTACGGGCCAGCCCTACAATGCATCACCCTACGCGGCCTACCCCTATGCCGGTTCGAACTACGGCTATCCCTATGCTGCCGGGTCTGCAACTGGGGCCGCCATTGGATCTCCTGTCGGGTCCTCAGCCGTCTACACCAGTACAGGTGTCACAAGCAATGTAGCGCCCCTGTCGAACTCACCGGCTTTTATTGACATCATTGGCCACTGGGCGCGGACGTCCATCGAAGCTTTGGCGGCGCGCGGACTTGTCCAAGGCACCGCACCGCGGATCTTTGAGCCTGATAAAGCATCGACGCGGGCTGAATTTATTACTTTGCTCATGCGTGTGCAAGGCGGCGGCGATATCCCGCCGGGATCGCCCGTCTTTAATGATGTACGCGCCGATGACTGGTTTTCCGGTCCCTTACGCGAAGCGACCCAGCGGGGTATTGTCCAGCAAGGTGACGGCTATTTCCGTCCTTATGCGGCGATTACGCGGCAGGAGATGGCCGCTTGGTTGGGACGCAGCGTCAAAAATCGTACGCTTTATGGCAACGGTCCCGACTTAAGCGCCATGAGCGATGCGGCCCGTGTCGATGAAGCGCTGCGCGCCGATGTGGCGACAGCCATGAAAAACGGCTTGATTCAAGGACGGACCGACGGCACTTTTGATCCCCTCGGTTGGACAACGCGGGCCGAAATGGCCACAGTGTTGCAAGCGTATATGGAAAAGGTGCGCTGACCCATAAAAACCTACGGTGATGTTGGTTGGCAATCGAGCAGCACGCATGTTAAAATACGGCTAGATTTGTCAACGGGCGGGGATGAGAAGGCGTGAGCACAGTTGTATTATCGGGATATTTTGGCTATGAAAATGCTGGGGACGAAGCGTTGCTCAAGGCCATGATCGCTGCGTTGCGCCGCCGGCGTCCGAACCTGGAGATCATTGTGCTCTCGGGGCAACCGGAGGCTACCGCCAAGGCTTACCAGGTGAAAGCTGTTTATCGCTATAATCCCATTGCCGTACTTACTTCGCTGCTGCGCGCCGACCTGGTGATCAGCGGGGGAGGAAGCTTGCTTCAAGATGTGACCGGTCCCTTGACCGTACCTTATTACTTGCTCGTTGTCGCCATGGCTGCGCTGCTTGGGCGTAAAGCGATGTTTTACGCCCAAGGCATCGGCCCGGTCAATGGGCGGTTGGCCCAGTGGATGATTCGCCACGTGGCCAACCGTATTGATCTGATCACGTTGCGTGACGCTGCGTCGAGAGAGCGGCTGCAGGAGATGGGCGTAACCCGGCCGCCGGTGCATATCACGGCCGATCCGGTGTTTGCCTTGCCGCCTTGGGATGGCATTGAGGCCGGGGAACCGGCGTCGCCGCCGGAAGCGATTTTTTGCTTGCGCCGCTGGTCGGCCCACGATGCGATGGAAAAGGCCTGCATGGAACTGGCCCGGTACTTACTGGAGCGAGGCTGGCAGGTCACTTTCCTGCCGATGCATGCCCAGCAAGATGTACCGATTTCTCAGGAGATGGGCCGGCGCTTGGATCACCCGCGTGTGCGGGTGCTTGACCATGATTTGAACTTTGAACATGCCTTGCAATTAATCGCCCGCTCATCACTGATGGTCGGTGTGCGCTTGCATGCGTTGCTGTTTGCGACGCTGGTCAGTGTGCCGGTGCTGGGCATCGCCTATGATCCCAAAGTGTCCGGCTTTCTCGCCGAATTGGAACGCCCGGCTTTTGGTGACACGCATCCGTTGACTGGGGAAGGGCTGATCGCTGAAGTCCGACGTATTGAGCAAAACATGGCGGAAGAGCGCCGCCTGGCCATGAACGGGGCGCGGCGGCTCAAAGCCAAAGCAGAACAAAATGCCATTTTGGCCATCGATCTGATGGAAGGGAGAAGGCCTGAGTGAACGAGCAGAAGGCCGTAGTGAATGAGCAGAAGGCCGCAGTGAGCGGGCAGAAGGACGCAGTGAACGAGCCAACGATGACCGTCCGGGGGGCTAGTTCGCCGGCTGGGTCGGGGGAACCGCGACGGGTGAACATTCTCGGTGCCCCTGTGGACAGCCTTACGATGGAACAAGCGATTGCCAGCGTGGAAGCGTTGCTGGCTGCCGGCGGTGTGCACCATGTGGTGACGGCCAATCCGGAGATTCTCTACGGGGCGCAAACGGATACAGAATTACGACAGATTCTTCATCAAGCATCCTTGGTAACTGCCGACGGGATTGGCGTTGTTTGGGCCGCATCGTGGCTCGGTCAGCCCGTACCAGCACGGATTACCGGGATTGACTTGATGGAGGCATTGCTGGTCCAAGCAGCCCACCGCGCTTGGCCTTGTTTTTTTCTCGGCGGTGCGCCGGGCGTGGCCGAAACGGCGGCGGCGCGCATGAGTGAGAGGCATCGGGGGCTCGTGATCGCCGGTACGCAACATGGGTATTTTGCTCCGGCGGAAGAGCCGGCGGTGATCAAGCGAATTTGTGCGGCGCAACCGAAGCTGCTTTTTGTGGGGCTGGGGGCGCCGCGGCAGGAGAAGTGGATTGCTGCGTTTGCGCGGGCGCAGGAACAGGCGCAGGCGCAGGAACAGGCTCGGCAACCGCAACGGCCGCAGTTGCAGCAACAACAGACACAACCGCGGCAGCGACAGCAACCGCAACCGCAACAGCAACCGCAACAGCAACCGCAACCGCAACAGGCGCATCCCCGGTCGGCGATGGTCGCTATCGGCATCGGTGGCAGCATGGATGTCTTGGCCGGGAATGTTCGTCGTGCCCCGGCCTGGGTGCAGGCGGCGCACATCGAGTGGCTCTACCGGTTGCTTAGCCAGCCGAAGCGTATTGGCCGCCAATTGAAATTACCGCTTTTTGCGCTGGCTGTTATGGGTCAAAAAAATGGGCAGGGTGGGCCAAAAAGACAATTGTAGAAAAGGTTGGCCCTAAAAAATAACCCCCAAAAAGTGTATCCTAATAGATAGCCAAAAAAATCGCTACCTGCCGAGAAAGCGGCGTAAGGAGATGAACGATCATCGTAGCGAACATGCCGATTCAAGTAGCGAAAGGGAGCGCCATCGCACTTCGCGCGGTGCTTTCGCTAAGTCTGTTTCTGGTTCCGCCACTCTCTGCTGCCGCTGGGGCCGTGAGTTTGGAAGTCCCAGCGGCTACAGGGGGTCCCATAGTCGCTGGTCCGGCCGTAGGTTTGGAAGTCTCAACAGTTACAGGGAATCACGGAGTCGCTGCGGCCGTACACCCCGTCGGCCCGGTAGCGGCAGCGCCCTCTGTAGATCCGGCGACCGACAGAAGCGCTGCTCCGTCGGCCCGACAGTTGCTCAGCGACCGGGCGCGGGACATGACCGGTGCCAATGCCCTGGCTGTACCGGGCTGGCTGACTCGCATGGGCCTCACCGGCGAAGGTGAACTGGTTGCCTTGGCTGACAGTGGCCTGGATAGCGGCAACTTAAATGATCTGCATCCGGATTTTCGTTCGGCGCCGGGACGGATTCCCCGCGTCGTGATGTTGCGTTCCTGGTCAGGTCGTGCTGTGCCGCGCGATCAAAGTGGTCATGGCACGCACATGGCCGGTTTGATCGCTGGCAGCGGCGCTGCTTCGGGCGGTAAGTACCGTGGTATGGCGCCGGGTGCCAGCTTGTATGTGCAAGATATCGTTAACGAAGCCGGCCGCGTCAGCCCGCCAGCCCGGCTCGATGATCTTTTTTATCCGGCCTACTCCGCCGGAGCCCGCATCCACGTCGACGGTTGGGGCGGTGAAAGCAACTACCAAGACAGCAGCGCCCAGATCGATACCTTTGTACGGCGCTATCCCGATATGTTGATCATCTATGGTGCCGGTAACAACGGCCCTCAGCCGGGTTCAGTAACGGCGGAAGGGGCCAGCAAAAATGCTTTGACTGTCGGCGCCAGTCAAAGCCCACGGCCGGCTTTTGATCAAACGTGGGTGGCACCGGATCAGCCGGTTGAACTGTCCAGTCGTGGCCCCACCAGCGATGGGCGCATCAAACCGGAGATTCTGGCACCGGGCGATGCGTTGATTGCGCCACGAGCCCGCGATATGGCCAAAAACTTTGCGCCCAATGATGCTTATGCCCGCATGCAAGGCACGAGCATGGCCGCTGCCGTGACGGGCGGCGCGACGGCACTTTTGCGGGGGTATCTCCGTCAAAGTCCGGAGCCGCAAGGAGCTACAGGGCGGCAAAACAGCCCTGGTGAGTCAGTGGCGGGCTCCCGATCTGGCCCTTCCGTGGGTACTCGCTCCGGACTATCGGTAGGCAACCGTACTGGTCCAGAGGGGGATACTCGCCCCGGGCCATCAGCGAACCCCCCTTCCGAGCCATCCGAGGGCACCCGATCGGGACCGTCAGCAGCGTTACTGAAAGCCTTGCTGATTAACGGCGGGCAAACACCCAGCAGTGGGCCTACTGCCGGCGGGTTGGCCGGTCTTGATATTGCTGGCACGGTCCTGGCGTTGGCCGAAAAAACCATGACCTACCGTGATGAAACGCAAGGGCTACATACAGGCGAAGAACGGCTTTATCCGATTACGATCTACCAAAGCGGCCAACCCTTAAAAATCACCTTGGCCTGGACCGATCCGGCCGGTCGGACTGACGGTAGCACACTCGTCAATGACCTGGATGTATCGATCATCACACCGGACGGAAAAGCCCTGTACGGCAACCATTTTCTTGGCCAGGCAGGTGCCGATCGCCAAAACAACGTGGAGCATATTTATCTACCGTCGCCGCAACCGGGCACCTATCAGATCAAGGTGCGCGCCTCAGCGGTGCGCGCCTTAGGCAGTCGTGGTGCCAGGGCGGCATTGGCTCCCGAACCGTCCCAAGACTATGCACTGGTTTACGGACAAGCCGTGGAAAAACAAGTGCTTCGTGAGGGAAGCACTTCACAAGGTAAGCCGCTGCTACACTTGGACGGCGGCGGTGTACTTACACCGGAGCAAGGAAAGATCAAGTTGGCCGTTGACGGTGTGCTTGTGCCCTATAACCCGGACCAACCGCCGCTGGGCGGTGACGTCTACCATATTGACGAAGCGGTGTACATTGCGGCGCGGCGCTGGCGTCCCGCCGGCGGTGTGCAAGCCGTGAGCGATCAAGGTCAAACCATGCTGCTTGAATGTGGGCCATTGACCCGTGAAGGGGGATACTACGTAAACCCCGGCGCCCTTGTGCGGATCAACCGGCAGGCATCGACGGTGCAAGCGTTACCGACCGGTGCGGAAGTCATGGCCTGGATCAACCCTGCACGGCAAACGATTTGGCACGTCGATGGGGCCTACCGGGAAGTTCGCGGCATTTTGCAGGGAATAGATCGCCATGGGAACACCGTGCGCTTGCTGCGCGATAACCAGACCTACATGCTTGAGCCGGCCATGATCGTCACTTATGAAGATCGGCGTATCGGTGAGAGTTCCTTACCACCGCTGGCCGTAGACGGCGCTTCGCCGTTACCGGGGATGAGCGTGCGCCTTTTGATCAGTCCCACCAGTGGCAAAGTACAGCATCTGAGCATCCAACGGGCGATTTTGCAAGGCCCTGTGCAAGCCGTTGACCCACAGGCGGGAACGATTACCTTGGAAGATGGCAAAACCTATCCGCTGCTTGCCGGGGCGCAGGTGATTCATGATGGGCAGGCCGGCGATCTGACCCGGATCTCTCCGGGCAGTGTGCTTAGTGCGGTGGTGCTGCCCGATACCGGGACGATCATCGAGTTGCACACTTGGAGTGACGCTCAGTTGCGCTGGGGCCAGATGGCCTATCTGGGCGGGCCGCAAGCGACTTTGCTTTTTGCACCGGCGCGAGGCACAGTGCAGCACTATACCTTGGACTCGGCAACTACGGTTTGGCGCTGGGGCATGACGGTAGAGCCGGCCAACTTGCCTGAAGGTGGTTGGGGATGGCTTTATCTTACGCCACCTGTCCCGCCAGGAAGCCGCCCGCCGGAAGTGACCCCGGTTCGGTCCGCCATTGAGCGCGTGGAAACGGTGGAAACAGCCACGGCGCAAGGCCGGTGGCGCACATGGAACGCTGCCACTGGTGAACTTCGCTTGGACGATGATCACCGTTACCGGGCCGGTGAGCGAATGGTTATCCAAAAAAACAGCTATCCGGTTCAGCTTGAGGATCTGCGTGCTGGTGAAAAAGTCCAACTGATCACCTTACTGCCGACCGGAACGGTACCGGCCGTAGCGATTGCGGCCAAAGCGCAGACCCTACCGGGGGTAACGGTGCCGCCGTTACAAGTCGCTGCCGTACAAGCGGGGCAGCGCTTGTTTGTTGCCGGCCATACCAAAGCCGATCAAGTGTATCTCTATGGCCAAGAGGGACAACTCCTGGCATCGCTGGTTCCCGATCAGCAGGGGCGTTTTAACCGGCCCCTTGCCGCCGAAACGGCGCCTCCTTTGATCCGTGTAGTTGCCGTTGATCGCGCCACCGGCGGTGTGAACGGCCAATATGTAAGTATCCCGGCGATCGGGCATCGCGATTTTCCTGATATTCAAGGTCATCCCTTAGAAAAGGAAATTCGTAGTCTTGCCGAAGCAGGGATCGTGCAAGGCGATGAAGCGGGCCGCTTTCACCCCGATAACCGCCTCACACGCTTGGAGTTGTTACAACTGTTGGTGCGTACGATGGGGTGGCAAAAGCAGGAGCAAACCAATGTTGTGAAGATACCGGACTATGTGCCAAGCTGGGCTGGAGATGTGGTCACGATGGCACTCCGGCAGGGGCTCCTCCACGCAGAAGAGATGGTTGCTTTACAAGGCCCGGTGCAGAGCCAAGAAGCACTGGCGCTTTGCCGGCGTGCTGTGGCGACGATTCTAAATGAATCGGCAATCTTGCCGGAATGGATGAACCGCGATCCATCGGCGCCCCTTACCCGCGCGCAAGGTGCGCAGTTGATGCAAAGTATCCGCCAATTTTTTGCAGGACAAAGTGAAAAAAAAGAAGAAAAAGGAACCCTCTAGGGGGTTCCTTTTTCTTCTATCCAAATCGTCCAGCGTTGCTTGGACGCATCTTGATCCCATTGGGCCAGTTGTGCTTCCAGCGATGTGATTTGGGCCGTCAGTGCTTGGCGCCCTGCCGTATCGGCAGTGCTATCGCGCTGCGCTTGTAGTTCGCGGCGCTGGGCTAAGGCGGCATTATAATCGTCAGTAAGCGATGTGACCTCTTGTTGGCGATCGATGATGGTTCCCACGGTGGCGATCAGTTCATTGAGCAGATCGGCTTTGGTGGTGTCAACAGTAAGCTGGAAAAGGGTGACTTGGGCGGTACCGGCATCTAAGGGCACGGAGGTCGGCGACGAACTGCCAACTCGTTGGGCCAAGGCACGGAGCGCTTGTTCAGCTGTTACTCGACTAGGCACCTGCAACTTGATTGATGTGCGAGTAAGAGTACGTTGTTTGCTCACGAGCACCCGTTCGGGAACTGTTGATTCGGTCTGAGCCAGTGCTCGTTCTCCGGTGGGAGCCGAGGTCGGGGGTGAGGTAGCCAAGACCGGTTCCAGTGGTTTGCCGACTGGCGAAAGGGCCGGTACCGGTGCTTTCGCTTCTAAGGCGCCACCTGTGACCAGCGGGGCCGGTGTTTGGGGCGTTGTTGCTGCCGGTGTTCCCGGTTCCGCCGTCGCCTTCGGATCCGCTGCTACGGGCGAAGCGGCAGAAAGGGTGTTTGGCTCCACGTGGGCGACCATGGGCGGTGCGGCTTCCTGGAGCGTCAGTCCCCAGACACTGCCCGTCACTGCCGCTAAAGCGGCGGCGACACTGACCGCTTTTTTGCTGTTTTTGTCCAGACGTTGCCAGAAGGTGCGCCGTTGTGTTTGTGGTTGAATGCGCTTCATCACGCCGGCCACAAAATCGGGCGGTGCTTCCATCGGTTGGTTCATCGCGCGTAACGCGCGGCCAATCGGTTGCCAGTGGGGATCAAAAGGATCATCATAGACCATAACCATTCACCTCCTCGCCTTACGCAGTAATTCGGTCGGCGAAACTGCGGATAATTTTTCTTTGAGCGCTTGTCGTGCCCGGTTAATCCGTGACTTGACCGTGCCCAAGGTACAATCGAGGATTTGCGCTACCTCTTCGTAGGAGTAGCCCTGCACTTCCCGCAGGACCAGCACGGCACGATGTTCTTCGGAGAGTTGCATCAACGCATGGCGTACCGTTGATTGAAACTCTTTGGATTCCAGGATCTCCTCGGGGTTCTCAGCGGTGGCCGCCAATTCCCGTTGCACTTCGCCACTGCCCAGTGTCAGTGGCTCATCCAAGGAGAGGGCCGACGTTCGTTTCATCTTGCGCTGCATGTTGATCCAGGTGTTGACGGCAATCCGGTGCAACCATGTACCGAAATCAGCTTCCAGCCGAAAGCTGCCGAGGGCGCCGTAGGCCTTGACGAAAGTTTCTTGCGCCAAGTCTTGGGCATCGGCGTAATTACCGGCCAGGCTGTAGCTGAGCGCGTAAACTTGATGCTGATACCGTACAACCAGTTGTTCGAAGGCAGCAGTATTGCCTTGTTGGGCCTGCTGCACAAGAACACGTACATCTTCCAAGGGAGACTCTCCTTCCGGGATGGCATCTTGCCCCGGCTATTCTTTTGACAATCGCGGGACGAGAAAAGTTCCGCCTGGGGAAGAGGGAGGCGGAACTTTTCTGGGGATCGAGGGAGCGAAGGGTTGGGGGCGGGGGCGACAGGTGAGGATCATAGCAGCGGGTCAGATTCATTTAATTCAAATTCAGATCAATGGAGAACGAAGGTAGTTGAGGAGCGGGCGGCTTATGGCCGATCGATCAATACGGTTTGGGTGGCACCTTGATAGTCGACCTTAGCGCCAAGGGACTCGGCGACAAAACGCAGGGGAACGAGCATGCGCCCCGTTGACTCATCGATGATCGCCGGAACATCCAACTGGCGCTCTTCGCCGTTGACGCGGGCCGTCATGGAGCCCGCTGTCAAGCTAATTCGGCGGTTTCCTTGGACAGCGGTTACGGTTTGGGCCGCGCTATCCCAGGTGACGTCGGCACCAAAGGCTTCAAAAACAGCGCGCAGCGGGACGAGGACACGGTTGTGGCGAATCTGGGCTTGGCCTTGGTCGGGCGGGATGGCCCAGAGCTTGCCATCGAGCACGATGGCGATCGTGCCGGAGACGGTGATGGTTTTTTGCGTACGCACTTCGGCGCCGTGGTTATCGGTGGCATAGAGCTTAAAAGTGTATTCGCCAGGGGTGGGGAAGGTTACGGTGGCTTGCGTTGCTGTTGAGGAAGTGCCCGGTGCAATTTCTGCGCCTTGGGGCCATTCCCAGCGTAGCGCGGTGATCTTGCCGTCATCGTCGGTTGATGCCAGTCCGTCCACTTGTGCTGTTAAGGGGGCGGGGCCGGTCGCGGGGTGGAAGGTGATCACTGGCTTGGGCAAGTGGTTGTAGGCCAGCGGCGAAGTGGAAATGGGGTCGTAGCGCTGGGCCAGTTTGAGCTTGGTCGTGGCTTCTTCCGTGCGGCCTTGCGCTTGGAGGATGATGCTTTGGCCTTGGTAGATGAGGGCGTTGTGGTTAGTGAGAGTGCTGGCGCGATCATAGAGCGGCAGCGCTTCACCATAACGGCCTTGCCGGAGATAATTATGGGCTAAGCCAAGCCAAGGTTCGAATTTAGACGCATCTTCCAGGCGCAGTGATTCGAATAATGCTTGTGCTTCGCTGTAGCGCCTTAGATCGACGTAAAGATAGGCGAGACCGAGTCGTGCCTGGACGTGCGTGGGATCAATGGCGATGACGCGTTGATAGAGATCGAGGGCCGACCAACTGATCTGGCGGCGCCGCTGCACTTCAGCGAGAGTGAAGAGGACATCGGTGTTTTGGGGAGCCAGTTGGGCGGCTGTGGTGAGGATTTTCGCGGCATCGCCGTCGCGGTGGACACGGGCGTAGAGTTGACCAAGGCCGAGGTAAGCCGGCACTGACGAAGGGTTGAGGGCGAGTACCTTTTGGTAAGCTGATTCAGCACCGGCACTGTCCTGTTGTTGAGCAAGCACGGCGGCTTGGGTCAGCAAAAACGTTGTAGACAGGGTATTGGCAACGGGCTCATTCGTTAAAACTGCGGCTGCTTCGGCTAAATGTCCTTGTTCCCGCAAAGCTGCCGCAAGCTTCGCGGCAATATCACCTTGCTTCGGTGCGATCTTCAGCGCCTGCCGGTAATAACGTTCGGCCATGGGCCAATTGCGCTGTTTGGCGTAGAGATCACCTGAAAGTAAGGGAATGGTGACATCGGTGGCATCAATGCGCGCCGCTTCATCGAAGGCAGCCACGGCAGCATCAACATGCTGGCGGTGCCATTCCAAGCGGCCTATGGCTTTATAGAGCGCGGCAGTATGGTGACCGAGTCTCTGGGCATAGCGGATGGATGCGTCAGCATCACCTCCACGATCAGTGTCGATCAGGAGATTGATCAGGTTGATATGATTGGATACAGTATTGGGATCAATGGCGACGCCCGCCCGGAAAGCGACTTCTGCTTCCTTCAAATTATGTAATGCGATGTGGCTCCGTCCCAAGCCGTCGTAGGCAGATGCAGCATGACTGAGATCAACGGCGGTTTGATACAAGGACAAGGCTTTTGGGTAGTCGCCGGTCAGATACTTAACCTCGCCTAGATTAGCAAAGAGACGGCTGTCTTTGGTTGTAGCCATCTTTTGTTCCAAAAGCAGTGCAGCCTCATCGAATTTGTTTTCGATCATCAGAGTTTGTGACAAGCCAATGATCGCTTCGATATAGGTTGGTTTTAGCGCCAATGCTTGGCGGTACGCAGCTTCTGCCTCGGTATGACGGTGTTGTTGGTTTAACGATATGCCGAAGCTGACATAACCGGAAGGAGAGATGCTGTCGGCAGCCCAAGCCGACGGCGTTAAAAAAAGCAGCAGCAGACCGGTTAGAGCCCAGGGTTTGTGCATCATAAGGTCACACTCCTCATCAAATGGACAGTAGAGAGTACGGATTTACCAGAAGAAGAACTTTTTTTATTGTAACATAAAAAAAATTACGGAACGGGGGAACTTTTTGGGAACCTCGATTGTCAAAGGTACAGGTCGACAAATTGAGAGCGTTTTTGAAAGGTAGATGCAGCTGCCTGATGGAGAGCTCATCAATGTCTAAGACCAAAACATACACAAAATATTATGGGAGGTATTTTCCAGTGATTTCGAAAAACAAAATTGCTGCTGTCGTGCTGTCCTCGGCGATGGCATTGACCTCGGCACTGCCCGCGTTTGCTTCGTCCACCTATGAAGTAAACAAAGTTTCCCAAATCGAAGCTAGCGGCTCGATTTCCGGTCTTCGTGTTATCGTAACCGTTCCTGCGAACACCCTGAAAGCGAACACTCCTGAAAAAATCCGCTTTACTCTTCCTACAGATTTGACCATGCCGACGGGTACTAACTTTGCTACCATTGGTGGCACGTTCAGCACCCCCATGATCGGTGCTAACCTGAAAAACCAATTCACAAACGTTAGCGCTGTTGCTCTCGGTGGTACGGGAACAAGCGGCAACAACTATGTTGAGTTCACCGTTTACAAAGCAAACGATCCCGCATCCCCCGCAGCACTCGGTGAAGGCCGTTTGGTCATCGACTTCCCCGCACTGAAAGCAAGCGGCCTCAACACTGGCGATGTAAAACTGAAAGCTGAAGCAGCTTCTGACAGTGCATTCTCTAATGCATCGATTACCATCGCCACTGTTGGTTCCGGATCGGTAGCCGTAAGCGTCGATGATATCAAAAACATTTCCTCCTCCAACTCCCAACCTGTTGACAGCATCTACTTCAAAGAAGATCGCAGCGCTGCGCTGAAAACAGATCCCACCAGCATCAAGCTGAAACTGCCTGCCGGCTTTAGCTGGGCTAACAAAGCTGCAGTTTCGGTAAACTCCATCTGGGGTACTTCTGGTATCGCTACTGTTGATACCACCGCTGGCGATGAGCGCGAACTGATCATCAAAGGCAACAGCCTCTCCAGCCAAGCTGCATACTTCCGTCTTGATGGCGCAACCATCAACGTAGACGAGTCCGTTGCTAAAAAAGGTGACGTAATCGTCAACGTATCCGGCGCAACCACCACTACGCCCAGTTCCTTCACGATTGCTCGTTATGGCGAATTCAACACGAATGTCTCCGTTTACGGTGACGTACCGACAATTCCTGCCGGTAAAAACTTTGACACCATTTCTGAAATCGGTTCCTTCAAAATCGAAGAAGAAATCGCTGGCAGCCTGATCGACGACCGCACCATCACCTTGACGTTGCCCGAAGGTGCTCGTTGGAACACACCGAACAGTGCGTCGCCTTATGCTGGCTTCACCAAAAACGGTGAAACCAAAGAAGGTCGCGTTAACGGTATTTCCTGGACCATCGTTGACAAAGACGATGCAGGCCGTATCCTGAAAGGTACCTTCGATATTCTCCAAAACAACTCGACAACTGCAGCTAAGTACATCCTGGAAAAAGCCCAAGTTTCTACAGCTGTTGACTTCTCCGGCGATTTAGCTGTTGAAGTTGGCGGTACTGCAGGCATGACCGGCAAACTCGTACTGGCTAAAGTTGCTCCTTCCGCTACGGTAAGCGTTTCGGAAGTTAAGCCTGTGACCTTGGGCCTGGGCGCTCAAGCTATCGGTGACATCACCATCACCGAAGGTATCAAAGAAGCCTTCAATAAAGACAACACCCTTCTGAGCACCACTGTTGAAGGTAGCACAACTGAAGACAACGTCATCAACGTCCAACTGCCCCTTGGCGTGTTCTTCGATGGCACCCCGACAGTAGAAGTAACCTCCGGTGACATGCTGATCGAAACCAGCAGCATCACTGTGAACCAAAACGGTTCTGACGGCAGCCAAGGTAGCCTGCGCTTCCGCGTGAAGTCTTCCTCGACCACCCCGTCGGCCATCAAAATTTCCAACGTCAAAATCACCTCTGACCGCACTGTGCCCGAAGGTGACATCGTTGTCAAAGTTCGTGGTTCCGCTGTTAACAAGTCGGCCTTCTCCGGTCGCGGCACCGCTGCTTCGGCTGTCGTTGCCAAACTCGTTACCCCGGCTCCTAGCGAAGTCAAACCCGATGCAACCTTCAAGATTGGCGACACCAAATACAACGTTAACGGCGTAGAAAAATCCATGGATGTTGCTCCGTACATCAAAGACGGCCGCACCTTCCTGCCTGTTCGTTTCGTCGCTGAAGCTCTTGGCGTCACCAGCGATAACATCATCTTCGACGGCGCTACCGGCACCGTAACCCTGATCAAAGGCTCCACTGTTGCTCAATTCACCATTGGCAGCAAAGAGCTGAAAATCAACGGCGCTACCATTCAAATGGATGTAGCTGCTGAAATCTCCTCGGATCGCACCATGCTGCCCTTGCGCTACATCGCTCAAGCGCTGGGTGCAAGCGTAGCTTTCGACGAAGCTACCCAAACTGTCACCGTGAAATAATTTGCGCTAACGCAAAAGACCCGGATCCATTTTGGATCCGGGTCTTTTGCCTTTGGATACCATGTAGGCTTAAGGAACTTTATCTTAGCTACAACTGTCTAAGAATTAAACAGATAAGATGACGAATGCATGCTTCCGAAATCAACATAGGCATCGCTTTTTAGGACAGGAGGTATTCCCGTATGTTGAAAAACAAAATTGCAGCAATTGTATTATCGTCCGCGGTAGCTTTGTCTTTAGCACTGCCGGCCTTAGCCGCCACCTACAACGTGAATTCAGTTCGACTTATTGATTCCAGTGGCACCCTAACAGGGGTGCGGATTGTTGTTACAGTTCCGCCGGATACCTTGACGAGTCAAGATAAGCTTAGATTTACATTGCCTACGGATTTGCGAATGACCTCTTCTAACGTTAATTTGAGCGTGCCTACCGTTGGTTCCGGCTTAGCTAACCAGTTTCGAGCAGCTACCGTAACGAACAGCAATTTCAACGGTGCTGGTAGCGGCAACGATTTTGTCGAAGTTACTGTTTCAGCCTATGCTACTGAACCGTTGCCCGACGGGCTCTCAGCCATCGGTGAAGGGCGACTGATTGTCGATTTTCCTGACATGAAAGCTAATGGATTACCATCAGGTGACGTAAGGATCAAAGCGGAAGCGGCTTCGAACAGTGTATTTACCAATACTGCGATCACTGTCGGTACCGTCGGTTCTGGTTCTGTATCGGTAAGTGTAGATGACGTCAAAACGATCACATCATCCGGTAACGAAAGATTAGACACCATTTACTTTAAAGAGGACCGTACCGGTGCCTTAAAGCCAGATGGAACAAGTATTAAGTTGAAGCTTCCTTCCGGATTTACTTGGGAGAGTACAGGAACCTTACAGTCCGTCTGGGGGTCAACGCCTGCGGAAATGGGCATGACGATCAGTGAAGGTAGTGATGATCGCGAACTAATTATCAATGCAACCAGCGCCAGTCAAAATGCAGCCTACTTTACTTTAATCGGTGCAACCATATCTGTTGATGAATCCATTGCTAAAAAAGGTGATATTGTTGTTAACATTTCCGGATCGACGACAACTACGCCATCTTCATTTACCATTGCCAAGTACGGTGATTACAGTACGAATGTTACATCGTATGGTGATATTCCTACAATTTCAGCCGGTAAAAATGGTGATACTATATCACAGATTGGCGCATTTAAAATCGAAGAAGAAGTTCCGGGTAGTCTCATTCCTAACCGTACCATTACATTAACTTTGCCCGAAGGGGCACGCTGGGGGTTAGAAGGCGAACCGCTGCAACTACCAACACGAAGTGGCGAGAGCAAGGATGGTGGGCTGAACGAATTTACCTGGTCAGTTGTTGATCGTGAAGATGCGAACCGAATTTTAAAAGCAACCATTGGCGGCAGTGAATCGACTTCGGCCGCAAGATTAATCTATGAAAAAGCACAAATTGCTACTGCTGCCGATTTTTCTGGTGATTTAGCTGTGGAAGTAGGCGGTACGGCAGGTATTAACGGCAAGATTGTCTTAGCGAAAGTTACACCGGTAGCAACAGTATCCGTTTCAGAAGTTAGATCAATCGCTTTGGGGCTCGGTGATCAACCGATCGGTGATATCTTGATCACAGAAGGAACGAAAGAAGCTTTTAATAAAGATCAGTCGGAACTCGGATCGGAAGTCGAAGCGCCTAATGATGCTACCGTCAACTTGCAATTACCTATTGGTGTATTCTTCAGTGGTACGCCTACGGTGGAAGTTGTATCGGGGGATTTGTTGATCGAAAGCGGAAGTGTTACGACTAATCTTAACGGTTCTGACGGTACACAAGGCAGCTTACGGTTTAATATCCGATCTTCATCGACAACACCGTCAACAATCAAAGTATCAAACATAAGATTGACGACCAACCGCACTGTGCCGGAAGGGGATATTGTTCTCAAGGTGCGTGGCTCTGCCGTCAATAAATCAGGATTCATGGGGCGAGGTACAGCAGCATCGGCTGTGATCGGTCGATTGATTACGGCAGCTCCTTCGGAAGTTCGGCTTGAAAGTAGTTTCCAAATTAACAGCACACGCTATACAAGCAGTGGCGTAGAAAAGACGATGGATGTTGCGCCCTACATTAAAGACGGGCGGACGTACCTGCCTGTGCGCTATGTCGCTGAAGCACTAGGTGTTCCCAGTGATAACATCATCTACGATCCGGATTCAGGAACGGTCACTTTGATCAAAGGTAGCTTAGTTGCGCAAATGACAATCGGGAAAAAAGAATTGAAACTTAATGGTGCGATTATTCCCATGGAGGTGCCAACTGAACTTGTCGCTGGCCGTACCATGTTGCCAGTGGCTTATGTTGCTCGTGTACTAGGAACGGCTATCACTTATGACGAAGCAACGAAAACAGTGACGATCAAGTAAAACATGGAAAAGAAGCAAGCCCGGATCCTCGGATCTGGGCTTGCTTCAATAATCGCGAATATCGTTTTCTATTTATTTTATTGCTTAGGTAAAACAACAGACCACTGTTCAAGATTCGGTTCCGGCACAAGGATCGCCTCCGGTGGAAAAGCAGTGCCAATTACCCGTGCTGCATAAGGCGGGATCTGAAGCTGTTCAGCTACAAGCGAGCCGGCAGCAATTTGCCGGTTAAGCTTATCGATGATTACAACGGGAAGTTCAGGCAAACGAATCTCCTGGCCTGTGCTGTTGCACAGTAAAAGGCGAACCAGTAAAGCGCCTTCGTACATCTCCGCTGTCAAAGAAATCACGCGCATTTCCCCGGGTTGCGGTGGTTGCAGACGGGCTAACTGCAGTTCCACACTTGTCTTCCCCTTACTCGTTAGCAACTCATCGGGATCATAGACATAAAAAGACGTTTTAACGTCAACTTCAGACAGACGGGCGGTATCGACGACCATCTGCCATCCTTCCATCGAGGTGATAGCCGATGGCTTATCTTCCCAGGGAAAGGATACTGTCCCGGACAGTTGCCCTTTTGGAGGAACCGTTCCTAGGGATGAAAGATCGATGATTGTTTGATAGTGCGCCGTGCCTTCAGCGTCAAGCAACGAGACGGGCAGTTTGACTGCGATCAGCGGCATCGTTAAAGTATTTTCTAACGTAAGTACTGCCTGCACTTGATCGCCGTTGTCGGTCAATTGGGTGTCGCGCAAATAGATGCGGCCCGTTTCCGGTGTTGGCGAAGCAGAAGCCACTGCTTGAGGCTCTTGGTTCGATTCTGACATGAATGTACCTCCAATATTAAAATGAGCTCTTGCCAGTATTATAGACGATTTTATGCTTTTATTATAGACGATCCTGGAAAATAAGACCGATCCTTTGGTGTAGATGGCGAGGCGAAGATGACGGGACACGAGGAAAGCGAAGCAAAAAACACTGTACCGTCTTCTCTTGACGGCCTGTATTAGATCGAGTAGACTTAAGATAAATGACCATTCAGTACATATTTTAAGTAGGTGGAATAATAATGAATAATTTAAAACAAAGCGTAACCGCCTTTGTTTTAACGGCCACTGTTGTGATGAACCCTGTTCTAGCCCTGGCGGCTATCAGCAGTGAACAGTCAACGGGTGCGAGTACACTGTCACCGATGGTCAGTGCAGCACCGGCTTCGGCAGCCGTCATTAACCAGGGCGCACCGGAGTTAACGGTGGGACGCTTTCCTAAAGTTGATGCTAATGATAAGTATACATTGACCCTATCTCTGTCGGAGGCGCTGAATCGTGCTTTAGCGAAAAGCCTCAATATCCAGTTAAAGCAAGCGAATGTCGATCGTACTTGGGAAATTCGCGATGATAAGGAAATGAATATGGGCAGCCTCGGACAGCCGTCAAGCAGCAGTTTTTCGCAGGTTAACGCATCCATTCAATCCTTCACGAGTTTGCTTTCTTCCGATATCAACTGGAACAACGCCAAAGCTGACCTGCGTGCTGAAAAAGACAGTGTGGGTGTCCAAGTTGCCAAAAAATATGCCGATGTTCAACGCAATCTTGCCAAGGTACAATCGGCAGAAGCTGCCTATAAGTATGCCCAGTGGCAGCAAAAAAATGTAGGCTTGCAACTGAATCTTGGTGTAATCAGCAAAACCAATCAAGTGGAACTAACAGCAAATACGATCGGTAAGCAAAAAGCATTGCAAGCGGCGCAGGAAGGCCTTAACGATGCCTACCATAAGTTCAACGATCTTGTAGGACTACCTGCTGACGCACGACCGGTTTTGCCTGATCAGGCAAACTACCAGCCTGTCGAGGAAATTAATGTTGAACACTATATCAGTAAAGCCCTCGCCGAGAGCCCTGCTCTGGTCAGCAGTCAAGGCCAACTGGATCTTGCTGTGTCTGTACGTAACGTGTATGACCCATCCGGTGGTCCTTATGCTGTTCGTGGCATCGATGTACAAAAAGGCAAGCTTGCCGTTGCTCTGACAAAGCAGTCACACGAACTTGCTGTACGACAAATCTCCAGTGGCATCTTAACCTATGAACAACAAATTAAAGGCTTGGAAGAAGCGTTGCGTGTGGCCCGGCAAAATGAAAATATCGCGAAGCTCAAGTTCAACATTGGCATGGCAACTCAAGGAGAGCTTTTGTCTGCCCGTGCTAATCTTTTGAGCGCTGAACAGGCCTATTTTGATGCCATGTGGCAACATGAACTCCTCAAAATCGGTTTAGAAAAGCCATGGGCTTGGAACTAAGCGCAAGGTTTTATCAGGTACTTGTCGGCTGATTGTCAGATGATTAGCTCGGGGACGATAAGATAATGACGATAATATAAAGATAAAATAAGAATAAAACAGTAATCATAGATAACGAGAGAACGACCTCCTGCGTATATGGGAGGTCGTTTTTTATGTTTAATTATTGCGTAAAAATTATTTTTCTCGAATCGCCCCCCCAAAAAACATAGCATCTGCGAAATACTGTGGTGTACAACGAACCACACAAAAATAAACAGCCAAGATCACCGCAAAGGTAAAGAAAAACA
>NZ_SLXT01000007.1 GCF_004341395.1 Heliophilum fasciatum
CTGCCAAGGGCAGTGCTGGGTAGCTATGTCGGGAGCGGATAAGCACTGAAAGCATCTAAGTGCGAAACCGACCCAAAGATGAGACTTCCCACTACACAAGTAGGTAAGACTCCAGAAAGACGATCTGGTCGATCGGCCCGGCATGTACGCACCGCGAGGTGTTCAGTGGACGGGTACGAATCAGTCGAGGTCTTGACCTAACAGGATGTTAGGTCGTTCGCGGTGGCCTGGATGGCCACAACCGCGAACTTCCTTTCGTCCGCAGGACGACGTGAGGTCGTTCGTCGCCGCCCGGAAGGCGAGGGCGACGGACTTCCTTACTGATGGTCAGTTCGCGGCGGCCGTGATGGCCGACAGCCGCGAACATCCATTGTCCGCAGAATAATTCATCACTCACTAAAATGACTGTGCAGTTTTCAGGGAGCAGAGCAGATCCCCTTCAGGTCGGACCGGGGCGTAGCTCAGCTTGGTAGAGCGCTACCTTGGGGTGGTAGAGGCCGCACGTTCAAGTCGTGTCGCTCCGACCATAGAATTTCAAATGCGGTCGTGGCGGAATTGGCAGACGCGCAAGATTCAGGTTCTTGTAGTCGCAAGGCTGTGGAGGTTCAAGTCCTCTCGACCGCACCATTAAAAAAGTAACCCGTGTTATGAAATCATAACGCGGGTTTTTTGTTTACCTATATTGAGTAGCAAATTGGCATAAAGTATAATGATTTTACAAATAATATTTTATTCACAAAACGGATTATTGAAGGAGGGGATGAAATTGATCTCAAGAGCTGTTTGTAAGAGGCTCATTCTGACCATGATGGTGTACTGCTTATTTTCTTTCGCAACGATTTCAGCAGCAGTAGCATCCGGTGACAGTCCTTCCATTGAACTTAGTTCTTCTCAAGTCGGAATCCTCGACACCAGTGGAAATCGCTATTGGGATCTTGCCGGGAAGCGTAATGTGATGCATGCAAGTGGCGAAGTATTTCGAGTTATGGGCGTATCTTATTTTCGGGCCATTTATGATACGGCGCCGGGGTGCGGTTTTAGCGACTTAGGCAGTGTAAGTGAACCGGAAGAAGGGCAACGGCTAGCCCTTTCGCCCTATGCGATGGCTTTTATTGATACGCAAGAGATCACACAAGGTCACCTCTATCTTCTCAAATCCCAGTCACTTGGCTATTTTGCTGTCTATGTCCATAAGCTTGAGCGTACCGATGATGGCTCTGTCCGCATGACCTTCCGTATTTTTAATGTGAATAGTTCACCATCCCAACCTGCGACATCGAGTTCCGAGTCGACGCAACCAATAACGCCCCAGCAAACCACGGCACAATCAACAACATCTCAGCCTTCCGGAGCAACTCAATCTTCCGGAGCAATCCAATCTTCCGGCACGGAACGAACGACATTGACCGATCTGGACGGCACGATTTATACCGGTGAAGTGAAAAACGGCAAACCCGATGGTGCAGGTAACATGCTTTGGCCTGACGGTGCCGAGTACACCGGTGAGTGGCAAGAAGGGAAAATGCACGGACAAGGATCGATGACCTTTGCCGATGGCAGCAAATATATCGGCGATTACAAGCAAGGAAAACGTGATGGAACGGGTCTATACAAATGGGCGAATGGCGATCGCTATGACGGTGAATGGAAAAACGGTATGGAGAACGGACAAGGAACCTTTACGGCCGCTAATGGAACTGTACAAAAAGGCGAATTCCGTAATGGTAAATTGGTCAATAAGGCGCAAACACTGTCATCTGCATTAGCCAAACCGGATACAGCAGCGCCTCGACTGATTGATTTTGCCAAAGGTGTGTCCAAACAAGGCCCCAAAATCGTCAATGACCGGACCTTTGTTCCCATGCGTGTATTGTTTGAGGCGTTGGGAGCTTCTGTGCAGTGGAATGAGGAAAAACAATCAATCACCGCTTCACGGGGAACGAACTTTATTGAACTGGTTATCGGTGTAGATGAAGTTTCTTTTAACGGGCAACCCCGAAAAATCGATGCTGCACCGTTTAAGGTAGAAACCCCTGAAGGTGGGTTGACCTATGTTCCGCTGCGTGTGGCCGCCGATGCGCTTGGTGAGCCGGTCGCTTATGATGCGGCAACGAAAAAAGTGACTTTTGGCAATTTCTATTTTTATCTTGACGGTGGACAATCTTCGACCACATCGTCATCGCCATCATTACCATCTACGTCTCCCGCCATATCGCCATCCACAGGTGGGACAGCAGCGAATGCCCCGGCAGTATCCGATGAAAATCCTGCTCAGCCCGCTTCCACGAGCCCGGCCTTTACCGGCGCGAGCGGTTCTTTTGAACTGACTATCTATAAAGGATACATCTTTTCGATGCAAAGTGTTGTGGAAAGCAGCGAGAATGCCGATCTCAACTTTATCGACAGCCGCAAATATACGGGCGTTGCCCGGTTGACGGCCGCACAGATTAAAGAGTTTGCAGAGAAGCCTGATACAGCGGCAATTACAGCCCAAGAAATGAGCAACTGGAAAGATTATGTTCTCGGTATTGCACCGGATTATTACTATATCATCCGCGCCAAAGATGGCCGTTGCTACCGATTGAAGCTGAAAGCCTTTGAGAATCAAGGTAAGGCTATGTCCTACTGGCGTGCTTCCTTTGATTATGAAGAGATCGAAGTCAAGTAGACAGCATAAAAGTCAAATCGACAGACATATAAAAGCAAGGGGCCTTCGTGTGCAAACGAAGAGCCCCTCTTTTTTTACTGAATCAACCGGCGGCGCATCAGGTGAATGGGAGGAGCTAACAGCAGTGCAGAACCGATAAAAAACCACAGTACATGCTCGCCAATCGTCGGCCACGCCGGCTGCCCAAGGGCGAGGGCGCGACAAACTTCCACACTGTGTGAAAGCGGATTGAACCAAGCCAGCTTTTGTGCCCAGACGGGCATGCCCGTAAGCGGAAAGAAAACACCACCAAACAAGTACAGGGGCGTCACAAACAAAGTGATGTAGTAGTTAAAATAGTCGATGTTCGGTGCCAGACAAGTGTACGTGACGGCCATCAGCGAGAAAAAGAGGCCCGGCAGGATCAGAAACAGCGGGATTAGCAAGGCCAGGGAGGAGCGTACCTGGCCCATGACGGCAATCACGAGCAAGATAACGGCGCCAAAAACAACACACTTGATCATCCCAAAGAGCGCTTCGGCGATAATAATATCCCGTACTGTGACCGGACCAGCCAAGATGGCATGAAAGGTTTTCTGGTAATGAAGGCGGACAAAACTGCCATAAGTGCATTCAAAGGTTGCCGCAAACATGGCCGAAGAGGCAACGATGCCCGGTGCAATGTATTCCATGTAACTGATGCCTTCCATCTCCTGGACGAAAGCGCCAAGACCGTAGCCCATAGCTGTGAGATAAAGAAAAGGCTCAAAAAAGTTAAACATCGTGTTGGTCCAAAAGGTCCGGCTAAATATGGTCAGGTGGCGACGTAATATGCGCCATGGTTCGATCATCGTTTTTCCTCCTCGGACGTTGTACCGGTCAGTTTCAAATAGACATCTTCCAGGTGCGCCGAGCGTAGGTGGCATACTTTCGGTGGGAGTCCCCAGCTTTCTAAGCGGGACCAGAGATCGTTGCCGTCGTGGGCAAAAAAGAACAAGCTATCGGCCACGGTTTCGACTTGTCCGCCATAGGCGCGCACTTGATCGACAACAGCGGCAGGAACTTGGCTTTGCGGCAGATGAACCTCGATGACATAGGGAAGCACATGTTCCTGCACCAGTTGCTCCGGCGAGCCTTCCGCCAGAATCTGACCGGCTTCCATGATGACGAGGCGATCACAAAGTTGCCGGGCTTCCTCCATGTAATGCGTGGTGAGCACGAGGCTGATCCCTTCACTTTTAAGTAAGCGCAGTTTTTGCCATACCAGATGGCGCGCTTGGGGGTCCAGGCCTGTCGTAGGCTCGTCGAGAATCAGCAAGCGAGGGCGGTTCATCAACGCGCGCGCAATGACCAAGCGCCGTTTAAGACCGCCGGAAAGCTCATCGGGAGATACGTTAACTTTATCATCAAGGCCCCAAAACTGCAGATATTCGGTGGCACGGGCCTTGCCTTCCTGCGATGATAAGCCAAAAAGTGCGCCAAAGACAGTGAGATTCTCCAGCACCGTTAAGTCCGGATCCAGATTATCTTCTTGGGGAACTACGCCCAGTCGGGCTTTGAGGGACGGTGGTGTGAGCGTAATCTTTTGGTCAAACAGCCAGAGGCCCCCTTGATCAACCGTAGAAAGACCGTAGATCATTTTTAAAGTCGTACTTTTGCCGGCACCGTTATGGCCGAGAAAACCAAAGCATTCGCCTTCGTTAATGGCAAACGAAATATCCCGCACGGCCCGCAGTGATCCGTACGACTTGGATAGGCGTTCCGCACGAACAACGCAAGACATGAGCATCGCTCCTTTCGTGTATATAAATATCTTTCATATATATTAATGATCAATTATGCAAGCCAACGAAGAAGCTATTCAAAGTCCCTCGCTTTTATGGCATAATGGTAACAAGTAGCGTATCGCGTCACAAAAGGAAAGGTGACAAGGAGAGTGGCAGAAGTGGCCAACGAGCAATCAGGGACGATGGATGTATCGCTGTTACTCAGCGAACTGAAACAAGCGAATAGCCAAATGGGCCAAGTTGTGAAAACCATCGATCACATCACCAAGCAAACGAATTTGTTGGCGTTGAATTCTTCGATCGAAGCGGCGCGGGCCGGCGAGGCCGGTCGGGGTTTTAGTGTGGTCGCCAGTGAGATCAAAAAATTGGCCGACCGCAGTTTTTCCGCGACGAAAGAAAGTAACGAACTGCTCAATAATATCAAGAAAAAAGCCAACGATGTGATCGCTGTTCGTACGGCTGATGTTGCCTATGATACCATAGACAAAATTGATCGCAACTTGTTTGAGCGCAATTGCGATGTCCAAGCTTGGGCGACCTTTGATCTGATCCGCCAATGTGCGGCCGAGCCTTCGCCGAATAACGTCGATGAAGCGGGCCGGCTTTTGAAGCGAATCGCCGAGATTTATGAGATCTATTATGAAATCATGCTTCTTGACACGCAGGGCCGTGTGATCGCTACCGGCGTGCACCGCAACCTCATGGGCGAAAATTTGTCTGACCGCGACTGGTTCCGTGACGCTCTGCGCAATAATGATGTGACGGTGACGGATTTATATTATTCTCGGGCGGTTGACGGTCACACGGTTGCCTATTCTGCGCCGGTACGTGATGCCAGCGGCAGTGCGATCGGTGTACTGTCTACACGGTTTAACTGGAAATACATCTATGATATCATTGACTCGGCCCGGATTGGAACGCACAGTGATTTGTTTATTGTTAACAAAGAAGGCACCGTCATTGCTTCGCGGGATCGTGAGGGAATTCTGCAGCAAAAACTGACTAACCTTCAAGCGGTGCAACGGGCGCTGAACGGGGAGCCTTATGGCTATACGATCGAGCGTGATCAGTTTGGTAAGATGCAGATTTTTGGATACGCCCATACCCGAGGATATAACTCCTATAAGGGCAAAGGCTGGTCGGCCATTGTCAGCGAATTGCTAGACGGTTAAGTTCAAAGCGAAACGATGATGCGCTGATTGTCAAAGCGTAGCATACCAATAAATCAATGCGTAACGTACCAATAAATCAAAGCGCAGCCTACTAATGGAAAACACGCTATCTTTCTACGATAGCGTGTTTTTGATTTCATAAAAATCGCTGTAGTTCTCAAGAAGCAGGCCCACCAGATCGGCATCAATGGCTCCACTATGAACAGAATCACGGAGAATACTGCAAATACGATCTTTGGGCATTCCGGGACGGTACGGACGGTCTTCAATTAGTGCCGAGAAGATATCAGCAACGGCCACAATACGACTGCCTTGGCACAGTTTGGCGCCGGGGATACGAAAGGGGTAGCCGGAACCGTCGACCCGCTCGTGGTGATAGGCAGCCCACTCGGCGATATCGGCAAATCCGGGAATCTTGTGGAGAAGATGATAGGTATAATAGGTGTGTTGTTTCATGATGCTGTATTCATCACGGGTAAGTGCGCCCGGTTTTTCCAGGATCGATTCAGGGATGCTTAGTTTGCCCAAGTCATGAAGCAAGCTGGCGATTTCCATTTTCATTGTTTGCGATGGTGTCCAACCGGCAAGTTCGGCCAGACGTTTTGCTGATGCCGATACGAGACGGGAGTGGCGCAGGGTAAAGCGGCTTTTGCGATCGATCAGTTCGCCAAACAGTCGGGCGACGCCGCGCAGATCTTCATTATCAAATTGGATGACGGTGTTCCCTTGCTTCAAGGCAGCCAGGGTGGCTTCCTCGAGAAAGATGGAAGAGAGATCGAGCCAGAAGTTTTCCGGTTTGGCTGCCTCATAGAGCGCACTACGAATGTCCGGGTGGAGGGCACCATGAAAATAATTATCAATATGTTCCAAGATGGAGTTACGCTGGATCAAAAGTGGTTTACCGACGAGAGCGACTTCGAAGCGATCGGCGAGATGAATAATATGGCCCAGAAACGGCAACGAAGTATCCGGCAATGAAGCCGATGCCGGTGCCGACGCTGATGCCGATGCCGATGTCGGCGTTAAGGCGTAATCTGCCGTATCAGATTGCCAAAAATCATGATGGTGCAGGATAACTTCGGCAATGGAAGCGAAAGCAGGTACCGTTTTGAGCAAGTGATAACCTTCGGTGCAATGCAGGTGCGGTGTGACCATTTCCAGTTGGGATAAGGGTTGCTTATCCTGGAAGGTAATCGCGCCGATATCATGGACACTGGCGGCGCAGAAAAGAATGAGCATGTCCCGATCCGATAAGCCCAAATGCTTGCCGATCTGTACGGCGATGTAGGTTGCTCGTCGATGATGGCGGGTTAACCCCTCGGCCGTGAAGTCTAACGCAGTAGACAAGGCGCTGAGGAAATGGGTTATTTCGGTTGAAATAAAATGGGACATGATGTCACCCCTTTTATGCTGGTGAAGGAATTGCACATATGGAAATTCATCCTTTTTTAACTGTTCTCATTTTAACATAATTCAACAAAATCAGCAGAAGCATTTCTGTTAATTTTACCGGATAGCCTCTTGACTCGCTGGCCAGATGTAGTATTCTATTAATTGGGTCTTTTTCGAGGGGGTGAAAACCATGAATCATTGGCAAACCGTCGAATGTACGGAATGCGGAACGGTGCGCAATCGTGTGCCGAGTCACCGGGTAACGGACGAACTGCGCGCGGAAATGGAACGCACCCACCTGTGCCCTTATTGTGAGCATACGGAAGCACGTCCTCTGGAAGAGGGCATCGCCTAAGCATTTGGCTACGGTCAAAGACATATTGCACAGAAGCATCAGCGGGTCGGCAACAACGTCGGCCCTTTTTTTATTTTTGACGGTGAGATTAACAAAGACTTTGCATAGCATAAAGGAAAACCGTAGCCAATTCCCCCTATATTCAGGTATGATAGGGGTAGCATTAAAAAAAAGAGGTGAGGAAAGTTGGCGGAATGTTATACGATTCCTGGGATATCACGGGTTGCGTATTTTTGTATGGAATATGGCCTTGCGGCAGAGATGCCAATCTATTCCGGTGGGTTGGGGATTTTAGCAGGTGACTATATCAAAGCCGCAAAAGAACTGAGTCGCCCTTTGGTTGCAATTGGTATTCTTTGGAGACAGGGGTACACAGAACAACATATTGATGAAAATGGCCAACCTTATGATACGTTCAGGGATTATGACTTTTCCCATCTTCAAGATACGGGGATTACTGTCAAGGTACATGTTCGCAGTGATGAAGTGACCTGTAAAGTCTGGCTTTGTGAAAACTACGGTAATGTGCCGCTGTATCTTCTCGATGCCGGCTTCCCTGGCAGCCCTCATGCGTGGATGACCAAACAGTTGTATGGCGGTGGCCGAGAAGAGCGCATTGCCGCAGAGATTATTCTGGGCATTGGCGGTATCCGGGCGTTGCGTGCATTGAACCTCGATGTAGATGCCTATCATTTCAATGAGGGGCATGCTGTGTTTGCCGGGACTGAATTAATCCGTGAAAAGATGGCCGAGGGACATTCTTTTGAGCATGCCTGGCTCGAAACACGGCAATCGGTCGTCTTTACGACGCATACACCGGTAGCTGCCGGCAATGAAGTGCACGGCCATGATATTTTACAACAGATGAATGCCTATAACGGCTTAACCTATGATCAAATGCGCGAACTCGGCGGCGATCCTTTCAGCATGACCGTAGCCGGGTTGCGTCTGGCCTATATGGCCAATGGTGTTTCGAAGCTGCACGGTCGGACGGTACAGCGCATGTGGGGCCACCTCGAAGGTGTGCCGTTGATCTTCTCGATTACCAACGGTGTGCACCCGGGGACGTGGCAAGATCCGCGGATCAAGCAAGCTTTTGAAACACGGGGCGATCTCTGGGCGATCCACATGGATAATAAGCGCCAGCTTTTGCAGTATGTGAAAGATACGATGGGTGTCCAACTGCGTGAGGAGTCGTTGCTTCTCGGGTTTGCCCGCCGTGCCGCTTCCTATAAGCGCGGTGACTTGATTTTCCGTGATCTGGATATCATCGATCCGTACCTGGCCACCGGGAAGATTCAAATTATTTTTTCTTCGAAGGCGCATCCGGCTGATACCATGGGTAAAGAGATCATCGCCAACTTGGTTAAATTCCAGAAAAAGTATCCCAACAGCGTTGTCTTTTTGGAAAACTACAACATGGAGATTGCCAAAAAACTCGTTCGCGGTTGCGATGTTTGGCTGAACAATCCACGGCGGCCGCAGGAAGCCTCCGGTACTTCGGGGATGAAGGCAGCGATGAACGGTGTCTTAAACCTGACGGTGGAAGACGGCTGGGTTGGCGAAGGGGTTCAGCATGGCATCAATGGCTGGTTGCTGGATTTTCATCCCGGTGAAGACACGGCGCCGGCAGATCAGGATGTATGGGATATGCATTCCCTCTATCGCATCCTTTTGCAGGAAGTGTTGCCGACGTACTCGAAAAACCGCAAGCATTGGGTTGAGATGATGCAATTGAGCATTGATATGTCGCGTTGGCAGTTCTCGGCCCATCGCATGTGCCGTGAGTACTATGATTTGATGTATACACCGATCGTCAACAACCGTAAAAACCGTTTGCTTCAAACGGTAATGTAACCGTGCCATAACAAAAAGATCATGTTTTCATAACAGTGATGTCTTACGATGTACCAGTGATCACAGACTCCTCCTGGTAGACAATTTACTAGCCGCAAGGATGCTGCTAGGCTCAAGCCGTTACATTGTTGAGCAGGTACGAGCGATAAAAAAAGCGATAAAACGGGTGCATTGTGCTCCCGTTTTCGCTTATTAGGAGTGAATCGGGATGCCCACTGAGGCAACAGACAATGCTGGAATCCATGCAGCAAGTGGAACCGTGTCCAAGAATTTTGCAAGGTATGAATATTTTACAAACCGGGAATTAAGTTGGCTGGAATTTAATCAGCGGGTGTTGGAAGAAGCGATGGATGGAACCAATCCACTGCTGGAACGGTTGAAATTTATGGCTATCGTTTCTTCCAATCTCGATGAATTTTTTATGGTTCGTGTTGCTGGTGTACAAGATCAGATTGAAGTGGGCCTGACCAAGAAAGACCCGGCTGGTCTGACACCGATGGCGCAAATGAAGCAGATTGCTTTGCGTGCCCATGAATTGGTGAAGGAGCAATACGGTCATTTTTCGGAGCACATCGTCCCCGAACTGCGGGCGAAGGGAATTCGTTGCTTAGGCTATGATGAGTTAAATCGCCAGCAAAAGGCCTTTGTGGAACAGTATTTTGAGCAGACCGTCTATCCGGTATTGACACCGATGGCCGTCGATCAAAGCCGTCCCTTTCCCTTATTGGCCAATAAAAGCTTGAATTTGGCCGTACTCTTGGAAGCGGATCAAGCGCTGGTGGGACGCAAGACCGTCTTTGCTTTTGTGCAGATCCCGGTGCTGCTGCCCCGGTGTATCCGGTTACCCAGTAATCGTGGTGTATCTTTCATCTATTTGGAAGAAGTCATTAAAAGCAACTTGGATGTGCTTTTTCGCGGGAACCGGGTGATCGAGTCGGCTACCTTCCGGATTACCCGTAATGCTGATTTGGCGGTCGATGAAGAAGGTGCCGAGGATCTGCTGGAAGCGATCGAAAAAGAACTGCAAAAACGCAAATGGGGTGCTGCGGTTCGTTTGGAGATCGAAGCCGGTGTCAGCAGTCGGCTCAAGAATTACTTGAAAGATGATTTGGAACTTGGTGAAGAAGACGTCTATTTGATGCCGGGGCCGCTGGATTTGACGGCCATGTATCGCATTGCCGATCTTCCCGGCTTTGAACATTTGCGCCATCGTAAGATGGTGCCTTCCGTGCCGGAGGATCTAGCGGATGCCAAGGACTTGTACCAGGCGATCAGCCAAAAGGATATCTTGGTTCATCACCCCTATGAATCGTTTCAATGTGTCATCGATTTTGTGACGCAAGCCGCCAATGATCCCCATGTGCTGGCGATCAAGCAAACGCTGTATCGGGTCAGCGGTGATTCGCCGATCATTGCGGCCTTAGCTGATGCGGCGACGAAGGGCAAGCAGGTTACGGTGCTGGTGGAGTTAAAAGCGCGCTTTGATGAGGAGCGGAATATTGCCTGGGCCAAGAAGCTGGAACAGTCCGGTTGCCATGTGGTGTATGGCTTGGTCGGGCTGAAGACTCACGCCAAGATTACCTTGGTGGTGCGTCAGGAAAAAGGACGCATCCGGCGCTATGTTCACTTAGGTACGGGCAATTATAACGATTCCACAGCGCGGTTTTATACGGATTTTGGTTTGTTTACCTGTGACGAGCGCTTTGGCGCCGATGCGACGGATTTTTTCAATGAAATCACGGGTTACTCACTGCCTTCGAGCTGGCGGGAGATCGAAGTGGCGCCGCTGGGGTTACGCAAAAAGCTATTAGATCTGATTGAGCGGGAGATCAGTTTGACGACGCCGGAAAAGCCGGGTCGCATCATCGCCAAGATGAATTCACTGACTGATGAGCATATGATCCAAGCGCTCTATCGTGCGTCGACGGCTGGTGTGCATATTGAGTTGATCGTGCGCGGGATATGTTGTTTGCGGCCGGGGATACCGGGTGTGAGCGAACATATTAAGGTGATCAGTATTGTCGATCGCTTTTTGGAGCATCACCGGATCTACTATTTTCACAACGGTGGGCAAGAGGAGTTGTATCTCTCCAGTGCTGACTTGATGACGCGCAATTTGGATCGCCGTGTGGAATTGTTGTTTCCGGTCAAAAAACCGCGTTTGCTCCGGCGGATCAAGGGAATTTTGATCGTCATGCTCCATGATAATGTGCGGGCGCGCCGGTTGCGTTCTGATGGGAAATATGATCGTGTTCAGCCGCAAGGGCAAGCGCGCCTGCAAAGTCAGGTTTGTTTTTTGCGGCTCTTGCAGCGCAAGCCTCAGCGCGGTGGCGACCGGTGGGATGCCTTGCCGACATGGGAAGATGTGGCGACCTCCCCGCAGGTTATCTGCCCGGCTTGCACGACCGAAGAGGATTTGTGTACGCTGAAAACACCGGGTGCGGTAGCGCCGGCGGGGCCATGTGCGGTAGCGCCGGCGGAGTCAGATGCGGCAGCGCCGGAGGAGTCCGATGTGGCAGTGCCGGAGGAGTCGGATGCGGCAGCGCCGGAGGAGTCAGGTGCGGCAGCGCCGGAGGAGTCAGATGCGGCAGAGTCGGACGAGTCAGCAGCGGTAGCGCCGGAGGAGTCAGATGTGGCAGAGTCGGACGAGTCAGCAGCGGTAGCGCCGGAGGAGTCAGATGTGGCAGCGCCGGAGGAGTCAGATGCGGCAGCGCCGGAGGAGTCAGATGCGGCAGAGTCGGACGAGTCAGCAGCAGCAGAGTCGGACGAGTCGGTGGCGACATCGAAGATACCGCCATGGCGGCTCCAAGAGAACTGATGATCTACACCCATTGATTGGTATAAACGAAAAGCCTGAGCTCCCATCATGAGCTCAGGCTTTTATTATGTTGGAAAGAACCTTATACTAGAAAAAACGGTACGCAAATGAGGGAAAGCATTGCAAAAAGAGTGGCTTACGTATGTCGTTAAAGAAGCAGAGGACGGAAGGGTACTGCGGTCAGTGATGCGCGGCGGTATGAAGCTTTCGGGACGAATGCTGCAAAAATTAACGCGCAGTGACGGTTTTCGTGTTAACGGCAAAAAAACGTTTTTGAATCAAAAGGTACAAGCCGGCGATCAGATCACAATTTGTATCGCCGAAGAAGAGCAAAGCACCGTAGCACCGGTGGAGATGCCTTTGCAGATTGCCTATGAAGATGCTCATGTGTTGGTGCTCAATAAGCCGCCAGGCATCGAAGTGCATCCGCCGGAACAACGGGCCAAGTTCCGACCGACGCTGGCTCATGGCGTGGCCTACTATTTTGAGCAGATCGGCCTTCAAGCCAAGGTTCGGCCGCTGCACCGGCTAGATAAAGATACGACGGGCCTGGTTGTCTTTGTGAAAAGCGCCTTTGCCCATCAGGCCCTTGATCGGCAACTGCGCAAAGGTGGTATCAAGCGCACCTACCTAGCGATTGTCCACGGTACACCGGCGGAACAAGCGGGGACGATCACCGGGCCGATTGCCCGCGATCCGGATCGCCCCATGCTACGTTGTGTCGCCGAAGGCGGCGAGGAGGCCATCACCCATTACCGCGTGATCCAGTCTTTTCGTGAGCCCAATTCGGACAAACCTTGCGCGCTGCTGGCGCTTCGTCTGGAAACGGGACGAACCCATCAAATCCGCGTGCATTTGCGCTATCAGGGTTGGCCGATTTTCGGTGATGATGATTATGGCGGTTATGCGGAGTCAATCGATCGCCAGGCGCTCCATGCTGCGTCCGTGCACTTTGCCCATGTGGAAACGGGCCAACCGGTAGAAGTCAAGGCCGCGTTGCCGGAGGATATGGCACGACTCTTGCCGGAGACAATCGGTCCGGAGGGGTTTGATGAGTGGGTCGCTGAGTGGCGTTCAAAATGATAGCAACAAAGAAAGAGGCAGTACGATGCGGTTACGTAGAATAGCAGGCACAAAAGAGAAAATTGTCCAACATACCAACTACCTGGTGCTTGATCCTGGGCACTGGCGAGGCCGGTGGGATGAATTTTTTGAACAGCGACGTACAGGCACCCTGGCGGTACGGCGACCGCTTTATCTGGAACTGGGTATCGGTCGAGGTACTTTTATCACGACGATGGCGACAAGGTCGACCGATGTGAACTGGTTAGGTGCGGAACTTCGTGAAGAAGTGCTGCTGGAGGCGATTGAAAAAGCAAATGCAGGGGAAATGCCCAACTTGGCTTTTCTTTGGATCGACATCGAGCGGATTGCCGAACTGTTCGCACCGGGCGAAGTGGATCGTATCTATCTGCATTTCTCCGACCCGTGGCCCAAAAAGCGACAAGCCAAGCGGCGCTTAACGCATCCGCGTTTTCTGGAGCGTTACAAACAATTTTTACGTCCCGGTGGAGAGATTTACTTGAAATCCGATAATCGTGATCTTTTTGATTTTTCCCTGACATCACTGGCGGACCATGGTTTTTCCCTCACGGAAGTAAGTTATGACTGGCATGGTGAGCGAAAAACCAGTGACGAAGCAGAAGTCATGACTGAATATGAGCGCCGTTTTGTCGGTATGAACATGCCGATTCATCGTTGCGTCGCCGTTAACTTATCCCCGGCGGCTGAGCCGAGATGATCAGGTTGTGGTCAAATACTTTTTTGAAGTCACTGGCCACTTTGCAGGCATCGAACACTTCTAATTCCGCCGGTACGGACGTAATGGCGATCAGATGAACGGCCCCCACATGTTGATGGCAGCGCAGATCCTGGATAACGGCGGCTTCGCTGCGATCGAGCGATTCGGCAATGCGGAGGATGATCGAAAGTTTGCGCAGTGTTTTCCAATCTTCCTCGCTGAGGATATCGCGGTACGCTGTTGGTGAAGGGACCAGCGGTTTTGTATGCGCAGCGGCTACAAAGGCGGCCATGATGATCTCGCGATGGGTTAAGCCATTGATGCGGGAATTAGCGATCAGGTAGAAGCTGTGCTTGTAGTGTTCATAATAGTTTACTTGAATACCGACATCGTGGAGCAGGGAAGCCACTTCCAGAACCTTGCGCTCGTTGCTGCCTAATCCGTGCAGCGGCTGCAGTTGATCGAACATGGAAAGCGTTAAGTGCGCCACGTGGCAACTGTGACCTGTTTCCATGTGGTAGTAGCGCAAGATGTTGTTGACGCTGTGCTGCAGGACATTGTCAACTAACGGGACCGCTTGATGGCGCAAGAGATGCTGGTACCAAAGACCGTCGCGAAGGCCTGAGCCGCTGACGATCATCTCCTTGGCTTGCGTCATCTCACTGAGAATGTGAACAATGGCCGATCCGGCCACAATAATATCGGCCCGGTCTCTGGAGAGGCCGGGTGTTTTTTTGCGCTGTTCGAGGTTTTGGCCCCGCAATTGGCGATAGATTTCGCTGGCATCTTTGCATTTCATACGGTAGTTATGCATGATGCTCAGCGAGTATTTTTTGCGTTTGCGGTCGATTTTGGATAAGTTGCGGATGGTACCGCCGATGCCGATCAACACCGGCGCGGTGATGCCGGTGAGCCAGGGGATGGCGGCAAATTGTGAACGCAAAAAATCCTCCAACTTACGGATCTGCTCGTCCGACAGTTTATGCCCTTCAAGCACCGTTTCGGTTAAGTTGACGGCACCGTACGGAAGGCTGATGGCTTGAATCAACTGCCGATCTTGCATGAGAATGATTTCGGTGGAGCCGCCACCGATATCGACGATCAGGCCGTTAGGGGCGTCGAGGGTATTGGCAACACCGATATGGACGGCTTGCGCTTCTTCCATGCCGGAAAAAACACGGACACGCAGGCCGGTGGCTTCGTACACTTGCTGCAAGAATTGCCCTTGGTTGGTTGCCTGGCGCACGGCGGCTGTAGCGACGGCAATCGTTTCGGTTACGCCGTAGGCGCGGCATAAATGTTGGAAAAGCCGTAACGCGGCGATCGTTCGCTCGATGGCTGCCGGTTTGAGGGTAGCTTCTGCGCCCATGTGCTCACTGAGGCGAACGCTTTCTTTCGCTTCGTCAAGTAGTTTATAAGAACCATCGTCGGCGACGCCGACGATCATCAGGCGTACCGAGTTGGAACCCAAATCGATAATGCCGATATTTTTCAAAGAAATCGCCTCTCTTACAATTGATCCATGGCCCGGACCGGGCGCTCTGTGGCGCTGTTGTGTGGGCCCCTGAGGTAGAACAATGCGTTCGTCGTACAACAATACTTTCTAAATTAGAACAAAAAAATGAGCGATGTGCAATAACAACCTCTGCTTGATCGCAACAAAAATGTAACGGAAACAATTAATAAATTTGCTGTTGACAAAGATATATTTAGGTGCTAGAATACCTAATAGAAGGACGGTGAACACAAATGGCGGGAGCGATACGCATTACGGAAGCCACTTCGCTAGCGCTTCACGGATTGACCATGTTGGCCGGAACCGAAAAAGCAGTACTCAGTGTCCGGGAAATGGCCCAGGAGATGGCCGCTTCCGAAGCCCACTTGGCCAAAGTATTGCAACGTCTTGTCAAAGCCGGCTTGGTTCGTTCCGGACGAGGGCCTACTGGAGGGTTCTCGCTGGCGAAGCCCAAAGAAGAAATTAACTTATTAGACATTTATGAAGCCATGGAAGGACCGCTCATATCCGGTTGTTATCTCAATCATACCGAGTGTATGTTTGCCGAGTGCATCTTCGGCAATATGCTCGACCAATTAACCAAAGAATTTCGCAATTACCTAGCGTCCCGTGATCTGAATTCTTTTGCCGGGGCACTGCGCTGTAAACAGAAAGGAGATTCCCATGACACAACAAATGCGTGAAATCATTCGAATCGATGAAGAAAAATGTAACGGCTGCGGTCTTTGTGTTCCTTCCTGCGCGGAAGGGGCGCTGCAGATTATCGACGGCAAAGCACGGATCGTCAAAGATTCTTTTTGTGACGGCCTTGGCGCCTGCCTCGGTGAATGCCCGCAGGGGGCACTGTCGATTGAAAAACGCCTGACCGATGCTTTTGATGAAGAAGCGGTGCATGAGCACATGAAAACGCTGGGTAAAGCGGCGCCTGCCGCTCCAGCAGCTTCGCATGATTGTGGATGCGGTGATGGGGGCCACAGCCACCATGCATACCACAGCCACCAAGGCCACCATGCAGCCCAAGCCGCAGCCGCGACGCCGGCAGTAGCCGCTACAACAGCAACGGCCCCAGCAGCGGAACCGCCGCGCATGGGTGGCTGCCCCGGCAGTGCGCTTCGGATGATGCAGCGTGAAAAAGCGGCCCCAGCGCAGGCAGCAACGCCGGCACAAGGGGCAGAGCGGCCCTCGGAGTTGACCCACTGGCCGGTACAACTCAAACTGGTTCCGGTGCAAGCGCCCTTTTTTGAAGATGCCCGGCTCGTTGTCGCGGCTGACTGTGCGGCCTTTGCCTATGCGGACTTCCATCAGCGCTTTTTACAAGGCAAGTCGCTGGTCATCGCTTGCCCCAAGCTTGACGATATCGCTTTTTACCGTCAAAAATTGACGCAGATCTTCCGGCAAAACCGGATTCGCTCCATCGATGTGATCCATATGGAAGTGCCTTGCTGTACGGGGCTGGTTCATGTGGTGCAAGAAGCGTTGAACGATGCCGGCCGGGGTGCCCAGGCCGATGCGGGCCTGCGGATTCCGCTGAATCTCGTGAAAATCGGCATTGCCGGACAGGTACTGGCGGAGCAAAAGGGCTAAGCAGGAATATTGCGAATATTGAAGAATAATGTAATTGTCTGTGATTGTTATCGCCAGGCGGTCGGCGAACTACCGCCTGGTGTAACGATAAAGACAGTATCGGCGAGCGTGGCTTGCGATGATACTGCTCGGTGTATGCCTGATAAAAAAAGAGGAGGAACCCGAATGTTTTGTTTTCAATGTGAACAAACGGCAAAGGGAACAGGCTGTACAATCAAAGGTGTTTGCGGCAAGGACGCATCCACGGCAGCACTGCAAGATCTGCTCGTAGAAGTCACCAAAGGCATAGCACAATATGAACACCGCGCACGGTTGCTCGGCTCCCGGAACCGCGATGTTGATCACTATATCATCCAGGCGTTGTTTACGACGGTCACCAACGTCAACTTTGACCCGGAACGCCTGCAAGGCATCGTACTCGAAGGCGCTGCCCAAAAGCAAGCGGCCCGTCAGCGCTATGAAGCTGCTTGTGCCCAAGCGGGACAAACACCGGAGCAACTCGATGGACCTGCGCTTTGGGAACCGGCAGCCGATCTGGCTGGGTTAGTGGCCCAAGGCGGAGCCGTAGCGATTACCTCGCGCCAACAAACCCACGGTCAAGATATCTCGGCACTGCAAGAACTGATCGTTTACGGCCTCAAAGGCACGGCTGCCTATGCCGAGCATGCTTGTGTGCTGGGCCAAGAAGATGATGCCGTCTATGACTTTTTCCATGAAGCACTCAACTTTTTGACCTTGCCGCCGGCGCTGGATAAGCTGGTCGGTATGGCGCTGAAAGTGGGCGAAGTGAACCTGCGCGTCATGGAACTCTTAGATGCTGCCAATACGGGGGCCTACGGTCATCCCGTGCCGACGCCGGTGCGCGTCACCCCGGTTCAGGGCAAAGCCATCCTCGTGTCCGGCCACGATCTCAAAGATCTGGAAGCGCTGCTCAAGCAAACCGAAGGCACCGGCATCAACATCTACACCCACGGTGAAATGCTACCGGCCCATGGCTATCCGGAACTGAAAAAGTACGCCCATCTCGTCGGCAACTACGGCGGTGCTTGGCAGGATCAACAAAAAGAATTCGACGCCTTCCCCGGCGCGATTTTGATGACGACCAACTGCATTCAAAAGCCGGCGGAAACGTATAAAGCCCGCATCTTTACGAGCGGCCTCGTCGCTTGGCCCGGCGTTACGCACATTGCCGATCAAAACTTTGCCCCGGTGATTGCGGCAGCCCAAGAAGCGGCCGGTTTCGCCGCTGATGAAGCAGAAAAAACGATCCTCGTTGGCTTTGGACGCAATGCCGTACTCGGTGTGGCTGACAAAGTGATCGATGCTGTCAAAGCCGGCGCGATTCGCCACTTCTTCCTCATCGGTGGTTGCGACGGTGCCAAGTCGGGCCGGAACTACTTCACTGAAATGGCCACCCAAGCACCGCAAGATACGGTGATCTTGACGCTGGCCTGCGGCAAATACCGTTTCAACAAGCTTGATTTTGGTGATATCGGCGGCATCCCCCGCTTGCTCGACGTGGGACAATGTAACGATGCCTACTCGGCCATCAAAATCGCTGTGGCCTTGGCCGACGCCTTTGGTACTGATGTGAACTCCTTGCCGCTGTCGCTGGTGCTTTCTTGGTACGAGCAAAAAGCGGTATGTATCCTCCTCACGCTGCTCCACTTGGGCATCAAGAACATCCGTCTTGGCCCGAGCCTGCCGGCCTTTGTGACACCGGCGGTGCTGCAAGTACTGGTCGATAACTTCAACATCATGCCGATCGGCACGGCCGAAGAGGATCTGCAAGCCATCTTGGGCTAAGATCCGACGGAATGGCCAGGGATGGTCATCTACGCTCCTTGCTTCCCCCCCCCAAGGGAGGCAGGGAGCTTTTTTTATGGAAGGGCAGAACAGTGAAAAAATCGTGAAACCGGCGAAAGACCTTCCTGGGAGATGGTATAATAAACACCAAGAACAACAAGGAGGGGGTTCTATGGGCCTTGCTGACATCGATTTGTCACCGCGCATTTCGGAGCGGGAATACGAAGAAAAACTGCGCCGGTTGCAGCTTGAACTGCTGGACTATCAATATCGGATCATCGAAGAAAAAGTCCCGGTGATTCTCGTTTTTGAAGGCTGGGATGCTTCCGGGAAAGGCGGAGCCATCCGGCGCTTGACGGAGCAGTCCGACCCCCGTACATATCGTGTGCACCCGATCGGTGCGCCCACACCGGAAGAAATGCGGTATCACTATCTGCGCCGCTTTTGGGCACGGTTGCCTCGTCGTGGTCAGATCGGGATCTTTGATCGCAGTTGGTATGGACGCGTGTTGGTGGAACGGGTGGAAAAGCTCTGCTCCAAAAAAGAATGGCAACGAGCCTACGAGGAAATCAATGGTTTTGAGCAGGTTTTGGTTGACGACGGGACCTTGTTGATCAAGTTTTTTCTGCATATCAGCAAAGAAGAACAGTTACAACGATTTAAGGACCGCGAAAAAAGCCCCTGGAAACGCTGGAAGATCACCGACGAAGACTGGCGCAATCGGGAAAAATGGGATCGCTATGAGGAAGCGATTGAAGAAATGCTGGCAAAAACCCATACCAAGCATGCACCTTGGCAAGTCATTGCCGGTGAACAAAAGAAGTACGCCCGGATTCAGGTGCTGCAAATTGTGCTGGAACATTATCAAAAAGTATTTGGCAAGTAAGCGGCGTAGTAAGAAAGGATGAAGCGATTGGTGAAGACAACAAGCAAAAAAGCCATTCTCCTGGTGGCCTTTGGCACAGCCGTACCTTCGGCCCGGGCGGCTTTAGACAACATTGGTGAGCATATCCGTAGCGCTTTTCCTGATGTAGAAGTGCGCTGGGCCTTTACGGCCAACTTTATCCGGGCCAAGCTGGCTCGGCAAGGTGAACTGATCGATAGCCCGGTGACGGCGCTCGCCAAGCTGATGGATGAAGGGGTTACCCATGTGGCGGTGCAGTCACTTCACATGTTCCCGGGCTATGAGTATCATGATCTGGAAAATCTGGTGCAGCGTCTTGCCGGTGGGTCCCGTCGCGACGGCAGCAAGTTTCGCTTTCAGCGCGTCGTGGTCGGTAAGCCCATGCTCTACCGGGAAAGCGATTACCGGGAAGTGAGTGAGGCGTTGCAAGCCTTGCTGCCCGATGAAGAGCGGGCGGTGGTCTTGATGGGCCATGGCACAGAGCACTCATCCTTTGCTGTCTTTGGCTGCCTCAACGATATGCTCCGCCGCCAAAATGATCGGATCTTTTTGGGTACGGTGGAAGGCTATCCAACGATCGATGATGTCATGGCGGACCTGCAAAAAACAGCCCATCGTGCGGTGACGCTGGTGCCCTTTATGGTGGTGGCCGGTGATCATGCACTCCATGATATGATCGGCAACGATCCAGAATCGTGGAAGTCGCGGCTGAGCGCAGCCGGCTATGATGTGCAAGCCGATATGCGCGGCCTTGGTGAGATTGACGCCTTCGCCCAGATCTTTGTGCAGCATTTGCAGGAAGCCATGGCGGCGCTGCAACCGCCGACGCTGGTGACGGAGTAGGTTGGCAGAGGTCGTTGCTGATGTCGTTGCTGACGTGCGGATACACGTGATCAAGCTGAACCGACGCTAATGATGGAGTAGATTGGAAGTCGTTCTCTGCGGTGACCGTTTTGGCCTTTGCTTGTGCGCATAATGAATACATGGTAAAATTATGTAACCAAAGGCTCAGTGGATCGCTGGGAGGGAAGGAAATGCGTTTTTTTAATACGGCCGGTCCGGTGAATGAGCAAGATCATTATTGTTTGCCTCCGCTTGAACGATGGGATCTGGAAGAAATTATTCGACTCATCGATCAAAAAAAGTATTTTGTACTCCATGCGCCACGGCAGACGGGCAAGACGACTTGTTTACTGGCATTGATGAATTATTTGAACCAAGAGGGCCGATACCGTTGCGTGTATGTGAATGTAGAGTCAGCACAAGCGGCACGGGAAGATGTGGATCGCGGCATCAGTGCGATTTTGCGCCGGTTGGCGACGCAGGCGCGGGATCTTTTTGATGATTCTTATCCGGAACAACTGCTGCCCGATATCCTAGCCACCAACAGCGGCGTTTCGGCATTGGAAGAGATGTTGATCGGCTGGGCGAAAAAAAGCCCGAAGCCTTTAGTGCTTTTAATCGATGAGATTGATTCGCTGGTTGGCGATACGTTGATTGCCGTGCTGCGCCAGTTGCGTTCGGGATACGCAGGGCGGCCTAAGCGATTTCCGCAAAGTATCTTGCTCTGTGGTGTGCGCAATGTCCAGGACTATCGCATTCATTCAGCGCAGGAAAAGGCGATCATCACCGGTGGGAGCGCTTTTAATATTAAGGCGGAATCATTACGCCTTGTTGATTTCCGTCGAGACGATATGGAACGGCTTTACGGGATCCACACGGTCGAGACGGGCCAAGTTTTTACGCCGGAAGCGCTGGATGAAGCATGGCTACTGACACAAGGACAACCGTGGTTAATCAATGCGTTGGCTTATGAAGTTTGTTTCAAAATCAAAACAGGCCGTGATCGCCGTCAGTCGATCACCCGGGCGATGATACAAGCGGCGAAGGAAAATCTGATTCTGCGACGAGAAACTCATCTGGATCAGTTAACGGACAAGCTGCAAGAGGAACGGGTGCGGCGTGTGATCGCTCCAATGCTTTCCGGTGTACCGGTGATGGGGAATTTGCGCCCTGATGACATTCAGTATGTGGTCGATCTGGGGCTGTTGCGGCAAGCTCGCAATGGGGAATTGTCCATCGCCAATCCAATTTATGCTGAAGTCATTCCCCGGGAACTGGCATGGACGATCCAGTCGGGGTTATCGGAAAAAACGGCTTGGTATGTGACTGCTGACGGTCGGTTGGATATGAGTAAGCTGCTGACGGCGTTTCAGCATTTTTTTCAAGAACATGCGGAACATTGGGTTGAGCGATATCAGTATAAAGAAGCTGGGCCGCAGTTGTTGTTGCAGGCTTTTTTGCAACGGATTGTCAACGGTGGTGGCCAGATTGAGCGGGAATACGGTTTGGGGCGGATGCGTACTGATTTGCTGGTGACCTGGCCCTATTTGGTAGGGCAAGCGGGATCAGCGCAGGAATATCGGCAAGCCCAAGAAAAAGGCCGACAAAAAATCGTGATCGAGCTCAAGTTGTTGCATAAAAGCCGCCAAGCCACTATCGATGCCGGGTTAGCGCAAACCTGGGAATACCTTGACCGCATGCAGGCGGCGGAAGGGCACTTGGTGATTTTTGATCGAACACCGGAAAAGTCCTGGGAGGAAAAGTTGTTTCAAGACAAACAAAAGTACCGTGGACGGGAGATTTGGATCTGGGGGATGTAGCACCGGATATGCCGTTGAACGATGAGGAGCCATCGAATGTTTCGGTGGCTTTTTTTATTGCCGAAAAGCCAAGGTCACTTCCTTTTATTCCCTCTGAACATATAGTAGTCATAAGGAGGGGATGTTGATGTGGTCCAGAACTCAAATCACGTTGATGGCAGCGGTCGGTTTCGGTGTAATTTCCTTTTTGATTCTCGGTGTTGCTTATTTTATGAGGCTTCCCAGTGAAGGCGCTATTGTATCAGTTTTTACGTCCACGGCTACCGGTGTTGTCGCCTTTCTCTTAGGAATGACGCAACCGTTGCGCGAAGAAATCAACCGGGAAATCGCCCGGGAAGAACGTAAGGAAGGCGACCCTAAATAAAGCCTATGGTATAATGAAGCGACCGCTCCAAAGAAAGAGGTTGGAAGAGGATTGCTGCTAGTTATTGCTGAAAAGCCATCAGCGGCGCGCGACATTGCCCGTGTGATCGCACCACAGGCGCACAAAACGCCCGATGGATTTCTGGCCGATGCGAACTGTGTGATCGCCCACGCACGGGGCCATCTGGTCGAACTGGTCTTGCCGCCGGAGATCGATCCCAAATACAAACGCTGGAGTTATGAGCACTTGCCGATCCTGCCGGAGCGGATTCCGCTTAAACTGCGGTATGGCGCTGCCAAGGAGTTTGAGGCGCTCAAACGCCTGCTGCGCGATCGCCGCTTTGAAGCGGTCGTCTGCGCGACGGACGCCGGGCGGGAAGGCCAGTTGATCTTTGACTTTATTTACGAGCATGCCGGCGGACAGTTGCCAGTGCAGCGGCTGTGGCTTTCCACGTTTACCGATGATGGTATTCGCCGGGCTTGGCAAGCGATGAAAAGCCACAGCGCCTATGCCAACTTGTCCTTGGCGGCGCGCTTGCGTTCATACTCGGATTGGGTCGTCGGGATGAACGCCTGCCCGGCTGTTTCGCTGGCAGCCAAGGCGACGATCAATGTAGGACGAGTCATGACGCCGACGCTGAAATTGATCGTGGAACGGACACGCGAAAACGAGAACTTTGTCCCGCGCACTTATTTTCAAGTGGTTGCCGAATTCGGCGAATTGTACCGCGGTACCTTGCTCGATGATGCCGGAGAAAAGCTGGCTGAACTGGAGCAGCGCGAAGCGGCGGAGCGTGTGGTTGAGCGCATTACCGGGCAGATGGGCCAAGTGCTCAGCTATCAAGTGAAGCGGGAAAAGCGCTACGCCAAGCCACTGTACAACCTCGGCGACTTGCAGGTAGAAGCCGCGCGGTTGCTGGGTTTTACGGCCGATCACACGCTGGAAGTGGCGCAAAAGCTTTATCAGGATCGCAAGTGCCTTTCTTACCCGCGGACAAGCTCTCGCCATTTGGAAAAAGCCATGCTGCCGGAGTTGCCCAAGCATATCCGGGCTGTGGCTGCCATCCCGGAAGTGAGCGAAGTGGCCCAAGCGATTTTAGCCAAGCCCTTGCCGTCGTTAAGCAAAGCCTATGTCGATGACACGAAAGTCACCGATCACCATGGCTTGATCCCCACGGAAAAGCCGGCCACCATGGCCGGTTGGTCTGAAGATGAACGGCGGCTGTTTTTGATGGTGGTCCGGCGTTTTCTGGCGATCTTTTTGCCGCCGGCCGAATATGACAAAACGACGATCATTACCGGCGTGCCCGATCAAAAAGGCGATCGCTTTCGCTCGACCGGCAGCCAGTTGATCGTGCCGGGCTGGCAAGTGTTGTACCCCTCTGCTTCGGCAGGCGGGGAGAAGAACGGCGAATCCGGTGCCAAAAATGATGACGATGAGCCCGATCAAGGCGCGTTGCCGGTCGTGGCTACCGGTGCAACCTATCCCGTTACCGGTAGCACTATAGAAGAAAAGCAAACCAAACCACGGCCTCTCTATACGGATGGTTCCTTGATCCGGGCGATGCAAAACATTGCGGCGCAACTGGACGATGCTGCGCTCAAATCGATTCTCAAACCGCTGGGGCTGGGCACCGAAGCGACGCGGGCAGCAACGATCGAAAAGCTGATCAAGCTGGGCATGGTGGCCCGTACCGGCAAAGGTAAGACGAAGCAACTGGTCGCTACCCAATTTGGCCATCAAGTGATCGATGCCATTGCCGATGAAGCGATCAAATCACCGGCCTTGACGGCGCTTTGGGAAGACAAACTGGCCCAAGTGGAAGAGGGTCAATTGCCGGAAGCGATCTACCGGCAGGAACTGGGCGAATATGTGCGCCGCCTGATCGATACGCTGCGCAGTCAGGCCAAGCCGGTGCAAGCGGCGCCGAAACGGGGAACCGGTACGAGTGCGGTAATGACCGGTGCGGAGGAAGGGGCAACCGGCGGTAGCGCTCGGGGACGCGGACGGAGCACAAGCGGTAAAGCCGGTGGTGCAACGAAAGTAGGCGCAACCTCAGCCGGCGTCGCCAAGCGGGCTGCGCGATCAACCGAATTGTCCCCTACCGGCGATGCCCCGTTCGGGACTTGTCCGCTTTGTGGTAAACCGATCATCGAGGGGAAGCGCGGTTATGGCTGCTCCGGTTGGCGCAGTGGCTGCCCCTTTGTTATCTGGAAGCAGATCGCCGGCAAAACCTTAACCTCATCGATGGTCAAGGACCTGATCCAAAAGGGACGGACCCGCAAGCTTACGGGCTTTACTAACAAAGAAGGACAAAAGTTCGAAGCCAGCCTGGTTTTGCAAAACGGGCAGGTTACCTTCGACTTCCGCAACGGTTAGCCATGGTCTATACGTACATTGTGCGCTGCGCTGATGGTACGCTGTATACCGGGTGGACTGTCGATGTGCCGGCCCGCATGGCTGCTCACAATGCCGGTCACGGAGCACGCTATACGCGGGGGCGCCTGCCGGTAACGCTCGTTTATACCGAAGAGCACCCCACTCGCCGCCAAGCCCAGCAGCGGGAAGCAGCGATCAAAAAACTGTCACGAAAGGCCAAAGAACAGTTGCTTCAGCAAACCGGCGAAACGGAGAACGATGAAAAACACAAGCAATTCGATTGCTCGAAATTAACGTAATAACGTACTACGAAGAGTCAGGAGGAGAAATCGTTGAGTAAAGGCGTAAGTTTGGTTATCGACGGCATGACCGGTGTGGGGAAAACCTCCTTGATGGATATCCTGGTCGAGAAAATCGAGATTACCCCCTATCGCGAGATCTTTCGCGATGAAAATGACTTGCTCGGCAAATTTTTCACCCAAGGCAACCGCTGGTGCTTTCCCATGCAAGTCAGTTTTCTCAACAATCGGTTTAATCAATATCAAGAAGCGTGCACCATGACCAATGCACTCATGGACCGTTCGATTTTCTCCGATCCGATCTTTGCTGACTTTTATCACCGTACCGGCGCCATGGAGCCGGAAGAATATTTTGTGTACCGTTCCTTGTTTCGCACCTTAGTGGAGACACTGGAGCCGCCCAAACTGGTGGTGTATCTGGACGTATCCGCCGATGAAGCGCTTCGGCGCATCCGCATGCGCGGCCGGGCCGACGAGTTGCAGATGCCCGAGAGCTACTGGCGTGACTTGCATAGCGTCTATACGGAATATTACGATAACTATCAATTATCACCGCTGCTGCGTATCGATGTGAGCGCCTGTGATTTCGTCAATGATGTGAAAGATCGTGCGGCCATCGTACGCCAAATCGTAGAACGATTGGGCTAACCGGCAGTGAGCCGGTAAGACGAGCCGGATCGCGATAAAAAGAATTACATACGAAAGACCCCTCCTTGTCCGTGCTTGGAACGTGCCAACCACCGCAAGGAGGGGTCTTTTTGCTGTATGTTTACACTTTGGGGATATTGCGACCGCTGAAGATCTCCGACATTTCTTTTTTGAGCCGCTGTTTGATCTTCTTCTTATCGCCGGGGAGCAGTTCTTTTTTGGCGGCACCAAAGAGGTAGTTCTCCAGATCAAACTCTTTGAGAATCATCTTGGTGTGGAAGATGTTGTCCTGATAGACGTTGACGTCGACCATTTGATAAAGGTCGCGCGTTTCTTTGGCGATGTAGTTTTGAATGGAGTTGATCTTGTGGTCGATAAAATATTTTTTGCCGTTGACATCGCGGGTAAAGCCGCGAACCCGATAGTCGATAATGGCGATATCGGAGCAGAAGCTGTTGATCAAGAAGTTCAGCGCTTTGAGCGGTGAAATATGGCCGCAGGTGGACACGTCAATATCGGCGCGGAAGGTGCTGATCCCTTTGTCGGGATGGCTTTCCGGGTAGGTATGAACGGTGATGTGGCTCTTATCCAGGTGGGCGACCACCGCATCCGATGCCGGTTCCGGCAGCGATAACTGGCCGTCTTTGGGGGGCACGCCGCCATAACAATCGGGGCGCTCGCACTCCGCTTGTTCTTCCGAGATCAACATGGTTACCGAAGCGCCTTGGGGATCGTAGTCTTGCTTCGCAATGTTTAAGATATTGGCACCGATAATCCGGGCCACTTCCGTCAGGATGCTCGTCAGCCGATCGGCATTGTATTCTTCATCGATGTACTCGATATAGGCTTTGCGATGCTCTGGGGTAATGGCGTAGCAAATATCATACATGTTGAAGCTGAGCGTTTTGGTAAGGTTGTTAAACCCGTATAGTTTTAGCTTTTTGATCGATTTGACTTCCATCATTTATCGCCCTTCCTCACATGGTTTTTTCCTCATCACACTTTACGCCATCTGAGAAAAACCTGCAATATCCAACAAGGCGAATCGGGCCGATCTGCAAAAAAAATTTTCTGTGATCGCCTAACAAAAGGAGTATGTATGCTTTTTTGTTGTTTTATGTAATTTTACTGAAGCCGTGTGGAAGAACATAATTTGTGGGAAGGGGGAAAAAATAGAAGGCGAGACAGGTCTAACTTGAGAAATGAGGGATAAGTCGTGCATTCTAAAGAATTGACGATCTTAAAAAGGGCGATCACCCATGAACATGAAAACGCCCAGTTTTACCGAATGGCCGCTGAGCAGGTGGCGGAAGAGGAAGTAAAAAGCGTTTTTTTGTACATGGCTACGGAAGAAGACAGCCATGCCGATTGGCTGGTCAAAATTCATCATGATCTGGCCCACGGCAAACCGGTCACCAGCAAAGACCTGCCGGTCCATCGCGATGACCCGGGAACGTTGACCCATGATGCGCTGACCGATGCGGCCACGACGGTGGTGTCGGCCCTGCATGTAGGCGTCATGCTGGAAAAATCGGCCGTTGATTATTACCGCGGGGCGGCCAAGGAGACCGGTGAAGCTACGTTAAAGGAACTATATAACCGGCTGGCCAATTGGGAAGCCGAGCATCTCGGGCAATTGGAAAAGGCCTATGATTTCGCCAAAGAAGAGTGGTGGGATCGGCAAGGTTTTTCCCCGTCCTAGCCGCAATCCGGTGAACCTGAAAAACGCATCTACCCCGGTAAAACCGGCGGGACGCCATACCTGGCAGTGATGGGCCGGTTACGTTACGATGACAGCGCAAGGGCTTCCTTAGCCTTGACGAGCAGCGTGATGGTTTCCAACACCGGTGTGGATACATGATGGGCTTGACCGAGACGCACCATGGCGCCGGTTAAGGCATCGATCTCTGTACGGCGTTGCCGTTGCAGGTCTTGCAGCATCGAGGGGTAATGGGCTTTGGTGGATGGAACCATCTTGGTGAAAAAGTCATCCAGATAGGCATCGGCATCGGGCCATAACGTCCGAGCGTTCATGGCGTCCATTACGGCGAAGATCTCCCGTACCATGGTGATCAGCAGCGCGCGGGAATCGGGGTCGGCGGCAAGTTCACCATAGGTTACCTCGAGAATGGCACCGAGGGAGTTCAACACGCTGTTATAGATGATTTTGCCCCAGATATATTGCATCACGTCGGCCGAAACTCGAGTCGGGATGCCGGCTTGGCGGCAAGCAGAGGCGATGGCTTCCAAACGTGCCGGGTCAATGAGGTTGTGCGGTGAACCGATGATGACGTCGTCGGCCATAACCGTTACTTGCGATGTGGCCGGGTGGGTGACTTCGGCACCAAAAATAACGCGACTGGCGATGAGTTGATGGGCCGGCAGGGATTGCAATGCCGTCTCATAGTTGCCATAGCCGTTTTGCGTAAGCAATACGAGGGTTTGCGGTCCCACAATCGGCGCAAGGGCGGCGGCGACAGCTGCCGTGGCATGAGACTTGACGGCGACGATCACCAGATCCAAAGCGCTTTCGCCGGGCGTAAGTTGATCAAGATCGGTAATTACCTGATCTAAGTGGGCCAGGTGCTGGCCCCAGATGCCATGCACGGTGAGCGGTTCTGATTCCAGTATGGTTGCGAGGTCCGGGCGGCCAAGTCCAATGACGTGGTGCCCGGCTTTTTTTAATAGGCAAGCATAGACGGTGCCCAGTGCGCCAAGACCGAAAACCAGGATTCTCATCATGAACCCTCCTAAGATCGTGGTTTGTTACGAATCAGTAGATCGTGGCTTGTTACGCTATCAGCGTAGCACTATGGTGCAGGAACTGCAAGGGTATGGGGGCTTGCTGGTTCTGCGATAATTATTTTGGTTGAAGAGAAGGAAATCCCGAAAGAATGCAGAATAGTTATTGATGTGTAACCTCAGAATCGTGCAGCACGGCTCTTTCATCTCCGATCGTTCCCTGCACACAATTTATACGGTCTTATTTTTCAGTACGGATTGACCGGGGAATATGAACCGGAATGCACTTTTCAAGGGCAACGAACCAGAAATAAATTTGAGAAAGGGGAACAGAAAGATGAAAGAAAAAATGATGAAACCGGTTCTCGCTGCGATGACCACGGTGATGATGATCCCTGGTGTAGCTATGGCGGCAGGAACAGCGCCTACCACTGCGAATGCAGGTTTTCCTCCCGTGTCCGCTGCTTTCATGATTTTCGGATTCTCGCTCGTCGGCATCGTTTGGGCCGGCATGGCAGCTCGCGAAAACTAGTCTTTTTTATTAGCACTTATTATTCCATAGGCAACCATCAAGCCAACCTTGCGGTTGGCTTTTTTATCTGCCTTGCATTACTATAATATAGTATCCATATATTGTACTTTGAGTTTATCAACAAGCTTTGCTATAATCCTTTATGGTGTTCGTTGCATTTAGCCATTGATAGTGTACAAGACAGCGCAGGCTTTTTTACAGCAATTCGCTTTTTTTGGCTTTGTTTTTCTACTTTAACGTGATTTTAATGTAACTTTTAAGAAGCATGCTAGTTTCCGGTGGATTGAGTAATCAAACTGCCATATCATAGAATCACATGCAGGTAGGAGGTTATTAATGATGCTATCGCAGCGTTTGCGCAATGATGCATTACGCCAACGGATTGTAAGTGCGGAAGAGGCTTGTACATGGATTGAAGATGGGATGACCGTCGGCATCAGCGGATTTACTTCGGCCGGTGATGTCAAAGTCGTTCCCAGTGCACTGGTGGAGCGGGTTAAAAAAGAAGGGAAGCCCTTTAAGATCAATCTTTACACCGGAGCATCGATCAGTGCGGCCGATGGACTGATGGCGGAAGCAGGGATTATTAACTGCCGATTGCCCTATCAGTCGGATCGGCGGATGCGCAAGGCGATCAATCGCGGTGAAGTTCATTATCTGGATCAGCATTTGTCCCATACAGCAGAAATGCTGCGTTCCGGAGCGATTCACACCATTGACGTGGCATTGATTGAAGCCATTGCCATCACTGAAGAAGGGCACATTATTCCCAGTACGTCCTTAGGTAACTCGCATATTTATGCGCAACAAGCCCAAACGATCATTGTCGAATTGAACTTGGCCCAAAACTTAGCCTTGGAAGGGTTGCACGATATCTATGACCCCGGCGAGCAGGGCCACCGTTTACCGATTCCTTTGACGTCGGCAGGACAACGGATTGGCTCGACGAAAATCGAGATCGACATTGAGAAGATCAAGGGAATTGTGATCACCAACCGGCCGGACTTCACCTCGGAGATGACGCCGCCCGATGCGGAAACGGAACAAATGGCTGAGCATTTGGTGCAGTTTTTGATGGAAGAAGTGGAGCAAGGGCATCTGCCCAAGCATCTGGAACCGTTGCAGTCCGGCGTGGGTTCCGTGGCGAATGCCGTGTTTTACGGTTTTTTGAAGTCCGATCTGACCGATTTGGAAGTGTACTCGGAGGTACTGCAAGATTCGGTCTTTGAACTGATCGATGCCGGCAAGATTAAAGTGGCGTCCGGTTGTGCTTTTACCTTATCGCCGGCTCGTTATGGGCAAGTGATGAGCAATCTTGATAAGTACCGCGATCGCATTGTCCTTCGTCCTCAAGAGATGTCCAATAATCCGGGGATCATTCGTCGTTTGGGCTTGATTGCGATCAATACGGCATTGGAAGTTGATATCTATGGCAATGTGAATTCGACGCACGTCATGGGAACGCAGATGATGAATGGGATCGGCGGTTCCGGCGACTTTGCCCGGAATTCACGATTGACCTTCTTCTGTACCAAGTCCTATGCCAAAGACGGCAAGATCTCCAGCATTGTGCCGATGGTTTCCCACGTTGATCATACCGAGCATGATGTCGACGTGGTCGTCACAGAGCAGGGCTTGGCCGATCTGCGGGGGTTAGCACCGCGACAACGGGCTGAGCAGATCATTGAGCATTGTGCCCATCCTGATTATCGTCCGCAACTGCGGGCCTATTTGGAGGAGGCATCGGCGCTGGGCGGTCATACGCCGCATGTGTTGGAAAAAGCCTTGTCGTGGCATGTGCGGTTCCAACAAACCGGTACCATGAAAGATGAAACCACGGTGCACTAAGCAGGTAACGCGGTACTTTCCTCTGGGGGAGGGTACCGCGTTTTGATGTTCCGTGGTGACTGCTTACAATCTGAAGCGGAAAAGGAGAAAAAATTAAAAAAATACCGAATTCCTAAATCTACCGGAATACAAATCGATAATTATGGTTTATAATACATAGGATAGGATATTTTCATGAGAGAGGTCGGGTGTCACGGAATGAAAGGAAACGAAGTGCGCTCCTACGTACTTTCTCCGGAAGAGCTGAAGGCACTCTGGGCGGAACAAGGAAAACCGGGGGAATGGTCGCCAGGTGTGAAAGCACCAAAGAAACGTCCGAAACCGATGGTCGCGTTGCCGGTCAAGCCGCAAAATGCCTGATTCTGCTTCTTGTTTTTACGAAGGAAATACCCGACCGTGAAAAAACACGCCTCCCAGCACTGCGATGGTGCCGGGAGGCGTGTTTTTTCTTGGTCGGGGTGCCGGGATGTATGAGGAAAGGAGTTTTTCGGGATACGAAGAATAAGTTAAGGATGAACTTTTCAAGTTACCTCGGTACAGGTTGTTCATGATAAAAAGGGGAGGCAGCGAAATGCATATTCCCGATGGGTTTCTAGACGCTAAGACATGGATCGGTGCGGCTGCCATCAGCAGCGCCGGTATCGCTTTGGCGGTAAAAAAAACACGCGATTTGCTCGATGAGCGGCAAGTGCCCTGGATGGGCGTCATGAGTGCCTTTATCTTTGCGGCGCAGATGATTAATTTTCCCATCGTCGGTGGTACATCGGGACATTTACTCGGTGCTTTGTTAGCCGGTATTACGCTGGGGCCCTGGCCGGCGATGCTGGTGATGACCACGATTTTGGGCATCCAGTGTTTCTTTTTCCAAGATGGTGGCTTGACGGCGCTTGGTGCGAATATCTTGAACATGGCTGTTGTCGGTGTTTGGAGTGGCTATGGGGCGTACCGGCTGTTGCAACGGTGGTTGCCCGGTGACGGAGGACGCAATGCCGCTGTCTTTATCGCCGCTTGGTTGTCAGTGCTCATGGCGTCTCTGGCGGCAGCGGTGGAACTGGCCTTGGCGGGAACATTGCCGTTTGCGGCGGCGTTGCCGGCGATGGCGGGATGGCATGCCTTGATTGGTGTTGGCGAAGGCTTAATTACGATGGCGGTGATTCAGTTTGTCTGGCGGGTGCGGCCGGATTTACAAAGCATGATCAGACAAGGAGGCGTTCGTTTTCATGAGCAATAACGTGCGCAAGCCAAGATGGTCTTGGCCTTGGTTACCGGTGTTGGTTGCAGCTTTTATCGTAGCGGCATTGCTGTCGCCATTTGCGTCAAGCCATCCGGACGGATTGGAGCGCGTCGCTGAAGATTATGGGTTTGCGGAACAAGGGGAGCGGCCCGTGCTGGCGGCATGGATTCCGGATTACGTCATGCCGGGGATCGGTAACGCGTCGCTGGCGACGTCGGCGGCGGGCGTACTGGGTACGGTGCTGGCTTTTGCCGGCATCTATGGGTTCGGAAAGTTGCTCCTGCGCCGGCCCTCAGCGCCGTCGTGAGCCCATCGGCAGGCCCTCTCGCTGTGGGGTTGACGGTGATTGCCGGGGCAACGCTGCTCGGGCAACCACGGGCCTTGGCCGGGCTGCTGGCCTTGGTCTGGGCGCTTTGTTTTTACCGAGGGGTTTCATGGCGCTTGCTCGTTCGCCGGCTCCTGCAGGTGGCCCCTTTTGTGGGATTTACGATTGTGCTGATGCCTTTTTGGGTGCCCGGTCCGGCCGGCCCCGTGATCACGCTGCCCTGGGGCACGACAGTAGCGTTATCGGTGGAAGGGATAGCGAGGGCGCAAGTGCTGGCGCTCAAGGTGATGATTTCTGTCAGCCTGTTGGTACTGCTGTGGCATCATTACGGCGAGCGGCATTTTTTTGCGGCCTTGGCCCGACTGCGGGTACCGCTGATTTTGATTCGGCTAGCGGAACTGACGCTGCGCTACGGGCAAGTGATTACCGGGGAAGCGCGGCGGATGGAGCGGGCCCGCCAAGCTCGTGGGTTTCGGCTGCATCATGGACTAACTCACAAAGCGATTCGGGCTGTCTATGGCGGATGGCTGGGTACGCTATTCTTGCGAGCGATGGAACGGGCAGAAAGGGTGTATCAAGCGATGCGTGCGCGCGGCTATGATCATCGTGCCGGTGAAGGGCAACGTAGCGATAGCATGGAAATGAGCGGGGAACAGCGGAAGCCTGCAAGGATGGCGCCTGCAGTGACAGGGCCCACAGTGACGGCGCCTTCAGCGATGGCACTAACTGTAGATCAACTGAGCTTTGCCTATGCCGGTGCCGGTGAGACGTTCACCGCGCTGCGCCATGTGTCGCTGCAAGTGCCTGCCGGGGCCAAGGTGGCCTTGTTGGGGCCAAACGGTGCCGGCAAATCGACGCTGCTTCATCATCTCTGCGGGCTTCACGTGCCGCAAACGGGAACGGTGACGGTCTTGGGTTCACCGGTTACGGCAGCGACGGTCTGGTCGGTGCGCAGTCAAGTGGGCCTGTTGTTTCAAGATCCCGATGATCAGCTTTTTTGTCCGACCGTCTGGGATGATGTGGCCTTTGGACCGCAGAATCTCGGCCTGGCGGCGGATGAAGTGGAGCGCCGTGTTCGAGCGGCCCTGCAAGCCGTCGATGGCCTCGATTTGTCCGCGCGGCCGCCGCAACGGTTGAGTTACGGGCAAAAAAAGAGGGCTGCCTTGGCCGGGGTGCTGGCCATGGAGCCGTCGGTGTTGCTTTTTGATGAGCCTATGGCTTATCTGGATCCGCAGGGGCAAGGGGAAGTGCTGGCGATTTTAGATCGTCTGCATCAAGCCGGCAAGACCATCATCTTGGCCGTCCATGATCTGCAATTTGCCTATCATTGGGCTGATCGTGTGATCATTTTGGCGGATGGACAAGTACTGGCTGACGGTGGCGTGGAAGTGCTTGATGACCAAGCGCTGATTGCTCGGGCTCGGCTGATCGGCCCTTCTTGGACGCACCGTTAGTGCGGGCGAGGGCGGGGGCTTTTGTTCGTACGTCGTTTTTTGGGCAGGGAGATAAAACCGGCTCGTTGCATGGAGCAGCGCCGGCGGTGATAGGATGCAAAATCAAGCAGGGTACATTGGCGGGGAGGGTAGCTTTTAACGCCCCGCTTTTGAAACAAAAGCCGCACCGTGCTGGCGAGAATTTGCGCCTTTTCTTCCGGCGTCAGGCCGCAGATGCTGTAGATCAGCATAATGTTATCGGCTTGGGCGTGGTACGAGGAATATGTACTGGAAGCAAACCGGCGACGTTCGGACGGTGAGAGTACGTGAATGCCCGGCGGCACCATAGCCGGAACGACGCGGCAGAGCGTAGGATAAGCGGAGCCTTGCAGGTGTTTCATCAAAATCGTTTGCTCGATACGCACAAACAGCGACTCCTTATGCAATTAATCAGTTGTGGATGATCTTTCTATATCATCATAACTGAATCAGGATAAAGTCGCCATAAAAATTTTAAGCCCTGCCGGTTTTGCGGCAGGGCCTGGAGTCGCTGACAATGTCAGTGGCTTTTTTGTTTTCATAGGGTGTTTTTATGTTTTTATAGGGAAAGATTCAGGTACGCTGCAAGCGAATGGTTTCAGCCACCATGGCAATAAACTCGGCATTCGTCGGTTTGCCGCGACCGGCATCCATCGGTTGCCCAAGAATATGGCTGATTTTCTGGGTATCGCCGCGGGTCCATGCCAATTCAATGGCGTGACGAATCGCCCGTTCGACGCGAACCGGCGTGGTATGGTGATGCTCGGCGATACGTGGATAGAGCGCTTTCGTGACGGCATCGAGCAGTTTCGGCTGTTGAACCGCCAGGATAATGGCGTTACGCAGGAATTGATAGCCTTTGATGTGTGTGGGAATGCCGATGAGGCGAATCATATCGGTCGCTTGAATATCGAGGCGGTCGGGTGGGGGTAAGGTTGTGGTCGTTACCGATGAAGTTGCCGGCGAAGCTGCCGGGGTCAGGGAAGAAGACGAAGGGAACGACGATGCCGGAGTCTGAGACGTTATTGATGCTGCAGCATCGCTTTGCGCCGTTGCCGGTGCAAAGTCGCGCCTGAGGATTTGGCGAACCCGTTCGCCGAGGGTGGGCACGTCAAAGGGCTTGGCAATAAAGTAATGAGCACCGAGGGCACCGGCGCGGCGCGTCAGTGCTTCTTGATTAAAGGCGGAAAGAACGACGAAGAGGGGACGTTCCGAGAGCGGTACGTCGGCCATTTTTTCTAATACGCCCAGACCATCAAGATGGGGCATGACGATATCGAGGATGACCAGATCGGGTTTTTCTTTTTGAATCAGGGGGAGGGCATCGAGACCATTGGAGGCAGTACCGACAATGGTGATGTCCGGTTGCGATTGAAAGAAGTCGCATAAGATGCTACGAAAATGCGGATTGTCATCGACGATTACTAGGCGAAAGGGCTTGAGCATCCCTTACATCCCCCCATAAACGGCTTGCTTGTGTTGTTCTATATTCACTTTTTCAACATCAATGACAAATATCCTGTTTTGATGATCGGGGAAACCTGAAATCTCGACACGGATCGCGGAGGGGGGATGGTTTTGCACGATAATTAGGAAGTTTGTGAAGGGGATTCTTTTTGCTCTGCCGCAGGCAGCGAAGAGTTACGAAACCAATAAACGATGGCCAGGAGGAGCGGAAAAAGTACCCCATGAGTGAACGCGTAGAGGGGCCAGACTTCCCGGTTCCACTTCGCGGCATAATCAAAATCAGGGTAAATAAACAGCGAAAACAGCAGCACAATCATCCCAAGGGGGAGCGTAACCACACGAAAATCGCTCAGCCGAACAACTTGAGCGAAACCAACAACCAAGCAATGGAAGTATAGGGTGATGCGGATCAACATGCTGATATACCATAATGTGGTCATCGTCCCTTCGATGCGCTCAATAAATTGGCCCACGCTGATAACTCGCGCCAACGTATGGCCGGCATAGGCAAGGAGCGGCGATAGTTGCGTACCGAGGGCCAAAATAGATAATACGATGATCACGAGCAGGACTCCATTGCCGATGAGCGTTCCGACGAGAAAGGCTCGCGCTGTGGCACGGCCGGGCGGGACGTGTTGAGGATAGAACATCAGTAGGCGGAACAAGGTTAATGATGTAAACGAAAGGAGGATAAAGGCGGCTTGCCCCAAGGCAGGCGTGGTTGCCTCCAAGACCGGTTGAATGTTTTCCAAGTGAATTTGTGGCAAGATCAATATGCTGAAAACAACATAGATACCGAGGAACACCAAAAAAAGTATTTCGGCAGAACGGGCGATGGTGACCACGCCGAGCCGTACACTGGCGATCACAATGATTAAATAAGTAAAGTTAATCACCAGTCGCGGTGTATCGGTAAGCACGGAAGATGTGGTGAATTGGCCAATATCCCAGAGCAAAGTGGTGGAGCCGATAAAAAAAAAGAAGATATAGAGTAAGGCGATGCCGTTACCCAGGTATTTCCCTAACAGGTGCTGACAAAACTGAATAAGTGTTTGACCTGTGAAGAGGCGCCCAAATAAATAGAGCAAGCCTGCGAGCAGAAGGCCAAAAAACGAAGCGAGCAAGGCAGCGATCCAGGCGTCTTGTTTCGCGATATCGATGACTATGGAGGGAACAGAGAGAATGCTGACACCGATAATGTCTAAGGCTACGATTTTTGTAAACTGTTGGTGCGTTATGCTGTTTTTATTCATTTGAAACCTGCCTTATCCCGAAGCAAATGGTCGAAAAGTGGTTGATAGATGAAGGCGATCCAATCAAGCGGATTAGCAAGTTGCAACCCTAAGAAATAAATGGCGGAGAGCACGCAGGCAATCGCCAAGAGACCAGTAAAAAAAGCAAGTTCTTTACGAGTCCCCTTTTTCCTTATGTCGGGCAGATCGTAGGCTACGATCAGAGCGGCCACCACCATAATGCCGAAAATCATCATTGCGCACGTTTGCTTTTTTGGATGGCTTCTCTAAGGGGTGTCACAATATCGCCGCTTTTTTTGATTTTTACTCGGGCGACAATTTCAACCGGCAGATTGACAAATTCTTGATCCCAGTTTGGTTGCAATCGCTTCCACGTTTGAGGGTCGGCGCGATGAATGACGCCGCCGAAGCCAAAGACGTCCGTTTGGTAGGATTTTGCCTTGGCGATGGCTTCAAAAATGTAACTGCTGATTTTATTTTCCAAGCTCCTTTCCAGGTCGCTTAAGGCACCGGGCCTTTTTAAGTCGATCGGTACGTTGATCTCACCAAGATTGGCTTCGGTGTTGACTTCGATCATGATCATCGGACGGCCATCTTGATTTTGACTGCGCAATTTGGTCGTGCTATTGCTTATTTCGAGGATGATGTTTTGGCCATCAGGACCATCGATGGGCGCAACAGAGGAGGAAATCTTATTGACGATGTAGTTGTATCCTTTGCTTTCCCCCTCATTCAACCACGCGACTAAGCGACCGTTGTGGAAGAGGCCAATGCTAAACAGCAGGACTTGGGTGGGTGGGGCGCTCTTTTGTACGTTTTGGGTGCTGTCCTTGCTCGGTGAATTGCCAACGACAACCAGGCCGGTGATCACCGGGTTTTTTCCCGGTGTCAGCAAGTCTGTGACCAACGGTGCTAATTGAACCGAATGGGTCGGTGCCCAGAAACGGGCCGATGTACTTAATGTGCGATAGAAACTAACCGATGGAATCAATTCTGCTGGTGTGATTATTTCTAATACTTCGGCTGCGGTGGTTTCCCGGGCGACAATGAAGAAAAAATCACCCCGAAATTCGTGATCACGCACGAGAAAATCCACCACTTCTTCAATTCCTTGACGGGCTAATACTTCGCCCAGCACGACCAGGCGTAAATGAGCAAAAAACAGTTTTCGTGGGGAAACGGTCGTCAGACGGCGGATGCCTTCGAAAATCGTGTCCGTCTCGATGCGATAGGTGACGACGGGCGCGCGGCTTTCCACTTTCGTTTGCGATTGGATGGCGATTTGATTGATGACTTGGACGGTGAACACATAGTGGCTGTCTTTTTTATCAATGCCGATGCCGACCACGATAGCCAGATCATTGAGTTCCCGCCGATTCCAACAGCCCGTGAGCGCCACAGTCAGGATTACGATGAGTAAAAGGACGATCTTGGTCTTTTTCATAGATCTTGTACCTCCAAGCAGTCACTGGCGGGTAGGATTTTTATGGGCTGTGTGGCGAGGACGAAGGGAGCGGGACCAGATCGGCGCCCGATAGATCGTGTCTTTTTGCGCCTCTTGATCCATCGGTGCAAAAGAGGTCAAGTAGGGAACACCAAAAGGATTTAAACTGCACAGATGGATGAGCACACCGAAGAGCCCGATAAGAATGCCGTAGTAACCAAGCGTCGCGGCTAGTACCATCATCAGGAAACGCAGCATCCGTATAGCGATAGCTAAGTTATAGGCAGGGATGATGAAGGAAGAGAGGGCGGTGATCGATACGATGATCACCATGGCGGGCGTGACAAAGCCGGCTTGGGCAGCGGCTTGGCCGATCACCAAGGCACCGACGATCGAAATGGCCTGCCCGATCGGGCGGGGCATGCGCACGCCGGCTTCGCGCAGGATTTCAAAGGTAATCTCCATGATCAATGCTTCGACAAAGGCGGGAAAAGGAATGCCTTCCCGTTGGGTTGTTAAGCTGAGCAGGAGTTGGGTCGGTAGCATCTCTTGGTGAAAGGTGGTGATGGCAATATAAATAGCCGGTCCCAGCATGGCTACAAAAAAAGAAAGGTACCGCAGGGTGCGCAGGAACAGCGTAATATCAAAGTGTTCATAGTAATCTTCGGCAGACTGCAAAAACTGGATGAAATAAGCAGGCGCGATTAAGACAAAGGGGGTGCCGTCGACGATGATGGCGACTTTTCCTTCGAGGAGATTGGCACAGACCACATCGGGTCGCTCGGTGTTGTAGATCATGGGGAAGGGGCTGTAACCGTCTTTCAAAAGAAACTCTTCCAGGTTGCCGCTTTCCAAAATGCCATCGACTTGGATGGCTTTGAGCCGATCCCGTATTTCGGTCACGATGTTCTTGTCGGCAATGTTGGTGAGGTACATGAGGCCCACGTTTGTTTGGCTCACATGACCGACTTTCAACACTTCCAAGCGCAGGTGCCGGTCTTTAAGCCGACGCCGGATCAGCACGGTGTTTTTCGTAATGGTTTCCGTGAAACTGTCGCGGGGACCGCGGATCGTCACTTGGTTGGTCGGCTCTTCGATAGCACGAAATTCGGTCGAGGCGATCGATAAGGCCAGTCCTTTGGGACACTGGTCAAGCAAAAGGATGGCGTGCCCTTCCAGGAGATAACGGACCATTTTTGTGTGGATGGTAAAACTGCGAACTTTACCTATGGTCAAAGCGGAGCGCTGGATCGATTCGAGCAGTTGTTGGGGACTGCCATCGTTATGGGGGAGATTTTGCGGGGTGTCGACGAGTAATGATGTAAGCACAAACTGGTTCAGCAACTGATCGTCGATGAGCCCTTCCATGTATAAAATGGCGCCTTTAACGGCAAACGGTGCCGGGATGAGGACTTCGCGTTTCACCAAGTCGGAACTGTTGCCCAGCGACGCTTGAACTGTACGGATGTTTTCCGTTAGGTTGTTGCGTAAGGGCAATTGCACTGTGCCTTGTTGGATAATCGAAAAGTTGCGATTTAATGGCGGAGTGTAACGACGATGCTTGACCATAACATCTCCAGCATGATTATTTGCCACTAGTGTTTTCGGGAGGGATCAAAAAAATGTATAACCGGCATAAAAAGAGCACCGGCAGTTCTCTATCGGGAGAACCACCGGTGCTTTTGGATTTATGATCTCATCAACATGATCGCATCAATAGAACCGTTTATAGGAGAGATGATCCTGCACATCGTTCAGCGCTTCGCCGAAGCGTTGGAAATGCACCACTTCCCGTTCCCGCAGGAACCGGAGCGCATCTTTCACGCCGGGATCATCGGTGAGATTGATCAAGTGTTCATAGGTAGCCCGTGCTTTTTGCTCGGCCGCCATGTCTTCGGTCAAGTCGGCCACGGGGTCGCCGGTGGCTTGAATATAAGCGGCCGTCCAGGGGACACCGTTAGCATCCGTATAAAACAGCGCATTATCATGATGGGCATAGTGACCACCAAGGCCGGCTGCGCGCAGTTGTTCCGGCGACACGCCTTTGGTCAATTTATAAATCAACGTCGCGATGATTTCCAAGTGCGCCAGTTCTTCCGTGCCGATGTCGGTGAGCAGGCCTTTGGCTTTTTTTGTCGGCATCGAATAGCGCTGGTTTAAGTAGCGCAGGGACGCTGCCAATTCCGAATCTGGCCCACCGTACTGGGCGTTGAGATAGCGCGCCATGGCGATATCACATTTCTCGACGCGTACAGGGTGCTGCAACTTTTTCTCGTAGATCCACATCCCGAAGTTTCCCTCCTTTGCTGCTTAACCGTCGATTTCCCAAGGCCACGGCGTTTCTACCCAATTCCAGGGAGAACGGCCGGAACCAAAGCCTGCCACCGTCAACAGGCCGTAGCGCTGTTCGTAGGCAATCTTAAGCTGGCGCAGGTCTTCGGAGATACGGGCAAAATCTTGAAGGGCCGCTTGGCAATCGGGATGGGTATCGAGATAAAGATTCAAGTCCGTCAGGACAAACTCCAACGCTTGTAGCCGTCGGAGCATCTCACGTTGCTGGGAGTCCATAGTGGCGGTACTCCTTTCCGTTAGCATTTGCCGTTTTTTCTGTGGTAGGGTTGATACAATTCCGGAAACACTGTGCCTTTACACAAAGCATCCATCGGTGAGAAAAAAGGCGGCTTATAAGCTTGACCGGCGACGCGTGCTTGGGCTAAGGGGATACATTGCGGTTGGCGAGGGGCGGGGCAGGTGGCCGCCGCTTGCGCAGGGGGGCAAGCACAAGGGTTTTTTGGCGGGCTGCAACGTTCGGGGGAATACGAGGAATGCATTCACAAAACACCTCCTTGAGACTACTCCAATGTATGTACGCCAAGGGATAGTGTGCTTGCGGAAACAAAAAAACCATGCCGGACAGGCATGATTTTACGTAAATGCGTATAAAATTGAAGATTACCTAGGGTAGTGACATGGTTATGGGCCTAACAAAAAACCGCACCGGGCGCGATGGCCACGCCGGTGCGGTAGAAGTGATGGGGTTAGACGAGACCGAGCGATTGGGCCAATGCCGTAAAGGCCGGTAGGGACCGTTCGATCATGGCTTTTTCTACGCAATAAGCAATGCGGAAGTAGCCCTTTTGGCCGAAGCCGCTGCCGGGAACAAGCAAGATGTTGTGCTTTTGCGCTTCTTGGACGAAGGCGATGTCATCTTCCAGGGGCGAGCGAGGGAAGAGATAAAAAGCGCCTTGGGGCTTGACCATCTCGAAGCCCAGCGAGGTGAGGTGATGATAAAGCAGGTCCCGCTTTTCCTGGTAGGCGGCAATGTCGACGGACTCCCGCTGTAGCTTGGCGATGAGGCGTTGCATCAGCGCCGGTGCGTTGACGAAGCCGAGAATGCGGTTGCAAAAGACGAGGGCTTCCACGAGCATACCGACATCAGCGATAGCCGGGTTGGCGGCAATATAGCCGATACGTTCACCGGGCAACGCCAGATCTTTGCTGTGCGACGTGACGAGCAAGCTGTTTTTGATATAGCGTAATACCGGCGGGACGGTGACGCCGTCATAGGAAATTTTCGCGTACGGTTCGTCGGAAATCACGTAGATGGCTCGTCCCAGTTCAGCGCTTTTTTGCTCGACGATCTGGTTCAAAGCGGCCAGCGTTTCGGCCGGGTAGATGACGCCGGTCGGGTTATTGGGTGTGTTGACGATGATCGCCCGGGTTTTGGCCGTAATGGCGCCGGCAATGGCATCCAGGTCAAGCTGGAAATCGGGCAGGCTGGGAACGACTGTCGTCGTGCCGCCGTGGTTACCGACGTAGAACTTGTATTCCACAAAGTAAGGCGCCGAAATGATCACTTCATCGCCGGGATCGAGGATGGCTTTAAAGACAACGTTGAGGCCGCCGCCGGCGCCGACGGTCATCACTACATGATTGGCCCGAACCGGCTGACCGCTATCTTCGGCCAGCACTTCAGCAATGGCGGCCCGTGTTTCTTCGTAACCGGCATTGCTCATATAGCGGTGCATACCGGGAATGGGCTCGTTGGCTAACTCGCGCAGGGCTTGGCCAAAGGCGGCCGGCGGCTCATCACCGGGGTTGCCGAGGGTGAAATCGTAGACGTTATCGGCGCCGTAGATCGACTTTAGGCGCGTTCCTTCTTCAAACATCTTGCGAATCCAAGAGGATCCGGTCAGTTGACTTTTGATCTGCTGTGCAACAGGCACGACGATCGCCTCTTTTCATGTTTTTCTCCGATATTATCATAACGAAAAGCGGCGCAAGGGGAAAGGGGGATTTAGCCGCGAATCTGGGCTAGGGCCTCTTTCAGGCTGGTCGTCGGTGCTTGACATGCTCGGTTTTGGCAAATGTAAAAAGTCGGCTCGTTGTTCAGCGCTGTCATGGCCGCTGTAAAGGGAGCGAGGGAAGAGATGCCGTCGGCAGCCCCGTTGGCCCCGCCGGTTGTGGCCCCTTTCGTTGCGTTGCCATCACCAGCAGCCGGCGCCGCTCCGGTGCGGTATAAAAAAACTGTATCGGGCAAAAAGGACTGCTGCAACGGTTCCAGTAAGGTTGGCGGCAAGGTCGCTGCCGGTGTGACGATGACCACTTCTTTGGTGGGCATCACGGCAAACTGCAACGCCATCAGCAAGTGCGTATAGCCGATGGGCATATCGCCGACTAGAGCGCCGCAACTGTCCAAAAGTTGCGCTGCCCGCTGTTCATGGGCAGGGTTGCCGGTTAACCGGGCCAAGCGCAAGAGATTCAGCGCAGCCACGGAGTTACCGGCCGGCATGGCGCCGTCGTAGGTTTCTTTGGGACGGGTGATCAAGGCTTCGCTGTCGCGGCCGGTAAAATAGTAGCCGCCATGTTCCGCATCCCAGAACAATTCATCTTGTTCCGCTTGCAATTCCAGCGCCAGCGCCAGATGCTTGGCATTCATGCCGCTTTGATAAAGCTCCAGCAAGCCCCAGATCACAAAGGCGTAATCATCGACATACCCCAAGTAATCGGCATGACCGTCACGGTAGCGCGCCAAGAGGCGACCGCGGGGCGAGCGCAGATAGCCGGTGATCATATCCAACGCTTTTTCCGCAGTCGCTAAGTACGCCGGCTCACCGAGAATCCGGGCGCCCATGGCCAAGGCGGCAATCATCAAGCCGTTCCAGGCGGTTAAGATCTTATCATCTTTGTGCGGACGAATTCGCTGTTGACGCGCTGCCAGCAAAGCTTCCCGCGCCTTGGCCAGTTGTGCCGGCCAGTCAGCGGGCCAGCGATGTTCCAGTGCCGGGTCATCGATGGCTTCCCAGCGATCACCGGTGCCGCCGTAGAGGCTGTCCAAGGTGCCGATGCGGTGAAGAATGTTTTTGCCTTCAAAGTTGCCGATATTGGTGACGCCGTACCAGGCGTTGAACAGTTCGCCAGTGTCCTCGCCTAATACCCCGATGACTTCCGAGGGCGTCCAGACATAGTATTTGCCTTCGACGCCTTCCGAATCAGCATCTTCGGCCGAGTAAAAGCCGCCTTCCGGGGAGGTCATATCGCGCAGGACGTAGGTAAAAATCTCCCGGGCCACGACGGCATAGCGCTCTTTGCCGGTTTCCTGATAGGCTTCCAGGTAGGCCATGGCCAAAAGAGCATTGTCATAGAGCATCTTTTCAAAGTGGGGAACAAGCCATTTTTCGTCGGTCGAGTACCGGGCAAAGCCGCCGCCCAAGTGGTCGTAGATCCCGCCGTCATGCATGGATTGAAGGGTTTTTTCGACCATCTGCAAAGCCCGCTTTTCACCGGTCCGATGCCAGTGACGGAGCAAAAACATCAGTTGATGCGGAGTAGGAAATTTGGGCGCATGGCCAAAACCACCGTACTGCTCATCGAATTGCTGGCTGAGCAAGCGAAAGGCCTTGTCCAGTGCCGTTTTATCTAACGGGGCCGTTGCTGAACCGTCGCCCTGAGCGGTGATGCGCTCATTGAGCATTTCGGTGACGCGCTTTCCGGCGGTGATTAAGGTACTGCGATCACTTTGCCATTTTTCCTGGATCGCTTCCAGCAGTTCCATAAATCCAGGGCGGCCATGGGTGTTTTTAGGGGGATAATAGGTGCCGGCAAAAAAAGGTGTTTTATCAGGCGCCAAAAAGACGGTAAGGGGCCAGCCGCCATGACCGGAAATGGCCTGGCACACGGTCATGTAAATATGGTCAATGTCGGGGCGCTCTTCGCGATCCACTTTGATCGAGACAAAGTGCTCGTTAAGGTAAGCGGCCACATCTTGGTCTTCAAAGGATTCATGTGCCATCACATGACACCAGTGGCAAGTGGAATAGCCGATGCTTAACAGCACAGGCTTGCCTTCCTGTTGGGCTTTGGTGAAGGCTTCGTCGCCCCAGGGATACCAGTTGACGGGGTTATGGGCATGTTGCAGGAGATAGGGGCTTTTTTCATGGATAAGTTGGTTTGGTTGTTGCTCGGTGGTGCTGATCGCCATAGTAACTGACCTCCATTATTTTGATAACCGTAGCTATAGTATACACAACAAACCGCTCATCCCTTACGGTGCGGATGAGCGGTGCAAATAATCCAGCACTTGTTGTAATTCCGCTTCTATCGCTTGCGCTTGTGAGGTGAAATGACTATCGCCGGAGCCATCATGACCAACGGTGCGAGCCACCAGGGCCAGATCATGACACAAACGGTAAAGCCGCAACGCCCCGATGGCAGCGCACTGCGATTTCCATTGCCCGGCGGTGGCGGCGATGAGCGGGACGTTATTATTACCGATGGCGGCTTGGAGAGTCGCAAACTGTTCAGGCGCTTCGCTGGTAAAGCGGTGAAAAAGTAGCTCCATCGCTGTTTTGTCATCTGGTGCGATTTGGTTGATCAGCGCCATGGCATAGCGATCGATCGGCGGCGTCACGCTGGTTCCCTGGGGCAGCGCTGTCGGCGACAGCCAGTAGGCCAGCGTCTCACAGAGGGTCTGCAAGAGGATCGGCTTGACAATGATATCATCCATCCCACAGAACAAACAGCGCTCGTGATCTTGCCGGGTATTGGAGGCGGTAATGGCGATGATGCGGGAACGGTGGCCCGTAAGCGCTTCTTGGGCACGGATCGCTTGAGTGGTATCATAGCCATCGAGGATGGGCATCAGGCAGTCCATTAAGAGCAGGGTATACTGTTTTTGCGAAGCCAATCGCTGGGCGATCCGACCGTTGGCGGCTTCATCGATCGACGTAAAGCCAAGCGATTCCAGTTGCATCCGCAGGACTTGGCGGTTGGGTTTGCTGTCATCGACGATCAGCACAGGAATGTCGACAACGCAGCTTTTCGCTGTATGGTTCAAGGCGCTGCTGTTCGTAGCGGCAAGGTCCTTTGGGGCCTGTGCTGCGGTGGTGGCAATGATGTCCGAAGGAATCGCTGTTGTTTCCGGCAGGGGAAGAATCACCCAAAAGGTGGAGCCTAGACCGGGTTGGCTGGTGACGCCAATGGTGCCTTCCATCAATTTCGTTAACTGTTTGCAGATCGATAAGCCCAGCCCGGTACCGCCATATTTGCGAAAGGTAACGTGATCGGCCTGCGAAAACGGTTGAAAAAGGCGCGACTGTTCTTCCGGAGAAATGCCGATGCCGGTATCTTGTACGGCAAAGCGGATGTAGGGGTCGCCGGAGGGGGTACGATGGGGCTCGCAGGTGACGGTTACGTTGATTTCGCCGGTTTCCGTAAAGGTAATGGCGTTGCTGATCAGATTGAGCAGGATCTGCTTGATGCGCAAGTTATCACCGATCACATAAGGCGGTACGTCGGCAGCGATCGTGCATTGATACTGAAGTTGCCCTTCGGCAATGCGTGGTTTGACCATTTCATTGATGTTCTGCATGACATCATGCAAATGCATGGGGACAGGCTGTAAGGACATATAACCGGCTTCGATCTTCGACAGATCCAAAATATCGTTGATGATCTTCAGCACCATGTCGACAGAATTACGAATGATCATTGTTTTCTGCTGTTGGGCCGGCGTCAGGGTGGAGGTAAGCAGCAGTTCGGTGGTGCCGACGATACCGTTCAGGGGGGAACGGATCTCATGGCTGATCGTCGACAGAAAGTCTGACTTGGCTCGATTGGCTCTTTCCGCAGCTTGACGGGCTTGATCCAACTTTTCAAAAAGATAATACATCGTGATCAACCAGGTGATCAGTACGGCGGCTACAATGACGAGACCAACGCCCACGCGTATTCGTTGGGCTTGCAGGGCCATTTCCAAACTGTGATTGTTATGGACGATTTCGATCAGGCGGGAATTATAATAGTCGGGCTGACCGGTGGGAGCGGAAGTGATAAAGGGAATATAGCGGTAGGTGAGCGTGGTCCGCTCCACGGGATCCCAGGTGCTAAACTCCTGAGTTTGATTATTCAGGATGGCCTTGCGTGCCAATTCTAACTGAGTCGGTGAATTGGCCGGGTGATGGTTCCGGGAATAGTGGCTCAAGGGACCGCGAATCTGCGAGTCCGCTTTGAGTGAATAGATCGTCGCTTGGGAAACGGAAGGATAGGGTTCAACGACCTGGTATGCAAGGCCCGTTAAATCCAATTGTTGCATACGATTGGTAAAATCATTAACGTTGACGCCCAGTTCAAAGAGATAGCGATGATCCGGCGTCGGCATGTAGCCGAATTTGCGTGTTTCTTTGACGAGTGAGATGATAAAGCGATCGCTGTGAAACTTGTTTCCTTGGATGCGTTCGTTAAGCATCGTAATAAAACCCGGTTGGTACGAGGTCTTAAAATCCAGGCCCAGTTGCCGGCGATCGGTGGTATGTACAATCGTGTGGTTCGTATCAATGATATAGATGTCAAAGTTTTCAAATTGTTTTTTTAACGCCTCCAGATCCCATTGAAGGACATCGGGCTCAGCACGATATTTTTCCAGCATGACCTGACTGTAACGGGCCATTTTGTCGTGAATAATTTGCTCGATGATTTGATAGGCCGTATCGGCGTTGGACACCGAAGACAAGATGTTCTCTTCAATCAGTTGACGTTGATAATTGCGGTCACCGGTTAAGGTATCTTTTAATTCGAAGTAGTAGCGATAGGAAAAAATGATCTGTAAACAGATCGCCAATACACCGAAGGCCATGATCCATTTCATCTTTTGTGACAGTGCACTGGTGCCACGTTGCTTCAGTTGCATGCAAGATCCCCCTGATGCGGCTGCGGCGAAAATCCGCAGTTATGCAGTTATGATTAGGTTCTTTTCCCTGACCGGATTTGATTTTCCTGCTCCTATCAACGAAATTTAACATCCGTAATGTGGCAAATGCCCAAAAACCGCAATCATGATCGTGATCCGCGGTGTACTGGTTGAGTTTTTTTGGTGTTTCATGCAAAATTCCGGGAGAAGGTTTTGCCTACTAGAGGAATATGCTCTATAATTTATTACTATCGGCAGTCCTATCCCTATTTTTCTTTAACTAAATATACATATAACTCATTTATATTAAAAAATGAAAGGTTGACTTGAGTGGCCATGAGTAAACGGAAGATTGTGATTATTGGTGCCGGCTACGGCGGTATGTTGACAACCGTACAACTGCAGAAAATCATACCGGAGGGGACCGCAGAGATTGTTCTGATCAATCGGAACCAATATCACTATCTAACGACGCTTCTCCATGAAACGGCGGCAGGGACCAGAGAAGATGAAAAAGTCTGTATTGATATCCGAAGCTTGATTGACCCACGCAAAGTGACGTTTATCGAAGATAATGTTATCGATATTGAAAAAGAAAAACAGCAAGTGATTTTGCAAAACGGTGAACCGATCAGCTACGACTATCTGGTGATCGGGTTGGGCTTTGAGCCGGCCACCTTTGGCATTCCGGGACTGAAAGAACATTCGCTGAGCATTCGCAGTGTCAAAACGGCGCGAGAAATTCGCCTCAAGATCGAGGAAGCCTTTGCTCGTTATGCTGTGCAACCCAACCGGGAGCACCCGCTTACGTTTGTGGTCGGCGGTGGCGGCTTTACCGGTGTCGAATTTGTTGCTGAACTTGCCGAGCGGTGCTACGATTTGTGTGAATTCCACAAGATCCCTTATGAGCAAGTTCGCGTGATTTGTGTGGAAGCCGGTCCGGGCGTCTTACCAGGATTTCCTCCGGCCCTCGTGGAATACGCGATGAAAAGCCTCAGCTCGCAAGGTGTGGAATTCCGTATCGGGACGGCGATCAAGGAAGTTACACCGGGCCGTGTCAAACTGGCCAAAGGCGACCAGATGGATGAAGTGATCGCCGATGTGATCATTTGGACAGGCGGTGTGCAAGGCTGTGAACTGATTGGTCGCTGTGATTTTGACAACCTTCGCGGCCGGATTAAAGTGGAAAAAGATTTGCGGGCGCCGGGCTTTAACAACATCTTTGCCGTTGGCGATTCGGCGCTGATTATGGATGAAGCGAATGGACGCCCCTACCCGCCGACGGCGCAGTTCGCTGTGCAGGAAGCCTTTGTTTGTGCGAAAAATATCTTAGCGTCCATCCAGGGCCAACCACTCGTGCCGTTTGTACCGGACAATAAGGGTTCCGTCGCTTCCATCGGCCAGCATGATGCCATCGGCGTTGTGTTTGGCAAGCAGATTCAGGGTGTGCCGGCCGTGTTTATGAACCGTATGATTGATAACCGCTATCTTTTCTTCCTGGGCGGCTTGCCGTTGGTGATGAAAAAAGGACGCATTCCTTTTTAAATAGCCACGGTGGGTGTCCATGGCCGTGCATGATTGACAGATGGCTGTTTTTCCTCTACAATGAAACACGTCACTAGGGGAGTAGTCGGCAGGGGAAAAAACCTGCGGACAGGGTCAACAAACTGGCGTAATGCCTGGCCCTGTCGCCTCATCGGGAAGACGAGACCTATGACGGGAAGTATGTTGATACGCCCGTCATAGGTCTTTTTGTTTTCTAGGCCCTAAAAACTTGATTGCACACAAGAAGGAGAATGACTCTATGACTGCGCTTTGGGTATCGTTTGCTCTCATCTTTCTGGCCGAAATGGGCGATAAAACGCAGCTGGTCGCATTGACTTTAGCTACGCGCTATCGACCGGCTATAGTGATTCTGGGCATCACGGTGGCGACAACTGTTGTCCACTTGCTTTCTGTCTTTATCGGTGATGTTGTGGGCAACTGGATCCCGTTGTTCTACATTAAAGTGGCTGCTGGACTTTCCTTTTTGGGCTTTGCCGTTTGGACCTTGCGCGGCGATGAGCTTGATGATGATGAAGTCAAAGAACACCGATGGGGCCCGTTCATGACGACGGCCATCATCTTTTTTCTTGCTGAATTAGGGGACAAGACGCAGTTGGCTACGATCACCTTGGCTACGTCCTATGATATCTGGTGGACCTGGATTGGCTCTACGCTCGGCATGGTGGTTGCCGACGGACTGGCAATTGCCGTCGGTATTGTGCTGGGCAAACGTATTCCGGAAAAAGCCATTAAGTATGGCGCCGTCACGATCTTTATCCTTTTTGGTATTTTGACGATCGTGGAAGCTTTTTACCCATTGAACTTCGCTGGATAACCTGCAACAACGAAGGCCGGACCGTAAGGTCCGGCCTTCGTCGATCTGATGCACCAAAAGGGTGTCACCTACATATCGATGGAAATATAATGGAAAGGCGAAAGGGTGGAAAAATGATGATGCATGATGATCCCGAGGATCTCTCCGGTTATCAAGCTTATAACGTGCTGACGCCGAATGTCGCTTATTTGCGCTTTTTGCACGCATCGCCCAATGCACCGGCCGTCGATGTGTTTTTGAATGAGCGCTTGGTGGCACGGAATTTTACCTATGCTGATTTTACACACTATTTGCCGGCGTTGCCTGGCCGATATCGTGTTCGCTTGTTTCCGGCCGGAAGGCGCCGTGACCCCTTGATCGACCGTGTCCTTACCCTCGCACCGCAGTCGATTGCCACTGCCGCTGTGATTGGGATGCCGCAGGCCCTTAGTTTGCAAATTCAACCGGAACCAAAATTACCTTTTTTACCGGGCCGTCTCTACTTGCGCTTCGCTCATCTTTCACCGAATGCACCGGCCGTTGACTTGACCTTGGCCGACGGCACCGTTCTATTTCGCAATGTGACGTACCCGGCAACCACCGATTATCGTGTGCTTTTGCCCGGCACCTATACGCTGCAACTACGCCTGGCCGGCACCGATCAAGTCGTTCTGCGTGTTCCCAATGCACGCCTGCGGCCGGGACGTTTCTATACGGTCGATGCCGTGGGTCTCGTCGGTGAACGCCCGCCACTGCAAGTGCTTATCCCCTTAGATGGCAACACCTACCTACGCTAATGTCCTAATCGCTTGAGAGGCTGACCAGACGGGCGGTTCGCGAAGGAAGTAGCTGGAAATTCGATATGGTAATTGTAACCAATCCCCGTTCTGAGAATACCATAAACTATCTCAGAAAGAGGAGGGATAAGGATGTGCAATCGCTGTAAACGCCGTCGGTCGACGCGGGTCATTCGTGTAACACTGCGCCCCGGTGAACGGTTACGCCTTTTAGTCCGTGCCACCGACGACTAGCAACCCTTGGAATGGGTGAAAGCACCGCAAAGCATCTGCTTGCGGTGCTTTTTATTTGTCATAAAATGCTGTAATATATCGTTTTACGTAAGTGGTATGATTGTGGTAATATCTCCTTGATGAGCAAAAAGCTTAAAGCAAAAAGTTTCAGCAGCATCGTTTGATTAACAACAAGAATCGCGCTGCGGGAACATGCTAGAACAGGATGATAACAGGAAGTTGAGGTGTGGGAATGGATTTAGCAACGATTATTGGTGTGCCGTTGGCTTTTCTGGTCGTTGTTGTCGGTATGGTTGTTAAAGGAGCTAACCCAGCGGCACTGCTGAACCCAGCGGCCATTATCATTATTTTTGTCGGCCTGGTTGCGGCAATGCTCAACTCGTACCCCATGAAGGAACTGAAAAAAATTCCGACACTGTTAGGTATTATCTTCAAAGAGCAAAAACTGGTCGAACCAAAAACGATCATCGTTCAAATGACCGAAATGGCCCAACAAGCACGACGGGAAGGGTTGCTTTCGCTGGAAACGGTGATTGAGAACTTGGACGAGCCTTTCTTAAAAAACGGAATTCGCCTGATTGTCGACGGCCAAGCCGAAGAGTTTGTCCGAGAGTTGCTGGAAGCCGATATTGAAGCCATGGAGGAGCGCCATCGCGCCAACGCCGGGATGTTTACCGCTGCTGGTGGTGTTGCGCCGACCCTCGGTGTGCTTGGTGCTGTGATTGGGTTGATTGGTGCGCTGGGGAACCTAAGTGATGTCAACAAGCTGGGCACCATGATTGCCGCTGCTTTTGTGGCGACGCTTTTTGGTATTTTTACGGGCTACGTCATTGCGCACCCCTTTGCCTCGAAGTTAAAGCGCAAGTCAGCGGAAGAAGTTAAAATCAAAACGATGATGTTGGAAGGGATTCTTTCGATTCAGATCGGCAGCAGTCCCATGCAGATCAAAGATAAAATGATGATTCACCTGACCCAAAAAGAGCGGGAGGAGCTGGAGAAGGAAACGGGAGGACGCTAGATGGGCAAGAAAAAACAGCACCATGAAGAACATCCGGATGAAACGTGGCTTGTTCCTTATGCCGATGTGCTTACGCTGCTCCTGGCGCTTTTTATCGTTATGTTTGCGGTCAGCCAAACCGATGCCCAAAAGTTTAACCAATTGAAGCAAACGATGGAGTCGATCTTCAAGGGCGGAACGGGCGTGCTCTCCGGCGCCAGTGTCATGACGTCGGAAGTGCCCAATGAAAGCGGCACCGATCTGCAGATGATCCAATCGATGCGCGAAAATGAAGAACTGCAAAAAATGAAAGAGCAGATGGATCAATTTGCACAAGATCAGAATTTGGACAAGCAGATCAAAACGGAGATTTACTCCGAAGGGCTGATGGTGACGATCCGTGATGCCGCGCTGTTCGCTTCGGGCCGCGCCGATATCAACCCGGAAGCGAACCGTGTGCTGGAAACGATCGCGAAGATGCTGCAGACGATGCCCAATGAAGTGCGTATCGGCGGCCATACGGACAATCTGCCGATCGCGACGGCGGAGTTTCCGTCCAACTGGGATTTAAGTGCCAAGCGGGCACTGAACGTCATGAAAGTGGTCTTAAACAGCGTGCAGCTTGATCCGGTGCGGTTTATGGCCGTAGGCTTCAGTGAGTATCGTCCGAAAGCATCGAATGATACCGAAGAAGGCCGCGCTCAGAATCGCCGCGTAGAAATTTTCGTAGTTCGCCGTTATCCCGATCCGTCAAACAATGTATCAGCCAATTCGCCGCTTACCAATAGCGCTGTTCCCAAGACCACGACGCCTGCCGGTGAATCAGTGAAATTCATTGAAATCGGTCCGGCCCGCTAAGTCTAAGTACATAAAAAAAGAGCCGCCCACCGGCCACCGGGGCGGCTCTTTTTTTATGAATCAAGTCATTAACGGGCAATTTCAAAGGTTAGATCATAACGGGCTTTGAGAAAATCAACGAGATCATCTTTTTCGTGCGATAAGATCACTTTGAATGCTTTACGTACGCGCTTGATATTGCAGTCATCGATGGCTTCTTCATAAGCAGCAATTGTCGACAACTCCTGGGCGATGGAGCGAGAAAGATATTCCCGCGTACGGGCGATCAAGATCGCATCACCGGTTAAGGGGCCAAGCGCGTCGAGATTCTCCTCGTCATCGTCTTCGTTATCGTCGGCATGGTTCGTTTCTTCGCATGACGATGATTCAAATTCTGAATGTTCCTCATCCGCTTCCGTTTCTTTGGTTGACGAAGCATCTGATGACGGTTCTAAGAAAGCAAAAGCAGAAGGGAGGGCGTTGGCGTAATGGAGCCCGTCTTTTTCCGCGCAGGTGGCAAAAACGGAATCGACTTCCATCAGCAAACGCGTCAATACGGCAAGGTGTTCTTTTTCATGTTCCGCTTCTTTGACGAAAAAGGACTGTAAAGCGGGGTGCACCCGTAAAGCTGCTTCTTCGTAAAGCTGAATGGCGGCATTTTCATGACAGATGGCCTCGCGTAAAAGGGTGCGCACATGCGTCGCCATGACCTCAACTCCTTATTTCGTGTTTTCCCAACATATATTTTCCTCATAGAAGGAAGAAATCCTCTACGGTAACAATAATTTTCTTGGGCATAAAAAAAGAGGGAGCCGAAGCTCCCACCTTTAAGCAATCATCCCTACTCCTTGAACTTGACAACCAGAGAAGATCAACCTACTTTATGGCGTACTTTTCCGAGTTAGAACAATCGTAATTAACGAGAAGGGATATCTATTAACCAAAGATCAGGATCTAACAGGCAACCTAGAACCCGTAACCCAGTACCTCCATTTCAGTACCGAAAGCCAGGAAAACGGAAACCTAACATCGGAGACCCCGCATCGGAAAACTACCAATACCAAAGGAGAAGCCGTTCATTTGCCTAAGAGTTTGGAACCGTCCGTTCGTGAACCTTGATTCATGACTCGTTAACTAACACAGAGAAAACTCGAACCGAAGAAGTAAGAACCTGAACTCCGAACATCAAACAACCAAACGAAGGAATTGAAAATCCGACCATACTCCCGAACCGTGAGTCATGAATCCTTAACCGTACAACCCGAACTATCTGGGGAAAACCGGGGATAATAAGCGAATCTTTTTCCGAAGCGAAGAACTCAAAGACCCCAAAATACCCGAGAAAACAAAAAAACCAACAAACCCAGTACAATGGACTACTTCAGGTGATCAAGAACCGTTGCGTTTTCCAGTGGCTTTCTCTTGCAGAAACAACCTAGACCGGACAACCAATCAGACTTGTTAAACCGTGAACTGTCTCTTTAGTAGGGATGTTGCTCACCTGTATGGTAGCACATCGGGATCGTCTTTGCAAGCGCTTTTTCGAAAAAGGCCAACGAAATTTTGCGCGGTAAAATGGGGTGGAATTATTGACACCAAAGGCATCTGTTGACTATACTAAAGGTCAAGTGTAATAGGAAAAAGGCGATGACGGGTGCCAAAACATCGACCGTCCCTTAGATCCAGAGAGCCGGGGTAGCTGAGAACCGGCGCTAATACGGACGATGTTGTCTCTCCCATGAGTTGCTTAGCCCAACGGCCAGATTCCATGGCCCAGTAGGTGAAGCCGGATGGAGCGTGAAACGCGAGCGTCCGTTATCTTGCTATGATGCTCCTGCGTCAAAAAGGGGTTGCGCTTGACGCAACAACCAGGGTGGTACCGCGAGAAAAATCCCTCTCGTCCCTGGCAGATGTGATCATCTGCTAGAGCGAGGGGTTTTTTTATATGCTTTTTTTAAACTACCCAATCATAATCGGTGAAGGAGAGCGAAGAGGAAGATGAGTCTCATTATCTATCTTGACGGTGAATTTGTAGGCGAAGAAAACGCGAAAATTTCCGTATTTGATCACGGATTTCTGTATGGGGATGGAATCTTTGAGGGGATTCGCGCCTATAACGGACGTGTCTTCCGTTTGGATGAGCACCTGGAACGCCTGTACGATTCCGCGAAAGCGATCCATATGACGATTCCGATCTCCATCAGCGAAATGGAAGAGGTAGTGTTAGAAACCCTCCGCCGCAACAACTTGCGCGACGCCTATATCCGATTGATCGTCTCGCGGGGCAAAGGCGACCTGGGCCTCGATCCGCGCAATTGCCCGCGTCCCCTCGTGCTGTGCATCGCATCGGGCATCAAATTGTATCCGCCGGAATTCTATGAAAACGGCATGGAAGTCGTGACGGTACCGACACGCCGCAATATTCCGGAAGGGTTGAACCCCCGGATCAAATCGCTCAACTACCTGAACAATATCCTGGCGAAAATTGAAGCGATCCGCGCCGGTGTGCTGGAAGCGGTCATGCTCAACCAAGAAGGATACGTTGCCGAGTGCACCGGCGATAATATCTTCATCATTAAAAAAGGCAAATTGATCACCCCGCCGCCGCATGTAGGCTTGCTGGAAGGCGTAACGCGTAATTCTGTCATGGAACTGGCCGCCAAAAACGGTATCGAAGTCAAAGAGACCGTCTTTACCCGTTACGATCTCTACACTGCCGATGAAATGTTCCTGACCGGTACGGCTGCCGAGATCATTCCTGTGGTTCGTGTCGATGACCGGGCCATCGGTGAAGGCAAACCGGGCCCCGTCACGCAGCAATTGATTAGCAAATTCCATGAATTTGTGCGAAGCGAAGGCACCGACATTTTCAAATAAGCAGACAAATCAAGCAGGTACTGGGGACAACCTGAAGTAGCTGCATCAATTAAAGGAGGCGATTTGCGTTGACCACGCAGATTCGCAGTCACCGTGTCAAAGGCGGAACTGAAAAAGCGCCCCACCGTTCGCTGTTTCGCGCCTTGGGCCTTACCCAAGCCGAACTCGATCGTCCCTTGATCGGAATCGTCAACTCACAAAACGATGTGGTACCTGGCCACATTCATCTCGATACGATCGCCGAGGCCGTCAAAGCCGGTGTGCGCATGGCCGGCGGCACGCCACTGGAATTCCCGGCCATCGCCGTTTGCGACGGCATTGCCATGAACCACATTGGCATGAAGTACTCCCTGGCGTCGCGGGAACTGATCGCCGACTCCATCGAAGTCGTCGCTACGGCCCATGGCTTTGATGCGCTGGTCTTTATCCCCAGCTGCGACAAAGTGGTGCCGGGCATGCTTATGGCCGCAGCCCGCCTCAACATTCCTTCGATTTTTATGAGCGGCGGCCCCATGCTGGCCGGTCGTTTCCAAGGTAATGCTGTTTCGCTCACCACGGTCTTTGAAGGCGTCGGCGCTTGTTCCGTCGGCAAAATGACGGCGGAAGAACTGACTGAACTGGAAGACAATGCCTGCCCGACTTGCGGATCCTGCTCCGGCATGTTCACGGCCAACTCGATGAACTGCCTGACGGAAGTCCTCGGTGTGGCCCTGCCCGGCAACGGCACGATTCCGGCCGTCTACTCGTCGCGGATTCGCTTGGCGAAGGAAGCGGGCATGCAGATCATGAACCTGCTCGAGAAAAACATCTGCCCGCGCGACATGATGACGGAAGCGACCTTCCGCAATGCCATTACCGTCGACATGGCCCTCGGTTGTTCCACGAATACGCTCCTGCATCTGCCGGCCATCGCTTACGAAGCCGGCGTGGAACTCAACTTGGACCTGGTCAACGAGATCAGCGCCAAGACGCCGCACCTGTGCAAACTGGCACCGGCCGGCAACTTGCATATTGAAGACCTCGATGCTGCCGGCGGCATCCCGGCCGTGATGAACGTGCTCTACGAAGCGGGCCTGCTGGATGGCAGCTTGATTACCGCCACCGGTAAAACGGTAGCCGAGAACGTCAATGGCCGCGTCAACCGCAACCCCGAGGTCATTCGTCCCATCGACAATCCCCACAGCACCACCGGCGGTCTCGCCGTCCTGCGGGGTAACCTGGCGATGGACGGGGCTGTCGTCAAAAAAGGCGCGGTGGCTGCAGAAATGATGGTTCACCAAGGCCCGGCCCGCGTTTTTAACTCGGAAGAAGACGCGCAGGTCGCCATCTTGGGCGGCAAGATTCAAAAAGGCGATGTCATTGTCATCCGCTACGAAGGACCGCGCGGCGGCCCCGGGATGCGGGAAATGCTTTCGCCGACGGCATCGATCGCCGGTATGGGCCTGGATAAAGATGTAGCGCTGATTACGGACGGCCGTTTCTCCGGTGCGACCCGCGGTGCATCGATCGGCCACGTATCGCCGGAAGCCGCCGACGGCGGTGTGATCGCCCTGGTCCAAGAAGGCGACACCATCGCTATCGATATCCCCAAAGGCAAGCTGGAATTGTGCGTCGACGAAGCCGTCCTGGCCGAGCGCCGCGCCGCCTGGCAGCCACCGGAACCCAAAATCAAAGAGGGCTACATGGCACGGTATGCCCGCAATGTTCTTTCTGCCTCGACCGGAGCGCGCATGCGCTAGACGACCAAGGAGGTACCCTATGCGCCATACCTTGTCGGTAACCGTTGAAAATAAACCCGGCATTTTGACGCGAGTTGCGGGACTCTTCGCGCGCCGGGGGTACAATATTGAGAGCTTAGTGGTAGCGGAAACCGAAAACCCCCAGATCTCGCGGATGACCATCGTCGTTGACGGTGACGGCCGGATCATCGAGCAGGTCAGCAAACAGCTCCACAAGCTGATCAACGTGCTGAAGATCCAAGACATCACCCATGAAGAAGCGGTGCACCGTGAACTGATCTTGCTGCGCGTCAACGCCGATGCCACCAACCGCACGGAGATCCTGCAAGTGGCCGAAGTGTTTCGTGCCCGCATCGTCGATATGAGCCGCGCCTCCGTGACGATCGAAGCGACCGGTGATACCAGTAAGATCGAAGCGATTCTGACCACCTTCCGCCCCTACGGCATCAAAGAGTTTGCCCGGACCGGCCGCCTGTCGATGATGCGCGGCAAATAACACCTTTCCCCGGTACCATGATGACCGGGATGATTCTCAAGCTTGAAAACCGCGAACAGCGTTTTTCGTAAATAAAAATCAGGCAGTAATCGCCGAGGAGGATTTTTTACACATGAAAGTATTTTATGATTCCGATGCTGATCTCTCGCTTCTGGATGGAAAAACCGTTGCCGTGATCGGCTATGGCAGCCAAGGCCATGCCCAAGCCCAAAACCTCAAAGATTCCGGCGTCAACGTCATCATCGGCCTGCGCCCCAACTCGCCGCGGGTCAAGGAAGCCCAAGCTTTTGGCTTTGAAGTCTACTCCGTAGCGGAAGCCGCCCAAAAGGCTGATTTCATCCAAATCCTGTTACCTGACGAAGTGCAAGGCAAAGTCTACCGGGAAGAAATCGCCCCGTACCTCAAAGAAGGCGATGTGCTTTGCTTCTCCCACGGCTTCAACATCCACTTCGGCCAAATCCAACCGCCCAAAAACGTTGACGTCTTCCTCGTCGCACCGAAAAGCCCCGGCCACATGGTGCGCCGCATGTATGAAAAAGGCGCCGGTGTTCCCCACCTGATCGCCATCCATCAAGACTACTCGGGCCGCGCTCATGACATCGCACTGGCCTACGCCAAAGGCACCGGCGGTACCCGTGCCGGCGTCATCGAAACCACCTTCCGTGAAGAAACCGAAACGGATCTCTTCGGCGAACAAGTCGTACTTTGCGGCGGCGCCACGGCCCTCGTCAAAGCCGGTTTTGAAACGCTCGTTGAAGCCGGCTACGCTCCGGAAATGGCCTACTTTGAGTGTCTTCATGAACTGAAACTGATCGTTGATCTCATGTACGAAGGCGGCATCAGCGCCATGCGTTATTCCGTTTCCGATACCGCACAATGGGGCGACATGATCATCGGACCCCGCATCATCACCGAAGACACGAAAGACGAAATGCGCCAAGTGCTGGCCGAAATCCAAGACGGCACCTTCGCCAAAGAATGGCTCCTCGAAAACCAAGTCAACCGTCCGCAATTCAACGCGTTGGCCAAAGCTGACGAAGACCATGAAATTGAAGAAGTGGGCAAAAAACTGCGCGCCATGATGCCCTGGTTGAAAGCCACGAAGTAAGAGGGAGTGGAGACCATGGAATTGAACGGAGCCCAAGCGTTACTCAAAGCGCTGGAGGCCAATGGAGTGGACGTCATCTTTGGCTACCCCGGCGGATCAGTGCTGCCGATTTATGATGCCCTTCTTGATTCGCCCATCCACCACATCCTCGTGCGCTGTGAACAGGGTGCGGCTCATGCTGCCAGCGGTTATGCTCGGGCTTCGGGACGGCCAGGCGTTTGCCTGGCCACGTCCGGTCCCGGTGCGACCAACCTGGTCACCGGCATTGCCAACGCATATATGGACTCCATCCCCATGGTGGCCATCACCGGGCAAGTGCCCAGCTCCATGGTAGGCACCGATGCTTTCCAAGAAGTTGACATCACCGGCATCACCATGCCGATCATTAAACATAGCTATTTGGTACAAGATGTGACCGAGATCCCCCGCGTGGTCCAGGAAGCTTTTCACCTGGCTTCTACCGGGCGTCCCGGACCGGTGTTGATCGACATCCCCAAAGACGTTCAGCAAACCAAGTTGACCTGGGATGGACTACCGGAGATCGACATCAAAGGCTATAAACCCACCTTCAAAGGCCATCCGGCGCAGATTAAAAACGCCGTGCACATGATCGAAGCAAGTGAACGCCCCGTGATCCTCGTCGGTGGTGGCATCGTCAACCCCCAGGCTCCGGCCGAGTTGATGGAACTGGCACGGAAAGCGCAGATTCCGGTGACGACCACCTTGATGGCTGTCGGTGCTTTTCCCGAGACCGATGACCTGTCGCTGGGTCTTATCGGCATGCACGGTACGGCCTATGCCAACTTGGCCGTTTCCAATGCTGACCTCTTGATTGGCATCGGTGTTCGCTTTGGCGATCGCGCCACCGGGAACACAGCGCGCTTTGCGAAAAACGCCAAAATCATCCACATCGACATCGACCCGGCGGAGATCGGCAAAAACACCGAGATCGATTTGCCCATCGTCGGTGATGCCGGTACCGTCCTGGCCGAGATCAACCGCCTCGTCGGTGAGCACCGCCATGACGCGTGGATGGAACAGATCGCCACGTGGAAACGGGAGCGCCCCTTAAAATACCGCACCGATCGCCTGACGGTGCAGTATGTGCTGGAAGAAATGGGCGACTTGACGCGTGATCGGGCCATCGTCGCCACCGACGTTGGGCAGCATCAAATGTGGGCCGCCCAGCACTATAAGTTTCTCCGTCCCGGTCAACTGGTCACATCGGCCGGTCTCGGCTGCATGGGTTTTGGCCTGCCGGCGGCCAACGGTGTGCAAGTGGCTCGTCCCGATGACCTAGTGATTCTCGTCACCGGTGACGGTTCCATCCAGATGCAGATGCAAGAACTGGGCACGGCACGGCAAGAGAACTTGCCGCTCAAAATTGTGCTTTTCAATAACAACGCCCTGGGCATGGTTCGGCAGTTGCAGCATTTCTACTGTGACAAGCGCTTTTCCGGCGTCAAGCTGAGCTTTAACCCGGATTTTATCGCGCTGGCCAAAGCCTATGGCATTCAAACCTATCAGATCCACAGCAAAGAAGAAACCAAAGCGGTGCTGGAAGAAGCCTTCGCTCACCCAGGTATCGTGCTCGTCGAAGTACTTGTCGATGAAAACGAAATCGTCTATCCGTCGGTGCTCGGCAACAAAGGCCTCGATGAAACCTTAGTCTACGAGTAAGGAGGCGTGAAGCCATGTCCCAATCCAAGCAAGTTGTTATCTTTGACACAACCCTGCGCGACGGCGAACAGTCGCCGGGAGTAAGCCTCAACCTTCATGATAAAATTGAGATCGGCATGCAACTCGCGCGGCTGGGCGTCGATGTGATCGAAGCAGGCTTCCCGATTGCCTCGCCTGGAGACTTTGAAGCCGTCAAAGCGGTTGCCGAAAAAGTAAAGGGGCCGATCATTGCCGGTCTGGCCCGTGCCAATAAAAAAGACATCGATCGCGCCGCCGAAGCGTTGCGCGCCGCCGAGCATGCTCGCATTCACACCTTTATCGCCACTTCGGACATTCACATGCGTCATAAGCTGCGCATGGAGCCCGATCAAGTGCTGGAAGCGGCCGTGGAAGCTGTCCGCTACGCCAAGACCTTCACGTCCGATGTGGAATTTTCCGCCGAAGACGCCTTCCGCAGCGATGTGGCTTTTCTTTGCCGCCTCTTTGAACAAGTGATTCGCGCCGGTGCCAAGACGATCAACATCCCTGATACGGTCGGTTACGCCACGCCGCAAGAGTATGGACAGTTCATCCGCGATATCATCAACGGCACTCCGAACATCAACGAAGCCATCGTTTCCGTGCACTGCCACAATGACCTCGGCCTGGCCGTGGCCAACTCGCTCGCCGCCCTGGAAGCCGGTGCCCGCCAGTTGGAGTGCACCGTCAATGGCATCGGCGAACGGGCTGGCAATGCGTCGCTGGAAGAACTCGTCATGGCGCTCTATACGCGCTACTCAATCTACGGCCTCGACACGAAGATCAACAAAAGCGAAATTTACCGCTCGTCCCGTTTGGTTTCCAACTTGACGGGGATGGCCGTACAGGCCAACAAAGCCATCGTCGGCAAAAACGCTTTTGCCCACGAGTCCGGTATTCACCAGGACGGCGTGCTCAAAGAGCGCTCGACCTACGAGATCATGAATCCCAAGATGATCGGCATCTTTGAAAACAACATCGTTCTCGGCAAACACTCGGGCCGCCACGCGTTTCGCGAACGGCTCAAAGAGTTGGGCTACGAACTGAGCGATGAGGAAATGCAAAAAGCCTTCCTGCGCTTTAAGATGCTCGCCGATCGCAAGCGGGAGATCACCGATGCCGATCTGGCCGTCCTTGTCGACGACGAACGGCGCGAGGAGCCGGAAGCTTTTGTGCTCGACTACCTGCAAGTGACCAGCGGCACCACCTTGATGCCGACGGCCACGGTGCGCCTCGTCAGCGGTGACGGCAGCACCAACAAAGTAATCAGCGCATCGGCCCACGGTGACGGCCCCGTCGATGCCGTCTATAAGGCGATCGATCAAGCCACCGGTACGTCGGTGAAACTGACCCACTATGCCATCGCGGCGATCACCCCCGGCGAAGATGCCCAAGGGGAAGTGAGCGTTCGCGTGGAGCGTGACGGTTGCATCTACACCGGCCGCGGCGTCGATACGGATATTATCACGGCTTCCGCCAAAGCCTACCTCAATGGGATCAACAAAAGCATCAATGATAACCCACCGTCCCGCAAGCCCGACCGGGCGATCTAACATAGGGGAGGAACTACAGAGATCATGGGAATGACGATCACTGAAAAAATTCTCGCTGCCCACGCCGGCAAAGCGACGGTGGAGCCGGGCGAACTGATTCATGCCCAGCTCGATGCCGTGCTGGCCAATGACGTGACGGCGCCCGTTTCCATCAAAGAATTTGAAGCCCATAACATCGAAAAAGTCTTTGACAAAGAACGGGTCATTTTCGTGCAAGACCACTTTGTCCCCGCTAAAGACATCAAATCGGCTGAACAAGCTAAGATCATGCGCGATTTTGCCCGGAAGCATGAACTGCTCAATCATTTTGACGTGGGCGAAATGGGCATTGAACACTGCCTGTTGCCGGAAAAAGGCCTCGTCGGCCCTGGCGACGTGGTCATCGGCGCCGACTCCCATACCTGTACCTACGGTGCCCTGGGCGCTTTTGCGACCGGTGTTGGTTCGACCGACTTGGCAGCCGGTATGGCTCTTGGTGAAGCTTGGTTCAAAGTGCCCGAGACGATCAAGTTCGACTATGACGGCGTGTTGCCGGAAGATGTGACCGGCAAAGACCTGATCCTGCACACCATCGGCGACATCGGCGTCGACGGCGCCCTTTATCAAAGCATGGAGCTGACCGGCACGGCCATCGAAAACCTCTCCATGGACGGCCGCATGACCATGACCAACATGGCCATCGAAGCCGGCGCCAAAAACGGCATCATCGCTCCCGACAAAACCACGCTGGCCTACATCGAAGATCGGGCCGTCCGCCCTTTCAAAGTGTACGCTTCTGACAACGACGCCAAATACGTCCGCGAGATCAAGTATGACGTAGAAAAACTGGAGCCTGTCGTGGCTTTCCCGCACTTACCGGAAAACACCAAACCCGTTTCCGAAGCTGGCCACGTCGAAATCGACCAAGTCGTCATCGGTTCCTGCACCAACGGCCGCATCGAAGATCTGCGCCTGGCCGCGAAGATCTTCCAAGGCAAAAAAGTGCATAAAAACGTTCGTTGCATCATTTTCCCTGGTACGCAGGCCATCTACAAGCAAGCGATCAAAGAAGGCTTGATGGAGATCTTCATCGACGCCGGCGTCGCGGTATCCACCCCGACCTGCGGACCTTGCCTCGGCGGCCACATGGGCATCCTGGCCAAAGGCGAACGGGCGTTGGCTACGACGAACCGCAACTTTGTCGGCCGTATGGGCCACCCCGAAAGTGAAGTCTACCTCTGCGGCTGCAATGTGGCCGCCGCTTCGGCCATCGCCGGACGCATCGTTCATCCCCGGGAGGTGGAATAACATGAAATTCAACGGACCTGTCTGGAAATTCGGCAAAGACATTGACACCGATGCCATCATCCCGGCCCGGTACCTGAACACGACGTCACCGGAAGAACTGGCCAAACACTGCATGGAAGACGCGGACCCGACGTTCCCGCAAAAAGTCAAAGCCGGCGACATCATCGTGGCCGACAAAAACTTTGGCTGCGGTTCCTCGCGCGAACACGCACCGATCTGCATCAAAGCAGCCGGTGTGAGTTGCGTCATCGCCAAATCCTTTGCCCGCATCTTCTTCCGTAACTCGATCAACATCGGCCTGCCGATCTTCGAGTGCCCCGAAGCGGTCGACGGCATCAGCGAAGGCGATGTGGTTTCGGTCAACGCGGCCGATGGCACCATCGTCAACGAAACAACCGGCGCCACATTTAAGGCCAAAGCGCTGCCGGCGTCGATGCAAGAACTGATCGCCGTGGGCGGTTTGATGAAATACGTCCAAGCTAAATTGGCGGCCAAAGCCTAATGGCCAAATGGTCTGATTGCCTGGACGAAAGCGTGAATCGAACCAAATAAGATTGAAATAGCAAGGGGAGCGATGCATTTCGCCACCCCTTGCTGTTCTATCCTCAGAACAAAACCATATTTGTGGAAATGAGAAAGGTGGACCACTGTGAACTATCGCATTGCTGTACTGCCGGGCGACGGCATCGGCGCCGAAGTTGTCCCACAGGCCCTTCGTGTGCTGGATGCTGTTGCCGCCAAAGCCGGCATCACGTTTGAATATACCTACGCACTGATCGGCGGCGCTGCTATCGACGCCACCGGCCATCCACTGCCTCCGGAAACGCTGGAACTCTGCCGCAACAGCGATGCGGTGCTGCTGGGCGCCATCGGCGGCCCCAAATGGGATACCTTGCCGTCGCACCTGCGTCCGGAAGTGGCAGCCCTCTTGCCGCTCCGTAAAGAACTGGGCCTCTACGCCAATATCCGTCCCTGCCATCTCTTCCCGGCCCTGGCTGATGCATCGACCTTAAAGCGCGAAGTACTGGAAGGCGTCGACATGGTTGTCATCCGTGAATTGACCGGCGGTCTGTACTTCGGCGAGAAAAAACGGGAAACCCTGGAAGACGGCAGTGAGCGCGCTGTCGATACCCTCGTCTACAGCACCCCCGAAGTGGAGCGCATCGTCCGCCTGGCTTGCGAAACGGCCAAAAACCGCCGCGGTCAAGTCTGCTCCGTCGATAAAGCCAACGTGCTGGAATCGTCCCGCCTGTGGCGTGAAACAGCCCTGAAAGTGGCCGAAGCGTACCCGGAAATCACCATGAGCCACATGTACGTTGACAATGCCGCCATGCAACTGGTGCGCAATCCGCGCCAGTTTGACGTGCTGGTCACGGAAAACATGTTCGGCGACATCCTGACCGATCAAGCATCGATGCTTTCGGGCTCCCTTGGTATGCTGGCGTCGGCCTCGATCGGCGGCGAAGTGGCCCTTTATGAGCCGGCCCACGGCTCGGCACCGGACATTGCCGGCCAAAACAAAGCCAACCCGCTGGCGACAATTCTTTCGGTGGCCATGATGCTCGAATACAGCTTCAAACGGGTCGAAGAAGCCCGCGCCATTGAAGCGGCTGTGGACCGTGTCCTGAACCAAGGCTACCGGACCGGCGACATCATGGAAGCCGGCAAGACCCTTGTCAACACAGTAGAGATGACAGATTGTGTGATCAACGCGCTGGCGTAAATGCCGGCGCTTGGCCTGAAAAAGAGAGGTGCCGACGGTGAACCGGGTTTTTATCTATGATACAACCTTGCGCGACGGAACGCAGGGTGAAGGCATTTCCTTAAGTGTCGAGGACAAAGTCAAAATTGCGCAGCGGTTAGACCGGCTCGGTGTGGCTTATATCGAAGGCGGCTGGCCCTCTTCGAACCCCAAAGACATGGAGTTTTTCCGCCGCGCCCAAAAGCTGCCCTGGAAAAACGCCAAGATCGCCGCATTTGGTTCGACCTGCCGTCCCGGCAGTATGGCCTGTGATGATCCGAACTTGAAAGCGATTGTTGAATCAGGTGCACCGGTAGCGACGATCTTCGGCAAGACCTGGGACTTTCATGTCACTACCGCACTCAAAACAACGCTGGAAGAAAACCTGCGCTTGATTCACGATTCGGTGACGTTTCTTAAAGAAAGCGGCATGGAAGTGATTTTCGATGCCGAGCATTTTTATGACGGTTATGCGGCCAACCCGGAATACGCCAAAGAAGCGATTCTGACGGCCGAAAAAGCCGGCGCCGACTGGGTCTGCCTGTGCGACACCAATGGCGGCACACTGCCCCAGGAGATCCTGGCGGTGACCCAGGAGATCGTCTTTTTAGCACGAGTGCCTATCGGTCTGCATGTGCACAACGACGGCGACTTGGCCGTGGCCAACTCCCTCATGGGTGTCATGGCCGGTGCCCGGCAAATCCAAGGAACGATCAACGGGTATGGCGAGCGTTGCGGCAACGCCAACCTTTGCTCGATCATCCCCAATGTGCAAGTCAAGATGAAGATGGATTGCATCCCCGGTGAGAGCTTGGCCCACTTGACCGATACGGCGCACTACATTGCCGAGATTGCCAATCAAACCCTCCGTAATGACATGCCCTATGTGGGGCGGTCGGCCTTTGCCCATAAGGGTGGTATGCACGTCTCGGCGCTGCTCAAAGATGCCCAGACCTACGAGCATGTCACACCGGAAACCGTGGGCAATCAGCGGCGCATTCTGGTTTCCGAGCTCTCCGGCATGAGCAATGTGATCTACAAAGCCAAAGAACTGGGACTCGATATCAGTCATCAAAACCCGCAAGCCCGGCAGATCATCGACAATATCAAAGAGCTGGAAAATCAGGGGTACCAGTTTGAAGGTGCCGAAGCGTCTTTTGAATTGATGCTGCGCCGCGCTTTTGATCAGGAGCCCGAACCCTTTGTCCTGGATGCCATCAAGCTGATGATCGAAAAGCGTTCCAATGCCGAATTCACATCGGAAGCGACGATCAAGCTGCGCATCGGTGATCAAGTGGTGCACACGGCGGCCGAAGGCAATGGTCCCGTCAACGCCGTCGATAATGCACTGCGCAAGGCCCTCGGTACCGCCTATCCCTTCCTGCAATCCTGTCACCTCAGTGACTACAAAGTCCGTGTGCTCGACGAGAAGAATGCGACCGGTTCACCGGTACGGGTCTTAATAGAGACGCGCGATGCCCATGATACCTGGAGCACCGTCGGTGTTTCGACGAACATCATTGAAGCTTCCTGGGAAGCGCTGCGGGACTCCTTCTTGTATGGCTGGTTGCAACAACAAAAAAAAGGGGATACTGACCCGGTAGGCTAACTTACGCCACGCTGCCTTCCCGGTTGCCGGTTTCTACACATACAAAAAAGCCTGCCCGGAGGGGGCAGGCTTTTTCTGTCGGCCGTTGTGATTTTCTTCGCATAAAGCATTGATTGAGGAGGAAGATCACTGATACAATTATCAAGCAAGAGATAGAGCGGTTTGGTCTTAGACTTGCTTCGGCGCTTCCGGGAGCGAGGATTCGACCGGTTTGGGCGGTTTGTGCTTGGAAGCAGCGATCCGACTAAAGACGTAGCGGCGAATGACGGCGAGGTTCTGGAAGATACGGACGCCAAAGGCAAAGACAGCCGCTAAAAAAAGATCCACACCGAGTCGGTCACCTACATAGGCCAGCAACGCAGCGAGGAAAGCATTGGTGAAAAAACCGGTCAAGAGTAAGGATGCATCAAAGCGATCCTCCAAGTAGCCGCGCAGGGAGCCAAAGACCGAATCAAGCGCTGCCAATACAGCCACGGACATATATTTGGCGTATTCCATGGGAATGGTGATGGAGAGGGCTGAACCGATAACGAGGCCCACGATCAATCCGATCAGAGGAAGCCACATGTTTTTTCACCGCCTGTTAGATATTCAAAGGAATTGATCATACCGAACTCATTATAGACATAAACCGGATGGGGTCACAAGGGATTTTCCATGAAGAAAACGAAAATCTTAAGAGAGAGGGGTGATCAAGTTGTTTCCACCGGACCTGGAGAAATTCAACGCCATGGCGGTCATCGATATTGTGGCCGTCGCTTATATTATCTATCGCTTCACCATGTTCATTAAGGGGACGCGGGCGGTACAACTGCTGAAAGGGCTTACCTTATTGATCATTACCTCCTATCTTGGAGAAGCGTTGAACTTAACCACCTTGAGCTGGCTCTTGAAACAAGCTTGGACGGCGCTGTTTGTGGCGTTGCCCGTTGTGTTTCAACCGGAACTGCGCCGAACGCTAGAGCAACTGGGCCGGGGCAAACTTTTTCAAGCGCCCCTGTCGACCTTAGCGGAAGAAGATCTGGATCAACTGATCAATGAAATTGTTCGGGCCTCCGGTGTCCTGGTGAAAAATAAAATTGGCGCCTTGATGGTCTTGGAGCGGCAAACCGGTGTTAATGATGTGATTGAAACGGGTACGCCCATCGATGGCAAAGTGTCGGCCGAATTTTTGATCAACATCTTTATTCCCAACACACCACTTCATGATGGGGCTTGCGTGATCCGTGGCGATCGTGTGGCGGCGGCCGGGTGTTATTTGCCGCTGACGGAAGAGCCGGGCTTAGCCAAAGAACTGGGTACGCGCCACCGCGCCGGGATCGGTATCACGGAGCAAAGCGATGCGATTTCGATTATCGTTTCCGAAGAGACGGGGACCTTATCAATTGCCACGGATGGTAAACTGACGCGCTTTTTAGATGAAAAATCGCTGCGCTTGCGCCTGGAAGAGTTGCTGCAAGCGAAAACAAGTGTGACCCGGTCGTTCTGGCAGTGGAGGGGGAACGGATCATGAATTGGGCCAGCATTGCCCGGCGAAACTGGGTATATAAAGTGGCAGCGCTTGTTTTGTCGGTGCTTCTTTGGGTGTATGTGCAAGCGGAGCAACAAGGCAGCCAAGTGCTGACGATTCCTCTCGATGTGGAGGGATTGGAAGCGGGCTATGTGCTTGATCCTGAACCACCGAAAGTGGTGGAACTGAAAGTCAAAGGCCCCAAAGCCAGCTTGACGACCTTATCCAGCCGGGATTTCCGTGCGCGGATCAGCTTGACCGGCGCCCGGCCGGGATCGGTGGTCATTGCCATTCAAGTCGATTCGCCGCCGGCCGTGCAAGTGATCAGCAAAACACCGGCTGAATTGGAACTGAATGTGGACACCTTGCACAACCGTTCGATCCCGGTGGCCTATGAATTTAAGGGCACCTTGCCGGCCGGCTATAAAGCTGGGCAGCCAGTCATCCGTCCGGGTGAAGTGATGGTCAGCGGTGCCAAAAACCGCGTAGATGCCATCAACCGCGTTTACGTGCAAATTCCCGTCAATAGCAAAGAGAACTTGGCTACGAGTTTGCCTGTACGTTTGCAGATTCCCGGCGGTACGGGAGAAGATAACAATGTGCGCATTTCGCCAAAAGCGGTGGATGTGTATATGCCGGTGACGGAAGAAGAGCAAGCCAGAACCGTACAGGTGCGGCCGGTTCAGAGCGGTAGCCCGGCCGATGGCTATAAAGTAGCGGGGCTCCGGGTGGAGCCGGCGCAAGTAGCGATCAGTGGGACGAGCTCGGCGCTGCAAACCATAACGGCGATCAGTACGGCGTCCCTGGATGTGAACGGTGCCCGGGCCGATGTGGTGCGTGATTTGCCGCTGCTCGTGCCCAACGGTGTGAAAGTCAGCGGGCCGCAGTCGGTACGGGTAACGGCTGTAGTTGTGCCGGCAAACAGCGGAACGGTGCCGACGCCGGCTCCGGCTCCGGTACCGGAAGCGCCGAAGGAACCGGTCAAAGAAGAGCCGACGCCCGGTGGAACGGCCGGAACTCCCGTTGGGCCGTCGACTGGGACGACCGGTGGGGAGTAGGGCGTTCGCGAGGACGTTGATGAGATCGGGAGACCATTGATCAGAGCGGGAAACCATGGGTTGATGGAAGCAGAAGCGAAAATAAAAGGAGTGCCCCTTTGTGAAAATACGCATTGCCAATTTGCGTTCTCATCTTGACGAAGAGCCGGCGAAACTACGGGCCAAGGCAGCGCGGCGCATCGGGTTGCATCCGAACCAGGTTGCCGATTGCCGTGTAGTCCGCGAGGCGATTGATGCCCGTAAAAAAACGGAAGTGCGCATCGTCTCGACGGTGGAACTGACGCTGAAGCCGGGTGTGAAGGTCGACCCGGCCATTTGGCAAAAGGATCCGCAGGTGACCTTGCCGGAGGCGGAGGCTAGTGAAGCGGTAACAACAGCACAACCTGATGGGGACCGGTGGCAGCGGGGGGAACGCCCCTTACGTCACCGGCCGGTTGTGATCGGTGCCGGGCCCTGCGGCTATTTTGCGGCGCTGCAATTAGCCGAAGCTGGGCTGCGGCCGATTCTGCTGGAACGCGGTGGGGATGTAGAGCGGCGCGCGCAAGATGTAGGACGCTTTTGGCATGACGGCACGCTCGATCCCGAATCGAATGTGCAGTTCGGAGAAGGCGGTGCCGGTACGTTTTCGGACGGCAAATTGACGACGCGCACTCATGACCGGCGCATTCGCCGGGTTATGGACTGGCTGATCGACGCTGGTGCGCCGGTGGAGATTGCTATTCAAGCGCGGCCCCATGTGGGGACCGACCGGCTTCGTAAAGTTGTGGCCGGTTGGCGTAAAAAGCTGTTGGCGCTAGGCGGGGAGATTTTCTTTGGTGCCCGTGTGGAAGCATTGTTGTTGGAGCCGCTGGTAGAGGCGGAAGCCAAGGTGGCGGCTGGTACTGATGATGTAGATTTCGTGCGCGATCGCCGTGTTGTGGGGGTACGTCTGCCTTCGGGTGTTACCTTAGACGGGCGGGCTCCCGGCGGTGAACTGGCGGCCGATGTGGTCGTGCTGGCCATCGGTCACAGTGCTCGCGATACGGTCAAAGCGCTTTATGCGCAGGAAGTGCCCATGGAAGCCAAGTCGATGGCCATTGGCGTGCGCATCGAGCACCCGCAGGCTTGGATCGACCGGGCTCAATACGGTGAAGCGGCAGGGCATCCAAGGCTTGGTGTGGCTGATTATCAACTGCACAGCAAGCTCAAGGAAGCCGAGCGGACGGTGTTTTCCTTTTGCATGTGCCCGGGCGGGCAAGTGGTGGCGGCGGCTTCGGAAAAAGGCGGCGTCGTGACCAACGGTATGAGTTCCTATGCCCGGGCGACAGGTGTCGCCAATTCGGCACTGGTTGTTTCGGTGACGCCGGAAGATTTTCCGACGCCGGACCCGCTGGGCGGGATGGCGTTTCAGCGAGAGTGTGAGCAAAAAGCATTTCAACTAGGTGGCGGCAATTATCAGGCGCCGGCGCAGCGCATCGACGACTTTTTGGCTGACCGCAAGGGCGACTTAGCCGATACGGTCGTCGAGCCGACGTACCGGCCCGGTGTGACCGCTGCCAACTTGCGTGATTGTCTGCCCAAGGCAATCGGCGATGGGATCGCCGCCGGGATTGCCGATTTTGGGCGCAAGATCAGTGGCTATCATAACGATAATATTGTCATGACCGGCGTGGAAACAAGGACGTCGTCGCCGTGGCGGATTCCCCGCGATGCGACGTTGCAGTCACCGGCCATTGCCGGGCTGTATCCGGCCGGGGAAGGTGCCGGTTATGCCGGCGGGATCGTCAGTGCGGCCGTAGACGGGTTGCGGGTAGCCGAGGCGATTATCGGTACCTATCGCAAGCTGCCGGAAGAGGGCTAGCGACCTGACTTTTACGTGATAATTGAATTTTGATTTTAAAATGATAACGCCTTAGCGATGTACGAGGGCAGCAATATACAGGGAAACGATACACGAGAGCAGCAATACACGAAAACAGCGATCAAGAGACTCTAAAGTAGATAGGAGAAAGCAAGATGGGCAAATTATTTGGCACCGATGGAGTTCGGGGTGTGGCCAACCGGGAGTTGACGCCGGAACTGGCTTTTCGGCTGGGACGGGCAGGCGCTTACGTATTAAGTCAATCGGCACCGCACCCGCGCATCGTGATTGGTAAAGATACGCGGATTTCCGGTGACATGCTGGAAGCGGCATTGATCGCCGGGATCACCTCCGTCGGCGGTGAAGCGCTGCCTGTCGGTGTTTTGCCGACGCCGGGGATCGCCTTTTTAACACGGGAACTGCAAGCGACGGCTGGGGTGGTGATCTCGGCATCGCACAATCCGGTGCAGGATAACGGGATCAAATTTTTTGCTGGTACGGGCTATAAACTGCCCGATGCGCTGGAAGAAGAGATTGAAAGTTATGTACTGGGCCAAGGCTCTGTCAATAAATCGTCGCAACAATTGGGCGGCAGTCGTGCAGGAACTGACGGCAAGGTTGACGGCGGGACTGACGGTGGGGCTGACGGTAGCGACAATGCCTGTGATGATGCTACTGCCAATGCCAATGATATCGACGATGTCGATGAATCGAAGGCAACGCCGGTCATGGCGGATCGGGCTGTGGATGATGCGGTCAATGATACGGTCGGCGATCAGGAAGGTTTGCACCACGACGGGTTGCCAGCTCCCACAGGTATTCAAGTGGGCCGGGTGATCCCCGTAGCTGATGCAGCCGAACGGTACATAGCGTTTTTGCGGAAAACGGTGCCCGGTGATTTTGCCGGGATGAAGATCGTCATTGACGGTGCCAACGGGGCAGCGTCTAAGGTGGGGCCGGAATTGTTCCGGTCGCTAGGGGCAGAAGTGATCACAATTCACTGTGCACCCGATGGGACGAACATCAATGCCGGATGCGGATCGACTCATCCGGAAAGTTTGGCGGAAGCGGTTGTGGCCAACGGCGCCGATCTGGGGCTGGCTTTTGACGGTGATGCGGACCGATTGATCGTTGTTGATGAAAAGGGTGCGATCGTCGACGGGGATCAGATCATGGTGGCGATCGCCTTATACATGAAGGAGCAGGGACAACTGCCGAAAGATACGGTGGCTGTCACGGTGATGAGCAACATGGGGCTGCACCTGGCGCTCAAGGCGGCGGGGATTCAGATCTTGGAGACCAAGGTCGGCGACCGCTATGTTCTGGAGGCGCTCCGGGAAAACGGTGCCGTTTTCGGTGGTGAGCAGTCGGGGCATATCTTGATGCTCAACCACAATACGACTGGTGACGGTGTGCTGTCGGCGTTGCAACTGGTGCGGGTACTCCGGGAAAAGGGGCAGAAGATGTCGGAATTGGCCGGGCAGATGCAGAAACTGCCGCAACTGCTGGTCAATGTGCGGGTTAAAGACAAGGCCTGCCAGGAAGAGCTGGAGGTCAAAGCGGCCGTGGCGGCCGGAGCGGCTAAGCTGGCCGGACGGGGGCGTATCCTGGTGCGGCCTTCGGGGACGGAGCCGCTCATCCGGGTGATGGGTGAGGGGCCGGACGCGGAGGAACTGCGGGCGATCGTTGAAGAGATCGCTGATGTGTTCCGGCGGTATGCGTAAGTAGCGCATGGGGTGGCGTATGGGTCAGCACGTTCGCTAAGGGCTAGCGTCCAAAACGCTCACGTTGCTGACGCATGCGCTGGGGATGTGTCGGGGGCGTGCCGGGGGCATGCTGGCGATGTTCCGGTGGTATGTGTAGCGCATAGGTCAGCACGTTCGCTAAGGGCTGACGCCCAAAACGCTCACGTTGCTGACGCATGCGCTGGGGATGTGCCGGGGGCATGCTGGCGATGTGTAGAAGAACTGTACAGGAAACGGTCATTTTTTGGTTAGGGTAGAGCAGGGCTATCTGCGGAGGGCTATGCCGCAGGTAGCCTTTTTAGTCCTGAATTTTGGGGAGTGGGTTGCGCAGGGCTTGGCAGACTGATACAATGATCGCGAATGATAATAGAAACATAATGTTTAGATGAGCTATTTATGGGGTGCACATTCTCTGGCATTATGTAGAGAAAGGGTGGTGTTATTTTTTAACAATATAACAATACAAGTGATGTAATGGTTAGTCAGTAAGTTTGTGCTTAATTAAAAGGGTCAATGGTGGAATGGTTCTGACAAAAATAATGCAAGCGCCAGAACCGGTGCGGGTGAAAGTAAACCGGTTGACGAGGCGGGGGTTTATCGAAGATTTCGGCGGATGCCCCCTGGCTGCTCACGGCCTACAGTTCTGTAACAAATCCCGGGAGTAATCGCGGGGACAAAGGCGGAACGGTGAGTGTAGGATTCGTCTGTCCAATTGACCGCTGTGTACCTTTTCGGGTGATCGACCGAGCGAAAAGGGCAGTGGTTTTTTTGTGCTTTTTTCAAATTCAGCGAAAGTATGTAGCAGGATTGAGGAGGATTTTTCTATGTGTGGAATCGTCGGCTATATTGGTGCCAGTCTCGCGGCACCGATCTTGGTGGAAGGCTTGACCAAGCTGGAGTATCGTGGCTATGATTCGGCGGGTATTGCGATCGCCGGCAAGGACGGCATTGAGGTCAAGAAAGCGAAGGGTAAGCTGGCGGTTCTGGAGCGGCAACTGCAAAGTGGTATGCCGACCGGTACGGTAGGGATCGGGCATACACGGTGGGCAACGCACGGCAAGCCGTCGAATGAAAACTCGCACCCCCATATTGACAATAGCGGCGATTTTGCGGTGGTTCATAACGGGATCATAGAGAACTTCCAAAAGCTCCGGGATCAATTGGAAGAGGAAGGGACCGTTTTTACGTCCCAGACCGATACGGAAGTGCTGGCGCACTTGGTGGCGAAGTATTATGACGGTGACTTGGAAGCGGCGGTGCGGCGGCTGATCGTCGATATTGAAGGGTCTTTTGCGATGGCCTTTTTGTGCAAGCATGAGCCTGACAAGATTGTGGCCGTGCGCAAAGACAGCCCGCTCGTCGTCGGTCTCGGTGACGGTGAATTCTACTTAGCTTCCGATATTCCAGCGATTCTCAAACATACGCGACGCACTTATATCCTTGATGACGGTGAAATGGCGGTGCTGACGCGCCGTGGCGTTACGGTCAAGTGCTGCGGCACCGGGACGTGCATTGAGAAGGAAGTTTTTCAGGTGGAGTGGGATGCGGTAGCGGCGGAAAAAGGCGGCTATGACCACTTTATGCTCAAGGAGATCTTTGAGCAGCCCAAGGCGCTCCGCGATACCTTGTCGGGGCGGATCGTGGAAAACGGCCATGTGACGCTCAATATGGAAGAACTGAAGCTCGATCCGGCAGAACTGCGGGCGGCCAATAAGGTGTGCATCGTCGCGTGTGGTACGGCTTATCATGCCGGGTTTGTCGGCAAGTATATCATTGAGAATCTGGCGCGCATTCCCGTGGAAGTGGATGTGGCGTCGGAGTTCCGTTATCGCAATCCGCTCGTCGATGCCCATACGTTGATGGTCGTGGTTAGCCAGTCCGGTGAAACGGCCGATACGCTGGCGGCGCTGCGGGAAGCGAAGGGCAAAGGGGCCAAGGTTTTTGCGGTGACGAACGTGGTGGGTTCTTCGATTGCCCGTGAGGCCGATGCGGTGCTCTACACCTGGGCGGGACCGGAGATTGCCGTGGCATCGACGAAGGCGTACACGACGCAGCTTTTGGCGATGAACTTGCTGGCGCTGGCGCTGGCCGAGGCGCGGGGTACGCTGTCGGCGGAGGAGATCAGTGAGATCGCCGGAGCGATGCGGGAGATTCCCAAGCAGGTCGAAGATGTGTTGAACGCGGCCGGCGAAGTGCGCATGGTGGCCGAGAAGATCAAGAAGTGGAACGATGCCTTTTTCATCGGCCGCTCGATTGATTATGCGGTGGCGATGGAAGGGTCGCTGAAGCTCAAAGAGATCTCCTATATTCATGCGGAAGCTTATGCGGCGGGCGAACTGAAGCATGGGACGCTGGCGCTGATTACGGAGAATATTCCGGTGATTGCGCTGGCCACGCAGGAGCAGGTGTTGGAAAAGACGATCTCCAATATCCAGGAAGTGAAGGCGCGGGGCGCGATGATCATCGCGGTGGCGCAGGAAGGGAATAAGGAGATTGTCAAGTTTGCTGATGTGCTCTTGACGGTGCCGCGGACCCATCCGGCGTTGACGCCGATTTTGGCGGTGGTGCCGCTGCAATTGCTGTCGTACTATACGTCGGTGGTACGCGGTTGTGATGTGGATAAACCGCGGAATTTGGCGAAGAGTGTGACGGTGGAGTAGGGTTTGATAGGGTAGAGAAATGAGAATCCCCCTGATGAGGCGGTAAGCCTTGTCAGGGGGATTTTTGTTTTTTATAGGATGAAAGAGGAAGTATGGGAGGAATTTGTTGGGGATTGTCGAAAATAAGATTAAAGAATTCTATATTATGATGTTGAAAATATTAAAAAGTATCGACGTGTACAGTGCAATATCCTAATCTCAACTATGTTTGCCTTGATAAGTAGAGAGAAAACAAATTTATCTCGCGCTTAATGATGAATTCAATATATCTAGAGGAGTGATTAGCATGCATTTAGACCCTAAAACTGAGTGTGAAATGATAATAAAAAGGCATAAAATAATCTTTGAGAAAAAAATACTTGATTATTTATTGCTATCTCCTGAGGAACTGAGAGAGCGATTAGACTGGAAAGATGCGCGGATATCTTCAGAGCTAAAAAAAGCTAACCATGAAGATACACGCTTTATTTTAAAAAATGTCATGAATAGAAGTGTACATAAAGAAATTAAATCGCTTTTTGATGAACTGAACAAGGAACTTGAATGTGTATTTGAAAAAAATAACAAAAAATATCGGTGGTTAAAAATAAAGGGGGATGATATCAGTATATATAATGAAGAACCTTCAGATAATTGCACCAAGTCAAAAGAAACAAAAATTGCGGAGAAAATAGATTTGTTTTTAAAAGGATTAAACTTACCTAGCCAAATTAATACAGTTGTTTCAGTAGCATCAATTGTATTATCTTGGGTCGCAATACCGGCAATATCAGTGATACCTGCAATAAGCTTATCGGGTTCAGCTATCTTTTTTATCATAAAAAGAATATCTTCAACAAATCTAGATGTGAATCGAGATAAAGATTTGTTGGCTGATAAATTGAAGGAAATAAAAGATAAATTAGCCCCATCGGTAGCTGTAATGATTTCAGAAAAAATCACTAATATGTATGTAAATCATGTAGAACATCAGATCTCATACGGGAAGAAAACGAATGATTATAGTTTTATGAAGAGAGCTGCACTTGTAACACTTGGGGCAATTGTTTTGCTGAAAGAATCAATAATTAAAAAATAGTGTTCATACGATTGCAAAAATCCGAATCCTTAATATTGAATATTTCGCTCTGAGAGAGCCATTGTGTCGGCAAAATAGAGTCACCTTCACGGAGTAGAGATCCACCTGTTTTTTCACTCTATAATGGATTTATGCACATCCATATGTGTAAATTTATTATGGAGGCGGTAATCATGGTGAATTATCGCGAAATTCTACGATTGCGAAGCTTGGAATACTCGCAGCGCCAAGTTGCTGTCAGTGTCAAATGCTCCCGCAATACGGTCAGTGAAGTCTATCGATTCGCTGATGAAAAGGTATATCATGGCCACTGTCTTCCGAGAATGGACAAATACGGATTTGCAGCATCTCCTTTATCCTATGAAGGCATCGGGAACAGAAAGAAAAATGCCCGACCTGGCCCATTTGCACAAGGAGTTGGCCAAATCCGGTGTGACTCTGACCTTGTTATGGAGTGAATATTGCGACAGTGCAAGGAATACTTATCTTCCTAACAAGTATGTAATCCGTATTATCCACAGCCATTGCAGATGATGCTAAAAAAGAGTAGCCATCATAAGGTCATCGTAGGGATAGATGGCCCTCGTTCCGTGATCATGGCTCTATTTTCCCGTGAAGGTGGCTCTGTTTATCCGATAAAGTGGCTCTTTCACGTCGAAATACTCACTTTGTATGGCATAGATTCGGGTATTGTAACCGGTAAAAAAACTATTGACCGATTACAGTAGGTAAGAAAGGATACAAGGTGATAAAATGAAATTTACTGTTTATACTGGTTTGCTTATTGAGAAATCAGAAGGTGTATATTTGCAAATTGATAATTGGGATGACTGGTTTAAGTATTCGACAATGTATTATCTGCGATATGTAAATTCAGAAGGCAAAATATATGACATAGGTAGTGTAAAGATTGGTCAATACAATATGGAACAAAGGCGTCCCGGAATTCCAGATTCTTTCGAGATTTTAGGTGAAGAATTTTTTTCGGTTGGCCAAAGTGATGAATATTATGAAAATCTCAAGAAACTTGATGATAAAATTAGAGAAAACATATTGATTTCCTTAAGAGATATGGCTTACGATCTCGATATTTTCGAAAAATTCAAGAATGAAGATGTAGTTAATGTTTCGTTGATGCGAGATGTAACGAAAAAAACTATTACTAAACAATTTCACAGAATGGCTCATGGAGGAGCACGGCTTACCCGCTTCACTTTTGGCTATCGTTTCCCATCAATAATAAATTATCGGAATAATATGTTTGATGTTGATAAACCTGCGGCTATCACTTTTAAAGTCGAACCTGAATCAAACCCACCAACCAATATTCATATTGTTATAGGAAGAAATGGTGTTGGAAAAACCTTTATGATAAAAAATATAATTAGTGCTATAACAGATAATAAGAGTGATGAAGAAGCGGGGTATTTTTTTGAGCTTCAACATGAGAATAAGATTAGTGCTGACGAGCTATTTGCCAATGCGATTTGTGTTGGGTTTAGTGCTTTTGATGATCTTTCGAGTTCTATTGATACCAAAAATAATGATTCATTACCTTTGATATTTATTGGGCTAGATAACAAATATGATGGTGAAAATGTATTTTATAATGATAACTCTAGGATTGATAAGTTGTCGTTTCAGTTTGCCAATAGTTTGTTTAAAAGTTTTTTAAGTAAATCAAAAATAACTTTATGGCGTAGAGCAATGTCAGTATTGAATTACGATAACTATTTTCAAGAGTCTGGGATATCAGAATTAAAATTTGTTAAAGATGAAAACATATTTATCCAAACAGCAAGAGAACGATTTGCTTTGTTAAGTTCTGGGCACAAAATTATACTTCTTACCATAACCCGATTGGTTGAATTTATTGAAGAGAAATCATTAATTATTCTTGATGAACCTGAAACTCATTTACATCCCCCATTACTAGCAGCTTTTATAAGAGCACTATCTGATATATTGATTGAAAAAAATGGTGTTGCATTTATTACGACACACTCTCCAATTGTATTACAAGAAGTTCCTTCAAGTTGTGCATGGAAAATGCAACGCTCAAGAAGTACTGTTTCTCTTGAGAAATTAGATCAGGAGACATTTGGAACCAATATTAATTCATTGATAAGAGAAATATTTGGCCTTGAAGTGGATAAGTCGGGTTTTCATAAACTATTGAAAGAAAATCTTATAAAAATGAATTATGTTTTTGATGATGTTGTAAACAACTTTAATCACGAATTAGGTGATGAAGCGAGAGCTATATTGCGGTTATTGATTGCTTTGAAAATGAGGGAAAATAATGATTAGAATGAAAAAGCCAGAAAATAACATCGATATAATAATATCTGATTGTGTGAGTAATTATCGGGATGAAGATCTAAGAAATAGATTTAAGTCTAGTATCGCATTTATTGAAAGATATACAGAAAAATTTGACAATGAGATGATGCGAAATAATGTTCATTCACTTCAACCTCATAATAGTGTGAATGGAACTGTATCTGACGATGAAATGGTAAAATTATACGATGATAAGTTTTCCAAAAGAGATCAACCTGGAAGAAAACATTACGATAAGATAAAGGTATCAGCCCAGAATGGCCGGTGCCCATTTTGTGGAATTCGTCCAGTATATACCCTTGATCATTTTCTTGTTAAAAATTCGTTTCCTACTCTGGCGGTATCTCCAATGAATCTTGTTCCTGCTTGTAGAGATTGTAATACAATAAAAGGTAATAAACAGTTTTCGTGTTATGAAGACACACATCTACACCCATATTATGATGACTTAGGAAATGAAATTTGGTTAGAGGCAATAGTAAAAAAAACATCGGATATTGTAGTATTATATAAAGTAAAAAAGCCAGATTCATGGAATGAATCGCTTTTCCAACGTATGAAAAATCATTTTGATTTATTTGATTTAAACACTATATTCAGCCTTCAGGCAGTTGATGAAATTGCTAGTAGTATATATAAGTTTAAAAACATAAAGGAGATAGCTGGCCAAGATGCACTTTATAAGGATTTAAGTGGCACGTTAAAAAGTTGTGAAAAAGCATCACTTAATGGATGGAAATCTGCGTTGTATCGTGCTTTAGCTACAGATCGATGGTTTGTTGAAGTGTATATTTGATTGTATATCATAATATCCAACATGTATCTGGTCATTGTGGGTAATTCGGAAAAGCAAAAATTTCATGATGGATAGAGGATAAAAATAATGTGCTACAAGAAGAGTGGTATAGGGATTTAATATATATTTCCGAGATTGTTAGTTTGTTTTTGCTTAGGCGATGAAAAAAGCATTATAAACAGAGAAATTGGAATATCGTAAGGTAAGATGTGTATATAAAATGATTGTTACTTATCTTGATCTATATTCTGTTAACTTCGTATGCTCAACCAAATAACCCAGCGTCTGTGCCGTAAACACCTTCCCACTCGTTGCCAAGATTAACTTTTTCATATCTTCCCTACGCACCCCGAAACCACGCCCGCCAATGCAGGCAATTACTTCAAATTTCGCCTTCTCTAGTGGGCTACGGGATGTACTTAATGACGCCAAATGCTGTACACGCGTTACTTTGTCGCGGGCCGTGCCATCGTCCTCGGTGATTTTCGCTTCGATCACTACCTGTGGATTAAACTCGCTAGGAATGATAAAATCCGGTGCTTGATCAAACCCAGCGATTCGCTCAGCCCGCTTGGTCTTACGGTAGCTAATACCTGCTTTAACGAGCACGCTTTCAATGGCCGATTCAAGACTGTCCCCCACGAGTTCTGAGACTGAATCTCGATGCCCAGCAAAAGGCCGTCCTAAAAATCGTTCATACAACAACATGGCATAGGGAGCACCGAGTGCTGCCAATGAGCGAACTCCGTCCAATCCATGTTTTGTATCGGCTTTATCAAATCGATGTAATTTGTCCTCTTGCTCGATCACGCCTGGAGAAGCAAGTAATTGGCAAGCAGCAACAATTAAAGCTTCAATCCGCTGATTCATTTTCGGGCTACCCGGCAATGAGCGCAATGGATCCAAACGAATTGTACGATCAAGGGTGCGAGCAAAACTTTGGGTTACATCAATGCCTGTCCGTTGGCTGGCAAGGTAGGCCCACTCCGGTGGTGTAAGGCCTAAAATGGCGCGGATAACGACCAGCGACAACGGGGTTTCCTGAACAACGCGGAGTACATTCTCCGGCGAAAATTCCAGAAAGCCGCATGTAGCCCGTTTGAGCGCTTCATAACCTTGTTCAAATGTCGGATAGTCAATAAAGCCAGTGCCTTTGGGCATGACCAAAAACTCAGATTCAAGGCTGGAAAAAATGGCCGATACATAGGGATCAAGATCACGGGCCACTTCGTCAAAAGGCACTTCAAAAGGAAACCGCATCATCTTCTCCTCCGTCTTCATTGCAGGAATCATACGCCCCCTCATCTTCGAGGGCAACCCACTGTTGCCTTGGGGGAACGGTGACATAGGTTGAAAGATAAGCATTGACCTTGGGCCAACCGCCCAGTTGCTCAATCGCCTCATTCACTCTAGCGATCTTTTCGGACGGAGCGGCGGCGCTGTCCCAACAAGTGCGGAGGTGCCAGATCGCCAGGCGAATGAGATGACCGTAGCTGATGCAGCGGGTGTCACCGGCGCTTACTTTGACACCGGCAGCGTGTAGCTTGGCTACATCATTAAGGACTAAGCGCCCGATCGCTTCCGGTGTCTCGACCAGCGTGCGCCGCGAGACAGTGCCGGTTGTGCGGCAGACAAAAATCGTGTCGACGATGGACGATGAAGTGTTGTTGATGTGAATGGAAGCACCCATCTCGGCCGGGCAAGGCAAACTGGCTGTACAAGCAAAACCGGCATCCAATAAGGCGACAGCAATGGGTAAGTACGCTTGAATTTGATTGTGATGATAGGTAAAGGCCAACGGTGCCCCTGTCTTCAAAGCGGTTTTCATATTTTGAAACACCGAGGACATGCCTGCTGTAAAATGTTCAATTCCCCGGCCCATCGTGTTGTTGCCGGTCAATTCATCGTCATTGCGTGTGGAGTGTTGCTGGAAGCATGGCTCTCCCGGTGGAACAAGCCGCCGGAGCCAGACATAACAAAAATCCATCAACTCGGCATATTGCACGTTAGCGAAATAGGGAGGATCCGTAAACACAGCATCGATTGATTCAGGAGGCAAGCGCAATTCAGTGGAACTAACGCAGCGTAGATCAATGATGCGAGCAGGTATTTGTGCGGACTCGGTTTTGGATAAGCCATCGACGGGTTGCTGTTCTGGCCATAATGTGCAGGCTACAGCGCCCGAGTCGATGGCGTTTTTTTTATTTTCGGGGGACTTTTTAATGGAGTTACTTGGACCGATCCACTCGCCGCGAATGGATACTTGTGTTTTTTTCCCTTTGTGATGGCGGATCTCAAAGGGTTGGTGGCAGTAGGCTTTGGCCTTGGCATACTTTTCGATAATGTTGGTCCAGCCACCGCTGCCCACGTTGGTCCCTTTGGATTCGTGGATGATCCCGAGCAAATTGGATTCACATTGGATTAAGCCAACGGGAAAACCATGGACGGAAAAAATATCGAGTGACTTCAAGGCGGAGGCGTCATAGCGGCAAAGCATGTTTTGATAGCGAAGAAGATCGGATAAATTGGTACTGAGGGCATGCTGCACTTCGCCTTGCGCTGAAGTGGCAATCCAGCGGCAGCTAAGCTCTAACCCGAACAATTGCCGGGAGTTAAACAGATCGGCATAGCGCCGGTAGCCCCAGCGGTGGAGACGATCGGTTTCATCACCCATAGGGATGGGGTCGTCCGGTACAAATTGAGGGGATAGCTGGCGAAAGCGGGCTTCGGCTTCCTGATACCGAGCTAGATCGTGGGCATCAGGCTTTTTGAAAAACCGTCCTTTATGGGCGGGGCGGCAGGTGGGGCAGTGGTATTCCAGGGCGATCATCCGGTGTGGATAGGGGGCGTCGGGTGTTCCTGGATACCGATTTATTGTCTGGCAATGTGGACAAAGGCAGCGATTGGCACGGGCCGGGCCGGTTGTGATTAGCTTTTCGTGACATTGGTAGCAGGAGCCTGGCTCTTTGGGGTTATCCACTTCGTTCAGTTCACCGCAATGCCGGCAGATAAGTACGTAGCGGGGATGACGGTTGTTGGTTGCCAGCGTGTAGCCGGGAAAGAGGTCGTAGGTTTGCTGGCAGGCGCTGCAAACTTGGGTTTTGACCCAGATGAAATACTTAACGGGTGCATGGCGGTTGCTGCAGATTTGGCAAGTTGTTTCATAATAGCCGGCGAGTTGCTCCCGCAGATGGGCCAGTAACTGGTCGGCGCCTTGGCGATACTTGTCGATATCCAAGGCAGCGATTTCGCGCTCGACGATCCAATGAGCCATGGGGTTGATGTCGGCACCGATCACGTTGCAACCGAGACGGTTGGCTTCCAGGATGGGGGTGCCGCCGCCCATGAAGGGATCGGCGACAATGATATCCGGCAGTTGATTGGCCTGATAGTATAGGTCTTGAAGTTTGCCCTGGCCAAATTCCGATAATAAAAGCCCTCTGAACAATGTTCCAGGGCGGCGGGCGAACCATTTATGAACACCGATCAGAGGTCGGTAGTTTTGCTGGATTTGTTTTTCATTCAAGGCGAGTGCGGCGATGAATGAAATGTCGAAGTCTTTTTCAATCATGAAGTATCACGTCCCTTATCTGTCGCGTGATCGGTATATTCCACGGGCAGGTGGGGGATTCCTTTGTTTGTTCCGTGCGCCCCTCTTCCCGCAGCCATTTTTCGATATCGGTCATTCCCAGCACCTCCAGTAATATTTGGTTGACGCTTTTCGGCAGGATCGTTTCAGTGATGTTAAACAAGGAAAATCGGCGCATCGAGTCGAACAACTGCAATCAAGAATAAAGGCATCAAGTATAAAAGCAAGGGGCAAGTGTCAAGATGAGTAACCCATCATTGAGCTATACGCCGAGGTTTCTCCAGTTGTTGACCGGCATGGCTGATCAAGATCTCCCGGGGCGTCCGTCGATACAACAGTTGCCGGGGCGCTATGTCAAGATGATCGCGGCGATGGGGGAGCAGTTCTATCATGATGATCAGCGTAATTATTTTGAATTAACCTGCGCATCTTGTCAAAAAGCGGGTCGCTATGACTTGGCAACCGTTTGCGTAAAAAGTCCAATGCCTGATACCCAAGAGCTTAGCAACACTTTTTCGCTGGGGCAAGCAGAAGGCCGTGATACTTTGCAACCAAATTCAAAAGCAAAGCTGCAACTGTGGCCGGATTACCTACAGTGTATGGGCTATTTTCACTGTGCTCATTGTCATGCGGCGGGACCGTGGCTGGTTTCTCCCAGAACAAATTCCATGCTGATGCTGGGAGCCATGGCGGGTATGTTGGAAAATCGATTGACCGCACAAGGCGTAGAGGGACTTAATCCCAACTTGCATTTCCATATAGGCAAGCTGCTGATCGATAACGGGTTTGAACCTTCGTTGGGCACTGACGCTGAAGCGTATTATTTGGACAAGCTTGGTGACGCTCCGGAAGATGCCTGGCTGTGGAATCGCTTGGGGAATACCTACCTGAAAGGGCATCGACCGGAATTGGCGATCGTTGCCTATGAACATTCCCTGCGTTTCGATGCCAATCAGATGGAATCGCACTACTCCATCGGGATGTTGTTATATGAAGTAGGGGCCTATGCGGAAGCGATTCCGCATTTGCAAGATGCGCTTGCCCTGGCGAATGGGTATAAGCAACTGTCGCCACAACTTCTTCGGGCGTTTTTGATGGAAGTGGTTCGGATGCTTGACGAGTGTGCCGATCAAGTTGACCAGGATTTCACGTTGCTTTTGCCTGCGGATGACGATGAAGCCGCGAAAAAAGGCGAACCTTGGGCGATGCCGCTTCGTGAGGAGCTTATCGCTGAATTTGAGGAAGCGGACAGCGACGAAGAATGTGGTGAATTGTATATATATCTGGCAGAGACCTATATGTCCAGTGAAGTTGCGCAGTTAGTCAATCCGGTGGTAGCTGTTTTTGCCGATCGTTATGGGATTCCGATAAAGCAGCGTTCATCGAAGAAACCGGTTTCGCAGGCAACAAAAAAGAAAAAGTCAAAACGTAAGAAAAAAAGCAGGTAACCTGGACGTTTTCCAGGGGCATCTTTGATTTAGGGATAATAATTTATGGTTAGAATGAAAATCCCCCTGATGAGGCGGCAAGCCTGGTCAGGGGGATTTTGGGTTATAGGGGATATAAAAGTAAGCAAGTGGTAGGGTAGAGGTTATCCGTGAATGTATGGTGGTGACATGCTTATTGCGGGAGATGGGTGGAAGCGATTTTTCGAATTTTATCGATGGGGATACCGGTAAATCGGGCTACGGTTTCAGGAGGGAGTCCCTCTTTCAAGGCGGCGATAGCGACCATTTCTTTGCCTTCTTCACGGCCTTCTTCACGACCTTCCACGCGACCTTCCATGCGACCCTCAACGCGCCCCTCCTCACGCCCTTCTTCACGTAGCCACTTTTCAATATCGGTCATTCTCAGCACCTCCAGTAACATCTTTTTAACGCTTTCCGGCAGGATCTTATCGGTGATGGCAATGATACTGGCCACACATAACACTTGCAGTGATCCTTGAACTTCTTTGGCGAGATGGGCAGCCCGGATCGCCAGTTCAGCTTCATTGAGCACCAGATATTGATAACTATTCCTGATATTTAGAGTTGAGCCGATACGAATATAATGGTACGATCGTTGTGTTGCCAAAATTAAGCCGAAGCTCGCAAGAGCGCGGGGGAACCACTTCTTGGGGTGTAGCCGTTTTTCACGGCAGGTGCATACTCCCACCGAACCCGTCAGCTAACCTCGTAGGCGAAAAGGAGGAACCCTTGATGGTAAAGCGTACCGTTATGGCTTCGATTCTTGCCCTCAGCACCACCGTTACGATGCTGGTTGGACCGGCGCTGGCCGATACTTACGCCAACCAATCAGCTTCTGCGAACACCGTGACCTTCGCGGAAGCAGCGACTTCTGTGAAGGCATCTCTTGCGGAAACTGGGCAACTTCCGCCTGGTGTGACGATGGACAAGCTGATCAAACCTTTGGCGCCGCTCAACGCCAGCGATCAGGAGAAATTCAACGCGATCATGACGATCGCCAAGAGCAAACTAGGAACACCCTATGTCTGGGGTCATAATGAAGACAAGGGAACCAAGGGCTTTGATTGCTCGAACTTCACATCCTACGTCTATCATCATGCCCTGGGTTACAAAATGAGCACGGCTTCGCGTACCCAAAACCGTTCGGTGGGCTGGACTGTTCCGAAAAGCCAAATGCGCCCTGGTGACTTGGTTATCTTTAATAATGGCAGTCACGTATCGATTTACGCTGGCAACAACCAGGTGATTCAAGAAGGCGGTGGCCTTGGCAAAGTAGGCTACTTGAGCATCGCTCCGAAAACCTACTGGGGCAAGCACATCACCGCGGTTAAGCGCATGTACTAACAAGTAAAGTATTGAACGCAAAAAAGATTCTGCCTGGGCAGGATCTTTTTTGCGTTCGGTCAATATGGCATCGATAACGGGGAAAGATACCTTATGGAATAAAAACGGTTACAATGGTGATTCATTGACTAGTGGCGGTATCCATTAAAAATGTTTTTATTATCTTGTCGCTCCAAATGGCAGACAATCAACGGTATTGATAGAGAGCAGACATCATCATCATAGACGCCTAAAGGGAGTGCCACGTTGTCGGTGGCACTCCCTTTAGGTACGTTACGTTGATTTATCCAGCCGTCCAGCCATAGCAAGGTTGTCTGGGGGCATGGTGATTATCGGCCAAGTTCGATGATATTACGGATCAAAACTTTGCATTTTCCGCATCCATCGCCGGTCCCGGCTCCGGTAATTTCGCTGACTTTTTCTACCGTGTTGGCGCCATTGTTGACGGCGTCAACGACCGCTTGTAATGAAACTTTCTTACAGCCGCAAACAGAGGCCAGAATACCATCCAACTCAGTTTTGCATCCGTCGCAGGCTGCACAGACGCCGGCCATTTTAATGAGTTCCTCCGTTGTCCGTGCTCCTGCGCACATGGCTTTGCGGATAGAAAGATAATCCACGTCATGGGTTGCACAAATGGTTCGATTGCCAGCCATAAATCCTGCTCCTTTCAATAATTGCAAATTATCGACAAAAAATGATGCGATGAGTTTTTCGGTTCCTGACAGTTTCAGTCCCGGCATCAATAGCATTAGGGTAACAAAATGACCAGTAAAAAACAACGATTTAATGCATTTTCCCTCAAAGGTGGATTCAATGAATGGCGTAAAGCCAACTTGGCCATCGAAGGTACCGACCAAACAGAATCATCTGCGCAACCTTCGAAGTAGCAAGGCTCCCTGTGGTGCTAGTAAGGTTTTTTGTTTGGTAACCCCATCCACTTTTTGAATAGATCCAAACATGATTCCCGATCTTCTTGCTCAAGAGTCACGCAGGGATTGGCAGACGGATTCGCGATGACCTCATAAAAAAGCTTGTCATCAAAACCAATTTGGGCGGCATCGTCCGGTGAACATCCATAGTAGACCTTGTCTATCCTTGCCCAGAGAATCGCCCCGAGGCACATCGGACAGGGATAACAAGTGGTGTAAAGCTCGCAACCGCTAAGATCGTGGGTACCGAGTACTTGTTCGGCTTTTCGAATGGCCATAATTTCAGCGTGGGCCGTGGAATCATGGTCCGCGATAACCCGGTTATGCCCCGTAGCAATCACTTTTCCATTTTGGACAATGGCCGCTCCGAAGGGGCCGCCATTACCGGCCGTAATGCCTTGCAAAGCGGATGCGCAAGCAATTTCCATGAATCGTGACATTATTGGGCGCCCCCTTTTCGTTACCTAATGAGTAGGCCATTAGTTATTTTCGAACCATAAGAGAATCATCTGGGAGTGCAGTTGTTGCTGCACTTCTTTTTATTTTATGGTTATTATGTCGTTTTATTGGGCAAATATACCAACAAAAAGGTTGATTTTCAATATGATTTCTTCCCCTATCGTAGTATATTTTATTCTTCTGATCGACTTCAACATTTCCGTTACCGGCGCTTTTCCGCTTCGAGCGATCATGGTCGATGAATGCCTTCCCGGAGCAGGAGTTATATGCAATTTGTCGAATTTTCACCGGATAGAGCCGAAGGGGAGAGAATGATGAGATTGGCGCACCTAGATCCCAACTGCCGGAACATACGGTGGCAAGTATGAACGAAAAAAATAAGGACGCTCTCCGGACGGAATCCCTGCTCCGGACGATACCCGAACTTTCCTATCTAAACGCAACCAACACGCCGCGCTACCGGTTAATCATGCGCTACTTTTATGAACAACACCTGCGTCTGCACTACTGGCTGAAGCCGGAAGAGGTCTACGCAGGTGTTTGTGGTTTTGAACTGCTGGCGCAGTATTCGTTGGAGCAATGCCAGCAGGATCTAAATGCACTGGTGCAGTGGCAGAACTTAGTCCCCCGTCATGATGGCGGGCGATCCACGACGATTGAGGAGTATTTGCGCAAAAAGTATCGTTATCAGATGACGCCTTACGCGGTGGAAATCGAGCGGATGGTGGCCGGGTTAGAGAAAATTCGCGGCTACGGCGGTTCGCTGGAGCCGACGCTGCTCGACAACATTGCGGCTAACCTGCGGCGGATTTTACAACAACAAGGGGAGTTTGCTGCCGGTGAGGGACTGGCGCTGTGGAAAAGCACCTATGCATCCTTCATTACCTTAACGGAAAACGCTTCCGATTATATTGCATCGCTGCAAAGTGCCAAGGCGGAGGAATTGATGGCGACGGAAGCGTTTCTTATCTATAAAAATCAATTAACGGAGTACTTGCGCAACTTTGTGCAAAATTTGCAGCGCAGTGCCTTTCGGATCGAAGGACTGTTGCCATCGTTACAACCGGCGATGATCGAACGGTTTCATCAACATATCGTACGTGATCTGGCGGCCTTGCCGCTTTTAGAAGAGCGCCCCACAGAGGAAGAGGAACGGGAGCGGCTTCTCCGGGAATGGCAGGCGCTGGTGCGTTGGTTTCTCGGTGAAGGAGGGGAAAATAGCGACATTCAATACCTGGAACAGGCAAGCAAGGACACGATTGGCAAAATCGTCCGTTGTGCTTTGCGCATTCAGGAAAAACGGCTAAGTGGTGTGACGCGGCGCCGGGAACTGGCGTATTTGGGGCGCTGGTTTGCTTCACTTGATCATGTCGATGATGCCCATCGCTTGGCCGCCTATACTTTCGGACTTTACCGGACGCGGCATTTTCAAGGGCATGATGACAAAGGGACAGAGTCGGCCGATGTGACCATGTGGCAAGCGCCGCCAAACGGCTATGCACTGCGCTCACGGTCGCGCCAGCGCCGGCGGGACGGTGGCACCGATGCGATTGCCAATCATTCGCGCCAGAAAGCGGCGGCACGGGAAGTCTATCTGGCGGAGCGGCAGGCGGAGCGTGAGTTGATCGAGACGTTTGTGGCGCAAGGTTGTGTGCCTGTTGGTGAACTGCGTGAGGTTACGCCTTTTTTGCGCAATCAATTGCTTTTTTGGATCAGCCGCTGTATGCACTATCGTGATAAAACGTTCCGGACGCCGGAAGGTGTGCAGATCACGTTGCGTGGCGGCGGCGGTCGCACGCGGTTGCAGTGTGCCGACGGCGCGTTGGAAATGCCCGATTACACGCTGGTTTTTGTCGATGAACGGCAAGCAAAGGGAACGACGTAAGTGGTACGCGAGATGGAAAGGGATCGTTGCAATGGCCAAAAATGAGGTGAAGCTTGCCGTGGTGTCGGGGGCCAAGAAAGATTCAGGAACCGATAACAGAACCGATAACAGAACCGGTAATAAAACCGATAATGGAGCCGGTAGCAGAACCGGTAGCAGAACCGGAATCGGGCAGTCGGCCGGGGTACCAGGGGGAAACCGAACGGGGCGGCGGCGATTTCAGCGGGGAACGGCGGATTTTTTTCAGCAGGAACGGGTGGCTTGTGCGCAGGCGCTGCTCAACCGACCCTGGATTAGCAAGGAAGACGATCCGGAACTGTTTCAGGCGATCAAGCAGCATTACGAGGAATTGCGCAGCTTTTTCCAGGAATATTGCGATCTGGTGTTGATCGTGACCCGCTATATGGCCAAATTGGACAAATATCCGACAGTAGCCCATCCCTGGATGGGGTTTGAGGAGTTTACCCATTGCCGTGATTACACGTTGTTTGCCTTTTGCCTTTGGTACTTAGAAGGAAAAGGCGAATTGGAGCAGTTTCTCTTGACCGATATGATCGAGGAGATTCGCGATTATCTGGCCGGTGTCGACAGGGATATCGATATTGATTGGAACGTCTATGATCATCGCTTGTCGATGGCCCGGGCGCTACGGAAACTGCGTGATCTGTCGATTGTCACGGCGGTAGACGGAGATGAAACCGAGTGGAGCCGCAGCGGCAACGGTGAACATAATGTGCTTTATGAATGTGGACGAGCGCAATCTTTCCTATTGAGGCGCTTTCCCCGTGATTTGACGACGTACACTTCCATTGCGTCGTTAGGCGAAGGGGACTATGCCGATACCGATGAGGGGCGCGTGCGCCGGCGCCGTCACCGTGTGTTTCGTCGTTTGATCCAAGAACCGGTGGTTTATGACGGCGATTGGACTGATGATGAGCGGCAGTATGTGTTGACGCAGCGGCGCTACCTGTTGGAGGCCCTGGAAAAGCACCTGGGTCTTACCGGTCAGCGGTACCGGGAAGGACTGCTGGTGTTTCACCCGGAGTTGTCGGGGGAGGCGCTGCTTTTTCCTACTGGCAAGGCGATCTCGGACATTGCGGTGCTTTTTGCCGGTGAACTTCGCCGGCGACGGGCGCAAGGCAAACCGGTGGGCTATGATGAAGGCGGCCGTTTGATCGTAACTTGTCAGGAAGTCGAAACGGTGCTCCATCACCTGCGGGAGCGGCACGGTCGCCTTTGGGGCAAAACGCAGCGGGAAGCGAAGCTGCGCGATTTGATGCAGGAGTTGTTTGACCACTTATCGGAGTGGAATCTGGGCGGTGTGGTTGATGACATGCATCGCTGGGTCGGCCCGGCGCTGGGACGCTTTATCGGTGACTATCAAGCCGATTTTGATGAGTGAAAATATTGAGTGACGATGATAAAGAGGGGATCGAATCATGACGAGCGAGCGCTGGCGCATGGCGCGGGCAGGCATCTTGAATTTTTGGCATTACGATGAGGAAGCCGTGTTTCACCTAGAAGGGGGGCGTCTGATCCTGCGCGGCGCCAATGGCTCTGGCAAAAGTGTCACCATGCAAAGCTTTTTGCCGTTGGTTCTGGATGGGGACAAGCGGCCGCACCGCCTTGACCCCTTTGGGTCCAAGGATCGCCGCATGGAATACTACTTGCTTGTCGACGATGAAGCCAATACCGATCGCACCGGGTATCTTTGGTTGGAGTTTTGCCAACCGGCGCGGGAGCGCTATCTGACGATTGGCATCGGTCTGCGGGCGCGGCGCAACAATCCGCAGATGGGCTTTTGGGGATTTGCCATCACCGACAACCGGCGGATCGGGTATGATCTGCAGCTTTTTGAGCTGGATTACAGTGCGTCTAAGGAGCCGCAGAAAATTCCCTTGACGCGGCAAAAGCTGGCCGAGCAGATCAGCGACGGTGGGGAAGTGGTGGTCGAGCAAGGTAAGTACAAAGCGATGGTCAACCGCTTGCTGTTCGGCTATGGCGATCTGGACGGCTATAGTGAACTGCTGGACCTGTTGATTCAACTGCGCTCGCCGAAGCTCTCCAAGGATTTCAAACCAACGACGATCTATGAGATCTTGGGGAGTGCTTTGCCGCCGCTCCATGAGGAGGATTTGCGCCCGCTCTCGGAAGTACTTGATGATATGGATCAGATCAGCGATCGCTTGGAAGAACTAGAGCGCCATCGTGGTGAAACGGAAAAGCTGGCACAAGCCTATCAACGGTACAATGAGTTTACGTTATACACGTTGTCCAAGGAACTCACCACAGGGAAAGCCGAATGGGAAGCGGCGGAGGAAGAACTGCAACAAAGCGAAAGCCGTCTGCAACAGATCGAGGCACAATTGGCGGCGGAGCAATGCAGTTTGGAAGCGCAGAAAAAAGAATTACAAGCGTTACAGGCGGAGCGGGATGTACTCAGTCAAAATGAGGCCTTTAATACCCAAGGGGAGTTGGATGCCAAGGGCGCCGATCGGGATTTTTTGGCGAAGAAAAAAAAGAGCGCCCAAGAACGATTAGAGACGATCGATAAATACCTGATCGAAGTGGCTGGACGCCGTGAAGCGGCGGAGCAAGCGCGGGAAAAAGCGGCGATCGAACAGGCGCGCCTGTTGGCGGCCATGGGGCTGCTGGCTCAGCAGGCCGATTACAGGATGCATGAAGTGCACAGCCGCCCGTGGCAAGCGGGGATTCCTGCCGATGAGGAACGCTTTGCTACGTGGCAGCGGGACATGGCAGACCACCGTGAACGGCTGGAAGCCGCAGAAACGCAGGCCCATCAGGTGACGGTCTTGGGTTTGCGAAAAAACGATGCAGAAGTGGCCGTAGGGGAAGCGCGCCGGGAAAAGGATCGGGCGGAAGACCGGGTAAAACAAGCGGAGCAACAATTGGAGACGGTCAAGGACGAAGTACAGCGTGCCTTTTTTGATTGGCGCCGCAGTTTGGTGCATTTGCCCTTGACCGACGAGGGCTTTCAAGCGGTCCTGCACCGCTTGGCCAAGTTTCCCGACGCCGATCTTCATCAGATCCAAGAACCGGTGCGTTTGGCGCTGGGGGAAGGGCAGCGCCGCTTGGCCGATGAGCGAGCAGGATGGAAGCAACAAAAAGAAGCCCATGAGCAAAAGCGAGAGGAAATCGATGAGGAGCGCCGGCAGTGGTTGGCCCAAAAAGAACCGGAACCGCCGCGCAGCCGCCAACGGGAAGCGTACCGTAGCCAGCGGGCGGCTGCCGGGGAAGCCGGTGCGCCTTTTTATGCTTGTGTGGAATTTCGACCGGAAGTTGCTGAGGCGACGCGGGGCAGGTTGGAGGCGGCCCTGACGGAAGCGGGATTGCTGGATGCTTGGGTGGGAACGCAGGGCGTGAAGCTGGACGTTAAGCTGGAAAGGACGGGCAGTAGTGAACTGATGGCGATGCCTGGCGGCGCACCTATCGATGAAACCTGGGTTGCTACGGAACCGTTGCTGCTGGGGACGACGTTGGCCGATTATCTTGTTCCCCTGGTGCCGCCGGACAGCGGTTTGGATAAAGGAAGCATTGATGATTTCTTGCGTACGCTCCGGATGGGGGACCGTGAAACGGTGCTCGCAGTCGGTGCAAGCGAGCTGGAACAAAATAGTACGGGAACCTGGTTTAGCGAGGATGGGGCCTACCGGCTCGGTAACCGGGTGGGGATGGCGGCACCGAAAGATGTTGCGGAATATATCGGTCGAGAAAGCCGTCACCGGACCCGCCTGGCGCGGATCGCGGTGCTGGAAGCGTTGATCGAGGAAGAGACAAGGGCGATCGAAGCAGCGGCGGCGCATCTGACGGCGTTGGAGGAGCGTGAACAGGCGATCATGGCCGAAGTGGCGGCTTTGCCTGGTTTCTCCGGTTTATCCGATGCGGCTCGGATGCTTACGGAGGCGCACTTTTGTTTTACGATGGCTGACGATGAGTGCGGGCGCCGTGATCGGTTGTTTCGTCAGGCCGTGACGGACTTCCAGGCAGCCACGCTGGCACTCCATGAGTTGATGCGGGAGATGACGTTGCCGCGGGAAGAAAAAGCAATCCGGGCAGCACGAAGCCATTTTGAACAATACAGCGCGATCTGGCAGGCCTTAAAAACGGCGTGGAGCGCGTACCTTATGGCTGACCGGCAGTATGTCGGCGCAGCAGCCGATATTGAGAAATTTACCGTCCAAGCAGAGCAGCAAGAGCAGGAAATCGACGACTACCATGTTCAGTTACACCGGCTCGATGCGGAAATCGCTGCGTTGCAACGCCGGCTCAAGGAGATGGGGCTGGAGGACATCGTACGCCGCCGGGACGAATTGCGGCAGCAGATGCATCAACTGGAGGGAACGATCGCTTGGCGCAATGATCAGATACCGAAGTTGGCGGAGAAAAAGGGCGGAGCACGGAGTCAGGTAGAAAAAAATCTGGCGGAGCGACTGCATACCCAACGCCGGCTTCAGGACCGCCTGGGCAGGTGGCTTCAGGAGTGGCGTCGTGGGCTTTTGCCGGAATTGTCGGCCTTATGCCGAACGCTGTCTTCGAAAGTGCCATGGCGAGATCCGAATGAAATCAGATCCGATGCCGATGTCGTAGGGATGGCTGCCAGTCGAGGGACAGCGACCGCCGGTGGCCGGGCGGCTTGGGCCAATGAAGTAGAAGTGGCAGCTATGCACACGGCTGAGTTGGTGGTACAACATAGCAAAGGCCGCTGGGAAGCGCGTTTGGCCCAATCGGTAGCCAACGACTTGCACAGCATCTTGACGGATATTCGGCGAACCTTGTTTGAGTATGTGCCGGAATGGCGGGAAGACGAGGCGAGCGGGCGGATTCTTGTTTATTTTATGCGGGATCGCCAAAATCCCATTTCGCCGCGGCACCTCTTGGACGAACTGACCCGGGCGCGGGAAGAGCAGATGTTGCTGTTGGATCAAAAGGACCGGGAATTGTATGAGGAGATCATCATTCGGGCGGTAGGGAAAACGATTCGCAGCCGGATCCATCGTGCTGAGCAGTGGGTACAGCAAGTCAATGAACTGATGGGGCAGCGCAATACTTCCAGCGGGCTGCGGCTTCATCTCAAATGGGAACCCCGACCGGCGACGAATGAACGGGAACTGGACACGGCGGCGCTGGTGAAGCTCTTAAAGACGAATCCTGAACAGTTGCATGATGAAGACATTGATCGCATGGTGCGGCATTTTCGCTCCCGCATTGAGTGGGCCAAGCAGGAATCGGAAGCCAAGGACTCGTTGCGCCATTGGGTCAATCAATTGCTCGATTATCGCCGCTGGTTTCGTTTTGTGCTGCACTATGAAAAGGGTGAGTCGCCGCGCCGGGAATTGACCGATTCGCGGTTCAACGTGTTGAGCGGCGGCGAAAAAGCGATGAGTATGTATATACCGCTGTTCGCGGCGACGTATTCGCGCTTTAACGATGCCCGCCCGGATGCGCCCCATATTATCTCGCTGGATGAGGCTTTTGCCGGCGTCGATGACGAGAATGTTCGTGATATGTTTGATTTGCTGACGCAGATGGATTTTGATTATATGATGACAAGTCAGGTGCTGTGGGGCTGTTATGATACGGTGCCGGCGTTGTCGATTTATGAGGTTTTCCGGCCGAAAGATGTGAAGTTTGTGACGCTTTTCCAGTATCGTTGGAATGGGGAGCAAAGGCAGCTTGTGGAGAACAGTGCCTAAAGAGGGATGGGGAAAACGGTAACAAGATAGCCGGGCGGATATTAATGGATTGATTTTTGGCAGAGCATCAACATAGCAAAGAGCCAAAGATATTGGGGGGATGGGGAACAGATGGAGCCGGTTGGGTTGCCAGATGATTTGCGGCGGTATCTTGCGCAACCGGGACTGGTACAACTTTTGCGCGCAGCCCGCGAACGGGTGGAGGCGCTGGGGCGTATCGGCGGATCGTTGCGGTTAGCGAACCTGACGGTGGAGGCGGGAGACCGGCTCGATGGTTTTTTTGGGCGCCATATCCCGATGGAGCGTGGGCCCGTTACGATCAGGTTAGCGGAAATTGATCAAGTGTTGCAGCGCAGTCGCTGGCAGGTGACACTGACGAAAGTTCTTGAGGGCATTGACGGACCAATCCGACTTCGCCCGCAGCAACGACAGCAGTGCCGGCAAGCCTGGAAAGCGTTATTGGCAGGTGTGCAGGTACAAGTATCGGGGCCGGCGCGGGAATGGGTGGAGGCGATAGCGGCAGGAGGAACCGGCGGCTATCGAATCTTGAAAAGTGCTTTTGATCAGGACCCGGCGGCAGCGGAACGACAGCTTTGGGCGGTTGTGACGGCGCTGGAACGATTAGAGCCGATGCAGGGAGAGACGGAATGGCGAGGCGATATCGATGCAGCGGCTTCGGGGGAAAGTGCGGACGTTTTGGCGGATAAATCGGTAGTGTGGGGAAACCGTACAAGCCGATCGGGAAGGATGGGCCGTCTGCCGATTTTTGCTGCGGAAATTACAGGTGATCCTCATGCGTTTGATCGCGATACACCGTTAGGGCGCTTGTTTTATGCGGCCTTGGTTTTTTGGTTGCGGCGGGAGGAGCAGGGAGCGGCAGAATCGGAGGAATCGGAAGAGGCAGAAGCCACGGTAACGGAATCGGTGAAGGATAGCGATGCCAAGAGCGTGGGGACTTCTTCGGCGGAAGTGCATCGCACACTGTTACAGGAAGCGGGGCTGGAGGGGGATGACATTTCTTCGTTTGTCAGTGTCTTTGGACTCGTGGCGCTTCCCGATGATCCCCTAGCCCCGCTGTTGAAAGCTGCTTATCAGGCGGGGCAACCGATTAACTTGACTTTGCGCAATCTGCAAGGAGGCATCAAACAAGGGAAAGCGATTCGCCGCTGGGCGATGGTAGCAGGACAAGCTGTGTATATCGTGGAGAATCCGGCAATTTTTTCGGCGCTTTTGGATCGGTATGCGGAGCTACGGGGGCAACGGAACGCGGTTGTGACGGCGCCGTTGATCTGTTCCAGTGGCCAGCTTTCAATGGCGGCGCTTTGGTTATTGGATAGTTTGATAACGGCGGGATGTCAGCTTTATTACAGCGGTGATTTTGACCGTAAGGGTCTGGAGATTGCGCTGCAGTTGACTCGCAGGTATAAAATCGGTAACGGTGTTGGAGCCTTTCAAACATGGCGCTTTAATCAAGAGACATATCGAAGAGCGAAAAAAGCGATTCATTTCTCGGATGAAGATAGGGAATGTTTTGAAGGGATGACAATACCATGGGATCGGGAACTGCCAAAACTCTTGGCTAAAACCGGTATGGTCGCTTACCAAGAGAATTTTTGGGCGGAGTTAGCGATGGATTGGCTGGGAGAATAAATGGGGAAAAACGGTATGGGACGGGCCGATCGGGAAGCGACGGAAAATTGTGATGCCACAAAAAAGCACCCTTGGCCGTTCATTGGCCAAGGGTGCTTGAATTTTCATTTGTTAATGCCATTGCCAAGTATCTAAGTGCGGACCTAGTTGTGAAGCCATAGAAAAACACCCCCTATGGATAATTTTCGAATTTTATCCTAGGAGGTGTTTGTTGTTTTACTGCCCGCCAAACGGGCACTTCAATTTAATAAGGATAAAGATTGATGGCTCTTTCGACAGTTATTCAAGACAACTGCTATTTGAGACACTCTTTAGGCCGATTGCTGGAAATTCCATACACCATCCGGACTATCACCCCAGCCCCAGTCCCTTTCGACGATCACTGATAATCTCTTCCAGGATATCCGCCGCTTTAACGAAATCACCTTCAATGATTAACTGCCCACCAGTCAATTCCTTCAGATCGCTCGTCAACACTTGCGTAGCCAGTGTACTGCCCGTGACAAAAGGCGGCGTGGCTACGTGGAGCGGGAGACCCAGCGCAAGTCCAAAAGCGCCGTCAGCCAAGGCCTGCTCTTCCAGCCACTGCGGTGCCGAGAGAACCAGCGGCAATTGGGGAATATCGATCTGCAGATATGCGGCCAATTCGGCGGCGATCATCTCTAAGCGGCCGATCGACAAGCAAGGGCCGAAGTTCAGCACCGGCGGGATGCCGAGGCTTTCACAAACAGAGCGCAAGTTTTCCCCAGCCAAAGCGGCGGCCGAAGGCGACATCAAACCGACGTTCTCTAAGCCGCCACTGGAACAACCGGCCGATAGCACCAGGATGTCGCGCTTGATCAGTTCTTTGGTCAGTTCGACCGTATAGACATCGTGGCCCATCGTGGTCAGGTTCGAACAGCCCACAACAGCGGCAATACCTTTGATTTTCCCCGATGCGATCAGGTCGATCAGCGGTTTCCATGAGTAGCCCAAAAACTTTTTCAAGGATTTTTCGCTCAAACCGGTTAGTACATCATCGTGGCCATGATCGCGGGGGATGTGGATCTTCACGGTGCTTCGTCGGCTGGTGTAGCTGTTGAGCGCCTCGTCGACGATCCGATCAGCCAATTCCCCGGCGTCTTTCATCGAAAAGGGTGTATAGTGCGCATTGGCTTTTTTGGCGACGCTGTCGAGACAGAATTGAGGAACTTGATACTTTTCGGCCAGCGGTTCGAGGCCGGGCATGGAACAATTAAACTCTGTCAGGATGATGTCAATGGCACCGGTGGTGATCAACGCCTCACTGGTGAAGTTATTGCCAGTGTGGCCGGCAAAGACGTTAGCGCAATGTTCGCCCCGCAACTGCATATCTTGTCCGACACAGGTGGAACCGATGAGCTTGAAGCCTTGGGCACCGACCGCTTGGGCTTTAGCGATGACATCAGGGGCGGCAAGCTTTTCTTGTAATAAGGCGAACATGGAATGCTGGTGACCGGTGGCCATGATGTTTATGTACGCTTCATCGACCACCTTAAAGCCCACCGCAGCCTGCCGGATCACCGGTTCGCCCAGCATGATATCGTTAAGCAGATTGGTCATCGTCAAACCAAAGAGGCCCGTCGAGATCCCCAGGTTTAACGCATTGAGCAGCATGTCCACCGGGTCGCTGCTTAAGTTCGTCGATGTTTTAACAATGGCATCGAACACTTCCGCTTTCGCTCCGCCCGGGAGGATGCCTAACTCTTTCCACCGCTCATACCGCGGTGCATAGGCTAGCTTTTCGACGAGTTCCATTTTTTCATCTTTCGATTTATAGAGATCGGCAAGAATTTTTTGCGCTACCTGTACGGCTTTTTCATGGTGATCGGCCGTTTCAATGCCGAACGACGCGGCCAGTTCATGCAGGGTTTCAGCGCCTTTGATGTCGCCGCGGATCTCGCCAAGATGTTTCAGGTTTTTCGCCGTGTTTTCCGCCACATGCAGATAACAGGCCGATCCTGCAGCTACGGCGCGCAGAAAATTCCGTGTCACGATTGTGTCGGCTGTTGCTCCACAGATGCCGCGCGGTGCCGAAGGCGTGATCTTACAGGGTCCGTTGGAACATAATTTGCAACAGATCCCTTGTTGCCCGAATTGACACTTGTTCTTTTGGCCCCGCACCCGATGAAAAGACGTTTCATCGCCTTTTTCTTTCATAAATTTAAGCAGCTTTTTATCGGCGGATGTACACATTCCCATTACATACATGCTCCTTTTGATATCAATCTATACCTTTTAAGTGTAGTTTAGGGGCGTAAAAAGATAATCAACAAAACTATGATTCGTATTTGATCAAATCAGCAAATGTTACCCGTGCTAAGTCTCTTAAAAAGCGCTCTTGAATTTGCGAAAGTGCCAAATGTACTTGGCATTCTGTTTTATCTGTAACAAGGTTGCAGAACTGAATATTACCCAGGCAGGGATTTACATAGATGGGGCCTTCGATCGCCTCAATTACATCTTTGAGACTGATCTCGCCAGGAAGTCGATTCAGCGCAAAGCCGCCGTGGCTTCCCCGGTAGGACTTGAGCAGGTCGGCATGATGAAGCTTTCTGAGCAGCTTCAACAAAAAACGGAGCGGAATGGCCTGGGTTTCGGCGATTCGCTGAGCTTCAATAATATCACCATATTCTGCCTTAGATAGGTAGGCGATCACTCGCAGCGCATAATCGGACTCCTGTGTTATCTTCATCCTAGTAACCTCACCAAACTATACCTTAATGGTGCACTTTGTAGTATATCCATTATGCTGACGTTGTCAAGGCAGAATATCTTTTGATGGCGGCATGTTTGGTAATTATGTATGTCTGGCTATAGGAAAATTAACTATCCTTTAACACCCTGCTAACGAAAAACATGGTTTCGATTTCCTATAATTTAGTATGTCGCCGGCTTGTCCATAAGAAGTCCCTGTGACAATCTAGATTTCAGGAGGAATTAGCCATGTTCCAAAGAGCGAAGCGGTCCATTGCGTTATTGACAGCAACTGCTACCCTCTTGTCCGTCGGCTTGCCTGTTGAGCAGGCTAGTGCAAGCGCTGCTTACGAGCCTAACAAAGCAAAAAATGTCATTATGCTTGTCCCTGATGGCATGAGTGCCTCGGCAACCACACTGGCCCGTTATATGCTTGCGGACAATGAAAAAGGCACTGAAAAACTGACCATTGACAAATATTTTACGGGTTTCGCCAAAACAAGATGGGACGGCGGCCCGATCACCGATTCCGCACCGGCCGGGACAGCGTACGCTACCGGTCATAAGTCCCTGGCCGGCGCCTTAGGCATTGATGCCAATAAAATTCCCCGCGCTTCTTTGCTGGAAGCCGCTCAACTGCAAGACAAAGCGGTCGGCCTTGTCGCTACATCAGAATTTATGCATGCCACACCGGCAGCCTACGCGGCCCATGAAGAAAAGCGCTCCAACTACGCGACCGTTGCCGAACAAATGCTCCATCAAGACATCGATGTCCTATTAGGTTCCGGATCCGCCAAAGTCTCGGCTGCTGATTTCGATATCCTAGGTACGGCTGAAGCAAAAGGATACAAAGTCGTCAAAACCAAAGCAGAAATGGAAAGCGCATCGGCCACCAAACTCTGGGGCGACTTCACCAACACTTTTGGCGAGAAAACCAATCTTTCCTACGACATCGACCGCATCCCAGCGGAGGAGCCATCGTTAGCCGAAATGACGTCCAAAGCAATCGAACTGCTCAGCCGGGATGAAGATGGCTTCTTTCTGATGGTCGAAGGCAGCAAGATCGACTGGGCCGCCCATGCCAATGATACAGTCGGGATCATTTCCGATACGCTGGCTTTCAATCAAGCTTTTGAAGCGGCCCTGGAATTTGCGCAAAGAGACGGCAATACCGTGGTCATTGCCGCCACCGATCACGGCAACAGCGGTATTTCCATCGGAAACTACGACTTAACGGGCTATGACTCAGCACCGTTTAGCATTTTAGAACCCTTAAAAGGCGCCACCAAGACGGCCGAAGGTGCCATGGCGTTGCTCAACAGCAGCAAAACTAATACCAACGAAGTACTGCAAGCCTATGGCATCCAACCCACTGGCTATACACCGGCAGATGTGAATTCCAAAGACCGGACGGCGAAGAACAACGCGAAAGTAAATGCGTTAATCGACGCCTTTAAGTCGTCGCCCAGCACGGCTAACTTAGTGAAAATCATGAACCAACTCGCTTTTATCGGCTACACGACCGGTGGTCATACCGGTGAAGATGTGCCGGTTTATGTGTTTGCCCCTGACCATGTCAGTAAAAAGCCGCTCAAAGGACTCCGTGACAATACCGAGGTGGCGCAATTTATCGCCCAAACCTCAGGACTCGATTTGGACGCTGCCACAACCCAGTTGTTCGTCGATGTTACCAACCACCCCAACTACCCCGGTGCTCAGATCGACAGCAGCGCCCGGACGTTGACGTTGACTGACAACGACATGACGTTAAAGATAAAAGCGAACCAAAGTGAAGCAATGATCAATGACGAACCGGTTTCACTGAATGGGCAAATTGCCGTCTTGGTGAATGATCGCTTCTATGTACCCCAATCGGCTCTTGATTTATTGAAATCGCAGCCGGATTAAACGCCAGCGGTAACCGATCAACAGACATGGCAGGAGGTATCATCATGAAATTCCCTTTCAAAAAATTCCCCTTTAAGAAAACAACAGCCCTCTCCGTAGCGGCGCTCTTGTCGGCACTTTCCATCGGCACCGGTGCGGTGCCCCCCGCGCAAGCAGCCCCAAAAACAGCCAAGAACGTGATCATGCTGATCCCCGACGGTATGAGCACATCAGCCACAACCCTGGCGAGATACATGTTACCGGACAACAGCAATGGCGATCAAAATTTGACTCTCGATGAGTATGCATCGGCCTTAGTGACAACGACTTGGGATGGTGGTCCGATCACGGACTCTGCCCCCGCCGGAACCGCCTATGCCACCGGTCGTAAATCGCTCAACGGTGCCTTAGGCATTGACGCCCAGAAGTCCCCACGGGCATCCATACTGGAAGCCGCGCAAATGCAAGGCAAAGCGGTCGGTCTCGTCGCCACATCGGAATTCATGCATGCTACACCGGCTGCTTTTTCGGCCCACGAAGAAAAGCGAGGGAACTACGCGACTATCGCCGAACAAATGCTCAACCAAAACATTGATGTTCTCCTTGGTTCCGGCGCTGCCAAAGTTCCCGCAGAAACGCTGGATATATTGGCTACCGCCAAAGCTAAAGGATACACCATCGTCAAAACCAAAGATGACATGGACGAGTCCCCATCGACCAAAGTCTGGGGTAATTTTAACAATGCCAATGGCAATGACAACAACCTCTCCTACCACCTCGATCGCATCCAATCGGAAGAGCCGTCATTAGCTGAAATGACGACCAAAGCGATCGAGGTGCTTAGCCGCGACAAGGACGGATTTTTTCTGATGGTCGAAGGCAGCAAGATCGACTGGGCCGCCCATGCCAATGATACGGTAGGTGTGATTTCCGACACCCTAGCTTTTGACGAAGCTTTCAAAGCGGCAGTGGAGTTTGCCAAACAAGATGGACAAACCATCGTGGTAGCGGTCACCGACCATGGCAACAGTGGCATCTCCATTGGCAACTACGACTTAACGGGCTACGACTCAGCACCGTTTAGTATTCTGGAACCCTTAAAAGATGCAACCAAGACGGCCGAAGGTGCCATGGCGCTGCTCAACAAGGACAAAACGAACACCGCCGAAGTACTGCAAGCGTACGGCATCAATCCAACCGGCTATTCACCGGCCGATGCTACTTCTAAGGACCGGGCCACGAAGAACAACGCTACGGTTAACGCGTTAATCGATGCCTTTAAATCGTCACCCAGCACGGCCAACTTGGTGAAAATCATGAACCAGCGTGCCTTTATCGGCTACACCACCGGCGGCCATACCGGCGAAGATGTCCCGCTTTATGTGTTCGCACCGGAAGGCATCACGACGCCAGAAGGGATGATCGAAAACACCGATGTGGCGCAGTACGTCGCTCAAGCGATGGGGCTTGATTTGGAGCGAACAACAGCGCAGCTTTTCGTCGATGTCACCGAGCATGCCGGCGCATCGATCACCGGCGACACCCAGAATGGTTACACATTGACCCTAATAGAAAACGACAAAACCTTAGTGATCAAAGCGAATCAAAGTGTAGCGACGATCAACGGGGTACCGCGAGACCTCAACGGCGAAGTCGCCCTGTACATCAACGGCCGCTTTTATCTGCCCCAGTCCGCTTTGGAATCGCTACAGATGAACATCACCAAGATCGGTACATACACAGCGACCGGTGCTCCCAATCCCAACGGCGGTGTCACTGAAATCGTCAAGTACAATCCGGAAAATCAAAAATTTTACGTTGTGAACGGCGCTACCCGTAAGTTGGATGTAGCTTCCTTAGCGGCCCTACAAGCCAATGCCACGGCGCCCACCGTTTTAACGGCCGAGCAAAGCATCGACATCGGCAGTCTATTGCCGCCGGATTTTGCCTACGGCGACTTGACCAGTGTCGACGTGAATACCAAGCACGACCTTATCGCCGTTGCGATTCAAGAAGCCGATCCGTTGAAAAACGGCAAGGTCGCCCTCCTGGATTATAACGGCAACGTAGTGAAATTCGTCGATGCCGGTGTTCAACCGGACATGGTCACGTTCACACCGGACGATAACTACCTGCTCGTCGCTAACGAAGGGGAACCCCGCAATGGTTATACCGCCGAAGACCCCAAAGGTTCCGTAACGATCATTGACGTAAGGGCCGGTATCGAAAAGGCAACCGGCACCAATGTCTACTTTGATGCCTTCGACAGCACCCGCGACGATCTGATCGCTAACAAGGTGATCCTCAAGAAAGACGCCAAGCCTTCCGTCGATTTAGAGCCCGAGTATATTGCGGTAGCCGGAGACAGCCAAACAGCCTATGTAACGCTGCAAGAAGCCAACGCCATCGCTACCCTCGATCTCAAGAATAAGCAGTTTCTTTCGGTCAAAGGACTCGGAGTAAAAGATCACTCGCAAATTGGTAACGAATTAGACCTGATCAACGACGGCGCCATCAACATCAGCACGCAAGACAAACTCTATGGGCTCTACATGCCCGACGGCATCAGTGCCGTTGAACTCGGCGGCAAAACCTATTTGGTCACAGCCAACGAAGGCGACAGCCGGGAATGGTCCGAATTTGACAATTCTACAAAAGTTAAAATCGGCGGTGTCAAAGTCACAGTTCTCGATCCGGCCAAGCATGACGGCCTGGACCCAGCTAAAAACTACCTCTTCGGCGGTCGCTCTTTCTCCGTTTGGGATGCGGAAACGATGAACCAAGTCTTTGACAGTGGCAGCGCGTTTGAGAAGATCGTCGCCCAACGATATCCCGATTATTTCAACTGCTCGAACAACAATACAACCAAAGATGACCGAAGCGGCAAAAAAGGACCGGAACCGGAAGATGTCAAAGTCGGCCAAGTTGGTGATAAGACATTCGCTTTTATCGGCTTGGAGAGAATCGGCGGTGTCATGGTCTATGACATTACCGACCTTAGCAACGTAAAATATGTAGATTATATCAACACCCGTGACTTCTCCAAGGACATCGGTGGTGATGTATCACCGGAAGGACTTTGTTTCATTCCGGCTGCAAACAGCCCTACCGATTACCCCGTACTTTTAGCCGCCCATGAAGTGAGCGGCACGGTGGCAGCCTATCAATTCATTAGCCCCGATGCCAAGGCCAAACCCGAGAGCCCCGGTGGCTCCAGTCGTGCCCGCACGACAGAAGCGAGCGGCAACGGTGTAACCACAATTGCCGCGAATGTAAACAGCAACGGCAACGCTGTGGCTCAGGTATCTTCGGAGCAGATAAGTAAGCTCGTCAGTGGCCTGCAAAGCTCGGAAGGAGAAAAAATTGCCCAAATTAACATTGCCCTGCCGACAGCAGCCGACAGCATAAGTCTTGCGTTGCCCAAGGATATCTTCAGCAAACTAACTGACGGCAGCGTCAATCACGTAGCTATCAACTTTGGTTTAGGAACGCTGGACTTCGATCGAACCGCTTTGGAAGCAATGGCGGCTACAGGAAGTGACATTACCATCAACTTGGCCAAGGCGGACACCGGTGCGCTGTCCAAGCCGGCGCAAGCGTTAGTCGGTGTACGTCCGGTGCTCGAGATCACCGTCCATTCCTCAACAGGCAACCTGGCCAACTTTGGCAAGGGCACGCTTACCGCTCGCATACCCTATACGCCTGCAACGGGCGAAGATCAAAATGCCATTGTTGTTTGTTATCTGGGACCATCCGGCAATCCCCAAATCGTGCCGATGGCCCATTACGATCAGGAAAGCGGCAACGCTACCTTTGTGACGAATCACCTGAGCTTATATGCCGTAGGCTACAACAAAGTGAACTTCAATGATACAACCGGCCATTGGGCGAACGATGACATTGCCTTCTTAGCAGCACGTCAAGTTCTAACTGGTCTGGAAGATGGACAATTCTCGCCGGACAGCGGTGTTACGAGAGCTCAATTTGCCGCCATGCTGGCACGGTTGGCTGCCGTTGATGTTGCCAATTACAAGAAGACACCGTTTGCGGATGTGCAGGTGGACGACTGGTTTATGCCTTACGTTACCTGGGCTGTGCAGAACGGCATTGCTCAAGGGGTAGGGGATAACAAGTTCGAGCCTCATGCGCTGATCACACGGGAGCAGCTCAGCGTGATGATCCATAAATTCGCCCAGTTCGCTAAGCAAGGGCTACCGGCTACGGCTCCAGCTAAAACCTTCAGTGACGGCAGCAAAATCAGCCCCTGGGCAACGGAGGCAGTGACTGCCCTGCAAGAAGCGGAGATCATCGCAGGCAAGCCGGGCAATGTCTTTGAACCGCAAAGCGGTGCATCGCGAGCCGAAGCGGCCAAAATGCTCAAGCAACTTGTTCTCATTGTCAACGACAAATCTATGTAGTAACGATTTTAAATCCCGTCGCCGTCCATGCCTTGCCAAACGGGTACACGCATCTTTTCGGTACGTTCCAACTGTACCACCTGCCCGTTTTGCAAGGCCAACGTTACTTGTCCATAATGGACATCTTGAATGGCCCGCACCACACGCTGATAAAGATACCGTGATAATTCCGTTTGATCGGTGCGATCCGTCCCAACAGGCATTTTCGTCTCACTGGTACGGGTTGTCGAATGGGTGAGACGAATTTTCTCCGTAATATTCATTTGAATTACAAGCCGATCTTGAACGATTAAAGTCAGTGTGCCATGCTGAACCCGTTGAATCTTGGCAAATACTCGTTTCCAAGTCTCTTGATTTAATAACTCGTGGCACCGTTGCGATTCTGTCATTATTTATCATCCCCCTCACAAATCCCTACAATCAATATCGGTATTGTATACGATTGATTGAACCGTTGGCAAGAAAAAAATTACTGCTTATCCAGTAGCCATGGACGTGCTTGCCGGTCTGTAATCCTGCATGGCAGAAGTAATCTATTGACGAACGGCCAAATCCAATTTATACTCTACTAAACCAATAAGCATATAATTAAAAAAATAAATGCTTGGAAAAGAACAAATGAACTGACCAGAAAACTGGAGGTTTGTGAAGCAGCGTATACACTGTTTCCAACCCCCCAGTTTTTTTGTTTTTGAAAGGAAGAGTGAAGATGTCCTATAAAGTGGCTGTAACGTCCTCCGACGGTCTTACGATTGATCAGCATTTTGGTCATGCAAAAAGTTTTCATATTCTCGAGGTAGATGAAGCAAGCGGGGCCTGGGAGAATATCGGGCTGCGGGTGTTGCCAGAAGAACCCCTGTCGCACGCATGCGGATCAGGATGCCGGAGTGAAGTTCAGGGCGGTCAGCAGGGTGGCTCCCAGAACGGGCACTCGGGCGGTTGTCTGGGCGGACACCAGAGCGGATCCCCGAGCGGATGCCAGGCAGAAAAAACGCATGGCCATGGTGATCCCCATCTGTATGCGGTAGCTTCGTTACTTGGTGATTGCATCTATCTGCTGACGCAAAAAATCGGGCAAAGACCCTATGGGTTTTTGCAGCAACAGGGGATTAACGCGCTTGAATCGCCGCGTCATTTACCTACCGTTATCAATAAATTACACCAGTATCATCTAAAAAACCGGATGCCCTCTTGACAGGAGCACCAGTGGCAAACTAAAATCATATATGTAAATTGAAAAAGTCGGATTTAAGCGTCAGGCTGACCGGATTCATCGGAGGCTGAGCGGAGAAGCATTCTGAATAGAAGCTTTTCCCCTCGGCCTCTTTTTTCTTTAAAAATCAACAGGAGCGTGAGCGTATGAGTGTTGCAACGTTGGAGCAAAGGGCAGTTTCTCCGGCAGCAGAAGAAGCCGGACGGATTGTGGTCAAGGATGTGAACCGGATCTTCCGTCAGGAAGCGGGCCCCGATGTGATTGCCCTCGATCAGGTCAACCTGGAAATTGAACCTGGCAAATTCTATTCTTTGCTGGGGCCCAGCGGATGCGGCAAATCGACGTTGCTGCGCAACATTGCCGGATTGGATCATGTAACGTCCGGCGAGATCACCTTGGACGGTGAAGTTATCGATGGACCGCATTTTTTGCGCGGCCTGGTGTTTCAACAGCCCACGTTGTTTCCCTGGAAGACCATTGAACAGAACGTCGCCACTGGCCTGGAGGCGCGCGGGATACTGAAAGAAAAAGGTCATGAAGTACAGGAATACATTCGACTGGTCGGCCTGGAAGGCTTTGAAAAGGTCTATCCCCATCAAGTATCCGGCGGGATGGCCCAGCGGGCTTCCCTAGCCCGAGCTCTGGTGAATCACCCCAAGGTATTGCTGATGGATGAACCCCTGGGTGCATTAGATGCCTTTACACGCATGCAGATGCAGGAAGAGATTTTACGTATCTGGCAAGACCGGGGAACGACGATCGTTTTCGTCACCCACGATATTGATGAAGCCGTGTATCTAAGCGATAAAATCGTGATCATGACGCCGCGTCCCGGCAAAATCCAAGAGGTCATTGATGTGCCTATCGGCAGGCCCCGCAACCGCAACCATCCCGATTTCTGGAGAATACGCTCCCATATTCTGAAAATCTTTGGTTTTTCGCCGGAGCATGCAGAAAGTTATCAAATTTAATATCGCAGGGTTGAAAAGGGAGGATGACCACGATGGCCTTATCACAACCGGCACCGACCGGAATTTCGGAAGTACAGAAAAAACCCTTTCCCATCAAAAATATCGTAACTTCACTGTTACCGTTACTGTTACTTGCGCTGTTCTGGGCAGAACATACGCTGCTGCCCGATGGGCAGATGTTTACGAAACGAAGATACCTGGCGGAATCGTTTCCCTTTCTGATGGGACTTTATCTGGTAACCTTTGGTGCAAGTTTCTACCGGAAAGATTTTCATGAAAAGCTCACCTATCAAGCACCGTTGATTGCCGGTGTCATTGGCTTCCTGATGCTTTGGGATGTAGTGACGCTGAAACTGGGCTTACTGCCGTTGCCCCAATTTCCCTCGCCAGGGGCTGTGATCGCGGCGTTGATCGCCGATGCGGAAGTTCTCTTTGTCAGCATATACCATTCGTTGGGACTGCTGTTTGGCGGGTACTTGCTCGGTTTGCTTTTTGGAATTCCGACGGGCATTCTCATGGGTTGGTTTTCTTCGGTGAATTACTGGTTGTCGCCGATTCTTCGTTTTATCGGCCCGATTCCCGCTACGGCCTGGATTCCGATTGCCATGGTCGTTTTTCCGAGCAGTTTTCAGGCCAGTATTTTTTTGGTGGCCCTGGCCGCTTGGTTTCCGATTACGATTATGACCTGGTCAGGGATTTCCAATGTGAGCAACTCTTATTATGAAGTGGCTCGTACCTTGGGCGCCAGTACGCGCTATTTGATCTTGAAGGTAGCCTTACCGGCTTCGTTGCCGTCCGTTTTTGTCGGGACGTTTATGGGACTCGGTTCGTCCTTTGCCACGTTGGTTGTGGCGGAACTGCTCGGGGTAAAAGCCGGTATGGGCTGGTATGTTTCCTGGGCGCAAGGCTGGGCAGAGTACGCTAAGGTTTGGGCGGCTTTGTTCGTCATGGCGATTATCTTCTCTGGTACCACTTCCTTGCTCTTTAAGGTAAGGGATCGTGTTTTGGTCTGGCAAAAAGGTCTGGTCAAATGGTAGAAAAGACGCTGCTGGCGGTACAATCACGATGGCGGCGGCACAACCACGATGGCGGTGGCACAAACATGCTGGCAGCGGACACACGCAATGGAAGCAGCACAAACACTATGAAAAAAGAAAGGAGTGGAGAAGATGCGAGAACGATGGGAAAAACTCGGGGCCGCTTGTCTGGCCAGTATCTTTTTGGCGGTCGTCCTGACGGGTTGCGGCGGTGGCGATTCGAAGCCGGCAACGAATCCGGGCGAATTGAAAAAAGTAAAGATCGGCTACAGCGGCGGTACTTGTGAAGCGCCCGTATTTACGGCTTTGGAAAAGGGGTTCCTTAAAGAAGAGGGATTGGATGCGGAGTTGGTCAAAGGCGATTTTGACAACAACAAAAACAGTTTGGCCACCGGCAAACTGGACGCCGTGAACGGCTTAGTAATGAGTTGGATTAAACCGCTCGAGCAAGGGCTGGATGCCAAGTTTACCACCGGGATTCATACCGGTTGTAACTATGTCCTGGTTCCGGCCAATTCAACAATCAAAACGGCCCAGGATTTTAAAGGCAAACGGGTGGGTGTGGACGCCATGGGCGGAAGCCCCATGATGGTACTGGCCCGTGAACTTGTCAATAACGGTGTTGACTACAAAAACGATGTGCAGTGGCGGGTCTTCCCGAAAACCGAACTGGAAGCGGCCTACGACAAAGGCGAAATTGACGCCATTGCCGTAGGTGAACCTTTTGGCACCATGTGGAGGAAAAAGACCGATAAATTTACGGTTCTTATCGACACGGCTAAAACACCGCCATACAAAGACGAATACTGCTGCTTGCTTTTGGTGAGCGGCAAACTGATCAAACAAGATGAGCCTACGGCAGCGGCGATCACCCGCGCGGTCATGAAGGGTGCGCTGTATGTCAAGGATCATCCTCAAGAAATCGGCCAATTGCTCGTTGAGAAGAAATACGTTGGCGGTACGGCGGAATTGAACGGCGAAATCTTAAGCCAGTTCAACTATGTGCCATCCGTTGACGGTGGTGAAAAAGCGGTGCAGTCCACAGCCGTGGAAGCCCGGAAAGTGCAGTTCCTCGATCCGGCGACAGATCCTGATGTGTTGGCCAAACAGATTTTCGTACGGTTAAAAGGCGTACAGTAACGCGAAGCCAGATGGCGTTGTGAATTCCTTGCGTATCAGGAAATCACTCCGTAAGTCAGTCGTAATAACGAGATGAACAACCGACGAGAGCAAGGATGGTACATATCGCGGGATCGCCTGGGGACATCTCGACTGCTACGGCATCCAGCGTTGATGCAGGAAGTGAAAACAAATGATTATCGAAGCGCTAGAGATCACCAAAAAATACGGTCGCGATACGATTCTTTCAGCGGTATCGTTGGGAATTGAAGCAGGACAGTCGATCGCCGTTCTGGGTCCATCGGGGAGCGGTAAGACGACCTTGCTGTCTTTGCTGGGTTTATTGTTGGAACCAAGTGGCGGTGAAATCCGGTTGTATGATCGCACGACACAAGGACTGTCCGATGGGGAGCTATCGAACCTTCGCAATCAACATTTCGGGTTTGTTTTTCAAAGTTCCCAGTTAATCGGATCGCTGACGGTGGGCGAGAATGTGTTGGTGCCGGCCCGCTTAGCCGGGAAGGCACAAGAAAAACAAAAACGGTCCATCGAGATTTTAGAGCAGCTTGGCTTGGCAAGCCGCATCCATCATCTTCCCCATCAACTTAGTTTTGGTCAAAAACGGCGTGTTGCCTTGGCCAGAGCCCTCATCTTGGAGCCACCCTTGATTTTTGCCGATGAACCGACGAACGACTTAGACGCGGCCATGGCCCACCAAGTTACGGAGCGGCTGCTGGCGTTACAACATCAAGGGGTGGCATTGATGGTCGCTACCCACGATCGGCAGCTTGCGGAAAAACTGGATCGACGTTTTTTGATTGAACAAGGAAAATTGACCCCTATATCGGTACAGCGAAAAGAGGAAGCGATTGGGGGTCCGCTCACATGATGTACATCGTATGGCAGAGCTTGTATCGACGTCCGGTTCAAACGATAGCCACCCTACTGGGAACCGCTGTCGGAGTGGCGATCTTCATGACAGTGTTCCTGTTATACCAAGGGCTGGAAGAAGGGATGCGCGTCGGCTCCGGTCGTGTCGGTGCGGATTTGATGGTGCTACCGGCCAATGTCGAGATTGATCCCAAGCAAGCGTTATTTACCGGAGCCCCGTTAAATGTGTATATGCCCAAAAAATTGGCTGACGAAGTCCAAAAAATTCCCGGTGTGCGCAAGGTAGAAGGTCGTTTTTTTACGCAAACGTTGAATGAATCGTGCTGTTCTTTTGAAGAAGAAGTGCGTTTAATTGGGATTGAACCGAAAATCGATGGAATCACCGCTGCCTTAGTACCGGAATTGCGCGGCAAAGAACTGATGCCCGATCAGATCCTTGTAGGTGCCCAAGTGATCGGTGGCAATAAAGGCAGCCGGATTTCGTTGCTCCAAGAAATATTCCAGATTGCCGATGTATTGGCACCGACCGGTACCGGACTGGATCAATCAATTTTGATGCCGATGGATGTGGCCAAGCAACTGGCTCGCGGTAATAAAGAAATGCAGCCTTATTGGCAGAAGATGGGCGATCCGGAGAATTTGTTGTCGGAGTTGCTTGTGGAAGTCGATGATCCCCGCCAGGTCAAAGTGGTCGCCGAAGCGATCCGGAATACCGGTTCCCTGCGTGTGGTTCAGACGAATGAAGTCTTTTTGAATGTGAAAAAACAGATGCAGTTGATCTTTATTCTCTTGACCGGTGCCGGGGTTATGGCATTAGTGGCCAGTATCATTCAATTGATTGCCCGCTTTGCCAGTGTTACCTGGGAACGAAAAGGAGAATGGGGTCTCTACCGGGCGTTGGGGGCTTCCCGGCGATACCTGCAAGGCCTGGTCTTGCTGGAGTCGTTAACCCTTTCGGTAGGCGGTGCCGTTATCGGCATCGGCCTTGGCGCACTTATCTATGGTCAAGCGTTATCGCTCATTCAATCGTACCAAGCGCTTCCCTTTTTAACGCCATCGCTAACGGTCATCCTTGTTGGTGCTTTGGTTGCGCTGGCCGCTTTTGCTGCGGTCGGTGTGCTGGCCGCCGGAGTGGCCGCCAGTGGAGTGGGCCGCATTGAGCCGTCGCTGGCTATGGCCAAAAGCGATATTGATTAATGACAGGAAAGAAGGATGAGAGATGACGCAAGCTGTGCAGGGCTTTGATACCTTGAAGGTCCGGGCAGGATACAATTCGCACGACCATAATTATGCTGTTGCCGTGCCCATTTATCAGACCGCCTCGTACGATCTGGGCAGTGCGGAACGAGCGGAACGCCTGTTGGGTTTGGAAGAAGCGGGAGCGATCTATACGCGAATCGGTAACCCCACGGTGTCTGTCTTGGAACAGCGAATCGCCAGTTTGGACAAGGGGACCGGGGCCATTGCGCTTGCGTCCGGCATGGCAGCGATTTCCTACACCATGTTTAACTTGACCGCCAATGGAGGACGCATCCTCACGACGCCGAGAATTTACGGCGGTGCTTTTGACAGTTTCAAAAGGCTCTTTCCCAGCCTGGGCGTGGAATTTGATTTTGTCGAAAACTCCGATGATCCGGAAGCCTTTTTGCAAGCCCTCCGGCCTGATACCAAAGGGATCTTTATTGAATCGATCAGTAATCCGAAGGCGGCGATTGTCGATATCGAAAAGATTGCCAAGATTGCTCATGACCATGATATTCCCTTGATTGTTGACAATACGTTCGGGACACCGTACTTGCTCAACGCTTTTGATCACGGTGCGGATATTATCATCTATTCTGCTACCAAGCTGCTTGGCGGACATGGAACAACGCTTGGCGGATTGATCGTAGAAAACGGCAAATTTAATTGGGCCAACGGTAAATTCTCGCAATTTGAGGCGACCCAGTATATTCTGCGAAACCAAAAAACCGGACAACCGCGCAATATCCTGGACGTTTTTCCGCAAATCCCATTTACCAGTCGGATTCGCTTTAACTATCTGAACTATTTGGGGGCCGCCTTAAGTCCCTTTGATGCCTTTTTGCTCTTACAAGGCATTGAGACACTGTCGGAACGGATTACCAAGAAAATTGCCACAACCAAGAAAATCGTCGAATATCTCGAGAATCATGAAAAGGTCAGTTGGGTCAGTCATCCGGAGGCCAAAGACAGCCCTTATCAAGACTTGGCAGCCAAATACTTTCCCAAAGGAACCGGTTCGATCTTTAGCTTTGGATTTAAGGGCAGTCAAGAAGAAATCCGCAAGTTTATCAATGCCGTTACCATTTTTAGTTATCATGCCAACGTGGGCGATGCTCGATCGCTGATCATCAATTCACCGAAAAATACTCATGGTGAATTGACACCGCAGGAGCAACTTTTCGCCGAAATTACGCCCGATCTGATCCGGCTTTCGATTGGGCTGGAAGATGCCAATGATCTGATCGCTGATCTGGATCAAGCCTTTAAGAAAGCATTCAACAATTAGGAGGGCACTGTGGGTAAAATCAATATTCAAGCGCCGGAAGCGACGATCCGGGAAATCCGTATTGGTTCCATTACGGGATTTGAAGGTACGGCCGCACAATTGATCCAGTGCGGCCGGGAAGGGAAATTGCACGAAAGCACCCGTTCGTTCAGCCAGTGCATGGGTTGCAGCTCCGGCAACGCCTTTTGCCAGCTTTCCATGATTCAAGATGCCGCCATGGTCAACCATGCACCGGTCGGCTGTGCCGGTGACTTTTTTTCCTTTAACTTTGTCTATCGTGTTGGCCAGATGGAGCGCAATCTTCCACCGGTGATCGGCCGATACTTCAATACGAATATCGAAGAAAATGACACCATTTTCGGGGCTACGCAGAAACTGGAAGATACCATTCGCCAAGCCTATGACCGCGTTAAGCCCAACGCAATTTTTGTGACCACCTCATGCGCATCGGGCATTATCGGCGATGACGTGGAGGGTGTTACCGATAAGATGTCCATCGAACTGGGCATCCCGGTGGTGGCTTGTTTTTGTGAAGGCTTCAAATCCAAAGTATGGACGACCGGATTTGACTCGGCCTATCATTCGATCATTCGTAAGATTGTCAAACCGCCGCAGCAAAAGACGAATAAAATCAACATTATCAACTTCTGGGGCAGCGACATCTTCACCGAATTACTTGGCAAATTGGGCTATGAGCCGGAGTATATTGTGCCTTTTTCAACGATCAAGCAGTTGGAACGCATTTCGGAAGCGGCAGCGACCATTCAGATCTGTTCGACGCTGGGCAGCTATTTAGGTGCCGCTTTGGAGCAAGTCTATGGTGTTCCGGAGATCAAAGCGCCCTTGGCCTATGGCATCGCTGGTACCGATGCGTGGCTGCGGGAACTGGGTAAGGTGCTGGGGAAAGAAGCCGAAGTGGAAGCCATCATTGGCGACGAAAAGGCCAGGATATTGCCCAAGCTGGAGGAATATCGCCAGCAATTAAAGGGCAAGACCTGCTATGTCACAGCCGGACCGGCCCATGGGCATGCGCTGCTTGCCTTGCTGCGGGAACTGGGGATGGAAGTGCAGGGGGCAGCCATTTTTCACCATGATCCGCTCTATGACAACGGTGATCAGCGTAGCGATATGTTGGAGCATACGGTAAAAACCTATGGTGATATCCCCAACTACAACGTTTGTAACAAACAGTCCTATGAATTGGTGAACATACTTCATCGTGTCCGTCCGGACTTAATGATTGCCCGTCACGGCGGCATGACGCTCTGGGGTGCCAAACTCGGGATACCAACCTTGCTCATCGGTGATGAACATTTGGGATTTGGGTATCAAGGATTGCTGAATTATGCCGAACGGATCATTGAAACGCTCGATAACAAAGAATTTGTTACCAATCTTGCCAAACACAGCACCATGCCCTATACCAAGTGGTGGCTGGAGCAAAATCCATATACCTTTTTAGGGGGATCGGTCCATGTCGAAAATTATTGAGCAGCCCAGGTTCTCCTGCGCCTTGGGAGCCCAGCAATCGGTTGTTGCGATCCCCAGAGCCGTACCGATTGTTCATGCCGGGCCGGGATGCAGCGGTAAAATCTGCGCACTGATCGGCCAGGGGGAAGGGTATGCCGGCGGCAGCACCATTCCGTGCACCAATGCCAGTGGATCCGAGATTGTTTTTGGGGGAGAAGAACGGCTGCGCGGTGTGATCGACGGCGCCTTTAAGGTGATCGACGCGGACCTCTATGTTGTTCTTACCGGTTGCACCTCTGATATCGTGGGCGATGATACGGGACGGGTCACCCGGGATTTTCAAGATGACGATAAACCGATTGTCTATGCCGAAACAGGGGGCTTCAAAAGCAACAATTACGTCAGCCATGATGTGGTTGTGCAAGCGATTATCGAGCAATATGTAGATAAATTCAAAGATGAAAAAGCAACCCTAACGCCGGGGCTGGTCAACGTGTTTGCCACGATTCCTTATCAGGATCCTTATTGGAACGGCAATCTTGCCGAGTTGAAACGGATCTTGGAGGGAATCGGGTTACAAGTTAACATTCTTTTTGGAACGGAATCAGCCGGTATCGGCGAATGGCTAACCATCCCGCAGGCGCAGTTCAATATTCTGGTATCGGCTTGGCCCGGTCTGGAGATTGTCAAGCGGTTGGAAGCGAAATATGGGACACCTTATTATCATTTTCCCTATCTGCCCATCGGTGGGAATGAGACTTCAAAATTTTTACGGGGTGTATCCGAATTTGGAGGCCTTGATCCGGTAAAAACGGAAGCCTTTATCCGCAAGGAGGAAGAGAAGTTTTATTCCCATATTGAGCGTACGGCGGACTTTATGTTGGAGTTTCGCTACGGGTTGCCGCGCCGTTTTTATACGATTTTGGATGCGACCTATGCCGTTGGCTTTGCCAAGTACCTCGTAAATGAACTAGGGATTTTGCCGGCGAAACAATATATTATCGATGATACGCCCGCGATCTATCAAGAAGCCATTCGTGATCACTTTCGCCATGTTTCGGAACTGCGCTCAGCAGAGGTCGTCTTTTCAGTCGATGGTGGCGAGATTCAGGCGGAAATCCGAGGGGAAGAACATAAACATCGTTCCCTGATCCTGGGCAGCGGCTGGGAGCGCGATCTGGCACGGGAGATTCACGCAGACTTATTGCCGATCAGCGTCCCGATCACCTACCGGCTGGTTTTAAACTGCGGCTATGCGGGATATCACGGTGGGTTACGGGCCATCGAAGATATCTATGACCGCGTTCTGGATACCTATAGATGAGTAGTCCGATAAAATAAATATGATAATTCATATTGACTGCGAAGTATCGCTGTAGTATGATGCATACAAACCCCATTAATTAAAAAATTTGGCCCACTGGAAAAACTGGAGGCCGGGAAATGCATGCTTGTTGCGTGGATTTCCCGGCCTTTTGTGTTCTCTACAGCTTTGGAGAAAAAGGGCATTTTGACTGGGGGTGGCCCGGACGTAAGGTTACGGGCCAGCAAATAAGAACGAGGAAGGGATCATCAATATGGCTAAAAAGATTAAACAAATCGCTATCTATGGAAAGGGCGGCATCGGTAAGTCGACCACAACGTCTAATATCAGCGCGGCGCTGGTTGACGCCGGATTTAAGGTGATGCAAGTTGGCTGCGACCCGAAAAGCGATTCCACCAACACGTTGCGTGGCGGTAAATATATTCCGACTATTCTCGATACCTTGCGGGAAAAGAACAATGTAAAACTCAATGAAGTCGTCTTTGAAGGCTTTTCCGGTATCTATTGCGTCGAAGCCGGTGGCCCGGCGCCTGGCGTAGGTTGCGCCGGACGGGGGATTATCACCGCGGTACAACTGCTGAAACAGCAACGCGCTTTCGAAGAACTGGATCTGGACTATGTGATCTATGATGTCTTGGGTGACGTCGTTTGCGGTGGTTTTGCCGTACCGGTTCGGGAAGGAATTGCCGAGCACGTCTTTACCGTATCCTCAGCGGACTTCATGGCCGTATACGCTGCCAACAACCTCTTTAAGGGGATTCAAAAATACTCCAAGTCGGGCGGTGCTTTACTTGGCGGTGTGATTGCCAACTCGATCAATGCTCCCTACGCCAAGGCGATCATCGATGATTTCGTCAAGCAGACCCAAACCCAGGTCGTCGAATATGTGCCCCGGTCGGTCACCGTTACCCAAGCGGAACTGCAAGGGAAAACGACGATCGAAGCATTTCCCGAGTCCGAGCAAGCCAGTGTGTATCGCCGTTTGGCTGAAAAAATTGCCAACCATACCGAATCCAAAACACCGGCTCCCTTGGAGATTCAAGATCTGCGGGAGTGGGCTGCCAAGTGGGCTGACGAGCTGTTGGCCATGGAGACCGGCGAAGTTCGCAGTCAGGCGGCAGCGATTTAATGCATTCGTGCGATTGAATAGGGTCACAAAGTAGCGAGAGCAACGTTGAACATATTCCGTCCCCAAAAGAAATTAGGAGGGTACAAACAATGGGTAAAATTGTCGACAGTTTAACCGATTTGATTGGAAAAACGCCACTGGTACGGCTCCACCGCGTTACGAAGGATGCTGCAGCCGAGGTGGTCGTCAAGCTGGAGTATTTTAATCCCGGTGGAAGTGTGAAAGACCGCATTGGCTATGCCATGATCAAAGTGGCGGAAGAAAAAGGCTTGATCAACAAAGATACGGTGATCATTGAGCCGACCAGCGGCAATACCGGTATCGCATTAGCCCTTGTGGCGGCCGCCCGGGGATACCGGTTGATTCTGACCATGCCGGAAACGATGAGCCTGGAACGCCGGACCTTGTTGCAGGCCTATGGAGCAGAACTGGTCCTTACGCCCGGTTCCGAAGGGATGAAAGGTGCCATCCGTCGGGCTGAGGAGCTGGCGGCGGAGATTCCCAATTCCTTTATACCTCAGCAATTTAATAACCCGGCCAACCCGGAAATTCACCGGGCCACGACGGCGGAAGAGATCTGGAATGACACGGACGGCAAGGTGGACATCGTCGTTGGCGGTGTGGGGACCGGCGGAACGATTACCGGTGTAGGAGAAGTGCTGAAACAACAGAATCCCAACATTAAAATCGTTGCGGTTGAACCCTATGATTCACCGGTGCTGTCGGGCGGGAAACCGGGTGCCCATAAAATCCAGGGGATCGGCGCCGGCTTTGTACCTAAAGTATTGAACGTAGCCATCGTGGATGAAATCTTCAAAGTGAAAAATGAAGAGGCCTTCGAAACCAGTCGTCAACTTGCCCGTCAAGAAGGAGTTTTAGTGGGGATATCATCCGGTGCAGCAGCGTTTGCGGCCCTACAAATCGCCAAACGCCCGGAAAACGCCGGTAAGCGGATCGTGGTCATATTGCCGGATACGGGAGAGCGGTACTTAAGTGCCGGCCTGTATAACGATTAAGATTCTTTTTAACATCGCCGGGTGAACCGATCGCAGGGGCCAAGGTCTTTATCCCGCTCGGGGAAAGGATTGGCCCCTGCGTATTTACCTGTTTTTGCATAAAGGGGGGCATTGTCATGGCCGGTTGTTCCGGTGGTATTCATCCAGACCTGTTAGAAAAAACAAAAAAACATCCCTGCTATTCTGCGGAAGCCCATAAGCAATATGCACGGATTCATTTACCGGTGGCACCGAAGTGCAATATTCAATGTAACTATTGCAATCGAAAATTTGATTGTGTCAACGAAAGTCGCCCTGGTGTAACCAGTGAAGTGTTAACGCCGGAACTGGCCAAAGAAAAATTCCAATGGGTGAAAAGTGTCATTGAAGACCTGACTGTCGTCGGTATTGCCGGACCGGGCGATGCCTTGGCCGATTGGGTCCACACGAAAGCAACGATCGAACAGATCAAAGCCGGCAATCCCGATATTATCTTTTGCTTATCGACCAATGGCCTGCTCTTGCCGGAGTATGCACCGGAAATCGTCGAACTGGGTATTGATCATGTCACCGTGACCATCAATGCACTTGATCCGGTCATTGGGGCACAAATCTATAAACATGTCCTTTATCAAGGCACCCATTATGAAGGGGTGGCTGCGGCCGAACTGCTTTGGAAAAACCAAGAGGCCGGTGTTCGTTATCTAACAGAACGGGGCGTACTGGTGAAAGTCAACATCGTGATGATCAAAGGGATCAACGATGGCCATATTCCTGATGTGGTTAAGAAGGTCAAAGAACTCGGTGTTTTTGTGACCAATATTATGCCGTTAATTCCTGCGCCGGGAAGTGCTTTTGCGCATTTTCCCCAAACCAGCATGCAAGAAGTTAATCAGTTGCGGAATGCTTGTCAGCTTGACATCCAGCAAATGCGGCATTGCCAGCAATGCCGAGCCGATGCTATCGGGCGGATCCACGAAGATCGTTCGCAAGAATTTCGTATGTGCCATCGCCCGGCAGCCAGCGCCATACCGCAAGCACCGGCCCAGAAACAGTATCGCATCGCCGTGACTTCCAAACATGGCAAGTTGGTTGATCAACATTTTGGTCATGCTACGGCATTTCTCATTTACCAGGGTAACGGTCAGGAATTCCAAGAAGCGGGAACCCGTAACGTCGATCAATTCTGCACCGGTATGGAAGAGTGTGACTCCGATCAGGACAAACGGGAGCGAATCATCGATGCATTGCAAGACTGTGATGCCGTGCTGACCATGCGCATCGGCTATCATGCCAAAGAGCGGTTGCGTCAAAAGGGTATTGAGCCCATTGAGTACTGCGACACCGTCGAGGATGGCCTGCGTTATGTGGTGACGAAGCTGAGCGAGAGTGGTGCGCAAGCCGGGTAAGGGCGATGAACAAGCGATTGGCGATATCTATAATAAGCGGCGAAGTAGAATACGTAGAACTGAAGAACCGAAGAACCGAAAAAACCAAGAACCGAAGTCAGAGAGGATGAGTTTTTATGTCGAAAGTGCTTCTCCTTAGCGGTAGCCCCAAACCGGAAGGCAACACCGTCCAGATCCTTGAAGAATGTGCCCGTGCCATTGAAGCCCACGGAGTAGACACGGAGATTGTCACCTTGGCGGGAAAGAAAATCGAAAGTTGCATCGCTTGTGGCAAATGCAGTGAAATTTCCCGTTGTGTTCTCGATGACGGTTTAAACGACATCATCGACAAAATTCGTACTGCCGAAGGCTTTATCGCCGGTGCTCCGGTATATTTCGGCACCGCCCGTGGCGATGTGATGTCGGCGTTACAACGGATTGGCGTGGTATCGCGCGCGACCGGTCAGTTTCTTTCCTGGAAAGTCGGCGGTCCCATTGCGGTGGCCCGTCGTGGCGCTCATACGGCCACATTGCAAGAAATGCTCATGTTTTATCTGATTAACGACATGATCGTTCCCGGATCAACCTACTGGAACATGGTCTTTGGCCGCATACCCGGTGAGGCCCTTCAAGATGCTGAAGGTGTTAAGCATATTCAGCGTTTTGGCGAAAACGTTGCCAAACTTATTTTACGCATTCAGGAATGATCCGATCGTAATGCGTACGCTGGCGGTCATGTATGATATGACTGGTTGCAACCAAAAAGCAAGAGGCCGATTCCATTGGAACCAGGCCTCTTGCTTTTTATGATGCGCTCGATGCTTCTGTGGAAGAATTATCGGGCGTCAACGCTTGATGGCTTTATCACAGACATAAATCCCCTGGTCGTTGACATGTTTGGTGGGGCAGTAGGTAAAGAGCGTTTCGTTATGTACCTGGGAGATGCCGACATTCCCATTGTGCTCAGCCACTAAGATGGTTTTCTTATCAGCATTTCGAAAAGCACCGGCTCGGACTTCTTGAAGTTTAAGATAGGTTGTACATTGACCGACTTCTTGAATCCAGGAATAACAAACCTCATCAATCTGCACATGACCGTTTACAAGCAACTGTACATTCATCTTGAGCACCCTCCGTTTCTTTTTGTCCCGATTGCTAAAAGGCCAGCAAAAAAAAACAGAGGCCTGGTATAAACCAAGCCTCCGTTTTTCTGGTCAGCCTTCTAATTTGTAGTTACCACTAATCCAATTATACAGGTAGGATTAATTTGTTTTTCTAATTATAATCCCCTGAGCAACGACTGTCAACCTACTAAAATCAACGGTTTTTATTACTTGACAAGCAACGTTAGGCATGATTTAATGAATTCAACTGAAATGGAAAAATGCTGATCAGGTACACTGAAGGCAAGGCATGTTATTGCAAAATAACAGGCCTTGCCTTTTTTGTTTTAAACCTTGATGAATATCTGCACAAGTTCATTGAGGAAGCGCAGACGATCGTGATGAATCAGAAAGGGGATCAACGATGGCGACTTTTATCGAGCGACCGCGCAATTCTTGTGCGCTTGGTGGGGCCTTAACGACACTGAATGCATTGCAAGGGGTAATCCCCATCATTCATGCTTCCAATGGCTGTGGCGGTAATATCTGCGGCACCATCATGGCCGGAAGCGGCTACCAAGGTGGCGGCTATATCGGCGCTTTGTCCGTACCGAGTTCCAATGTTTCTGAAAAAGAAATCCTTTTTGGTGGGGAAGAGCGCCTGGAAGAACAGGTGGCCGCCACGTTGGAACTGGTGGACGGACAAGTGTACGTCATTGTGACCGGTTGCATGACCGAGATCATCGGTGATGACGCCAAGGCGGTGGCCCGGCGTTTTCAGCAACAGGGCAAGCCGGTCTTTGCTGCCGAGACAGCAGGATTCAAAGGCAATGCCTATCATGGCTACGATCTGCTCCTGGAGGCGCTGATCCGTGAAGGCGTCGTTGGTCCCAAGGGAGTAGAGAAGGAGCCCCACCAGGTAAACCTCTGGGGCATTGTGCCAGGTCACGATCCCTTCTGGCGGGGCGATTTGCTGGAAATTAAGCGCTTGTTGGGACTGCTTGGCTTGCAAGTGAGTACGTTCATCGCACCCGATGAAACGGCCGATAACTTGCGCCAGGCCTCCAAGGCGGCCGGGAACATTATTGTTTCGCAATCCTACGGGGTGGCAGCGGCAAAGGTTTTTGAAGAAGAATACGGCACGCCCTTTTTGGCCGTCGATTTACCGGTTGGCCCTACGGCGACTGCTGATTTTCTGCGGCAGGTCGGCCGGTTCTTGGGACTGGAAACGACTAAGGTGGAAGAGGTCATCCGGCGGGAAGATGGGCAGTACTACTGGTTTATTGAGCGTCTTGCCGATTTTTATACCGATTTGGATATGCAACATTATGCCGTTGTGGTCAGCAATGCCAATTACAGCGCCCCGATCGCCCGTTTTCTGGCCGATGATTTGGGCTGGCTGCCGGAAGTCGTGGTGGTGACGGAACCGCTTGCGGAAGAGCAAAAAGCTCATATTCAAGAAGCATTGGCCGGCCTGGCGGAGTTAAAGGACGGGCAAGTGCCCAAAGTGCTATTTGAGACGGATCCCTATGAAATCCACAACGCAGTCGTTGCGCATTGGCCGAAAAACAACGGTGAAAAATACGCCCACAAATTAAGTCCTGCCTTTGTGATTGGCAGTTCCTTCGAAAAAGATTTGGCAGCCGCGATCGGCGCTCGGCACCTGACCGTTTCATTTCCGATTCTTGATCGGGTGCTCCTCGACCGGGGGTATAGCGGATACAACGGAGCATTGCATTTGGTGGAAGATTTACTGGCCGTTGTGGTAGGAGGGAGATAGATTATGGCTTTTGTTGAATATGTAAATGAAAAGGCGAACCCGCGGCGCGACGACCGTCTGCGCACTTGCCATGCCTACGGGGGAACGGCCTGTGGATTGGTGAAGGATTCCCAGGGGGGATGCTTGGTTAATAAAGACCGTTCGTTCAGCCAGACTTTTGGTTGCCAGATGAGCCTTTCCATGTTCATGCTGCAGACGATTCCCGATACGGTAAGCATCTTGCACGGGCCTGTTGGCTGCGGTGGGGCTAGTCCCGGCCGTGACTACCGGGTGCGCGAGGGGAACCGGGCGCGAGGGTTAAAGGAACAACGGGTGATCTGGTACAATACCAACTTAAATGAAAGTGACGTGATCAATGGCGGCGAAGATTCCTTAGAAAAGACCATTTTAGCCATTGAAGAGCGGCACCATCCCAAAGCGATTTTTATCGTTTCCACTTGTGTTCCCGGCATCATTGGGGATGATGTGGACGCATTGGCCGCGCAATTGCAGGAGCGGGTGAAGGCGAAGCTCATTCCGCTGCACTGCGAAGGGTTCAAAACCAAAATCGTGGCTACAGCCTATGATGCGGTGTACCACGGGATTGCCCGCCATTTGATCGATGATCAAGAAGATGCGCCAGCGGAGGCAGCCGGTGCGGCTCAAGGGCAAGCAGACGGTCTGATCCCGGTCAATGTGTTTAACTTCAGTTCCATGGGGCGTATCGATGAAGTGGAACTGGCCCGTCTGTTAAAGGGAATTGGCTTGGAGGCTAATTTCTTCCCCAATTATGTCCACCCCGATGCCTTCAATCATCTCAAAAAGGCAGCGCTGAATATCAGTGTTTGCGCCACCCATGATGATTATTTCCTGGAATACTTGAAAGAAAAGTTCGGCACCCCTTATCTGATCGGCACGATGCCGATCGGCAGCCGGAACACCTCGGAATGGTTACTGGCCATTGCCGGGAAACTGGGCAAAGAAGAAGTAGCCCAGCAGTTTATCACTGCCGAGACTAAAGAATTGGAAGCGGCGCTGGCGCCGTACCAGGAACGGTTCCAAGGCAAACGGGTCTATATCAGCGGCGGTGAGATTCGTGTACCGGCGACGGGTATGCTGATGCAAGAACTTGGCTTCAAGGTTATTGGTCTTCGTGCCCACCACTACGATGAGTTCGGCGATGATCTTTATCTCAAAGTGGCGGAAAATGATCCGGATATGGAAGTCAACGTGGCAACGACGCAGCCTTTTGAATTGGTCAACTTGCTGAATCGCGCCAAGCCGGATTTGTACATCGGGCACGCGGGCAGTAATGTCTATGCCGCCAAGCTGGGGATTCCGGGCTTCCCCTTGTTCAATACGCCGAAGAGTTATTACGGATATCGCGGCGCTTATGAGGTGGCATTGCAGGTCGATCGGTTGCTCCGAAATCAGGCTTATCAGCGCAAGCTGAAAGAACATACGCGCAATCCTTATCATGAATCATGGTATCAACAAGATCCCTATCATTACATTACAGGCTGATTTTCATGGGCGATGGCAGGAGCTTGTAGGGACAAGGAGGAGAAAAAAATGTACGATGAGGCAAATTGGCCCGATCAGATGACGGCGAAAGAAAGAATGAGGGCACTGGCCCAAGGAAAGCCATTGGACCGACTCCCCTGTAATTTTTTCATGTCTGACCATGTAGCCAATCTCATTGGCGCCAAAGTATCCGAATTGCACTTGTCGGCAGAAAAACTGGTGGAGGGTCATGTGACGGCCCATCACATCTATGATACCGAAGGAGTTTCGGTAGGGCCCGGTCTCGGCGGATTCGCCGAAGCCCTTGGCAGTAAACTGTTTTTCCCTGATCACGGGTCGCCGCATGTTCAAGAGTTTGCGATCAAGAAAAAGGAGGATCTTGATCGCTTATCCGTTCCCGACCCGGCAAAAGCAGGTCGATTTCCGATTATCCTGGAAGCGGCCGAAATTCTTGCCCATAAGTTAGGTGATAAAATTCCTGTCACTGTGTCGATCATCGGACCCTTCAGCACGGCAGGCAACGTGCGGGGAACTGAAATACTTCTGCGGGATCTCTATCAAGATCCTGATTATGCCCACCGGTTATTGCGGTTGGTTACCGATACAACCATCGCTTTTATCAAAGAAGCGGCAAAAAAGGATGTTATTTTCAGTGTTGGTGATCCTACCTCGTCAGGCACGTTGATCAGTCCAAAGCAGTATCGGCAGTTTGCGTTTCCTTACTTAAAAGAAGTGATTGATGCGATCAAAGCAACGGGACGCCCGGCTCCGACACTGCACATCTGCGGCAATACGCGAAAGATTTGGACGGACATGGCTGATGCCGGTGCAGGCGTACTCAGCCTGGATGATGTAATTGATTTGGAAGATGCCAAGCGGGCTGTCGGGGACCGGGTGATCTTGATGGGCAATGTACGACCGACGGCGACGATGTATTTGGGTACGCCGCAACAAGTGATCGAAAATGCCATCGAATGTATCCGCAAAGCTTATGACAGCCCGAAGGGATACATTTTAGCCCTTGGCTGCGGCTTGCCGATCGATACACAGCCGGAGAATCTTCATGCACTGCGCTATGCGGCAAAGAAATATGGACGATTTCCGCTGGAAATCGATCGGCTCCATGTAGCCAATTAATCCACTGAAGCATCGGAGGTCTGGTTTTAATACCAGCCTCCTTTTTGCATGAAAAAAGCCCCCTATCCCCGAAGGGAAAGGGAGCTTAGATAGGGGGGGCTGGATGAAGGTTATTGAAAGTCGCTCAGAATTACCGTATAAATATCTTCCAGCAGCCGCAAGGCACCACGGTAGCCGAAATAAGCACGATCCAGTACCATCCGATCACTGACTGGAGCGGAAACGGACAGGTGATAACCATCCAGCTCTTCCGTGAAGGTCCGTTCCCAGGCGCTGCCGAAGATCAATGGCTTGCCGACAAAGGGAATCTTGCGGATTTCCTGCTGTGCCCAGCCGCCATCTTCGGTAAAGACGACAGGGACTTCATAACCGTCAATGATCTTTTGAAACTCTTGGCGGATGTTCTCTTGATGTTCTTCTGGGGTACCGTCAATGATGAACTGCGTCTCCGGAAGCAGCCCCATATCATTGATCAAGTATTTGGCGATGCCCAGGGCATAGGCGCTGTTGGTCAACGTGACAAAACGCCGTGGCAGCAAGCGGGTTTCTAACAGTTCATCGGCCGCGCGTTCGATGAAGTAATAATACTCATCTTCATGGCGGTTGATGACTTCTTCTGTCAATTGACTGTCAATTCCCGCATACTGAGATAAGGTGCGCAGGAAAGCGCTTGTGGCCGTCGGTCCGATGGGCAAGACCGGGATATGCAGATAGGGTGTGCCAAATTTTTCTTCGAGCAACTTGACGTTTTCCAGGCCAACCCAAGGCGAAAGCAGCAGGTTGAAGGCGGCTGCCGGCACCTTATTCAAAGCTGTAAGGCCTCGCTTGGGACCGAAAACAATGTTCGGTTCCAGTCCCAGTTCGCGGACAAGCAGTTCGATTTCTTTGAAGTTGCCGACCCAGAAGGGATCGTAGAAGGGAACGGTCGCCCAGATGTTTACTTGCTTGCTGTTTTTTGTTTCGGCTGGCTTTAAGTATTGTTCAATGATCGCGTTTACGACCAGTTCGTGGCCTTTGAGATTATTTCCTTTAAATCCGGCCGTTTCGGCAAAGATGACCGGTTTTTCAGCATCAGCGAAGCGTTTGACAACTTCGGCGACATCATCACCGACGATTTCCGGTGTGCAGCCGGACAAAACGATATATAAGTCACCGTCGATAACTTTGAGCGAATTTTCAATGACATCGGCCAAGCGTTCGTTGCCGCCAAAGACGACTTCCTTTTCGCCCAGATTGGTGCAAGGAATCAGGTGACTGCCGATATATCCCGAGCCTTGGCAACCATTTAGTCCACCGATGGCACTGGAAAGCTTGGACGAGCAACCGGGGCCGGCATGCAGAACCGGAACAGCTCTATCGATGGCCAGCACCGATTCTAATGCGCCTAATGCGCAGACGACACGAGGTTGATCAATGTATGTGGAAGTTGACATTGGGAACCCACCTTTTTTCTATTCTGCGGCTTCTTCCAAAAGGGCAAAGTGATTTTGCTTCATCCACCAATCGGTGTAGGGCAAGCGTGTGCGCTTGGCCAAGTTCTTGGCAAAGCTCCGGTTCGTCAAGGTATCGTGGATCCGCTGGCCAAAACTGATCAGGCCATTGAACCCAAAGGCTGTATATTCATCAATGATCGGAATGGAGGGAATGCCCAGCTTATTGGCCCACATGGCGGAGCCGGAGTGACGGGAGATGTAGATGTCAGGGCGAAGCCGGTTTAAGAGGTTGATAATTTCAAAGTTTTGCTGGTCACAGACGCTGATTGGCAGATCCTTTTGGGTTTGCGCCACATGCTTAACGGACTCCGGCAAAGCGCCGTGATCATATTGCTGATCATAATGCCAGGTGGCGCCCCAGATCACTTCGATACCCAACTCATTGAGAACACGGATATAATTGTGACCATAGCTGGGTCCCATTCCAACGACGGCCTTGGTTCCCCTGAGCTTGGCACGCAGTTTTTCTAAGGCAGGGGCAATGCGTTCTTCTTCTTTGGCGATATAGGCTTCCACTTCGGTTTCTTTACCGATCGCCTGGCCAAGACCGCGTAACCAGCTTTTAATACCGGCAACACCGTGGGGCTGCAAGGACTTCACATAAGGAACGCCGTACTCTTGTTCGAGTCCATTGCCAAGATAGCTGCCCAGCGTACCGCAGATGCTGACGGTGGCGGCCGATTCGGAAACTCGGGACAGTTGCTCTACCGTCGAAAAGGGTGCAACGAACAACGGTTCGACACCGAACTGGGCAAACATTTCGATAATTTCCTTGCGCGCGCTGCCGCGAAAATTGATCATATTAACGAAATTTGTCTTTTTTTCTGGTGGTTTGACGACTCCCGTAAGGATCGCATGGAAGGCAGCGTCAAATCCGGAAGCCCATACTTTGGATTTGAAACCTTCGCAAAATACCGGGACGAGAGGAACAGGAATATCATCGGCCAGTTCGTCCAAGGTGCTTTGGATATCTTCGCCGATGATCCCCGATACGCAGGAGGTAGTCACAAAGATAACCTTAGGATGATAGCGCTGGTAAATCTCTTCGATGGTTTGCCGTAGTTTGCCGGTGGCCCCGAACACCGTATCCTGTTCGTTGAGGTTCGTGCTGGCGAAGTGGATGTTTTTGTGTTTCCAGTCCCGGATGGAATTGCCCCATTTGTTGGTTACGTTGGAATAAATGGCATCAGCGGCACACCCAACCGGTGCGTGATTGATGATTGCGGCATCGATTATGCCCGACAGATACCCTTGGGCACAACCGGCGCTGCAGGACGTGCTTTGCGAGAAGCAGCGTTCCCGGTTTTTGAGCGAACACCCGGAACTCTTCTCGACTAAGTCGGTGACGGTTCCGTTGTAGCCCGAGATGGCCCCCAGGCGAAATTCACGGATGGGCGCTTCGGAATTGCGAATGTTGATGGCCATGACGATCCCCCTTTGATGCTGACTTTTTGGGTTTTTCCAACTTCGGCCCGAAATAGAAAAGAGGTCATATTCCAAATCATTGGAATATGACCTCCGGTTTAACTGGTCGGGCATAATCGACGTTGGTACCATTATTCGATTCGATACGAAGTGAACAGCGGCAACCATTGCTTTCTAGATATTAGAAATACAGCGTGTTGCTGGGGTCATTGTTTCACAATTGTATGGTTCTGTCAATATATTTTTTAAAGTTGCTTATGCAGGCTTGAAAACGAGGAATGGATGGTTGCTGCATTTTTGTCGGTAAAAAGTTTTGGAAGCAATGAAATGGAAAATAAATATTGACAGCCTCGGATTTGTGTATTATCATCATCACAAATTTATAGCTAGCTGATCAGGAAACTGAAGGCCAAAACCGATCATAAGGTTTTGGCCTTTTTTATTTCCCTGATAGGGTTTTGACGGCTGGCGTAACGGAAAGGAACGGTGGTGCATGTTCGCGATTATCTGGAAAAGCATAAATCACCGTAAGGTAGCAAGTCTGATTATGCTCTTCACGATGGCCGTCGGTGTTGCCATCGTCATTACTGTATCGCTGTTGTACCGGGGTGTATCGGTGGGTTTAGAAACATCAAAAGAACGGCTCGGCGCCGATCTGGTCGTTGTTCCCGGCGATGTTTCCATGGAACCGGGGTTGCTTTTCGGCGGTGCTCCCGTCAACAGCTATTTATCCAAAGACATCGTCGATGCGATTCGCAAGATCCCCCACGTCCAACAGGCGACTCCGCAGTTTTTTACCCATACACTGACATCGGATTGCTGTGATGTGGGGGAAGAGATCCGGCTTGTCGGTTATGACCCATCCAGTGACTGGATTATCAGCCCATGGCTGAAAACCATTCAAAAAGGGAATCTGGCCGATGATGAGATCATTGTCGGGCCGAAGGTGCCCGATGTTCTTGGTGATCAACTGCGTGTACTGGGCAAATCCTTTCGGGTCGTCTCCAATTTGGAGTACTCAGGAACAAGTCTGGATTATTCGATACTGGTCAATCTTGATGAAGCCCGGCGACTGGCCGCGAACAGTAAACCCCTTGGCCAGACATGGCAAAAGGTAGGCGAGCCCAAGAATTTGGTTTCCACCGTTTTGATCAAGCTGGACCCATCAGCCGATATTGCAGCCATCAGTTCGGAAATTCAACGCCTGGGATATTGTAAGGTGATCGTCGCATCGGAGGTGAAACAGCGAATTAGCGATCAATTCACGGCATTGCTGGTATTACTGGGGGGCATAGGGTTGCTGACCGTGATCGTATCGCTGCTGCAACTGTTTTCCCGGTTTTATACACTTACACTGGAACGTCAGGCGGAATGGGGGCTGTACCTGGCGATTGGCGCGACAACTCGTGATGTAGCCGCTTTGGTGATCGGTGAAGCGCTGGTGGTAATTTTAGGCGGTGTTGCAGCGGGAGGGGTGCTGACCCTTCCGTTGTACGAAGGAACGTTGTCGGTGTTACAGACCTATCAGTCGTTTCCCTACATCGCTCCGGGTTTTGGTTATATGGTTTCCACGATCTTCGCGGTCACCTTGCTCTACTTGGGGCTGGGCGCTTTGGCCGCCTGGCTGCCGGCGTATCAAGGAAGCCATGTGGAGCCGACTTCCGTGATGACCCGTGGGGAGTTCGATTGAACAGTGGGGGAAAGGAGGTAGCGCGTGGGCAAGGCGATTTTAGAGACGAAAAAAATCCATAAAAATTATGGGTCGGAGACGATCCTGGAACATATTTCAGTCGTTGTAGAAAGCGGATCGATGCTGGCGATTACCGGTCCCTCGGGCAGTGGCAAAACAACACTCCTCTCGATCATGGGACTGCTACAAAAAGCATCGGCCGGGGAAGTCCTTGTCGATGGGATTGCGGCTTCGCAGTTATCACCAAAAGGGCAGGCGGCATTGCGAAGGCAATATTTTGGACTTATCTTTCAGCGTGCCCGTCTCATCAGTTCCCTTACGGCCATTGAGAATGTGTTAGTGCCTGCCTGGCTGGCGCGGAAAGAAAAAGCAGTAGTGAAAAAAGCGCAAGCGCTGTTAGCTCATTTTGGTCTGGCGAACCGGATGCATCACCGTCCCCAGGAACTGAGCCTCGGGCAGTTGCGCCGGGTCGCTTTGGCCAGAGCCTTGCTGTTAGAACCACCGATCTTATTAGCCGATGAACCGACCAATGATCTGGATCCGATCATGGCGAACAAAGTGATGGATTGGCTGGCCGATGCTCGGGAAACCGGTGCCGCAGTGATCGTCGTCACCCATGATCCGGCGATGGCTGCCCGGGCTGACCATGTGGTTAACTTGCAACAGGGACGATTGGTTTTGGCAGACAATCAACATGAGGGAAACAACAACGGAGGTTGACCAGTTAAACTGGAGGCCTGGTGTTAAAACCAGCCTCCTTTTTGTTTGCCTGCGAAGCGATAGCGTTTTACCGGGAATTTTTCTGGAAACCTGCATGAAAAAAGGGGGTTAAAAACCATGGCCAACCGATTGGCAAAATGGACGGACAAATTCATTGATTACATTGGCTTGATTGGTTTTTTCGTCATTTGGGAAATGGCGCCGCGTATCGGTCTCGCCGATCCCCAGTTTATTCCGCCGGTTTCTCAAGTCATCGCTGATATGTGGAAAATCGGCAGCAGTGGAGAACTGTTTATACACATCGTCACCAGTTTGCGGCGAACGCTGCTGGGATTGTTTTTAGCGATTGTCCTGGCCATTCCTACAGGATTTATTCTCGGTGGCATTTTTCCACGACTGACGCAGTACTTGCGGCCCTTATTACGGCTTTTTGGTCAAATCAATGCCTTTTCGCTTTTTCCGATTTTTATTCTTTTCTTCGGTATCGGGGAAGTAGCCAAAGTCAGCATCATCTTTTGGTCCACGATCTGGCCGGTGTTGTTTACAACGATTGCCGGTGTTCAGCAAGTGGATCCGCTTTATATCAAAAGTGCCCGGTCAGTGGGCGCAAACCCGGTCACGATTTTTTTCAAAGTGATCTTGCCCGGCGCTGCACCGTCGATCTTTACCGGTATCCGGCTTGGCTCAACGACGGCCTTTCTCATGTTGATTGCCGCCGAAATGATTGGTGCCAGTGCCGGTTTAGGTTGGTTGATTCACAACTCGCAAATCAACAATCTTATTCCCCGTCTGTTTGTGGCAACGATTACGATCGCCTTGCTGGGAATGGGCCTCAATTATTATATTCACTGGTTTGAAGCGAACTTATTGACGTGGAAGCAGGCACCGGAAAGAGCCGGAAAAGGATAAGCCATGCAGTTGACATGGTCAGGAAAGGAGCGAGATGCAAAGTGGGTGTTTTGTTGAAGAAAGAAATCGGCGCGCAAGAACTTGCGATGGCCAAAAAGTCGTCATCGCAACTGTCGGTTCAAAAAAAGATACGATCTTGGGTTAAGCAAGGTTTCGCCAACAGTGCGGCAATCATCGTCTTTCTTCTATTATGGGAAATTGCTCCCCGCGTGGGGTGGGTGGAACAAACTTTTATTGCGCCGCCAAGTGTTGCTTTGGCGACCATTGGGAAATGGCTGGTCAAAGGTACGTTGATCAAACATGTCGGTGTAAGTCTGTCCCGAGCGTTGCTTGGTTTTATCCTGGCCATGATGGTAGGCATTCCATTGGGGTTCTTGCTGGGAGGTTGGTATCGGACGTTCGAACGGATCGTTACGCCGGTGCTGCGTCTGATGGGTGAAGTCAATCCCTTTGCCCTTTTTCCCGTTTTTATCTTGCTCTTTGGTATCGGTGAAGTATCAAAAATATCGATGATCTTTTGGGTATGTCTCTGGCCGATTTTGTTTAATACCGTTACCGGTGTCAAAAACGTGGATCCCTTGTTAATCAAATCAGCCCATTCCATGGGTGTCCGTCAAAATGCGCTTTTTTTCAAAGTGATCCTTCCTTCGGCAGCACCGAATATTTTTCACGGTGTAAAAATGAGTTCCGGTTTGGCTTTTTTCATGCTCATCGCCGCTGAAATGATTGGTGCCAGCAGTGGGTTAGGTTGGCTCGTCTGGAATGCCCAGAACAATTATCAGATTCCGGATTTGTTCGGAGCGACGATGGTCATCTCGGTATTGGGACTTTCTATCAATCAGCTTTTCGCGTGGGCGGAACGCCGGTTGCTCGCTTGGAAACAAAGTACAACAGCATGGTAAGCAATCTGGGTACCGGAAGGGGAAGAAAAGGGCAATGTTGATCAGAAGGAGGAAGAAATACAATGGCAGCTCCCAATAAAAACAAACTGTATCTAGGGATGGCCACATTGGTAGCCCTGGTGGCCGTCGTTTTCGGAACGGATCTCCAGCAACATGAGAATAGCAACAGTGGCGATAGCGGTTTGCTGACTGTGAAAACATGGACGCGCAAAGATTGTTCCTTGACGCCGTGGTTGGTGACCGAAAAGCTGGGGTACTTTGCGGAAGAAGGAATCCGGCTGGAATATACAGGGGAAACGCAGGCGCCGCAGCAGATTCCTTCTATTTTAAATGGCAATAATGATGTCGGATCCTTTCACCCCAATACGATTGCCGTAGCCAAAGCGGGCGGTGCAAAAATCACCGGCGTCGTCCGTGGTGGTCAGGAGCCGTCACTCGAGTTTGATCCTGACCTGCGGCATATGAATTGGTATGTCAATCCGGATAGTGGCATCACATCGTTTGATCAATTGAAAAATGTTGACCGGAAACTTAAGTTTTCGACCATCAGCAAAAACATCTGCGCTGATTTTCTGGCGAATAAAATCGCCGATAAGTACGGCCTTCCCCGCGATAAGATCGAATGGGTGACCATGCCCGATATTCAGGCGGTGCAAGCGCTGAAGCAGGGTTTGATCGATGTTGGCGGTATTCATCCGCCCTATTATAAGGCCATGGAGAAATCAGGTGCGCTCAAAGTTGCGGACACCAGTGAAACCCAACTGGGTCCCGCCGCTGGGGTAACCTACTATGTCTTTACCGATGATTTTATTGCCAAAAATCCCGAAACGGTGAAGAAATTTGCTCGTGCAATTACCAAAGGGCAGAAGTGGGCCAATGACAACCCCGAGCTTGCCCGGCAATGGACAGAAGAAGCCCTCGGGGTACCGGTGACGGGCGTTCACTATTATGCCAGCAGCCGGGAAATTGATGAAACACAAATTGAGCCTTGGATTGAGGATCTGGAAGCGCATGATGTGATCCCCAAAGGAAAAATCAAACCGTCCGATCTGGTCACCGATCGATTCACGCGCGGTTAATACGGGGCGATTCACTGGCGGTTAATTTTGAAAGGAGTCCTGAGCTATGACGGTACATCAACAAGAAACGGAAAGCAAAGAAGGGGGCAAAACCCAAGAGAATTCTGCGGCGCAGCCTGCCGTTGCTGCAAAAATCGCCCCGAATAAGATTGTCGCTCGCAATGTCAGCCGAATTTTTAAGACTCGCACGAACGAGGGGGACGGCTCCGGGGAATATGTCGCTTTTCGTGATGTCAGCCTGGAAGTTCGCCAAGGTGAATTTTTGACGATTGTGGGGCCTAGCGGCTGCGGGAAATCAACATTCCTAGATATTATCGCTGGGTTATCATCGGCCACGTCCGGTGAGATCTTGATCGATGATCAACGCATCACCGGGCCGGGCTTGGATCGGGGAATTGTTTTGCAGGGGTATGCGTTGTTTCCCTGGCGGACGGTGCGCGCGAATGTGGAATTCGGCTTGGAAGTGAAAAAGATACCGAAGGAAAAAAGAGGTAAAATCAGCCAGGAATATATCGAATTGGTCGGATTGCGGGGATTTGAAGACCGCTATCCTCATGAATTATCGGGCGGGATGAAGCAACGGGTGGCCATCGCGCGGGCATTGGCGTATGATCCGGAAGTATTGTTGATGGATGAACCCTTTGCCGCCCTTGATGCGCAGACCCGGGAAATCTTACAGGAAGAGTTGTTACGCATCTGGGAAGAGACCCATAAGACGATCATTTTCGTGACTCACAGTATTGATGAGGCCGTTTTCCTCGCCGACCGGGTGGCGATTATGCAGGCGCATCCGGGACGGCTCCGGGAAATCATCGATGTCAATCTGCCCCGTCCCCGTCACTATGCGGAGACGATTGCTTCCATTGAATACAGCTGGATTCGTCACAAGGTGTGGGAATTGCTTCAGGACGAAAATTCCCTGGTCAAAAGCAAGCGCGTTCAGACTGGCAATCAGGATGTGGCTGAAGTGATATCCAAATCGGTGAATCTCTAAAACAGCCAGGTGGGGGTGTCGGCATTTTGTTTCGTACAACAACATGGGTGAACCATGACCTCAATGACCTAGCGGACGATCGAGGGCCGGCGAAAAAAGAAGGCGGCACATCCTTTGATGGCTGGTACAAATATGCCGGATGGATCGCCATCATTGGGCTATGGGAGCTGGCACCTCGTTTCGGATGGGCCGATCCGCAGTTTTTACCTTCCTTTTCGCAAGTGCTATCCACCATCGTACAGTTGCTTTTTGACGGTACCCTCGCTACCCATGCGGTGGTAAGCCTTTGGAGGGTCATCGTGGCGTTACTGGGGGCGGCTCTGATCGGCTTGCCCCTGGGTATCCTTTTGGGTGGATGGCTAACCGGGTTGGCCGAAGATTTACGGCCGCTGTTACGTGTCTTCGGTCAAGTAAATCCCTTTTCGCTGATGCCTGTTTTTATTTTTTTCTTTGGTATTGGCGAAATGGCGAAAGCAGCCGTTCTCGGCTGGGTAGCCCTCTGGCCGATTCTTCATCATACGATTACCGGAGTACGTATGGTTGATCCGGTGTATATCAAGACAGCCCGTTCCATGAACATCGCACGGATGGATTTTTTTACGCAGGTGCTCCTGCCGGGAGCAGCGCCGTCGATTTTTGTGGGGTTGCGGATTGCCGTCAACTTGGCCTTTTTTATTCTTACGGCAGCGGAGATGATCGGTGCCAGTGCCGGCTTGGGCTGGGCGGTGCATAACGCGCACTGTATGTATCAGTTCCCCCGGCTTTATGCGTCAGCCGTCATGATCATTGCCTTAGGTTACGGCACTGCGCAATTGTTGCGATGGGTGGAGAGAAGTTATTTTTTCTGGAAAGAGCCAACTCAGGATGGGGAGTCCTTATCGGGCACGGAGACGGCAAAAGCAAAAGCTCGGCAACTTGGCTGGGGAGAGTGGATATTGATCGCTTCGCTCCTGTTCAGCTTCATTTATGTGGGGGATGGGGTCGTTGATCGGGTTAATGAAGAAGATAAAAATTTCGGCAGGGCGCAAAATCAGCCGCTTATGGATCATCGCCAGCACGGTGTGAGCCCGGGGCAATCCAACATGGATCACAGCCAACATCGTTCAGGTCAAAATCAGAATCAAAGCGGGAGCGAGCAAAATCAACTTCCGAAGGAACATGATGAGCCCGGCAATTTTGTGCCGGTGATCAAACCATAGCATCAGGATCGAAAGGAGCAACGGATGGAATTCGCCGTGAACATTGGACGGAAGGCCGCCGTCATCTTGGTTTTTTTAGCCCTATGGGAATTAGCGCCGACCCTCGGCTGGATCGACCCCCTCTTTGTACCGCCGCTGTCGGCCGTGCTGGCGGCGTTCAACGATCCCGCGGTGTCCGCAGGGTTATGGAAACACACTCAAATCAGTTTAGTTCGTGCACTGGGAGGGTATCTGCTAGCGTTGGCGCTGGCGATTCCTTTGGGCTTTTTGTTAGGCGGTTGGTTCAAAAAGCTCAACAAAGCCTTCGATTCTATCGTGAATGTCTGTGCTCAAACGAACCCCTTTATTTTTTATCATATTGTGATGCTTTTCTTAGGCATTGATGAATCCAGCAAAGTTGTGATGATCGCCTGGACTTGTACGTGGCCGATTTTGTTTAATACCATTGCCGGTATTCAGCATACCGATCCCTTACTGATTAAATCGGCGCGCTCTTTTGGCGTCGGTCGCTGGCGCTTATTTTCCCAAGTGGTACTGCCGGCAGCGGCACCGGCCATCTTTACGGGGATGCGATTAAGTGCAGGCTACGCTTTTCTCATGCTCGTGGCCGCCGAAATGATGGGGGCTGATTCCGGCTTGGGCTGGCTGCTTCGGAGCTATCAGGAAAACTATTATATTACACGGATTTTTGCAGCAGCCCTTTTGATCGCCCTGTTGGGTTTGACGGTGGATGCGGTGATTGGTTATTTTGAAAAAAGGTTTGCCCGGAGGGCAGCGATGGAGCAGGTGAAGGTCTGATGAGGAACAGACCCTCACCCTTTTTATGAAAAACTTTTTTATCATAGCCTGTGACCCAACGAGTCATGAACATTTTATTTGCTACAAAAAAAGCCAGGTTGTGCTTTCGAACAACCTGGCTCCATAGGTCGTATTTCGTATTGGTTTTGACGGTATGTACTTACCGTCCCGCGATGATCTGACCGATCAAATCTTCAATCAAGCGCAATCCTCCCCGGTAGCCGGTATATCCCCGATCCAGAATCGCCCGGTTGGCCACAGGATAGCTGACGCTTAAATGTCCCGCGCCGAGCGTGGCGGCCAGTTCTCTTTCCAGCGAACTGCCGACGACAAAGGCCGGATTAAAGGCATTTTTGTATTTTTGCTGGGGGTCGGAAGGCCAGCGCCGGCGGAAATGCTCAATGATCTGACTGCCGTCACTTTCAAATACCAGCTGCGGCGTAAGGCCTGTTGGGCTTGCTGCTACGCGCGCTTGCAAAAGCGTTTGCTTGTCATCATCATGAGGATCGGTGATGACGACGAGTTCCGGCAACCACCCTAAATCATCAGCGAGGAAGCGGGTCAGCGCCGGCGCATAATTTCCATCGCCCACGACAATGGCATAGCGCTGGAGATCAAAGTCATTATAGCAATCGGTGAGTGGCCCCAGGGTATGGTAAAAGGAACGACGTTCCGATGCAATGACCGATTCAACAACAGCCGATTCCAGCGCAAGTGCTTCACCGACTTTGGTCAAAAACGGTTCCGTCGCGGAAGGCCCGATCGGTAAGGGCAATGAAAGAAAAGGCACGCCATGAATTTCTTGAAATGCCTTGGCCGCTTCCAGCCCATAGGTTTCGGAGACAACGATGTTTAATTCCGCTGATGCCGCATGGCGGATGCTTTCCACCGTGTCTTCCGCCGTGAAGAAGCTGTTCACGGTGAGACCAAGCTTTTCCAGCAAGCGGCGCAGTTCGGACAGGTTACCGCGCCAGAACACGTCCTGATAAGGAGGAATCCCCCAAAGGTTGACGTTCCGCTTTACAGTTGGTATCCCCCGTTGCAGCACATCACGGAAAAGGGATTGCAGCACCAGATCATAGCCGACATAGGCATTGCCTTTAAATCCGGCCGTTTCGGCAAAGGTGATGGGGATGCCTTGTTCACGGTACTCAGCGATGACCGGAGCCACATCATCGCCGATGACTTCGGTGACACAACTGGTCAATACCACAAACAATTCGCCGTCCATGATCTTCAGGGTGTGGCCAATTTGTTCATGGAGCCGCTCGACACCGCCAAAGACAACTTCCCGTTCCTGTATGTTGGAACTAGGCACGGTCAAACTGCCGCAGTAGCCGCCTACCTGAAGGCCGGCCGCTCCATTTTGGGTCCAGGCAAAGTTACCGGCGCACCCTTGCGCGGCATGAAGGATCGGAATGCCGCCAGGCAGTGCAGTCACGGTGGCGACGGCTCCGCCGGAAGCGCAAGTATAACGAGGCCGTTCAACAAATACGTGATTAGCCATGAAGTGAGCCTCCCCGTGTCTTAATATATTGGAAGGGATTCGATTGATACCACTCGGTTTGGTAGGGAAGCCGCAGATGTTTGGCTAAATTAGCGTTGTAGGCAGGATTGCGCAACTGGCGATACAAACGCCGGGCTAATTCATAAGCGCCTTTATAGCCCACATAGCTTAAGCCGGTGTTATAGATCACATGGGTAGCAATCCCCAGCTTGGCGGCCGTCATGTTGCCGTTGGTATGACCGAGGAACAAATCGGGCTTGAGCTTTTGCAACAAGTTGGCCTCTTCAAAGGGCTGAACGTTGGCAATGTTCACGACATAATCGTCTTTGCTTTGACGGGCCAACTTTTTATATTCCTCTTCAGCAAACTCATCGTGGTGAAAAGAGCGGATTCCGCTTACTGTAAAGCCTAGTTCCGTCAGCAGTTGGGCCGTGACTAAGGCGCGAAACTCACCGGCGCTGACAAAGACGGTTTTGCCAGCAAAGAGCGGTTTGAATTCCGCCAGCGCTGCTTGCAGTTCCTGCTCTTCCCGGGCAATCAGTTGTTCCGCTTGATCGCTAACGCCAAAAAAGGCGGCAATATCACGAATCCATTGGTTCGTGTTTTCAATGCCGATGGGCATGTGTTTAAGCTGGTAGGGCACACCGTATTTTTCGTGAAGATGTTTGAGAATGTAATCATCATGAGTGGGGCAGGTACTGATGGAAAGAGCGGCCTTGGTCATGCGAAACATCCCGTCGGGAGAAGCAAAAACCGGGAAGAAATTCACATCCAAACCGATGGCCTTGAGCAGGCGCTCTAATTCCAATTCGTCTACGCGCCCCATCGAAGAAATATTCATCAAATTGACCGTGCGGTTGGGTTGATCATTTTCAGGGGAGGCTGTTTGCACGGTTGCTTGTGGAGCGCCGGTGGGGGCTTCCAGGGCAGCATCCTGGGCATCACCCTGGGCAGCCTCCGGAGCCGCATCGTCAGGCTCGTCCAGCAATGTCCGGCCGATACCGTGGTATACGGCATCATAGGCGGTTGCCCAGATCTTGGTTTTGAAGCCTTGGCAATGTATCGGTACAATCCGCGCAGACACATCTGGTTGTACTTCCGCGATTACCCCGTCGATATCGTCGCCGATGATGCCGGGGACACAGGTGGATACGACAAAGATTGTTTTGGGCCGGTAGCGCTGGTCGGCTTCGCGAATGGCTGGGGCCAATTTCAATTCGCCGCCGCTGATCACGTCGGTTTCGTTGAGCCCGGTGGAGAGCCAAAGGGCGTCTTTGCCTGTACCGGTTCGCTGGAAACTACCGGAACGGGTATTGGCGTTTTGCGAATGAGAAGAGGAACCGCAGCCATTGGCGCCGTGGATCAGGACCACGCTGTCGGGGATGGAGTTGAGGATCGCCAGCGCCGGCAGTAATAAACAAATGGACCCCTGGTTAAAAGCTCGTTCGCCGTCATCATGCAGGCAACTTTTCTTTTTTGCCAAGTTATGAACGGTATCGTTCATGGCGATGCAAGCACCGAGACGTTCTTCACGGCGCGGGGGTTCTTTTTGATCGAAAAAGGACAACCTGATCACCTCGCTTTATTTATGCTGTTATTGAGACTTTTGCACAAGTGGAGTTGTGCCAATGCCATCCTGTAACGATGCTGCCCTTGGCATAAGCAACGTTTGCCGGTACGGATCGGGTGTACTGTTTGGATATGGTTTTGCCCATCATTGAAATCATCACCTCCGAAAAAAAAGAAGCGCTGCCTACACGTCGGGTGTAAGACAGCGCCTCTGGTTGACCAGTCAGCAACTTATTTTTGGTTCCTTATTCATTAGTAATTAAATCGGAAAAATGGAGTTTTGTCAATCCTTTTTTGCTCGGAAGAGTCGAACGTAGTTGGCTGATCGATCCCAAACCCGAAAATGCTCTTTGTGAATAGTCATGAGAAAAAGATATTGACAAGAAAAAGGAAATACGGTAGCATCTGTGTCAACCCAATCACAAAGTGACGGGCTAACCGGACAGACCGGAGGCCGAGGTTATGGCGTTTTCATGACGCCTAACCTCGGCTTTTTGTTTTATCCGAATGAAGATGCCAGGAACGTCACTGGGTTATTTCACAGGATGTAGATATTGGCGGAAAAATGAAATGATGAAACGAGGTGAGGAAATGTCGCTACGCCTGTATACGTGGGCCAGTGTGATCATTGTTCTCTTGGGTATCACCGTCTTGTCCCAGGGGTGGAACCGGTATCCCTTTAATACAAGTGCTCCAGGGCATGCAGCTTCAAGTGCTACTTCAAGTACGGTACCCTTAAGCGGAACCAGTCAGAAAACGCATGAGATGAAAGAACCGCAAGGACAACCAGGTACTCATGAATCTATGAATGGCGCAACGGATGCCACATCCGTGCGCGGGGAGAGCAAAGCCCATTGAGCGTTCTGATGCCGTTCGCTTGCGTCGTCGGCACGAACCGTAAGAATCGGAGGGAGCACGTTGAAATCTCGTTGGAATTATTTTGGTTATGCAGCGATTTTTTTTAGTTTAGCCCTGTTGGTTACACCGAAAATAGTGCCGATCTGCAGGGAGCTTGTCATTACTCAGTCCGGAAGTGCGATTCCTATGCGTTGCCATTATGCATACCAAGCAGCGTTCCTGATCTCCTTGTTTGCACTGCTGATTGCAGGTTCATTACTGGTCGTCAAGGAGCAGGTAGGACAGCGGATTCTGGGTTTGCTTTTAGCGATTAGCGGTTTGGTAATTTTCCTGATCCCGCAAAGTTGGCTGATTGGTATCTGCGGTAAATCCACAATGGACTGCCATCATACGGTTGGATGGATGTACCTATGGGCAGGGTTGCTGGGTGTAACCGGGCTGATATCCACCTGGTTGGCAGGAAAAACCGTAGAACCGGTGGTGATAGACGATCCGGGAGTGTAGCTTACGGGCAATTGATAGGGCAACGGCAGTGATATTGACCAGGCGAAGCTATCATTAACGAACAAAGGGAGTATCACGTTGTCGGTGGTACTCCCTTTGTCGACTCAGCCCCGGTCCCTTGATGTTGATCTTCACCGTGCTTCGCCGGGTGGTGTAACTGTGCACTTTGTTGTATACCCATTGTACTGACTTTGTCAAGGCAAAATAGTCTTTGCGTATTGACAGATGGAAAGGCAAGAAGTAATATGACATTAACCGATAAGATTACTTTGATATGGATATCGGCATCTACGGGAAGTGCTGACTGGATAACCGGAGGCCGAAGAGTATCCTGCTGAGCGGGGGATTTTTCAGGGCCTCTTTTCTTTTGGGGAACTGCCACGCTGTCAACCACAGGAACTCGATAAGTGAAAGAAAAAGAACTGCGCAAGAATGCTAACGATAAGTAAAGGGGCGGAGCAAATTGGAGCGTTTTCAAAGTTTTCAAGTCCATGGTCAAACATTACGGGGCATAGTGCATTGGCCGGAAGAGGGAAGTGCCCAATCGCGAAATAGCCAACTTCCCGCGATTGTCATGTGCCATGGCTTTTGTGGCACCAAAGTAGGGTTACACCGTATCTTTGTCAAGGCAGCCCGTTTCTTTGCCCAAGCAGGATATGCAGTGCTGCGGTTTGACTTCAGTGGATGTGGTGACAGTGACGGCGAGTATGAACGAACAACGCTTACCAAGCAGGTCCATGAAGCTTGTGCGGCGGTAAAGACGATAGCATCCACCCCGGGGATCGACCCTTATCGAATTACACTGCTCGGCCTCAGTTTAGGGGGGGCTGTGACAGCGCTGGCTGCACCCCGGTTGCCACAATTAGAGCGTACGATACTTTGGGCTCCGGTGGCGCGACCCTGGCAGGATATCACGGGAATACTTGGTGAAGAGTTGACAGCAGAAATTCTAAAGCAGGGTATCGGCGACTTTGAGGGGTATGCGATTAGTAAGCCCTTTATCGAATCACTTCGCGAATACGAGCCGTTAAAAGCAAGCAAAAAGTTTCCGAAGCCCTCGTTGATTCTGCACGGCACTAATGATAATGAGATTTCTTGCGCGAATACGTTGTTGTATCGAGAAAACCGTAATGCCGCCGGCCTTCAGCATCTGACGGAAATCGATTTTATCCAGGATGCCGATCATACCTTTACGAGTCTTGCCTGGGAGAATGCGGTCTTTACGAGAACACTTCAATGGTTATCAGGCAACCGGCGGGAAGAGTTAGCCCTGTTTGGTTAAGATGGATACTTGGAATTGACACTGTATCACTGGAGGATGGGCTGCGTTATGTGGTGACAAAGCTGATTGAGAGTGGTGCGCAAGTTGGGTAAGGGCAATAAACAAGCCATTGACGATATGCTATAATGAACGGCGAAGCAGAATAGTTATAACCGAAGACCAAAGACCCAAGAACCGAAGTCAGAGAGGATGAGTTTTTGTGCCGAAAGTGCTTCTCCTTAGCGGTAGCCCCAAACCGGAAGGCAACACGGTCCAACTCCTTAAAGAATGTGCCCAGGTCATAGAAGCCCATGGAGTAGACGCGGAGATCATCACCTTGGTGGGAAAGAAAATTGATAGTTGCGCTTTGGCGAAAACGTTGCCAAGCTTATTTTGCGCATTCAGTAATTAAATCATCTGCACAGGCTGCTGACAATGTCAGTGGTCTTTTTTGTTGATACCTTGGGCAAAGGAAAAGGGAAGCCATCATTATGACTTACCCTCGCAAGGAAGGATTCACGACGAGTTGTTGCCCCGGATAGATCAGTTGGGGTCTTGTCAAATAATTGATGGCTATGAGCGTATCAACCCTGGTTCCAAAGCGTTTGGCAATGGAATAAAGCGTGTCGCCCATTTGAACAATGTAGATGATCGACTCCGGTGGCGACAACGGAACGATCACGCTTTGCCCTACGTAGATCAGATTCGGATTGGAAATACGGTTGAAGAGCAGGATATTGTTGATGGTCGTATTGAATTTTCTGGCGATGGACAGTAACGAATCGCCTGGTTCGACCACATAGGTTAATGTTCCAAAAGGCGTTGGCAGTTGGGCAAATTGATATTCCATTTCATAATAGGGAAAATCCATCGGAACTCCTCCTTTGGTTGGCTATGAACCTTCAAGCAAGTATAGTATATTCTAACCCATGTTCCGGTGCGACCAGGCAAGGTCATGAAGTTTAGCAGGTAGAAATCTTGACTGAAAAGGTGGTATTTGGTGGCATCAGCAAAGCTATATTTTCGAAAATAAATCAATATGGCAGGGTTTTTTCCATATATGGAGAATAAGCCTACATGCTATTTGGGGACGAGCCCTTGTAAGAATTCCATGCCTGACTGACGAAAGGTGGAGTACTCATGAGTTTCGGTTTTGGATTGGCCCTTGAGCAGTCGCAGAAACTGATGATTACTCAAGGGTTGCGCCAAGCGCTGGCGGTTTTGCAGATGAATACGCAGGAATTGATTGGTCATGTTGAGCAGGAACTGCTGGTCAATCCGTTGCTGGAACAGGATCCTCTGCCACCGTCTGATGCTCCCGAACCGGATTTTTTTCCCGTTGACGGAGCTTTTCGAGGGATGACCGGATGGCGTGAAGTCGCGGAAGCACCTGATTATGAAAATGTGATTACCGAAGAGCCGTCCTTGTTTGACTTCCTCACGACCCAATTGCATATCGCTGTTCCCAACGGACGGGAGTGCCGTATCGGTGAGTACTTGATTGGCAACATCGATGACAATGGCTACCTGCAGTGCAGTATATCGGAAGCAACTGCTGCTTTGCATGTCTGTGAAGAAGAAGTGGCGCGAGTACTGCAGATCGTGCAAACCTTTGAGCCTGCCGGTGTCGGTGCTCGCAGCTTGGCCGAATGCTTGCGCATCCAGTTTGACCAGTTAGGCATGCTCAATCCGGATTTGGAGACCTTTCTCCATGACCATCTGGAAGATTTGGCGGCAGGAAGAATGACCGTGATCGCCAAGAAGCTTCGATTACCGGTCAGTGAGGTGCAAGCACTGGCAGAAGCGATCCGGCAGATGGAACCTCGTCCGGGCAGGCGTTTTAGCCGGGCCGGTGATGTGCGAATGCAACGGCTGGATGTGATGATTGAGCGGGTAGCGGGCGAGTATGTGATTCTTGTCAATGACCGGGACATTCCTCGCATAGCCGTCAACAGTGCCTATCGCTCGATCTACCGGGAAGCTGGAAAAGATGATCCCGATACAAAGAAATATATGGAGGAGCGTTATCAGGCAGCATTGGGCTTGATCCGGTCGATCGAACAGCGCCGATTGACCCTGTATAAGGTGGTTCAGACGCTGGTGGAATTGCAGCGGGATTTTTTTGAACAGGGGCTGCATGCCTTAAAGCCGCTCAACTTGTTGCATGTGGCGGAACGGATCGGTGTTCATGAATCGACGGTCAGCCGTGCCGTCGCCAATAAATGGGCTGCCACGCCTTGGGGCACCTTTGAATTAAAAATGTTTTTCGGTAGCGGCGTAGGGCAGCACTGTGGCGGCGATATGGTTGCGGCAGAAAGCGTGAAGCGTACTATCCGGGAAATCGTGGCTACGGAGGATACACGACAACCGCTCAGTGATCAGCGCATTGCCGAACAATTGCAGGCGCAAGGGATCAACATTTCCCGACGGACCGTCGCCAAGTACCGTGATGAGTTAGGGATTCTGGGGAGCACGCAGCGGCGCCGGTAGTTTGCCGATGAAGCCGGGTCAGCGGTAGAGAAGCGACATCATGGGAAGATGGTATTTTGAATTTTCGAAAAATACAGTAAAATATCAGCAGCGCATTGGTTACCTTCAGCATCATCGGGAGACAACCGGAGGGGGGATAGAAAAAATGGTTCTGCGTTCCTTGGCGAGTATGGGAGCACGAGAAAAAGATCCTTGTGAGATGATCAAGCAACTGGGGGCGGTGCTGAATTCGGCCCACAATGGGATCGT